>CAYREY010000019.1:0-8964 GCA_964423405.1 uncultured Chitinophaga sp. | reverse complement strand
CATTAAATCAGATAATCACTTAATCATAGTACATGATAAAGGCAACTATAAACGGCAAGCAGGAATTTACAGTAGATGGCAAAAACCTGAACGGCACCAGTGTTGACTGGGACCTGATAGAAGTGCGCGATAACACCTTCCATATTATAAAAGATAACAAGGGCTATAATGCTACCCTGGTTAGCTACAACCCCGAAGAGAAAACCATGGTGCTAAACGTAAACGGCACCGACTACGAGGTGAGTATTAAAGACAAAAACGACCTGCTGCTACAGCAACTGGGCATCAGCGTTAAATCATCATCGGCGGTGCAAAGCATTAAAGCCCCTATGCCGGGCCTTATCATCAACGTATCGGTTAACCCCGGCGATGAAGTTAAAAAAGGCGATACCCTGCTGATACTCGAAGCCATGAAAATGGAGAACGTTATCAAATCGCCGCGCGATGGCAAGGTTAAAAAGGTAAACATAAGCCTGCGCAACGCCGTAGAAAAAAACCAGGTGCTGCTGGAGTTTGAGTAGGGGGATTCTGTATTTGGCTGTTAAAGTCCCCTTCGGGGATTTAGGGCAATGCCATTAAGTTAAGCTCAATAATACAGGAGCGGATTAAACCTCGTGCTTCAGTAGTCTGCTTTAATAGCCCCGTTTATCATCTAGTACTCATACTCTTCCTTGTTTCGCCCGGTAAGCAATTGCCTGGCTACATCATTACATTTTTTATTGCCGAAAAGCGCTTCGTAAACTCCTACTGTAAGTAGATTGTCAATTAGTTCATCATTTCTATCACCGATAAGATTGAAAAATGTAAAACAGCTTTTTGTAAAGTCTGTTATGTTTTCGTTGCCAGTTATGTCGTCAAACAGTTTTATACTTAATTCCCCATAAACTAAATAAGAGTATTGGTCAGTAGCATGGTCTGACATTTTATCAAACTCAGGAATATTCTCGTAGAGTTCTTTTACTAATAAATCATCAGAGTACATTAATGCAGAATTAATTTTGAATGAGCTGTTCGTAAAGCCAATAAAGAATAAATGCTAAAGCAATAACCCTTACAGCAATACTATAAACTGAATGTTTTACTTCTCCTTTTTCAATCGTTAAAGGTAAACCTTGTTGATTTGTCCATTCAGGATTTACCTGCATTCCGAATTGATAATGCTTGTTGTCTTTAGTCTGAATTCTTAAGACTTGCCCTTTACCGAACAAGGACTTTATTTCAATCAGTTGAGCCGCTTGAATATCAGTAAGTGGAATTACCCATTTACCACAAACAATTTTCTGGTTGGTAAGCAAAACAACTGCCCGCTGGGAGAACACCCACTCAAGACCACGCTGTACATCCTGATTGGCATTTGTTGTTATAGCCTTGCTGGCATCTGCAGCCAACACAGTTTCAGTGGGATTTTCAACCTGGTATTTTCGCTTTACCCGGTTGGTTCCATAAAATATATCTACAAGGTGTTTTAAAAAATGATTTAGCATTTTTCGCAGTGTCTTAAAATACCTGTAGTCAATTGTACAAAAAAAATCCGCCCCAAACGACAGGAGCGGATTTTAAAAAACAACAATTCTTGTATTTGCCTTTCGGCTGTTTAAGCCCCTTTTGTTACATCCCGATTTTTATCGGGAAGGCGGATAAGGTGGCTGTTAAGCCCTCCCCTTCGGGGAGGGTTTGGGTGGGGCCGGTTTTACCTCAACACCACCTTGTTCTCTTCCATTAACCGGCGCAGGTTAATAAGCGCGTAGCGCATACGGCCCAGGCAGGTGTTCATAGGCGCTTTGGTGTACTCGCTCACCTCTTTAAAGCTGAAGTTGAAAAAGTGACGCAGTATCACTACCTCTTTCTGCTCTTCGGGTAGCTGCTCTATCAGGTCTTTCAGTTTGCCTTCAAACTTTTCCAGCTGTACGTGTTCTTCCAGCGGTGTTTCTTCAAACTTCATGTATTTAAACACATCGTCGCCCTCGCTGGTAACTATACCCGGCGTGCGCTTGGTTTTGCGGAAATGGTCTATACACAGGTTGTACGCAATGCGGGCTACCCACGGTGCAAATTTACCCTCCTCGTTATACTTTCCTTTTCTCAGAAAGTCAATCGCCTTAATGTAGGTTTCCTGAAAGATATCTTCTGCCAGGTATTCATCCTTTACCATTAAGTAGATGGACGTGTAAATTTTGTCCTTGTGACGTACAATTAGTCGTTCAAGGGCCAGTTCGTTGCCTGCGAGGTACTGGTCTACCAGTTCCTGATCGCTCATTAGTTGAGTGCGCATTGGGTTACGTTTTAAGATGAATAAAAAACGTAAAGCTTAGTTATAGGCAACTATGGTTTTAGTGGCTTTAAGGTGCTTTTGCCGGCCGGGTAAATAATACCTGCCTGCCGTAAGGGCCTGTAGCCTGGTTAAAATAAATTAAAACAAAACACGGGTGGTATTGTTAAAATGGCACATAGCAACAGCTATGACAACAAAAACAATTTAAAACCCAAAGTAGAGGAAGGTTCGATACTTAAATTTTACTTGAATAAAAAGCCCTAAAAATTAACTTTGCTAATCTTAGAAAATGTGAAGTAAAAATAGACTGCTATAGGGCCTTTGTTTTGATTATTTACCGAAGATAATAAAAAGAAATTGAAAGTACCAAATAAATTTTCTGCCAGCGAAAGAAAAATTTTCATCAAAGGTGCGCGCGTACATAACTTAAAAAATGTTGATGTTGAGCTGCCTAAGAACAAATTTATCGTTATTACCGGTGTTTCGGGTTCGGGTAAGTCCAGCCTTACCATCGATACCTTATATGCCGAAGGCCAGCGCCGCTATGTAGAGTCGCTGTCGTCGTACGCCCGCCAGTTTTTAAACCGTATGGATAAACCCGATGTAGATTACATTAAGGGTTTATGCCCGGCTATAGCTATTGAGCAAAAAGTATCTACCCGAACCACCCGCAGTACCGTTGGCTCGTTAACAGAGATATACGATTATCTGCGCCTTTTGTTCGCCCGTGTGGGCAAAACCTACTCGCCAAAAACCGGCGAACTGGTTACCAAGCACGAGGTGATGGATGTGGTAGACTATATTTTTAAGCAACCCGAAGGCAGCAAGGTGTTTATATACTTTGATGATAAGGTGCGCGATAAGTTTGCTACCGACCTCAACCTGCTGCTGCAAAAAGGCTTTACCCGTATTAAGCTGGATGGTGCCGTTGCCAAAATTGAGGAACTGCTGGAGAACAAAGATGCACTGAAGAAAAAGCAAACCAGCATCCGTGTATTGGTGGACCGCCTGGTGGTAAAAGCCGGTGATGAAGACCTTAAATCGCGCGCGGCCGATTCGGTACAAACATCGTTTAGCGAGGGGCACGGCGAATGTACTATTGAGATAATAGATGCCGAAGGCAAGGCTACCGAACACGTTTTCTCTAATAAGTTTGAGGCCGATGGTATTTCATTCGAAGAGCCGAACCCTAACTTCTTCAACTTTAATAACCCTTATGGCGCCTGCAAAACCTGCGAGGGTTTTGGTACCGTTATGGGGCTGGATGAAGACCTTATATTTCCCGATAAAGAACTATCGATATACGAAGGCGCTGTAGCACCATGGAAGGGCGAAAAAATGAGCGAGTGGGTTGAGCCACTGATAAAGAAAGGCGTTATGTTCGATTTCCCTATACACCGTGCCTACAAAGACCTTGAGGAAGAGCACAAGCAATTGCTATGGAACGGCAACGAATACTTTAGCGGCCTGCACGATTTTTTCCGCTACCTGGAGGAGAAAAGCTATAAGATACAGTACCGGGTTATGTTGTCGCGTTTCCGTGGCCGCACTACCTGCCCCGATTGTAAGGGCTCGCGCATACGTAAAGATGCGCAGTATGTAAAAATACAGGGCCGTAACATATCGGAGCTTACCCTGCAACCTATTAAAGAGCTATACGCTTTTTTTAAAGATATACAGCTAAACGAAACAGAAAGCAAGATTGCCCAACGCATTTTGCTGGAGATAAAAGGCCGCCTGCAAACCATGATGGATGTGGGCCTGGGTTACCTTACACTTAATCGTTTATCTAATACGTTATCGGGTGGCGAAACACAACGTATTAACCTTACCCGCAGCATAGGCAGTAACCTTACCTCATCGCTGTATATACTGGATGAACCAAGCATTGGCCTGCACCAGCGCGATACCGACCGGTTAATTACCGTATTAAAAAACCTGCGCGACCTGGGTAACACCGTGGTAGTAGTAGAGCACGACGAAGACATAATGAAAACCAGCGACCATATAGTAGATATGGGCCCCGAAGCGGGTGTATTTGGCGGCGAGGTAATGTACAATGGCAGCAGCAGCGATATGCTAAAAGCTAAAACACTTACTGCCAAATACCTAAACGGCGAACTGGAGATAAGTTACAGCCCTAGCCGCCGTAAACCCAGCAACTGGATAGAGGTAATAGGTGCTACACAACATAACCTGAAAAACATCAGCGCTAAGTTTCCACTGGGGGCGCTTACGGTGGTAAGCGGTGTTAGCGGCTCGGGTAAAACCACACTGATAAAAAAGATATTGTACCCTGCCCTAATGCGCCAGTTTGATGGTAGCGGCGAAAAGCCGGGCACCTTCCGCGAGCTGAAAGGCGATATGAAACGGATTACTTCTATCGAAATGATAGACCAGAACCCGCTGGGCCGTAGCAGCCGCAGCAACCCGGTTACCTATGTAAAAGCGTACGATGGCATCCGCGATTTGTATGCCCGCATGCAGCTATCGCGCCTGCGTGGTTACCAGCCTAAAGACTTTTCGTTTAACGTAGAAGGTGGCCGCTGCGAAACCTGCAAAGGCGAAGGAGAGGTAATTGTAGAGATGCAGTTTTTGGCCGATGTACACCTTAAATGCGAAGTATGTAACGGTAAAAAGTTTAAAGAAGAAGTACTGGAAGTACAATACAAAGGCAAAAACATATACGACATACTGGAACTGAGCGTAGATGAAGCGTTGGAGTTTTTTAAAGATGATAACGATATAACCAACAAACTAATGCCACTGCAAAAGGTAGGGTTGGGCTATGTTAAACTGGGGCAAAGCAGCAGCACACTTAGCGGTGGCGAGGCACAGCGTGTTAAGCTGGCATCGTTCCTTAATAAAGGGGCTGCGCCTAACCCGGTGCTGTTTATTTTTGATGAACCAACTACCGGCCTGCACTTTCACGATATCAACAAACTGATGAGCAGCTTTAACCAGTTGATAGAAGCCGGGCATACCGTTATTGTTATAGAACACAACATGGATGTAATAAAATGTGCCGATTGGTTGGTGGACCTGGGGCCCGAAGGTGGCGATGAAGGTGGCGAACTTGTCTACCAGGGTGTACCCGAAGGTATCCTTGGTGTAAAAAATTCGTATACTGCTACGTATTTACGTCCTAAATTGCACCTGAATTAAAATAAGGATAACAGCAACGCACGAAAGAACAAGTGTATACCTGTAGTTAACGTGCCATTACTGTAAACCGTGAACCAGAGATTTGTTGTATTTCTACTCTTACTGTTAAGCGCAGTTACGCTCTCTGCGCAGGATTTCTACGGCATGGTAAAAAAAGCCGACAGCCTCGGCACGCCCATATACCAGGCTAGTGTAGAGGTAATGGAAAGCGGTAAAGCTTTTAAAAGCATTAAAACATACTTTGATGGTACGTTTAAATTTACACCCAACAAATCGCAAAGCTATATTGTAAAAATATCGTACGATGGGTATAAAGACACCACGTACATGTTTACTACCAATGCCAAAGGGGTACCATCGGCACAAAATGTAAACGTACGGCTTAAAAAAGATGGCATGCGCCTGATGGGGGTTATTAAAGGCAGCGATGAAAACTTCCCTATTAAAGAAGCAACTATTATTCTGCGTAATGTAATGACGCGTAAAGAAGAACGCCAGACCACCGGTATAGATGGCCGCTTTAACTTTAAGCTGGATTATGAAACCAACTACAAGGTAAGTATCGATAAGCGCTCTACCGGTATACTAAACCGGTATAAAGATACTTCGTTCTATGTTGCCACTATTGGCTTTAACCTGCCGTTAGATTATAAAATTGATATTGTACTGGACCCCTTGTTTGCACCGGTTACCACACCGCGCGAAGGCTACGACCCTACCAAAGCTAACAACGCCAATATTAAGCCCATAGTTGAAGTTAAACCAACTAACGGTGCTGGCAATACAACTACAGCAACCAGTGAGGAGAAACAGCCATTTGTAATTGAAGACCGCAAACTTAAAACTGCTCAGGATGCCAACAACAAGTTAACCCAGGAACTAGAGAAAGCCAAGAAAGAGATTGAGGAGTTCAAAAAAAAAGAGTCCGAACAAAAAAGACTGGGCAATGGGGCATTATCGAAAGGCAAGTCCAGGGGCGGCCCTGAAACTGAGGTGATTATCATAACCGATGAACCGGTTAATAAAAAAGCTACCGATGATACTGCCCTGCTGGCAATTATCCGCCAGAAAGAAGCCGCCGAAAAACGGGCACAGGAAATAGAAGCCCAGATTGCACTGCAGAAACAAGAGGAACAGAAAAAGCTGGAAGAACTTACCAAAGCCAACGAAGCTGCGCTGGCCAAAGCAAGAGAAGACTCGGTGTTGCGGGTACGTACCGAGCAGGAGCGTATAGCCCGCGAAGACTCGCTGAGCCGCGAGATAGCGGCGGCCCGTGCCAAAGCCGTGCAGGACTCCATAGCCCGCGTACAAACCGAAATTGCTGCCCGCGAAAAAACAAGGCAGGACTCTATACTGCTGGCACAGGCAACACAGAAAAAACTGGAACTGGAAAAAGCAGTACGCCTGGCGTATGAAGATTCAGTAAGCAAAGTGCTTGCATCTACCCGTGCACGAGCCACACAGGACTCTATCGCCCGTGTAAAAGCCGAACGCGATAAAGCGGCTCATGAAGAAATTTTACGCAAAGCTTATCAGGATTCGGTTAGTAAAGTAATTACTGCTACCCGTGCCCGGTTTATTAAAGACTCTGTAAACCGTGTACAGAAAGAACAGGAACGCATTGCTGTAGTGCTGGCCGCCAGAAGAGCGTATGAAGACTCGATGACCCGCGTAATGGCTGCCGTTAAAAACAAAATAGTGCAGGACTCGGTAGCCAACGTAAAAGCCGACCTGGAGGCCCGGGAGAAAGCAAGGCAGGAAGCTGCCCTGCGCGAAAAACGCGAAAAAGAAAAACTGGAGAAAGTATTGGCCGATAAGAAAGCCTATCAGGACTCGGTAGATAATGTGCTGGCATTTAACCGTAAAAAATTTGTAGAAGATTCCGTTGCCAAAGCCAAAGCCGATCAGGCGTTTAGAGAGAAAACAAAACAGGAAGCTCAACTACGCGAGAAACAGGAGCAGGAGCGCATAACTAAACTACTTGCCGAAAAGAAAGCATACGAAGACTCGGTACGCAATGTACTAAGCAGCACCCGCGCCCAATACATACAGGATTCGCTGGCGCTGGTTAAAGCCAGCAGAGAGGCGAAAGAAAAAGCAAAACAGGAAGCTACTATACGTATTAAGGAAGAACAGGACCGGTTGGCCCGCGAACTGGCCGCCAAGCGGGCTTTTGAAGACTCGCTGGCGCGCGAAGTAGCGGCGGTAAAAGCGCGGTTTACACAAGACTCTATTGCCAAAGCCAAAGCAGCTATTGCCGCCCGCGAGCAGGCCCGGCAAGATTCGATATACCGTGCTAAGCGCGAGCAGGAGCGCATAGCGCGCGAGCTGGCTTCACGCCGTGCCTACGAAGATTCTATTAGCCAGGTTATGGCTGCTGTACGTGCCAAATTTGTAAAGGACTCTATAGCTAAAGAGAAAGTGGCCCTTGCAGCTATAGAAAAAGCCCGTTTAGATTCTGTAGCGGCTGCTAAAGCAGCACAGGAGCGCGTACTTAAAGAACAGGCATCGCGCCGCGCCTATCAGGATTCTATAAACAAAGTGATGGCGCAGGTGTACGAAAAAGCTGTACGCGATTCGATTGAAAAAGAAAAAACAGCAAGGGCACTTAAACAGAAAGCCATACAGGATTCTATTGCATTGGCTAAAGCCGCACAGGAACGCATAGAACGCGAACAACTGGCACGCCGTGCTTATCAGGATTCTATAAATAAAGTAGTAGCTGCGGTGTACGAAAAAGCCGAACGCGATGCAAAAGAAAAAGAGAGGATAGCGCAGGCGGCTAAAGAAAAAGCCCGTCAGGATTCGCTGGCAGCAGCACGGTTAGCACAGCAACGCATAGAAAAGGAACTGGCAGCCAAACGCGCGTACGAAGATTCGGTAAGCAAAGTAGTGGCAGCGGTACGCGAAAAATTTGTGCGCGACTCTATTGCCAAAGAGAAGATTGCTATTGCAGTGCGCCAGAAAGCAGTACAGGATTCTATTGCTGCCGATAAAGCGGCCCGCGAGCGTATAGCGCTCGAGCTGGCTGCCCGCCGCGCCTACGAAGATTCGGTGAACAAGTTAATGGCGGCCATGCACCAGAAATTTGCGTTAGATTCTATCAACAAAGCAAAGGCAGAAGAAGAACGCTTAGCGCGCGAACTGGCCCTGCGCAAAGCATTTGAAGATATTACTACACTCCGCGCGCGCCTAACCGAAGACTCGCTTATAAAAGCCCGTGCGCTGGCATTGGCTAACGATAAAGTAAGGCAGGATTCTTTAGCCCGCATACGTGCCGATGAAGAAAGGCTGCAAAAGGAACTCGCCACCAAACGTGCATTAGAAGACTCGCTGAATAAAGCTGCTATTACAGCCCGTGCTAAGTATTTGCAGGACTCTATAGCCGACGCAAAAGTTGCTGCCGCTGCACGCGCTCAGTTTGTAAAAGATTCGGTAGCGCAGCTAAAGGCACAACAGGCCGCCGAACTGGCTGCCCGCGAAAAAGCCAAACAAGATTCGCTGGCTGCTGTTAAAGCAGAACAGGA
>CAYREY010000018.1:47867-66665 GCA_964423405.1 uncultured Chitinophaga sp. | reverse complement strand
CAGTGCGGCCTGGTATTGTTGTATAAAAACCGAAGGGTGCATGGTAATGTTTACCGGCTAAGATAAGTAAGGCGGTAATATTATAGCAGTAATAAAAGGGTTGCTAGCTCTGTAGGGGAGTAGTTAAACTGCCTTTGCCCAATAGCACACAGGTTTTCTATATTTGTAATGTGAATACTAAACCGGTACTGGTTTCTAAGAATAGCAGGGCAGACTATGCTTTTCTATTGCTGATTCCGGCAACGCTGCCAGCTATAGTTGCATTTTTTCTTTACAAGAATTGCGTTTTTAATCCATACTGGGATGTTTTTGAGTTGTTGTTTGCAACCGCAGCCCTTGCGTTATCTGTTTGGTTTTATTGGTTAATCGCTTCTATCCATAACCTGCATATCGATGATGAAGAATTGATACTTAAATCGTGGCTGGGTTATACCCTTCGCATTATCTACCTGAAAGATATTACCGGCTGGCGCGAAATACAACATAAAGTAAAGGGAGAGATACATACCGTGTTGAAATTGTACACTCAGCATGGTACGTACTCTATAGCAGCAAGGCAATACAAAAACTATTACATTTTAAAACCCCGATTGATTAAAGGTAAGCCTGTTGTAGAGAATTGGACGATACAGTTTGCTTTGCGCGAAAACAGGGGGGCTATATCTTTATTGTTATTGATGTTACTGGTGTGTGTTGGTGTTGTGTTATCGGTGCTGTTTAATATGGGCAACCAATTACCCGATGCAATGCGTACAGTTACGGGTACATTGGTAACCGCACCGGAAATAAACAGAGGTAGCCGGTCCGATAACTTTTCTGTTTCAATTAAGCTGAAAGAGTATCCCGGTTTTCGGTTTGATGTTTATAACCATGAGGCACAGGCTACCGATATAAATTCATTAGTTACTTACGCGCAAATGGATGCACGTATTCAGTTAATAGTGCCACAGGCCGACTATGAAGTAAAGTTAGACCATTTACGTGAGCCCGATTTTTGGGAGAAGCATATGAGTTATAATAACATAAGGGTGTTTGGGCTTAGCGATTATAATCATGTATATCTGCAAACGGGGGCTGAAACAAACCCACCTTATCTTAATACACAACCAGCAGTAATTGCATTTATTATTGGGTTGTTTGCCATTATATCAATAGCAAGAATACTTATTACGGGATCGTCGCCTGAATCTACAAAAACATAAGAGTAGTGCTTTTGTGTGTGCTTTTTGCACATATCTGTCATCCTTTCTTCATTGCAGGCCATAGATAGCGGGCTTGCAATGAAGAAGCTTTGCGAACACCGTTGTCGTC
The DNA here is from genome assembly GCA_964423405.1 of uncultured Chitinophaga sp. GTDB lineage: Bacteria > Bacteroidota > Bacteroidia > Chitinophagales > LD1 > Bog-950. Next base: position 65,354 of record CAYREY010000018.1, on the reverse strand, counting down.
ATTGCGAGCCGAAGGTCCCGGGTTTATCTCGGGAGAGGCTCTGCGACGAAGCAATCTTTGTATTAATCCTAAGATTGCTTCGTTGTGCCCAAAGCGGCACTCCTCGCAATGACGGCACATTTCTGTTGTGAGGTTGTCTGTTTACAGCATAGCTTCCACACACACTGGTGTTAGCCTTTGCGCAGGTATTTGGTAAGTATTACTATAGTCTGCCCCTCTATTTTGCCCTCTATCTGCTCTACATTATCGGGTACCAGCCTTATACCTTTTACCACTGTACCCAGTTTAGCGTTCAGCGTGCTGCCTTTTACATCCAGTGTTTTTATCAGCACTACGGTGTCGCCATCAAACAACTGGTTGCCGTTGCAATCGCGGTGCAGTTCAACGGCGCTGCTGTTTTCGTGGTCGCCGGTGGCTTTGGCCCAGGTAAGTGTTGGCTCATCAAAATACATCAGGTCTATGGCATCGGCCGCCCAGCTATGGTCGCGCAGGCGGTTCAGCATACGCCAGCTTACTACCTGTACGGCGGGCACTTCGCTCCACTGGCTTTCGGTAAGGCAGGCCCAGTGGGCAGGGTCCAGTTCTTCCTTTTTGTTTAGCTGCGCACTACACTTAGGGCATACCAGTATGCTGTCATCTTCGCGTTGTTCGGGGTGGGGGGGCACCTCGTATATCGTAAGGTTACCGGTAGCTTTACACAGTTCGCATTGGTTACCGGCGCGGTTTTGCAGGGCAGTTTCTAAACTCATAGGGTGTAAATTTAAGCCGCGAATGTAACTTTATTTAGCAGTTTGGGTAGGTGACGAAAATCAGTAGCAGGGTTATAAAACCCAATTGCTAACGTACAGGTTTGGTAGTAGCAATGCCCTCAACATAAGCTAAAAATTAATTAACCGTCCAGTATTCACCATCGTTAATCAGCAAAACAGATGAGCCTGCATGGATGGTTATTGACTTTACCGGTTGTGTATCGTATAGATCGTCGCCAGATGATTTACTTAATAGCGTTACACTGCCCGTGCCTCTGTTTTTTATATGTATATGCAGTCCGATGTTATCAACCAGTGCAGGTAATGTCCAGGTGCCGGTAGTGCCTTTAAATGTGTAATTTTCTATGCGGTGAGTGGCAACCAGGGTGAGTAAAGAGTCGCTTGAAACTACTGTTGTGTCGATATTTTGCCAATCGGCATTACCGGTAGGCCCGCTCATTAAAATTTTTCCGGTACCTTCTGATCCTGTTACAATTTTAAGCGAACCGTTAATGTGAAATTTAGCAGCAGGTTTTGTGGTGCCTATTCCTGTATTAGCATTTGTATCTACATGCAGCGCAGGTGTGCTTATTTGTTCTTCTCCACCCCGCCCTTTGCCCAGCGTAATGCCTCCATCCCAAACATTGAGCATCATCGATGCCCTATGATTGTGCGTGTAGTACTGGCGTATCATTATTTTACCTGTATCGCTTACTACGCTGCTCATATCAAAAGCGCGTTCCCTGTCGAAAGAAAAAAGATCGATGTGCTGAGCACCACTGTATGCCGTTATTCCATACTGGTAACGGCCGGTAAGGGTATCATCGCGGCTAAGGGTCAGGTTATCGTACTCTATATGTAGTCCGTTAAATCTGTTTGTCCGTACAATACCTACCCCCAAACCCTTTTGTGCAGCACCGTATACTGTCCAGTCTACAAAGCCTATAATACAAGGTGTATGGTGCAACTTTGTAGTATAAATACCATCAACCGGTAGCCCGACCCCCAGGTTATTTAAGTTGACACTTTTCCCAATGCTGAACACAGTTGTATCTGTAACGCCGGTTACTGCATACATGTTTCCTGCTATATGCACTTTAGACCTGGGTGCTGTTGTGCCTATGCCAATATTCTGGTTGGTGTCGACAAATACAACTGTACTATTAAGTTTTTGTAACGTATTGTTAGCACTGGCATTGCCTCCCGGTTTTTTATTTTCAGTTGGTTCGTTAGCTAACGGGGTATATAACAGCGATTGGCAATTGGTATGTGGGTTGAATCTATTTGTTATTACACATCTATGTGCGTTTGCAAAAGTGCAGGTAAAAAGCAATGAAGTAATTAATGCTCTTGTATAGTGTGTCATAGGGGGTAAATTACTGCGCTAACTTAATAAAAATAATATATTAACAATATATGAAAAATATTTCACTGGTAACGCCAGGCAGGCAAATAGAGATATGGCCTTGAAACAGAATGTTTTTTGTTTGTATTGGATAGCAACACTTTTACCTTGTATGTATCGGTTAGGTATTAACTTTGCTGTAAGCTGTTTGGGGTTCTTCATTTATTCAAGTTAAACTACCAGGCAAAATGAGTAAATGTAGTTTACTGATTTTTTTCAGTTGCACATTCATATTGCAACTGTGTAATGCCCAGGCATGTGCCGGTACCTTTTTTTGGGGTAACGAAATATATGGCAGATGATTCGTGTGGTTGCGTTAATACAGAAGGAGCGTAGATGATTAAAGCCGGCAGATATCACCTGCTACAGATATATTTTGTACGGCGACTTGTTGTTATAACAAATTCAGCAACAGATTTGTAGGCGTTAATAGAAAGCGAAGATACTTTACATGTTCATTTGTCCTGTAACGGGCCCGATTAAATGCCGGAGGGGTGTATCGGATGAAGATTAAAAAGAAGTATGGATTTGCTGATAGTAACGATTTAGCAATATCTTTCTGTTCAGGCCATAGGTAAAACGTTAATTTGTTTAACTTTTAAATTGTTTGATTAAACAAAATGGTGTTTCAGTTGTTACTCTACTACCAAACAACTATACAGCCATGCTAAAAGTAAAAATTGACCACGACGAGGTAGATACCATAGGTGATAACCATGTAATGACCTCGACCGACACGCCGCTACGTGCCGATGCGTTCGAGCTGGACGATAACCTGAAAATTGAGCTGATTGAAGAGAAATTTGCTGAGATAATGCAGATACTGGGCCTCGATTTAGAGGACGACAGCCTGAAAGGTACCCCGCACCGGGTAGCTAAAATGTATGTAAAAGAAATTTTCAGCGGGCTTAACCCGGCCAACAAGCCCAAAATTGCCCTGTTCGAAAACAAATACAAGTACCGCGAAATGCTGGTAGAAAAAGATATCTCTTTTTACAGCAATTGCGAGCACCACTTTGTGCCTATTATAGGTAAGGCGCACGTGGCGTATATCAGCAACGGTTATGTAATTGGCTTATCTAAAATAAACCGTATAGTGCAGTACTATGCCAAGCGCCCGCAGGTGCAGGAGCGCCTTACCCTGCAAATTGCCGAGGCTATTAAAGAAGCTACCCAATGCGAAGATGTAGCCGTGGTTATAGATGCGCAACACCTTTGTGTTTCATCAAGGGGGGTGGGCGATGTTAACTCTGCAACCGTTACATCATCATTCAGCGGCAAGTTTTTGAACGAGCAAACGCGCAGCGAGTTTTTTGCATACTGTGGTATAGGAAAATAGAGCCGGTAATTTATGCCCAACGTAATAGAGATTAACGCGCTTACCAAACTTTACGGAAAGCACACCGCTGTAAACGGGCTCAATCTGGTTGTTCCCCAAAACCACATTTTCGGTTTGCTGGGGCCCAATGGTGCAGGCAAAAGCACCACTATACGCATGTTGCTTACGTTAATTAAGTCAACATCGGGTACCATTAACGTATTTGGCAACAACCTGCAAACACACCGTAGTGCCATACTGGGCAACATAGGCTGCATTATCGAAAAGCCAGATTTCTATCTGTACCTGAGTGCCCGTAAAAACCTCGAGCTTTTTGCCCGCATGAGCAGGATAACACCCGATGCCCGCCGGATAAACGAAATGTTTGAACTGGTAGGTTTAAAGGGCCGCGAAAACGACCTGGTAAAAACCTACAGCCACGGTATGAAACAGCGCCTGGGGCTTGCACAGGCGCTTATACATAACCCGCAACTAATAGTGTTAGATGAACCCACCACCGGCCTGGACCCGCAGGGTATTATAGACCTGCGCTACCTGATACTGCGGCTAAAAAACGAGATGGGAAAAACGGTAGTACTATCATCGCACATACTAAGCGAAATGGAACTGATAGCCGATAGCATGGCTATTATAAGCAAAGGCAAAGCAGTAGTGCAGGGCAATGTAGATCAGCTATTGTCCGATAACGACCTGATGGTATATATAGAACCGGCAGATATGGAGCAGTTGAAACAGGCTATTGGTCAATCGCAATGGCACAAGCACGTAGATACCGTTGCACAGAACCAGCTAATACTGCGCCTGGCTAAAAGCGAATTGCCGGCACTACACGCATTTACCAACACACAGGGTATCAAAATCTTTTCGCTATCGTACCGCAAAAGGCTCGAAGATTATTTTCTTAAGTTAACCAATGCCGCTTAACGTATGGTGCAGTTAGTGTATGTAGAGCTGATAAAGATATTTACCAAGCCCCGTAGTTACATCGGTTTTTTAGCCATTACCGCGGTTATACTGCTAATACAGTTTGCTATTTATATAGATGGGCGCAACTACATCGATTTTATGTTGCAAACCATGCGGCAATCGTTTGATATAGATGGCAACTTATTAAACGGCCACCTGGTTTGTTTTATCATTCTGCAAACACTTATTATGCAAATGCCGCTAATGGTGGCGCTGGTAACCGGCGACCTTATTTCCGGCGAAGCCGCAACGGGCACCATCCGCTTGCTGGCAACCAAGCCTTACCCGCGCGCGCAGATATTAACGGCCAAGTATATATCGGGCCTGCTGTATACCGTGGCGCTGGTGTTGTGGCTGGGCATACTGGCACTTGGCTTAAGCCGGTTGCTGTTTGGCCACGGCGATATTATTGTACTGAAAGCAGATTCGCTTACTATTATACGCGATGCCGATTTAATGTGGCGCTTTATCGGCGCGTTTTTTATTGCAGTGGTAAGCCTTATGCTTATTGCTACTTTTTCAATGATGTTATCGTGCTTTACCGACAACTCCATAGGCCCCATTATAGCCAGCATGTCGGTTATTATCGTGTTTACAATTATAGGTACTATAGAGGTGCCCGTGTTCGATTACATAAAGCCCTTTTTGTTTACCACCCACATGGTTATCTGGCGAAACATGTTCGACGACCCCTTGCCTGTGTCGCAAATAATAACATCGGTTACGGTGTTGCTGCTGCACATTGTTGCCTTTTTGGGTATCAGCTATTATTATTTCACCCGTAAAGATATACAGAGTTAGTATGAAGAAAACAGGCTTGATACTTGCCGTACTTATATGCTGTGCCGGTACATTGGTTGCACAACAACCATCGCAGTTGGTAATGTCGGCCTACCGCAATTTTATGCGTGTAAAAGATTACTCGGCCGATATACAGATGGATTTCGATATACCATCGGTACGCATCAACAGCATAAAAGGTAAAGTGTTTTTTAAACAGCCCGATAAATTCAGGATACGCACCAGTGGTATTATTTTTCTGCCCAAACAAAACCCGTATTACGCCCTTGCATTTTTAGGCGATAGTACAGGCTACACTGCCGTAGCATCGGGTACCGAAAAAATAGGTGCAACCACCTGCAGTGTGGTTAGTGTGTTGCCGGTAAAAGATGGCGATGTAATACTGGGTAAATTCTGGATAGACCCTGTACGTGCGCTGGTAGTGCGCACACAACTTACCACCCGCAGCAACGGACTGATACAGATGGATAACACATACAGCGCCCAATTGGCCTATCCGCTGCCACAAAAAATTGTGTTTACCGTTGATATGACAAAGTTTAAAGTACCCAAAGCCATATCGGTAGATATAAACTCGCGCACCACTGCGGGTAGTTACAACCAGAAAGGCACCGGCCACATTACACTTACCATGGATGGTTATCAAATTAACCAGAAACTATCCGACACTGTTTTTACCGAAGAAGGCAACAAGCCGTAGGTAAACTGCCATACTGCTAATAGTTATATTTTTTCAGTCATTGCGACAATGCTTTGCGACGAAGCAATCCGGCCCCTTCCCGTCATTGAGAGGAGGTTCTGCGACGAAGCAATCTTTGCATTAGTCCCCTTAAACCCTGAGATTGCTTCGTCACATCCTATGAAAAATCGGAACAGGTCGCAAAGCCTCGCTCCTCTCAATGACGAACTAAGTTCTGTGTATCAATTACTCCCCGCTGTTTTTCATCTTCATCAATGCCGCATAGGCATTGTTGGTAATAATTTTTTTACCGGCCCAGGCGGCTTTATCGCTCACCAGTAACTCGGTATAGCCATTATCGGTAACACCGGTCTGCACTTCGGTAAGGGTAAAGTTGTTGTTGCCTGCATCGGTAAATACATAGTTTTTGTTTTGCCAACGCACTACGGCAGCTTCGGGCACGGCCAGCGCATCGTTGCTTTGTACGTTTACCTCGGCGTTCATAAACATACCGGGCAGCAGTTGCTTATCGTACTGTTTAAAGTGGCAGTGTACCTCGGCGGCGCGGTTGGCATCTACATTGCGGCTTACCAGTATTATCTCGGCATCGTGCTTTTTACCATCGCTGTTGGTGTAGGCCGTTACCTGCTGGCCTATGGCCAGTTTGTTTACGTCTTTTTCAAACACGGTAAGGTTCAGGTGTACGTCCTCGGGGTTTACCAGTTCAAACAGTACATCGGTAGGGCTTACATAGCGACCTATGTTTACGTTTACCGCCGTTACAAAACCATTAATAGGTGAGTAAATGTTTACACTGCGCGACAGGTTATCTTCGTTCAGCGTAGTGGGGTTAATGCCAATTAAAAACAGCTTTTCGCCCAGCGATTTAAGCAACACCTTCTGGCTTTCGTAATCGGCCCGCGCTTGCTGAAACGTTTTATCGCTGTTGGCTTTAGCTGCGTTCAAATCTTTCTGACGGTTGTAGTCGGCCTCGGTATATGCCAGTTTTGCTTTGGCCATCAGGTAATCCTGTTGTAGCTGTATATACTGTGGGTCCTCCAGCACTGCCAGGCTTTCGCCTTTGCTAACGTGCATACCCGGTAGCAGTTTGGTGCTTTTTAAATAGCCCCCCAGCGGAAAGCTGATGCTGACCATGTTTTGCGGCGGCACATCTATTATCCCGTTTAGTTTTAATACCTGCGCTATGTTTTTGCTTTCGGGGGTACCGGTTTGTATGCCGGCGTTTTTAAGCTGCGTTTCGGTAAGGGCCACGCTGTTGCTTTCGGCGGTGGCGGTTTCTTTTTCGGTGGCGGGCTGTTTGCTGTTGCAGGCGGCCAGTGCCACGGTTAGTATTAATATGATATATTTTTTCATGCGTTGTTGCTTTATTAGTTGCCTGTAATTTTTTCTAATTCAAAAACAGCCTGGTTGTATTGGTTTACCAGGTCGGTGTACTCGCTTTTAATACCAATACTTTGGTTTAGCAGCACGGTCCATTCTATATAACTTATTTCGCCACGGGCAAACTGTGCATTGGCGGTTTCTATAATAGTAGCAGCATGTTGCAGGGTGTTGGCCTCGTAGTAGTTAAGGCTGTTGCGGTATTTGTTTACGTTGGCCAGTGCGGCATCGTAACCGGTTTTTACCTGTTGGGTTATCAGCGCATAATCGTTCTGCGCTTTCAGCCAGCTTTTTTTAGCCGCCGCTATACGCGCCGCCTGCGAACCAAAAAATAACGGTATGCTGATACCTGTACTTACGGTATTAAACCGCTTATCAGCATTAAAGTAAACATCGTTGCCATTTACATTCTGCTGGCCTATTATACTCATGTTGTTATAGCCTATGCTAAAGTCGGGTGCCAGTTTGTTACGCTCTAAACGCCACTGGTGCATGCTGGCATTTACCAGGTGTGCCTCGCGTTGCAATACCGGTGTGTTGGTAAGCGCTGCGCTATCGGGCAGGGTGTTGCTGTATAACTGGGCACCGGTTTGCGGCTGGTATGGTACGCTATCATTCAGCAGGCGGTTAAAATGCTGTAAGGCTACCTGCATATCGCTTTGCAACAACTGCAACTGGTTAGCTACCTGGCTGCGCGATGCAGCGGCAGTGCTTTTCTCCAGCAGATTGGTTTCGCCTTTCTGGTAACGCAGGGTGGCCTTTTGTAAAAACGCCTCGTATATACTATCGGCATACAGCAACAGCTTTTGTTTTTCGCGCATGGCCAGTATGTGGTAATACAGGGCCTTTACGTTTTTATTAAGCTCAACCGCTGTAAGCTTTGTTTCGGTTTGTGTGGCCAGGTAGTTTTCGTTCAGTAAACGTTTTTGCTGCACATACACCCCGGGGAAACTAAACCCCTGCGATACACCAAAGCGCGTATCGTTGTATATGGTGTTTATCTGCCCGTACTCGGCCGTTACACTGGTTTTGCCGATATCCAGCCAGGTGCGTTTGTACTTGCTGCCGGCCTCTTCGTTCAGCCGTGCACTTTTAAGGCCCAGGTTGTTTTGCGCTGCAATACTCAGTGCCTGCTCTACCGTTACCGGTTGTTGTGCCTGTGCGCCAATGCTAAATAGTAACAGTACTGCTGTTGCCACAACCGGTGCTGCCTGTTTGCCACCTTTGCGGCGGTTGCTGATGCTGCTGTACAACACATACAAAATCGGCAACACAAACAGGGTAAGCATGGTAGCCGATATAATGCCACCAATCACTACCGTTGCCAGCGGACGCTGTACCTCGGCACCTGCGCCGTGGCTAAATGCCATAGGCAAAAAGCCCATAGATGCGGCAAGGGCCGTCATAAGTACCGAGCGCAAACGGGTGCGTGTACCTTTCAGCACTATATCAATTACGTTATCGGCTTCGCCGTCTTTTTTAATGCGTTTAAATTCGGCTATCAGCACTATGCCGTTTTGCACCGCAATACCAAACAGGGCTATAAAACCCACACCGGCCGATATACTAAAATTCATACCCCGCAGCCACAGCGCCAGTATACCACCAATAGCCGACAGCGGAATGGCCGTATAAATAAGTGCGCCCTCGCCCACAGTGCCAATGGCAAAGTACAATAGTAAAAATATAAGCAGCAAGGCTACCGGTACCGCTAAGCTTAGGCGTGCTTTGGCCGCCTGCATATTCTCGAAGGTGCCACCATACGTTACGGTATAGCCTGCCGGAAGTTTTATCTGTTTCTCGGCTTTTTGTTGCAGCTCGCTTACTATGGTTTGCACATCGCGGCCACGTACGTTAAACCCTACCACAATACGGCGGTGTGTTTCTTCGCGCTGTATCTGGTTGGGTCCTTCTATAACCTGCACATCGGCCACCTGATAAAGCGGTACCTGTGTGCCGGTGGGTGTTGCTATCAGCAGGTTTTGTACATCGCCCACACTACTGCGGTAGGTACGGTCTAACTGCACGGCCAGTTCAAAACGTTTTTCGCCCTCGTATACCATGCCGGTGGTTTGCCCCGCAAAGGCTGCATTAACGGTGCGGTTAACCTCGGTTATGTTTAAACCATAGCGGGCTATAGCCTCGCGGTTATAGTTTATTACTATTTGCGGCACACCGGTTACCGGTTCTACATACAAATCTTTAGCGCCATCTACCGTGCTTATAATACCGCCCAGTTGTTCGGCGTAGTAAGCCAGTGTATCCAGGTTTTCGCCAAATATTTTGCATACCACATCCTGCCGCGCACCGGTCATCAATTCATTAAAACGCATTTGCACCGGAAACTGAAAGCCCGTGGTTAAGCCCGGTATGGCTTCCAGTGTGGCGCTCATCTTTTCTGCCAGCTCCGGAAATGTTTTAGCACTGGTCCACTCTTTTTTATCTTTTAGTATCACCATCATATCGCCGCTTTCTATTGGCATAGGGTCGGTAGGTATTTCGCCGCTGCCTATTTTGGTTACTACTTTTATCACCTCCGGAAAACTATCCATCAGCAGTTTAGAAGCCTGCTGGGTAGTTTGCACCGTTGTTTTAAGGTTAGTGCCCGGCAACAGGCGGCACTCTACAGCCAGGTCGCCTTCCTCTAACTGTGGTATAAACTCGCCACCCAATGTAGTAAGCAGGTACACCGATGCTGCAAACAACACTACCGCTACACTTAATAGTATAGTTTTTAATTGCAGCGCTCTGTTTAACGCCGATGAATAAAAACCGGTTAAGGCATTCATCATTCTATCTGATATAGTATTGTTGTGCTGTGGCTTTTTGCTTATCACCAATGCGCTCATTACCGGCAGGTAGGTTACCGATAAAATAAATGCACCCAGTATGGCAAACGCTACTGTTTGCGCCATAGGGCCAAACATTTTACCTTCTATACCCTGTAGCGTAAGTATAGGCACATACACTATCAGTATTATTATCTGCCCAAACACGGCCGAGTTCATCATACGCGATGAGGCCAGTTTTACCTCGCCATCCATTTGCTGTTGTGTAAGGCGGGTGTTGCCGGTAAGGTGGCTGTTGTGCGCCAGTTGGTGCATTAGTGCTTCTACAATAATTACAGCGCCGTCTACTATCAGGCCAAAGTCTATAGCGCCCAGGCTCATCAGGTTGCCGCTTACGCCAAACAGGTTCATCATTACCACGGCAAACAACATAGCCAGCGGTATTACCGATGCTACCAGCAAACCGGCGCGTACGTTGGCCAGAAAAAACACCAGCACAAACACCACTATCAGCGCGCCTTCTACCAGGTTGCTTTCTACTGTACCAATGGCGTTGTTCACCATTTTGGTACGGTCCAGAAAAGGCTCTACCACTACGCCCTCGGGTAGTGTTTTTTGTATAGCAGCAATGCGCTCTTTTACCCGCTTAATTACCGCCGATGAGTTTTCGCCTTTCAGCATCATTACTACGGCACCGGCCACTTCGCCTTCATCGTTATAGCACATAGCGCCGTAGCGGGTGGCAGCACCAAAGCGCACGTTGGCTATATCCCGCACCAGTACCGGTATGCCGCCGGACGTGGTTTTTACTACTATGTTTTCTATATCAGCCAGGTTGCCTACCAGCCCCTCGCTGCGTATAAACAGCACGGTAGGCCCTTTCTCTATATAACTGCCACCGGTGTTCTGGTTGTTACTTTCCAGCGCCTTAAACACATCGGTAATAGTTAAGCCAAACGATTTTAACTGCGCCGGGTTTACGGCTACTACATATTGTTTAAGCAATCCACCAAAGCTCGATACATCGGCCACGCCCTCGGTGCCCAGTAGCTGCCGGCGTACCATCCAGTCTTGTATAGTGCGCAAATCGGTAGCGCTGTATTTGCCCTCGTAGCCCGGTTTGGCGCGTACGGTGTATTGGTATATTTCGCCCAGGCCGGTGGTAACCGGTGCCATATAGGGCAAACCGGTGCCGGGCGGTATAATATCTTTTACACCCTGCAGCCGCTCGCTTACCTGCTGGCGCGCCCAGTACACATCTACATCATCGTTAAATACAATGGTAACTACCGATAGGCCAAAGCGCGATATGCTGCGTATTTCTTTAAGCCCCGGTATGTTGTTGTTGGCCTGCTCTACCGGAAAGCTGATCAGCCGCTCTACATCGGTGGCCCCAAGCGAGGGCGACACCGTTATTACCTGCACCTGGTTGTTGGTTATATCCGGCACGGCATCTATAGGCAGGCGGGTAACGGCGTACGCGCCGTATAGTATAAACGCTGTGGTAGCCGCCAGTATAATTAGTTTATTCTTTATCGAAAACGATATTACTCTCTCTAACATGGTTTACAGTTTTTGCTGCCGTGCATGGGTAATGCATAGCACAATTATGAATGTAGCACCAGCAGCTATAACATAGCCACTGCCACTAATTACAGTATGTAAAGCAGGTTAGCACTTGGGCGGTTGCCAAATGTTGCACAGCAGGTTTTGCGATATAAACTGTGCGCGGTATACCGGTATATTGTTCTTAAGGGTATGGTTAAGCACCGGTACTTCTAATGTATAGTACGATATAAAAAGCTTGATGTGTGTAGCCGGCATATGCTCGGTTGCTTTAAACGGCAGCTGGCTATCATCGTAGGTATCGTTATCGGTATGGCTTTGCTGGCTGTAGTGCAGGGTAAAAAACTGTGCCGGTGTAAGGCCGGGTGTTTCGGCTTTGTGCTCCAGGTAGTGCATTACCAGCAATGGTGCTTTCAGCAACTCGTGAAACTCGGTGTTGCTGATTAAAAACAGAGCCGTAAAGAATATAAGGGCTGCTTTTTGCACGACGCTAAGTTAACCGATTATATTGATATGTGGACGCTATTGCGGTAATTAAGATTTTTTGTGCGGCGAAAGCCGGTTTATATAGCAGTCTGTAGTTTTACTTTTGTTGTTGTGAGATAGGCCCCGCAATGAAGCAATCACTGCTTTATTTCGTCATTGCAGGGAGGCTTTGCGACGAAGCAATCTCCGGCTGTTACATTCAATACAAAAGCTTGCTTCGTCGCTCGCAGAGCCTCGCTCCCCGCAATGAACGATATAGGTAGGTAAGGCGAAGGGGATGAGTTGAGATTTGTCAACTTTTATAAAGTTGACAAATCTGCCAGTGGCTGATTAGCCTGCCGAGTGTTGTAAATGCATTAAATAATATATTTTACATTATATGATTGTTGTATATATTGAATATGTTTAGTTGGCCAGCTATAACGGGTGGTAACATTTTGCTGGTAGGGTGTTAACATTAAATTTTGTAAATAATTGGCAGTTAATTGTTTAAATGTAAAGTGGGTTAACATGGTTTTGTAAAGGCATAAAAAGGCTCCGGTTGGGGCTGTTGTGTTAGTACGTATAAACAGGTAAACGCTGCACCGGTTGCAGGTATATTATGCGGTTTAGCTGCGCGGTATTTAAGCACTTTTGCGTATGCTGCTGAAAGGTTATTATATAGATGCTGTGCCTGTATGTAGGCAGGGGTGTGTGGCTATCTATGCATACCGTTGTTTTATCCATGCTAAAAATCCGCATATTCGCGGTTGAGTGAATAAGTGGCTGTTAAATACATACGATTTTTTTGAGCAGCGCCGGGCATTGTTTTATGGCCTTACGGTAGCGCTGTTGGTGGTATTGGGTGCCATGGCTATGCGCATTCGTGCAGAGGAGGATGTAACCCGCCTGATACCCAAAGGCGGCAACACACAGGGCATTACCGAAATTTTTAAAAGCTCGAACTTTGCCGATAAGGTAATAGTAAAGGTAGTGGCCCGTAAAGCAACCGAACCCGAAACGCTGATAGCCTATGCCGACTCGCTGAACGCTGCCTTTACCGGCACACTGGCCCCGCAGATAGCCGCCGTAAAATATACCGTTAACGATGAAACCACCCTGGCTATTTACAACACCGTGCACAGCAACCTGCCGGTGTACCTGGATGAGGAAGACTACCGCACTATCGACTCGCTGATAGCACCGGCCACCATACCCCAAACCCTGCAGGAAGATTACAACATACTTACCTCGGCACAGGGCATGGTGTTTAAACGCCTGATAGCCGATGACCCGGTGGGCATATCTACCCTGGCACTGCGCAAACTGCAACAACTACAGGCCGATGATAACTACCGGTTGTACGATGGCTACATAATGGGTAACGACCTGAAGAGCGTTTACCTGTTTATTACGCTTAAAAGTGCCTCGGGCGAAACCGGTAAAAATGAACAGCTGTTTACGCGGTTTGATGAACTGATAGCTGCGCTGAACCCTGCTAAAGATGGGGTAGAGGTGCTGTACTACGGCAACCCGGTGGTAGCAGCCGGCAACGCCCGTCAGCTTAAAAAAGATTCGGCACTTACCTTAACGATTACCATTGTGGCTATCCTGTTGTTTGTAGGGTTGTTTTTCCGCCGCAAGCGCGTACCACTGGTAATGATGCTACCGGTGGTGTTTGGTGGCTTGTTTTCTATAGCCATTATAGCCGTTACCAAAGGCACCATATCCAGCATTGCGCTGGGGGCAGGTTCTATAGTGCTGGGCATAGCGGTTAATTACTCGCTGCACTTTTTCGGGCACTACCGGCACTGTGGTTCGGTTAAGCAAACCATTACCGATCTGCTATCGCCTATGACTATCGGCAGCATTACTACGGTGGGTTCGTTCTTTTCGCTTACGTTGCTGCAATCGCAAATACTGAACGACTTTGGCCTGTTTGCTTCGCTCAGCCTGCTGGGTGCTACCATTTTTGCATTGGTGTTTCTGCCACACTTTATGCCCCCACCGGTTACCGGTGCGCAGCACAGCAGCCGTATAGAGAAATACCTTAACGTAAACATTAAATACCCCGGTGCGGTGTTTGGCGTAATAGTGTTGCTTACCGGTTTCTTTTTATACCATGCCGGCAAGGTGGGTTTTGAAAGCGACCTGAACAAGGTAAACTACATGAGCGATGAAACGCGCCGCGCACAAAAAGAAATAGACCTTACGCAGGACGATAGCAGCAAGGTAGTGTACATAGCCAGCAGCGGCGCCACGCAGGAAGCGATGTTGCAAAACAACGAAGCGCTGCTGCAACAACTGCAACAGGCACAGCAAAATGGCTGGGTAGAAAAATTTACATCGTTCAGCCGCTTTATACCCTCGCAGCAACTGCAACAGCAAAAAATAAACCGCTGGAACGCTTACTGGACACCAGCGAAAAAGCAAGCCCTGTTATCGGCCCTTACTACCGAAGGCCGTAAACTAAAATTTTCGGCACAGGCCTTTACTGGTTTCGAAACGCTACTTACCAAACAATACCAACCGGCAGGAGAGGAGGAGTTTGCTGCCCTTGTTGAGGCCTTCGGCAGCGAGTACATGATACAGGGGAAAGATAAAGTAACGGTGGTAAATGCCGTGCGGGTAGATAAAGCACAGCGCCAACAGTTGTATGCCTCGTTAGCATCATTGCCGGCTGTTACCGTGCTTGATAAGCAGATTATTACCAACCGGTTTGTAGAAGTAATATACAGCGATTTTAACCGCGTGCTGCTGTACACATCATCGCTGGTGTTTTTTGCCCTGCTGTTTAGCTATGGCCGGCTGGAGCTAACGCTTATTACATTTTTACCTATGGTAATAACCTGGGTATGGATACTGGGGCTGGCCGGTTTGCTGGGTATACAGTTTAACCTTATCAATATTGTTATCTCTACTTTCATATTTGGCCTGGGCGACGACTTCAGTATTTTTATTACCGATGGCCTTACCGAAAAATACAAGCGCGGTAAAGAAACACTGGCTACGCATAAGGTATCTATCTTCCTATCGGCAGTTACGGTGCTTATAGGGCTGGGCGCACTCATTTTTGCCAAACACCCTGCTTTGCGCAGTATAGCGTTGCTATCTATACTGGGTATATTCTGCGTGGTGATAGTAGGGCAAACGGTACAGCCTTTTCTATATAATTTTTTTATACAAAGCCGTAAGCAGCGCGGCCTGCCACCGTGGACTATCCCCACCCTTATACTTACCTGGATAGCCTTTACGTACTACGTAACCGTATCGCTGGTAGCTGCGCTTATAGGGTATATATTGCTGTACCTGGTGCCTTATCCGCCCATTAAAAAACGCAAGCTGTTTTACCACTACATAGTGCGCGGTGCGCTGTGGGTGCTTACGTATATGATGGTAAATGTGCGCAAGCGCCACGAGGGGCTGGCCAATATGGATTTTGGCAAGCCGGCGGTTATCATAGCCAATCACGCCTCGTTTTTAGATATACTGGTAACCGTTATGCAGCACCCTAAACTTATTTTGCTTACCAATAAGTGGGTGTATTACTCGCCGGTGTTTGGCAAGGTGGTGCAACTAGCCGATTACTACCCGGTAATGGAAGGTGCCGATGCGGCTACCGAAAAGTTTGTAGATATAGTAAAGGATGGCTATTCGATAGTGGTGTTTCCGGAGGGTACCCGCTCGCCCGATGGTAAACTGAAACGTTTTCACAAAGGGGCGTTTTACCTGGCCGATGAACTGAAACTGGATATTGTACCCATGCTGCTGCATGGCACCGGCGATACGATAAAGAAAGGCGACTTTATGGTAATGAACGCTAGTATGACTATGAAGTTTCTGCCGCGCATAGCCGCTAACGATACCACCTACGGCACCAGTTATGCCGAGCGTACTAAATTTATTTCGCGCTACTTTAAACAGCAATACGAGTTGCTGCGGCAAGAGAAAGAAACCCCGCGCTATTTCCGCCAGCGCCTGCGTATGAACTATATATACAAAGGCCCGGCGCTGGAGTTACTGGCTATTAAAGAAAGCCACAACGAAGCTTTTTATACCGCGCTGGATAGCGTGCTGCCCAAGCAGGGCCATATTATCGAGTTGGGCTGTGGTTATGGTTTTCATATTTACATGTTGCAGTTTACCGGTTGGCGCCGCACCCTTACCGGTATAGATACTGATGCAGAGATGATTGAAGTAGCGGCCAACTGTTTCTCTAAAACCGAACAACAGGATTTTATTTGCGCCAATCCGCTCACATGCGCGCTGCCGTCCAGCCAGGCGGTTATTATCAATGGTGAGCAGCTTAACCTTACACCGGATGAGTTAAGCCAACTGGTAGCAACATGTGCCGCGCAGTTACCTGTAGGCGGTGCGTTGGTTTACGTAGGCAATCAGCCGGCTCCTGCCGGTTTTGCAGCACAGCAGGTACACCAGGGCGTGTATTTGCTAACCCGGCAGTAACAATTATCTAACCTGTTAATAGCTATTCAGTTGCTTGTTAGTACACCGTAGCATACATGCTTTTGTTTGTATGCAACAACCGGCATGTCGTAACTAACATGCGCAATCTTAATAACCTGTTAGAACATCATTAGAAACTTGCCGTAAGAGTAGGGCAGATACAACACGCAACTTTTGCAGGTTGTGCAAAACGTAAACCACCATATCAATTACTTATTATGAAACGATTAATACTGGCTGTTGTAACGCTGTTGGCAGTTACCGCAGCAATAGCGCAGGCACCCATGGGGATGAATTATCAGGCAGTGGTGCGAGATGCCTCGGGTACACCTGTATCGAACGGAATGGTGCGTATGCGCTGGACCATGCACGATGGCAGCCCTACGGGTGCATCGGTTTACTCCGAAAGTGCCCTGTTGCCTACCAATAAATTTGGTCTGGTTAGCACGGTGCTGGGTACCAATGGTGGCGACCTGAGTGCTGTAAACTGGCGCTTGGGTGCCAAATACCTGCAGGTAGAGGTAGATGTTACCGGCGGAACAAGTTATACCGATATGGGTACTACTCAGCTAATGAGTGTGCCTTATGCTTTATATGCCGAACGATCGGGTAGCGGTGGCGGTGCCGGTACTACCGGCCCTACCGGTGCTAAAGGCGATACCGGTGCGCAAGGCCCGTCAGGTGCCAATGGTGCTGCAGGTGCTACTGGTCCGCAAGGGCCGGCTGGCGCAGCTGGTGCAACAGGCCCCGCAGGCCCTACCGGTGTTAAAGGCGATACCGGCGCGCAAGGCCCCACCGGTGCCAAAGGCGATACGGGTGCACAAGGCCCGGCAGGTGCTACAGGTGCTCAGGGCCCCGCAGGT
>CAYREY010000018.1:0-47767 GCA_964423405.1 uncultured Chitinophaga sp. | reverse complement strand
CGATACGGGTGCACAAGGCCCGGCAGGTGCTACAGGTGCTCAGGGCCCCGCAGGTGCTACAGGTGCTCAGGGCCCCGCAGGTTCTAACAACGCCTGGGGGCTTACCGGTTCGGCAGGTACGGTTAACGGTACCAACTTTATAGGTACTACCGATAACGTGCCTTTCAGCATACGCATGAACAACCAGCCAGCGGGTAAAATAGAAATGAACAATACCTTTTTTGGCTACAACACCGGCACGGCTAATACCGGCATACAAAACACAGGTCTGGGTGCAGGTGCGCTAAAATCAAACACTATTGGTTTTGCCAATACATCGGCTGGTTACAATTCGCTTACCAGTAATACATCGGGCAACTACAACGTAGCCGCAGGTTACACCGCTATGGCCAGCAATGCCAGTGGTGGTTATAACACGGCTGTGGGCGGCGGGGCCATGTATTACAACACCAGTGGCGAATACAATACCGCTACTGGTTACAGTGCCCTGCTTAGCAACACCATTGGTTTGGGCAATACAGCAAACGGTACCGGTACACTATATTATAACTCTACCGGTAACTACAATACTGCAGAAGGTTACAACGCTTTGCAAAATAATACCACCGGTGCTTATAACACAGCAGGTGGTACCTCTGCACTCAATAAAAACACTACCGGTGGCTATAATACTGCTACCGGTTACAATGCAGCATTTAATAACACAACAGGTTCGTATAACTCGGCACATGGCTACCAGGCATTAGCGAACCTTACTACCGGGGCCTCTAATACAGCCATCGGTGTTACTGCGCTGGCCAATACTACTACCGGTACGTCTAACACAGCCATAGGTAGTGGCTCGGGGCCTACTATGGGCAACTTTAGCAATACTACTGCCTTAGGTAATGGTGCGGCACCATCGGCCAGCGATCAGGTGCGTGTAGGTAATGCCGCAGTAACATCTATCGGTGGTTTTCAAAACTGGACCAACGTATCGGATGCCCGCTTTAAAAAAGATATAACCGAAAGCGTACCCGGACTGGCTTTTATTAATAAGCTGCGCCCGGTTACCTATCACCTGGATATGGAGAACATAGCCGGTTACCTGCATACACCCGAACAAAACCGCGACCGCAAAGCTGAAGCCGTAAAAGGCAGCATGTTGCAAACCGGTTTTATTGCTCAGGAGGTAGAGCAGGCTGCCCGCCAGACCGGTTACGACTTTAGCGGTGTAGATGCCCCTAAAAACGAGAACGATTTTTACGGCCTGCGCTATGCCGAATTTACTGTGCCGCTGGTAAAAGCCGTGCAGGAGCTGAGTGCTAAAAACGAACAACAACAACAACTGATAGATAGCCTGCTTAAACGTATAGAAGCACTGGAAGGCCAGGCTAAGTAAATTATTTCGTATCGTGGTGGTTACGAATAACGCCCCGCAGCAATGCGGGGCTTTTTTATTTATATGCATCGCCATGCCCCCGAAAATGTTAACCCACCCCCTGTTTAAGTGGTTTATTTTTAGGTAGTTGCGATTTTTTTGTGTTAACCCACCCGGTGTAGTTGGTTAGCGGTATTATTTGTTGTTTATAGGGCGATGTTATCATTTATATTAAATTAATACAATGTTTTGCTATTGTTAAAATTGTGTGGTATAGAGGTATATTTTATTTACTTAGGTATTGTTTTAATTGTATATAATTGCTTTTTATATAAAATAAATTAATTTTTTAACAATATGAACCAACATTTAAATATTTTTAGATTTTACAACGAGGCATATAGCAAGGAATTTATAGAAAATAACCTGAGCAGGGCTTTTGCTATTTGCTTAATGAATAACAGTTTGTTTTTGAATGAGTACATAAAATCGATAGTAACCCCCGATGATTTTGAATACTTGTTTAATTCAATAGGGGAAAACGAGCAATGGTTTGTTGATATGCAGATTGATACGGTTGCTATGGATATAGTGGGCTACAAAAAAGTATATGCCGTTGCCATGACAACCGACAAGCAACTTACTATGTCCGATTTTTTTACACAGCGCAACCTCGATGCAAGTAAGAGTATAACAGATATAATGATTACCATAAAGGATGTGGCGATTGTTATTGAAGTAAAACGTACCGGCGAAGATTGTAAGGAGCAATTGTATAATCAGGTGTATCCGTTTATTAAGGCGGGTGTTGCGGTAGAGCCCAGAAACCACTCCTGGCAAGAAACAATTAGAATGCTTGAACGAATAAACCATTTACAAAAATTATCGAAACAGCCTTCGGTTTTTGTAAACGATTTTCTACAGTTAAGCGAAATCCGCTTCCCTCATTGGTTTGAACCCAAACCATTTAATGTGCTTTCGTTTTCAAGCCAATATGGTACTGCAAAACATCATCAGCTTATCAAGCGCATGAAACAGGGCCTGGCTGCTTCCAGATATGAGCTTTTAGGCTACAGCGACAGGCTGGGCATTGCTGTGCCTTTTGGGTGGGCAAGCGAAATTATTCCTGAGTTTAATTTTTATGAAAATTCGCCCGAGAAAGAGTTTGTTACGTTTTATATCTGGCCCGGCAATACCAAATCGCAGGGTTATCAGATATTTAATAAACCGTTAGACTGGCAGAATAAAACAAGCCTGAAAGTTCGCGATAAAGATTATGAGATTGAAGTAGCCTTTACCATAAAGCTGTGCCATTTTAATCGTCATGTTACAGGTATAACCTATTATCCTAAATATCTTAAGGAACCAATAAATACTAAAGATAATTTTGATGATTGGTCGGGTAAATGGGTAAGAGAAAAATGGTCGGATCTGGAAAAGTTTTTCGATGAACATTTCATAGAATCATTTGATTGGCGTTCGGAATGTAATTGGCAAGATAACTTTCTGAATACTGACCGCAATTATTTAACTATGTCTATAGGCTACGAAGTAAGTATGTTTATTCCGTATTCCGATTTCAGAAGTATCGACAAAGCAGAAACAGATATTGCTCCATTGGCAAGTTTTATAAATGATATTGCCGATAGTTATAAGGGCTTGCTTGCTTAGCGGTAAGCAAACTGTTGCAGGTTTATAGCATAGCAGGTAACTGTGTTGGCTAAGCCGCTATATCCGGTAGTATTCAAACGATGGGTAGCCGCGTACACCATCTTTTTCAAACGAGTAGAAGTGTAGTTTGTAAAACTCGTCTTCGTTTACTTTAATGTAGTAGGTGTAGTGCGGGTTCATGCTGTAGCTGCCGTTGGCGTTCAGGCTGCTGTAGCGTTTCCACTCGTAGCCAATGGCATCGCGGCGCGTTAGCAGCCTGTTGGTTTCAAAGTCGGCAATGGTTATACTGTCAAACGTACGTGTCGAATCAAGGTAGGCCTGCACCCGCGATGGGTTGTGAAGTACACCGGTAACCTCGTACGGTATGTTGTAGGGCGCATAAAAGTAAACGGTGTAGCGCGTAAAGCACAGGTCCCATTCGTTTTTGGGCGGCTCGGCATCTATCTCCTGTCCGCCATTGGCAAAGCTCAGGTACTTGTAGTTGCGCGTATCGTCTTTGTTTACAATTTTGGTAACCGGTGCATTGGTAAAATCAGAAAACGTGATGGAGTAGGCGCCATCGCTGTAGTTGTTCACCTTCATTTTTACAAAGCCCAGCCCGTAGCCGTTTACATCTACACCCAGTTGTACAATATATACCTGCCCCGCCGATACCGGTTGTGGCAGGGTGCCGTTGTTCCACCATTGGCCTATGGCGTTGCTATCGGGGTCAAACGCGCCAAAATCGTAATGCCATTCGCCACCCAGCGTATCGGCCAGGGTAACAGAGTCCAGCTCGGTAAGGCCGGTGCGTTTTACCCCCATCATTTTGGCGCTGTTAAGCCAAATGTTGTATTGGCCGGCGCGGCTGTCAAGCATTATATCAAACGAAAAACGCGGGGTGCGTTTTATTACAGCATTGTTGGCCAGGTTAAAGTAAAACTGCTCGGCATAGGTAGGTGTCATTTCTATTACAGCAATCTGCCCGTAGTCCTGGTCGGCAGGGGGCAGCATGTTCTGCTCTTTAAAGCACGAGCTAAGGCCCAGCACGGTACCCAGTACCAGCACCCACACCGCAATACTGCGCAGGCCGTGCAACGGCCCGCGGTGCTTAACCGCTGTATATATGTGGGGTACCTGTATCATTTAGAGAAGTGCAATATTAATGAAGTAAAGAAAGTTTGCCCCCATCCGATATTAACTTCGTTGGGATTAGCGCTGTGGCCCTGTACCTCTACCCCCCGGGTGCGCACATTTGTTACACCGGCCAGGTTTTTACCACCTACGGTAAGTTGTATGCGGTCTTTCCAAAAGCTGCGCGAAAGGCTTATGTCCAGCATGTGGTAGCCATCGCGCGTGCCGGCGTTAAACTGGGTACCAAAATTAAACAGCGGTTTTACCCCGTTGTATTTGTAGGCTATGTACAGGTTTAGTTCGGCTTTAGGTATCAGGTAGGTTACACCGGCTGTAATATCGGGGCTTAGCTGTTTTAAACCGGCGTTGGGGTTATTGTTATACTTAATACGGAAACCGGTAAGCATAGCCATGGCCGATACCTGTAGGCGCTGACATTTATAGGTAAGCCCTGCCTGGCCGCCGTACGTGTTATACTGCTTGTAGTTAAAATACTGGTACACCGGTATGCCGTTTTGCGAAGGCTGCTGCACCAGTTCTATTTTATTAAATATATGGTTGTAAAAACCCGATATACTAAAGTTTAACTGGTGTTTATCTTTTTGCCAGTAGTAGTTAACCGATGTGCTGGCATTGTGCCCGTCTTCTGGTTTTAGCTCGCTGTTGCCTTTTATGTAGTGGGCGGTTATCAGCAACTCCAGAAACAGCTCTTTAGCCGATGGTACCCTGAAACCGCGGCCGTAGGCAGCGCGTACCACTACCTTATCTTTCCAGTTGTATTTAATATTAAGCGAGGGTATAAGCGGTGTGCGGTACTGGGTATTATACGCAAAGCGGATACCGGGTTGTATATCCAGCCCCTCTACTACCGATATGCGCGCACTGCCAAAGGCAGCATAGTCGCCTATTTTCTTTTTGTTGCCGGCTATGCGGTTTTGCCATACAAACTCCTGGTTAATATCTACACCAAACAAAAAGTTGAGTTTATATTGCCAGGCCGGCATGCCATATGTAGCACGGGCGGTTAGCTGGCTGTAGCGCGAAGTATCCTGCTGGTCGAAGTACGGCACCAGTTTTTCGGCACCGGTTATCAGGTTGCGGCTGTATTTATTGGCAAAGCGGAACCAGCCGCTGTAAGCCATCAGCAGGTCCATCTGGTGCGTATCTTTAAACCGGTAGGTAAGCGCTGCCGATGCACGGGGGCGGTAGGTAAGGTAGCGGGTATCGGTACCGGTATAGGTCCAGTTGTGTATTTCGTTATCAAAGGTAAGCGAAGGTATGCCGCGGTCCAGCATCAGCTCGCGGAAAAACGAACCGGTAAGTGAAAACCGTAACCGGTTGGTGTTGTAAATATACTTGGCATCGGCAAAGTACTGCTCTTTGGGTTTCCACTCTTTAAACCGCTGTAGCGAATCGATAGTGGTGTAGCCGTTAAAAAAATTGCGGCCACCGCTCAGGTACAACTGGCTTTTGCCAAACGCAAAACCGGTGTTCAGTTCTATGTTGTACTGCCCTACGGTTTCGTAGTAGCCTTTCAGGTTAAGGTTTACTTTTTCTGCCTGAAAGGTTTTGGTAATAATATTAATAACCCCGCCCAGGGCATCGGTGCCGTATATTACCGATAGGGGGCCTTCTACCACCTCAATATGGTCTATGTTGTTCAGGTTTATCTGGCTCAGGTCAATCTTACCATCCATGCGGCCTACCACCGGCACCCCGTCTACCATTATTTTTACGCCCTCGCCGCTAATACCGTTCAGGCTTACCGAGCTGCCAAACACCGCATCCTGCCCCAGGTCCACATTCAGGCGGCCCTGCAGGGCTTCGCGCAGGTTGTTGGCTCCTTTGGCTTTCAGTTCCTCATTGTTTATTACCTGTATAGGGTACACCGATTTGATAGCGCTGCCCGGTGTGTACTGCCCGGTTATTACCACATCTTTTATACTTTGTACAGCTACCAGCTGGTAGGTTTTAAAGGTAGCTTCGGTAAAGGTATCGGTAATGGTTACATAGCCCAGGTGGGTAATGTTTACTATTACCGGTTGGGTAAAATCGAAGGTGTAGGAGCCCGCTTTGGTTGTATAGCCGGTAAGGGTTTTACCCTCTTTGGTGCTGTTTAGCGGCCTTACCAGCACTACCACATCCTCTACCGGTTGCTGGTTATCTTTACGCTGTACTGTAATACCGGCCTGGCTGGCCTGTGCAGGCGTAGCCAGTGCGCTTACGGTAAGGCAACACAGCAGGACCAGCAGTTTGCCGGCGCCGGTAGGTAAAGCCCTAAAAATCTGTTTATTAAACAGGTTTGTACAGTGTATTATCACAGCCCGCAAACTTACCGGTTTTGCCCGTGGTAAAGTAGTTTCAATTGTCACAGAATTGTCATAAAAAAGCAAACACAGCAGGTACGGTAGCTGAACCCGTGCTGCTGTGTTTAAAAAGTGGGTAACTATGTTTATTGGTTTATTACAAACCGGTTGGTAGTGGTTTTGCCGTTGTAGCTGGTTTGCAGCAGGTACACGCCATTGGCCAGCGATGCGGTGTTAAGCTGTGTAAGGTTATCGGTAGCGGGCAGTTCGTTAAGTACACGGCCGCTAAGGTCTATAACACGCAGGGTGGCAGGCAGGGCCGGGGTAAATACATTAAGCTGGCTGCCGGCCGGGTTAGGAAACACCTTTGTTTGCAGGGTAACTTCGTTTTCGGCCTCGTTTATAGCGGTGGCATTGCTAAGGTCTTGTGTGTAAAAGCTGATAACACCACTTTGCGCATTGTAACCGGTAAACACCAGTTTGTAGTAGGTGTTGTTGCGGGTTTTAATAAAGTACGATACCGAATCTTCCAGCCCGAATACCGAAAGCCCTTCGCTTTCTGTTTTACCCGATTCGAACGCCATTACGTTTATCTGGCGTTTCCAGTTCCAGCCTATGGTATTCATCTCGGTACTAAACGTAAGGTTGCTGTAATCG
Source organism: uncultured Chitinophaga sp. (assembly GCA_964423405.1). Classification (GTDB taxonomy): domain Bacteria; phylum Bacteroidota; class Bacteroidia; order Chitinophagales; family LD1; genus Bog-950. Next base: position 40,660 of record CAYREY010000018.1, on the reverse strand, counting down.
TTATCGGTTACCACGTGGTTAACACGGCGTGCGGCCTGTAGGCCCTTGTTAAGCCATACCCCTATTACCGGTACGTGTTTGCCATCTATAAAATCAGATGCATCGTAACGCAGAAACTGAAGGTCCCAGGCGGTGCCCAGCGGCTCTTTATCGGTTACGGTATTGTTTAGCATGTTAAGGTACACAAACTGCTTGCCCAGGTAATCTTTTTTACCAATGTGTATGGTTTGCAGGTTGCTGTTATCCAGGTTGGCGTATTTAATATCAAAGGCGGTATCGCGCTGTAGTACAATAACGGTAAACTTTTTCAGTTCGCCGTTGGGCAGTTGTATCAGGTACACCGAGTCGCCCACTACGTTGTGGGTAGCGCTGTTGTACACGCCCCAGCCAAAATCAAATATAGCGTTGCGGTCGCGGTTGCTGTTTAGTGCGCCTTCATCCAGCGCGGTATCGCTATCGTGTAGTTTGGTCCATTGGGCGTAGCCGGCGGTATCCAGGTTATCGAATTGGGCCGCACTGGTGTTGGGCACGTAGTACACGTTTACGCCAATGGGCTCGTTCATACGCATGGTGGTGCCGCACAGCGGGCTGGTAGGAAAAGCCGAGGCGCGGATACTGATAGCCAGGTGCCAGTCGGTATAGGCCGTAGTGGTTTTAGTTTGGCTGGCCAGGCTGTAAAAAGTGCTCAGGGCACCTTTTTCGCCGGTATAAACAGTATCGTAAACAGAGGTTTGGGCCTGCGCAATAAGGCAGGAAATAACAGCACAGGTAACAATCATTAACCGTAACATAGGAGGTATATTATATTTGCAGCGCAAAGATTGCGGTATATACCCCGCTAAAGCAAATGACTATTGTCACGGAAATGTAAAATTTACGTCATCTACTTAAACGATTGTTAAAATGGAGTCACTTATCAACAAAACCATGTCGCCACAGTCGCGCGTGTGGATATACCACAGCAACCGGGTGCTTACCCCGGCCGAGGCTGCGCTTGCTACCGCCAAAATAAATGAATTTGTAAACCAGTGGACCGCCCACAAGCTGGAGGTAACCGGTTACGGCACCCTGCTGCACAACCGGTTTGTACTTTTGGTGGCCGACGAAACCCACGTAGGTGTTAGTGGCTGCTCGGTCGATTCATCGGTGCGGTTTATCCGCGAGCTGGGGCAACTGTTTAACGTTAACTTTTTCGACCGCTGGCTGGTGGCCTATAATAAAGGAGGCGAGGTGGTAAGCTGCACCCGCGATGAGTTTGAAAAACTACTACAGTCCGACGAGGTTGATGAAAATACCATAGTTTACAACACCCTGGCCCAAACCAAAGCCGAACTGGATAGCCGTTGGGAACTACCCTACAAAGATAGCTGGCTGGCCAAACTGGGCGCTGCCACGGCTGGGTTTGGGTTAACGCTGTAGAGATATTTTTACGGGCAGGTTAAAAGTTACCGGAACCCATTGATCCGGGCAGGGTATAAAGCTATCCATGTTGTTTATTGCTTTAGTAACGGCGTTGTTCAACTGTAAGTTATCGCCTTTCGCAATCCGTACATTGGTTATGTTACCACAGGTGTCTATATCAAAGCGGGCAATTACGCGCACACACCGTTCGGCAGTATCGCTTGTAGTATAGCCATTATAACTTATATATTTACTCAGGTGCTTTAAAAGAGCCATCTCGCCGCCCGGGTATTCTGGCAGGCAGCCACATATTAATACACTGGGCTGTACTTTTTCAGGGCTTTCTGCTGTGCTTGCGGTATCTGCTGCCATTGCCAGTAGTAAAAGTGCTGTTAGTGTTTTCATGGTTTTTTTACCATACGATGCTGTTGGCTGCAATAATGCATAAACATTGCCCTGGTTACAGGTATTTTGGTTTTAACGCACCTATACTTATTAATACTACCCGCACCACCGGCGATATTAATGCCGGTATAGGCAACATAACGCAAAACGTGTTTCAGTTTGCTATATACCCTAACCCCAACAGTGGCGGCACCTTGCAGCTAGAGGTAGACCCACAACTGATAGGGCAGGAGGTAGAGATAAAAGACATAAGCGGCCGGCTGATTAGCCGCACACCTATAACTGCCACTAACCTAACCCTGCCACTAACCAATATGCCCGCCGGTGTGTACCTGGTAAAAGCCGGTAACCTGGTAAAACGATTGGTTAGAGAGTAATGTATAGTCTGCTCTTACTATCTGGATGTGAAGCAGAAGATGCGTCTTTGGCGTGTAAGATTTTGTTACAATAGGCTGGCAGCCGCCAGGGCGGTGCTTTACTTTTGTAAACACAAAAACAAATCCTATGAAAAAAACACTAACACTATTAGTAGCGCTGTTGCTATACAGTAGCTACCTGTTTTCGCAATACTGCGGAGATTTTGGTAACCCTTCGGGTACTACACAATGTACTGCTGCCGGTAATTTGCCAGCGGGTCGTTTTACGCCTAACGAAGATATACCGTGTATTTACCGCAATCAGCCTCAAAGTACGGTAATAGATTTTACCTCTTTCGATTCCATTACATTTGGTGGCCAGGTTTTAATTGCTCAAAGCTTTAGAATAGATTCTATAAGCAACCTGCCTGCAGGCTTATGCTGGGCAACAAATTCTGCTACTAATACTTTTGCTACTTACCAAAGCGGGTGTATTAAATTTAATGGTGTAACCTCGGCCCCTCCGGGCCTGTACAGGTTAAGGCTTATTGTTACTGTAAATGTAGGGGTGCCTATTACTACCAATGCCGATGCTGCCGGGCTTGTAATTTATCTGCGGGTGATAGACCAGGGCTTTTCGTTTTGCCCGCCGGTAGATACTACCCAAACCACGCCCTACGAACCTTTCAGCGGCAATTTTCAAAACGTAGCAGAAATAACCGGCCGTATATTTTACGACCAAAACGGCAACAATACTTTTGATAACGGCGAGCAGGGTATATATGGTAGAGTAATAAATGTGGGTAACGGTTACATAGCTGCTACCAACAGCAATGGTAATTTTTATGCTTATGTACCTACCGGTGTGTACAACCTTAAACCTGCCGACCGTACACAATTTAATGTAACACCCGATAGCCTTACTGTAAATGCAGCCAGCGTGGGTGCCAGTTATGGCGGTAACAATTTTGCAGTTGTTGTACCACAGGGCTATTGCAATGGTTACCTGTCGGTAGTGTCGCAAAGCCCACCACCGCGCCCGGGCTTTAATAACCAGGTTGTTTTTTCATACCGCAATGTACTATCAGCCGGTCCGGTATCGCTTACGGCAGTGTTGCGTTACAATTCTAACGAGGTATTTGTAAGTGCCAACCCGTCACCTACCTTAGTAGATACCGCAACCCGTACCCTGCACTGGGATTTAACCAATATAAACAGCAATGGCGGTTGGATTACCAATATTACTTTTTACACCCCTCCAACCACCCCATTAAATACAGTGCGCCATTACTATGGTTCTGTTCTTAACTCCAGTTGCAACGGTATGGATTCTGTAACTGTAGAACAGCAGGTATTGGTAGTAGGCTCGTACGACCCTAACGATAAAGCCGTATCGCCGGCGGGCTTTGGTGCCGATGGCCGCATTATCCCCTCTACCGGTGCGCTTAAGTACACTATCCGTTTTCAAAACACCGGTACTTATATGGCCGAGAATGTAAAAGTGATAGACACCATCAGCACCCTGCTCGATTTATCGTCGTTTAAACTTATGGCCACCTCGCACCCCTGCGAAGTAATTACAAAAGGCCGCGAGATAACGTTTGCCTTTAACGGCATACAACTGGCCGATAGCTTTAGCAACGAACCTGCCAGCCACGGCTATATACAGTACTCCATCAACCCGCTATCGTCGTTTGTAAATGGCAGTGTAATTACCAACCGCGCCGATATTTATTTCGATTTTAATGCACCCATACTGACCAACACTACGCGCACCACCGGCGATATAAATGCCGGTATAAGCAACATAACGCAAAATGTGTTTCAGTTTACTATATACCCTAACCCTGCCAGCGGCAACACCCTGCAATTAGAGGCCGACCCGCAACTGATAGGCGAGGTAGTAGAGATTAAAGACATAAACGGCCGGCTGATTAGCCGCACACCGATAACTGCTACGAACCTAACCCTGCCACTAAGCAATATGCCCGCCGGTGTGTACCTGGTAAAAGCCGGTAACCTGGTAAAACGATTGGTTAAGGAGTAACCAAACCTGCGGAAACACTATTACAGGCAAACCCCATTACTGCTAAAGCGGTAATGGGGTTTTGGTTTATATCATACTACCATTTATCACATCATTTTGTTTGGTGCGGGCTGTTTTGTCCCACGCTTGCGGGGGTGGTTGAGCGTAGCGAAACCGGAGGTGGATAGAGCCTTAACTTACAAAGGCTAATCTGCCGGTATAGCGTTAGTAATTCATCCATCTCCGGCCCGCTGAAGCGGCCCACCCGCCTCCCGCATAAGGCGGGATGAAACAAGCGGGGGACATTCTGCCTGCCGGCAGTGGGTAAACAGCCACCCACCCAAGGGGGGATAACCCATTGGGGTGGGTTACGGTATGCCGCGTAAATTGTATTATCAGTCTGTATTGGTTTTCTGCCATTTTGTCCGCTAAAAGTTTATCTTTGCCCACCCGCAAAAAGGGCGGGTATTGAATTATGAAAACGGAGTTATACAACAACGAAGTTGCCTTCGAAATTCAGCCGAAGGAAATAGACGAAAACCGCCAGGGCGAGGTGTACCGTGCCGTAGAGCAGGCGCAGCCGTTGCGCGAGGTGCCGGGCAAAAAATTTTATATAGAAAGTTATGGCTGCCAGATGAACTTTGCCGATAGCGAAGTGGTGGCCTCTATATTAACCGGTGCGGGTTTTAACCCTACTACCGAGTTTTTAGATGCCGACCTGATACTGGTTAACACCTGTGCCATACGCGATAACGCCGAGCAGCGCGTACGCCACCGCTTGCAGCATTTTTCTGCCGTTAAAAAGAAAAAGCGCGGCGCGCTGATAGCCGTGCTGGGCTGCATGGCAGAGCGGCTGAAAGAGAAATTTTTAGAAGAAGAAAAACTGGTAGATATAGTAGCCGGCCCCGATGCGTACCGCGCCCTGCCCGGTATGGTAGAGGAAGCCGAAACCGGCCAGAAAGCTGTAAATGTGCTGCTTAGCCGCGAGGAGACCTATGCCGAAATTAACCCCGTGCGCCTTAACAGCAACGGTATTACAGCCTTTATAAGCATTACCCGTGGCTGCGATAATATGTGCTCTTTCTGCGTGGTGCCGCACACCCGTGGCCGCGAGCGCAGCCGCGATTACAATACGATTGTAGAAGAGGCCCGGCAGCTATACGCCGCCGGCTACCGCGATGTAACCCTGCTGGGGCAGAATGTGGACTCGTACCGCTTTAGCCATGACCCTAAGCTGGTAGGTAAAAAACTGGTAGATGCCAAGTACGACGAAAGTGTGGTCAACTTTGCAAAACTGCTGGAGATGGTGGCACAGGTAGCACCCGATTTGCGTGTGCGTTTCAGTACCTCGCACCCTAAAGATATGACCGATGATGTGCTGTACGCCATGGCTAAGTACAACAACATTTGCAAATACATACACCTGCCGGTGCAAAGCGGCAACAGCCGTGTGCTGGAGCTGATGAACCGCACCTATACCCGCGAGTGGTATATAGACCGTATAGATGCCATCCGCCGCATAGTGCCCGAGGCGGCTATCAGTACCGATGTAATAACCGGCTATTGCAGCGAAACTGAAGAAGAGCATAAAGATACGCTTAGCCTGATGGAATATGTGCGCTACGAAATGGCCTATATGTTTGCCTACAACGAGCGCCCCGGTACTACCGCTGCCAAAAAGCATGTAGATGATATACCGGAAGAAGTAAAAAAACGCCGCCTGCAGGAGGTGGTGGACCTGCACCGCATACACTCGCTGGAGCGCAACAAAGAGGATATAGGTAAAACCTTTGAAGTGCTGGTAGAGGGTACCTCGCAGCGAAACGAAAACCAGGTGTATGGCCGCAACAGCCAGAACAAGGTACTGGTATTTGACCGCGCGCACTACAAGCCCGGCGATTATGTAATGGTAAAAGTTACCGGTTGCACCAGTGGTACATTGTTAGGTGAGGTGGCAGTAGCTTAAAACGGCTGTGGGTATTGGTGAGTTGATTTGTTGATGCGAAACCGGGTGTGTGTGGACTACAGTAAGTTCTGTAGGAACGATATATATATGGTAGCCCCGGATTTTAACCCGGGTATAAAAAGAAGTTATGGAAATTCAAAGCATAAAAAACAGGTTTGGAATTATAGGCAACTCGCCTGCGCTTAACCATGCTATTGGTATAGCCGAGCGCGTGGCATCAACCAACCTTACGGTACTTATAACCGGCGAAAGCGGGGTAGGTAAAGAGGTGTTTTCGCACATTATACACCAGTTGGGTGCGCGCCGCCACAATGCTTTTATTGCCGTTAACTGCGGTGCCATACCCGAGGGCACCATCGACTCTGAATTGTTTGGCCACGAGAAAGGTTCGTTTACCGGTGCGCACGATGCGCGCAAAGGTTATTTTGAAACCGTAAACGGCGGTACTATATTTTTAGATGAAATAGGCGAACTGCCCATAGGCACACAGGCCCGCCTGCTGCGTGTGCTGGAAACCGGCGAGTACATCCGCGTGGGTAGCAGCAAGGTAATGAAAACCGATGTGCGCCTGGTGGCCGCCACCAACGTAAATTTACAGGAGGCCGTACGTGCCGGCAAGTTCCGCGAAGATTTGTACTACCGCCTTTCTACCGTGCCTATTTATATACCGCCTTTGCGCGAGCGCGGCGAAGATATACTGATGCTGTTCCGCAAGTTCTCTACCGATTTTAGCGAGAAGAATAAAATACCGGCTGTAAAACTTACCGACGATGCCCGCGAGCTGGTTTTAAAATACCCCTGGCCCGGTAACGTGCGCCAGCTTAAAAACGTAGCCGAGCAGGTAAGCATACTGGCTATGGAAAAAGACGTAAGCGCTAAAGAACTGCAACAGATAGTACCCGATATAACCGATAACCGCCTGCCGGCATTGGCCGAAGCGCGCTACCAGAGCGGTGGCAGCAGTTTTACCGAGCGCGAGATATTGTACAAACTGATATTTGACCTGAAGAGCGACCTGAACGACCTGAAACAGTTTGTGTATGATATAGCTCGCCACCAGCCTATGGGTACGCCTATAACCACCCCAACTAATTTTGAGCTGGGGGGCAATACCGGTACCGATAAGCCGTTTATTATTCCGCAGCAAAACACCGCACAGCCGATAGTAGTAGATAACAAGGGTTTCCACGAATCGGAAACGATAGAGGAGTCGTTATCGCTACTGGATAAAGAGCGCGAACTGATAATTAAGGCGCTGAAAAAGCACCGCAACAAACGCAAAAATGCTGCCGACGATTTGGGCATCAGCGAGCGTACCCTGTACCGTAAAATTAAAGAGTATAATATAGAGATATAACAGAACAAAGAACCAGGAACATAGAACAGAACATGAATTTTCAATTTTCAATTTTCAATTTTCAAACTGTATCAGGGCGTATTGTTCTTGTTGCTATACTCTTTGTTTTTGGTGCTGTGCTTTGTGTTCTACCGGGCTGTAAGGCATACTCCTTTACCGGTGCTACTATTCCACCCGATGTTAAAACCGTACAGGTAGAGTTGTTTCAGAACCGGGCTGCCAACGGCCCTGCCAGCCTGTCGCAGGTGTTTACCGATAGGCTAAAGCAAAAAATGCAGGTAGAAGCTAACCTGCGCCAGGTAAGTACCGATGGCGATATACAGTTTACCGGTGCAGTTACCGGTTATGTGTTTACCAGCGATGCACCGGTAGCAGGTGCCACCAGCGGGTTGAACAAGCTAACCATAACCGTGCAGGTGCACTATGTAAATACCAAAAATGAAAAAGATACCTGGGACCAGAGTTTTTCGCGTTATGCGCAGTACTCATCTACCGAAGAGTTAATATCGGTAGAAGACAGGCTGATAAATGAAATAAGCACGCAGTTGGTAGATGATATTTTTCAGAAAGCGCTGATACCGTGGTAATATGTTTACGCACCTAAATTTAAAACAGTAACGTGTTAGAAACTATAAATAAGGAAAATTTCAATCAGGTACTGGCGCGGTTTTCGGCAACCGAGCTGGAGGGCCTGTTGCAGAAATTTCCGTATTTTCAGCAGGCGCACCTGTTGCTGGCTAAAAAGTACCAGGACCAGAACGACCCGCGTTTCGACCAGCAGTTACAACTGGCGGCCCTGTACACACACGACCGCGATTTGTTTTACTCGGTATTTAACCCGGGCCACCTTTCGGCACCGCTTGGTACACCGCTTACCACTACTGTAGAAACCGAACTGCACAAACTACCCGAAATACCGGTAAGCGAAGCGCAGGAAACCACTACCCACGATGAACATACCGCTATTGTAACCACACCGGAACAACAGTTGCCGGAACACTCGTTTGAGCTATCGCCCGAAACACCGGTTGCAGAGGTAGAGGCCGTAACAGAAACCATTGATGTTGCCCCTGCCACTATAATTACCGACACACCAACCGTAACGGAGGTAGAGCCGGTTAACGAAATTGCCCCGGTGCAGGATAGTGTGGTAGATAACCCACAGGACGATACAGAGGCCGAAACGCCCGAAGTGGTACTGACCGAAGAAACGGCAGAGATTACAGAGCCGGCTACAGAGGTTGTGGCAGAAGAAACTATAGAAACCACACCTGCCGAAACATTTGATACCAACCAGCCGCACACCTTTGATGAATGGCTGCGTGCCTACAGCCCGGCGGTGGCCCCGGCAGCCTTATTGCTGCAGCAGCAAATACCCGCCGATGCCGAAAAACAGGATGAAGAACTGGAAAAACTATACGTAGCCAACATACCTGTAAACCTGCACGAACTGGTAGAAGAGGAGACCAACTACAGCAAGGGGCTTGATAAATTTATAGAGGAGCAGCGCCTTAAACACCGCGCCCCGGCTGTAAAACCACCCGTTGCCGAAAACGACATAGACCCCGACCTGATTACCGAAACGATGGCAAAAGTGTACGAAATGCAGAAAAAATATGCAAAAGCCATCAGAAGTTATGAGATACTGGGATTAAAATATCCCGAAAAAAATGATTTCTTTGCCGCCCGAATCAATTATTTAAAAAATATCACGTAAAATGATTTACACAGTTATCACCATTCTTATCATTATAGTATGTGTATTGCTTGGTGCAGTAGTACTTATTCAAAACCCTAAAGGCGGTGGCCTGAGCGGTTCATTTGGCGGTGTAGGCCAGCAACTGCTGGGTGCGCGCCACTCTACCGATATTATTGAAAAACTAACCTGGGGCTTTGCCGTAGCATTATTGGTGCTAAGCCTTTCAACTGCATTTTTTACCGAGAAAGGAGCTACAGTTAAAAAGTCGGCTGTAGAAACCTCGGAGATTGAAGCTGTAGAAAGAACAAAAGGTAACACCTTCCAGACTCCAACCAACGCTCCGGCCCAGCCAGGTGCTGCACAGCCAGCCCAACCTGCACAGCCAACCGGCAACCCTCAGTAATTGAGTATTGCAACGTAAGCTATAAAACAACAAAGCCCGCTACCATGTAGCGGGCTTTGTTGTTTATTACCATGTATTATACCGGTACATCTTGTAGTGGGGTTTTGGTAGGCACGGGCGGATGTACTTGTGGGGTACGGCAACTGCGAAGTCAGAGACTTCTATTTATTAAAACTTCGAAGTGATTGTGCGGAATACGAAGAAGAACGGGGAGAGCCCCCGCTGGTACCGAAACGCCGCCGCTCTTCGTTTTTCTGTAATTTTTAGCCACCATGCCTACACTCGTTGGTTGTAAGTAGTTGATATTTAGATGTTTAACATAGTGCCATGCCTATACCCCTATGCCTACACCCTTTTTATATTATTTATTATTATTATTTGTAAATTCAGTTGCTGATTAAGCGATAGGGTAGGTATCATACGGCTGTTCCTTTGTATGGTATGCTTTCTTTATCTGGCTATGGTACATCCTCTTTTAATGTGTTTAAGCCAAACCCGTGTAAACCGTTGCTGCATAAATTCAAATTAAAACTTACACAGGTTTTGTCTTTTCAATAAGTGTTAGTGTTTGCGTAATAATAAGTTTATGTTATTCTAATATCATGTGCAATAATTCAATTTATCATTACTATGATATTAATAAATTAACATATCTTGTATTTAATAATTTGATGCATTTTTTATCAATTTTCATTGATAATACAGCTATTTTAAGCGACACAATAGCCTGTCTGGTTTATTACATATTGTAAATTATGTAATATCAAAATATATTTATAAATATTCTTTGAAGTTATTTTTTTAATTCCTACAGTTGCACAAATAATCAGATAAACAAATGTGAACTATTTCGTTTATCTGGTGGTACACACTAAAATAATTGCCTTGAAAACACTATCACTCACAAGGTTTCTTGGTGTTGTGTTATGTATTGTGTATGCAGCGTTGGCATCAGCACAATCAACAACACCACAAATTACTGGTGGCAACACCACATGTGTAAACAATAGCCAGTATTATGGTATATCAACAGGCAATGTTGTTTCATGGTCTGTTTCGGGTAGTGGTAACGTATATAGTTCAACCGGCAACACCTTACAGGTACTTTGGAGTGTATCTGGTACATATACTATATCAGCGGTAGTAAATTATCTGGGTGTAATATCCACCGTCAATCACTCAGTAACCGTTAATCCGGCGCTTTTCCCTTCTATAGTTCCTCAAAACAGCAACTTGTGTACCTCTGTTCTCACCATCCAAAGGGGTAGGGTAGAGTCTTCATCGTCCTCAAGTACCGCCGCCAAACCGCGAGCAGAAGATAAAACCTGTTATAACGTTTGCGATTCGGGCTGGTACTACTTTTACGCTGAGGGTAGTGCAGGTAGTAGCTTTACCTGGCAAACTACCGGCAGCGCAACTATTATACCCTTAAATACAAACGGCGATAGTGTAAGGGTTAGATGGAACGCAATAGGATATACCGACCTGATATTAACCGAAACAGATGCCAACGGTTGCACCGGTGTAAGCGAAATATGTATACAGGTTATTAATAAGCCAACTGCCTGTATTACCAGCGCCCCCGAAGCCAATGCAGGAGGTGTAATACATGTCTGTTTAAACTCTACACTATCGTTAAACTCTAACTGCTCGCAAAGCACATATGGTTCGGGCATTGTAACCCGGCGCTGGATACTGGGCGATGGTACTGTAATTTCAAACTCAACGTATGTAAACCATACCTATACACAGCCCGGTACCTATACACTAATGTTTGTTGCCGAGTCTAACTGTTCTTGTACCGATACATTATACCGCACCGTAATTGTCGATTCTGCCGCAGGGCCCGATATCTATTGCGTAAACTCTGTCTGTCACGACTCGGTATCTACTTTTACAACATCCGCCCCATGCACCAGTCTGCTTTGGTCTGTTTCCGGTGGTACGGTATTGTCGGGTAGTTTAACCTCCAATACTGTTACGGTAAAGTGGGGCGATGGAAACGCCGGCTATGGGGTTGTTTCGTTGCTTTCTTCCTGCTCGGGTGCATGTGCATATCCAACAGTAGTGTATGTACCTATATTACCCGATAGTGCTTATATAAACGGCGATTCGGTTGTATGCAATCAGTCTACAGCAATTTATTCGGTACCATTTGTACCTACTACTGTTTATTCCTGGTATCTGTGTTCCGGACCAGATAACAGCCAAACCTGCGTGGCCCTTTCGTACGGTAATACCAACGAAATTTCTTACACATGGAATTTGCCTTCCGGCGCAAGCACCGTTTACGATGAGTATAGCCTTAAGGTAGTATACAACAACCCGTTTTTGGGCTGTAGCGGCTATAGCAGAATGCGCATACATATTGCCGACCCTTTTAAAGTAAATGGCGATACGCTGATATGCGATGGCGACTCTAAAATATATAATGCTACCAGCCTTACCGGCACCGGCCTTAACTGTAAATGGCTGTTGTATTCGTATAGCACCGGTACTACTACCCTGGTTAATGCCAATGCAGCCAGTGTAACCCTTACCGGCCTGGCAGTAGGGTACTATACCCTTTACGCCACCAGTATAAATCCTTACTGGTGCGGTAACCCTGTAGCAACCGGTATTACCGTAGCACCACTACCTGCTGCACCTACAGCGCCGGTTATTGGCCCTACCGAGGTTTGCCCCAATACATTGGTAAGCTATTTTACTGCACCAGCCCCGGCTGGCTTGTATATAGAGTGGAGTGCTGCAGAAGGCAACCCCACCAGCGGCGCCGGGCAGGATTTTAATACAAGCTGGAACAACACATTACCCGCCGATTTAAAAGTACGCTACACTATGATAGAGCGCCCCGGCTGTTCTTCATCGTGGGTTACTACTACTATTAATCAGGTATCGCTTTCGTTGCCTGCTATTACAGGGCCTGCTACTACCTGCGGCGATGAGCAACTGACCTATCAGATTGCTGTTGCCGGTGCCGAAGAATATCAGTGGAGTGTAGAACCTGCAGAAGCAGGTAGCATTGTAAGCGGGCAGCATACAAACACAGTGCAACTGCAATGGAACCAATACGCCGCTAGTGTTACTGCCACTGCACAGGTAAACCTTAACATTACCAAATGTGGTACGGTTATTACCCGCACCTATAACGTTACCCTTAGCCCTACACCGGTGGCCGGGCTTACAGCCGCTACCAGTCCGTTTTGTACTGGTAAAACGGTAACATTTACGGCCACACCAACCAGCCTTAGCACACCATCGGCCATTTACCACTGGAATTTTGGCGATGGTACCACCACTACCAACAGCAGTGCCACACCTACACATGCATATACTGCTGCCGGTACGTATGCCGCAACTGTTATTATCGAAAAACCTAACGGCTGCACTAATCCTGCAACAGCTGCCATAACGGTAGATGTATTACCCGGCCCTGCAGCCATACTATCGCCCGATGGCAGCGTAAATCACTGTGGCGAAACCCAAAGCTGGAGCGATGTGCTGACCGTTACGCTGCAAAATATGAGCGGCACCAGCTTTACCTACGAACTTTTTAACGGCACCACATCGGTGGCCGGCCCCGGCAGCACCAGTACATTTACGGTTACTGCTACAGGTAGCTACAGGGTAAGGGTAGTTAACTCGGCAGGCTGCGAGGCGTACACCAACATAATTGTGGTAGATGATGCATGCCCCGAAACATCGTGCGATGCACAAGGCTCGGTGCAGTTATCGCTTACATCATCTAACTGTGGGGTAGTTACTGTAAACGTTACCTCTACCAACGCCACCTTTACAAGTGTGGTATTTTACGATCCGCTGGGTAACACAACGGCAACCACCCTGCCCGCCACACATACATACCTTAAGGCCGGCAGCTACCACATTGTAGCTTATGGCACTGCACCGGCCAGCGGTGGTGGTACCTGCGGTGTGCTGGATGATATGTGGGTTACAGTAGGCTACGTGCCCGATTTTACAGTACAATATACCTGCTCTTCATCGGGTCAAATACTTACGCAACCGGTAGATATTTCTACCTACTACCCGTCTGCTAACGCTATTACGTCGTGGGCGTGGTATGTAGATGGTAGCTCCACGGCAGCATCTACCAGCCAGGTGCCTACACCGCCATTAACTATTACACCTGCAGGGGCACATACACTTACGCTTATTATAGATAATGCCACTTTACCTGCCTGCACCCTTACACAAAATATAACGGTGCCGGCACCGGCACAGGCTGCTTTTACAAGTGTAGATAGCGTTTGCGAAACCGGTGCTGTACTTTTCAATGCATCATCTTCTACCGGTGATATTATCAGCTACCTGTGGCAGTATGGCGATGGCTCATCCTCATCACTGCAACCATCTGGTAAAGTGTTCGATTGTAATATTGTTGATGGACTTGTGAATCAATATGTATGTGATTTTACTACTGTTCTAATTGTTACCGATGCCTATGGCTGCCACTCGCAGGTTAGTGCCAATCAGGTAGTTTACGATGATAAAATGAAAACCGCTGGTATATCATTTTCTCTACCAGATATAAATGAATGTTATGGCACTTCTGTCGACCTGTCTGTTTCAGTTACTCAGTCGCCGTATGGTACAGCTCCATACACCTACCAGTGGAGTAATGGTGCTACCACAAACCCACTGGCAGTTACCGGTAGTGGAAATTACTACGTTACCGTTACCGATAAGTACAACTGTGCAAAAGCGGCCGGCCCGGTTAATGCCTACTTTACTACTATAAACGCTACCATACAGGGCGATACCATTTATTGCCCAGATGAGAAAATGAACCTTTCAATATTTAAAGGCCACCAGTACACCTACCAGTGGATACATAAACACAACACTACCATTACAGGCCCTTACACCAAAAGCGGTATACCATACCTGCTGGATGATGAAATGACCAGCCTTATTAACGGCGATACCTATTGGGGCGTGGTTACACTGGCGGGTTGCAGCGCTACCACACCACCAGTTAAGGTACATCAGTATGCCCCGGTTAATATGACCATGAGCAGTACTGTTAGCCCAAACACTGTTTGTGCTAACCAGGGGCCTATTACACTTACCGTATCAACCACTCCACCCTCTACTGTGTTGTGGAACAACGGTATTTATGGTAATACCATTACGTTTTACGACCCCGGTTTTTACGCTTTCCAGTTGGTAGATAGTAACGGCTGCCGGGGCAATCAAAATACCTTTCCCATATACTGGGCTGCTAATTTTAACCAGCTGATAGCCGGTTGCTACACCCGCTGCCTGGGGCAGGATAATACCCTGTATGGCCCCGTAGCACCTATTGGCGAGCAATATACTTACCAGTGGATTAAAATTGACAACAACACAACTACAGTAGTCAGCACACAGGTTAATTATAATCCGCAACAGTCGGGTACGTACCGGCTTATCATCCGCAACCAGTTTGGTAATACCACCAATAGCTGTGTAGATACCTCCGACGAAATTTATCTGGATATTATGCCCTGCCCCGACACCTGGTGTGTGCCTGGGGGGGTAGATACCAGCTGTACGGCATGCCATTACGAGGCCGATAGTATGGCGCATGTAGTTGAGTTTTTGGTGAGCTTTAATTACACAGGTACCACCAACTCGGCATTTTCACTGTATTGTAACACAGCCCACATTAGTGCATACGAAAACGTAGTAGATAGCGGGTCGGGCACACCGGTAATAATGGGGCATACCGTAGTGCCCGGTCAAAACAGTATACATATGGAAATTTGGGATACACCACCCCATCAATCCAGCCATCAGGTAATAATAGTAATAGGCGATTGCCACATACCGATAACCATAACAGTGCCCAGCCAATGCGAGTAAAACAAAATAATATAACAACCATAATTTGTATGCTGGTATGCCTATTGCCACTGGTTATACAAGCCCAGCAACCCGGCCAGCAATGGATACGCAGTGCAGGTGGCAGTGGCATACCCGGCAGTACATCGGGTAACCCGGCACCCGATATGTTGTGGGATATGGTAGTAGAACCAAACGGCGATATAATAACCTGCGGCGCGGTATCGTATAACCCGGCTTTCGGCAGCACTACATTTAGCCCACCTAATTCTAATTATGGCAATGTCGATTTTTTTATAGCAAAGTATAACTCGTGTGGCGACCTGCTGTGGGCACGTGTGGGCGGTGGTACACAAGAGGATAGGGCAAACGCAATTGAAACGGATAGTGCAGGTAACATATATGCGCTTGTTACAATGCCGCTGGGCAATTTGCCGGGGTATATTAAAACACCGGGGCTAGATACGGCACTGTATTACGCTTATTTTATGTTTTTAAAGTTTACGCCCGATGGAAATCTTAGCAGGGTTGTAAAATATCGCCCACTATTCGGCATTTCTAACTCTTTCGAAATGCTAAGCAACGGGCAGTTACAATCAATACTATACAGTAATGCTAACTACGATACTATAGGCAATTTTACTTTCAAACCATATTCCAAATATTTTGCACGATTTACTGCCGAAGGTGATATTGTAGATGTTAAGTTGATAGATACATTAAATAATTATGGAGCAGGGCTAGCAACTAAATTTACAGTAGATGAAAACGATAATATGTATTTCGGGGTGGTTTCAGGTTCCGAAACACAGTTTCAGTTTCTTGATACTGTTTTCTCCGGCTATCCATCAGGGTCATCTTTCTTAATGCGGGTTAACCGCAATTACCGTATAACCGCATCACGTATTCTTTATCAATATAGTTCAGTTGGTTTAATGAATTACCACAAAGGGTATTTGTATACCTCTGGGGCAGATGCTAACGGGGCTTACTTTAATGGCGATACGGTCCAAACTCCTTCCGGTACATTACAGGCTTTTGGTGCCTGCAAACTAGATACCAACTTTAATATTATCTGGAAAAAACAACCAGTGGAGCAAACCGTTTCACCTGCTTATACCTATTTAGCTAGCTACCCATCAGATGATTATGTTTACTTAGGCTACCAGAACCGTGGTACAGTACAATGGGATAGTATAACACTGTACAATGCTACCAACACATTAAACCTGGCAGGTGTGCGCTTAAGCACTACTACCGGCGATGTGGTAGATGCCTGGAAATTTGACGGTAACCATACCACTAAGGATGGGTTTGATTTTATACGCACCGATGCCAACGGCAATGGTTACTACGGAGGTATGTTTGGTAATAAAATAGTAGTAGCTAACGATTCGGTATATGCCAACGGTACCAGTACCAGCCCCGATAATTTTATAATAAAATGGGGCCTGCCATGTACCGATACGCTTAATAGTATAGATGCACCTGCCGCACCTGCGCAGTTAGTAGCTACCGCCGTAAGTACCACCGGTATACAGGTAAACTGGGGTGGTGTGCCGGGTAACCACTATGGGTTTAACCTATACCGCAGCCCCAATGGTGTAAGCAACTGGCAGTTTATAACCGCTACCAGCCATAATGTATACAACTATAGCGACCAGGGCTTAAACCCCGGCACTACATACTGGTATAAAGTAGCAGCCTATACAGCCAACGGTGGCGAGGGTGCCTACTCTAACACCGATAGCGCCACCACCTTTACCGGTAACTGTAGTGCAGCAATAGCACAAATTACGGCGGGTGCCAATTACACGTTTACTGTAGCGCTAAGCGGCACTGGTCCGTACAGCTATGTGTGGAGCAACAACGGCACCCCGTTCAGCACTAGCGATACAGCCACACTTAATCTGACAGCATCGGGCACCTACAACATATGTGTATCGGTAACCGATGCCGGCAATTGTGTAGCTACCGATTGTGAAACAATAGTACTTACCGGCATAGCCGGCGCAACAATAGAAAGCATAGGGGTATATCCAAATCCGGTGGGCAGCCAAATGTATTTGAATATAGAAACCGGCAACGATGCAGCTATAGAAATAAGCATATACGATTACACCGGCAGGCAGGTAATGGTTACACAACGGTATGCCAACGCGGGCCGCAATGTGTATTCGCTAAACACAGCCGGTTTAACCAACGGATTGTATCAGGTAGTAGTAAAAAGCGGTAACAATAAATGGGCCACCCGAATGGTGAAGAGTGAATAAACAGAATTAAGCAAACTAAAGAGTAAACCCTATGAAACATATTTTTTATTTGCCTTTACTGCTACTGCTAAGTGTTGCTGCTTTTGCACAAAACAGTTCTGCACCTTTGGGGGCTGTTACCCTGGTAACCCCTACCGATGCACAGGTGATATATACGTTTACTCCTTTTTTTTTCTGGACATACCAGGGCCCGGTTGGCGATTTCGAAACTGTGTACAGTATAAAAATTACAGAATTAAAAGATGGACAAACTTATACGGATGCTATGGGCAGTAATGTTACTTTGGTTTTCGAAGAAGGCCTTAAGCAACCATCATTCACTTACCCACTTAGTGCACCCGCGTTAGACGATGATAAACGCTATGTATGGCAAATACAGGCAGTGGCCGGTGGTCGTGTTACCTACTTGTCAGAGATATGGATGTTTCGGTATAAGAAAAACGTAAACAATACCACTACCGAACAGAATAGCAAGAACGTTACTGCGCAATACGTTCATTTATCTAAGGGCGTAAACAACGGCTCGTATGTATTTGCCGATAAAATCAATTTCAGATATAATAACGAAACCACCGATACCCTGCTGAATTATGTGGTATACCGCGAAGGCGAAAGGCCCAATGCCTCTTTAACCAAAGCACCTCTTAAAACAAAACCCGGCATTAACTATTTATCTATCGATATGCCCAAAGGGATGCAACAAAACAGCAAAGGTGCCGGTGGGTATGTGCTGGAGGTGTACAATACCCGCAACGAAAAGTGGACCATGAAATTTACCGTAAAATCTAAATAGATATAAAGCAATGAAATCACCTGCAAAAATTGTATTATGGGTATTGGCCGTACTGGCTTTGGTATTGTCTGGCTTTTCGGCATACCAATCGTTAACCAAAACCAAAATAGCCTACATAGAGCTGGCTACTGTGTTTAACGATTTTGAAATGACTAAGGAGTATAAAGTAAAGCTGGATCAGGTAGTTAATGCCCGTAAGGCAATAACCGATAGTCTGGAGCTTAACCTTAAAGCGCAAAGCCGTAGCCTGAGTGGCAATAAAGTTTCAAGCGCAGCAGCCGAAGATTTTCAGTACAACCGCGAAATATATGTAGAGAAAGCCCGCCAGTATCAGGAAGATAATATGGCACTTAAACGCCAGTACGATGGCGAAATAAACAAACAACTTAACCAGTATATAAAGGAGTATGGCGATAAGCATGGCTACCGTTACATACTGGGTGCCGAGGGCAGCGGTGTAATTATGTACGCCCGCGAAGCAGACAATATCAGCAAGGAAGTTACTGCATTTATAAACGAAAGATACAAAGGCGGTGCAAAGTAAATTATACCTGGCCATAGTGTTATTGTGTATGCTGTTTGCCGGTTGTGGGCATAAAACGGCGGGTATAACTGCGTACGTGCAATACCTTAATAAACCCGATAACGGGCTTGTACAGCAAAAAGAAATTGATGGTTTGGTATTTAAAGCGCAATTGCTTACCCCCCAACTAATGGCATTAAATGAAATAAAGAAAACAGAAGTAGATAATGCCGAGTGGCAACGCGTGTACCCGCAATATAAGGGGCTAACTTATTATAAAATAACTATTGCCGATGAGCATGGTGGGCACATATACGCGGCATTACACCGCGATGGTTACGATGGAAACGACATTGAAGCACATTTGAACTTCGGCGGGCAAAAAGATCTGTTAGTGGTTTCCAACACCGATACTGCTGCCTGTGTGCTGTATAGCCTTAGTAAAACATATGGGTTGGCCAGGCAACTGGATATAGCCGCCGCATTCGAAGATAAAGCTAAGCCAGGCAATGATTATGTATTAGAATTTAATGCCGGCTTTATAAACCGGGGCCTGATAAAGTTCAGGTTTAAACGTACCGATATTGATAATATACCTGCATTAACTATATAAAGTTTTGCTATGAAACTATTACGAAAACACACCCGCAAAATTGCAGCCTTACTGTTGTTGCTTAGTTTAACAGACATAGCTACTACTTCCACAGCATGGGCATTAACCGGTGGGCCAAGTCAGCCCGAGGTGCAATCTTTTGAACCGGTAAATACTACTCAGATGGTAGAAGTATCTACTGGTGATTTTACTTACAACATGCCGTTGCTGGATGTAGGTGGCTATCCTGTAAATATCAGCTATCACTCTGGTATTACTATGGATCAGGAAGCCAGTTGGGTTGGCCTTGGCTGGAACATTAACCCCGGTGTAATAAACCGGCAGATGCGTGGCCTGCCCGATGATTTTAATGGCGACCCTATAGAAAAAGAGTATAACATACGTACCAACTTTACAGTGGGTCTCGATTTAGGTGTAGGCGTATCGTTTGTAGAGTTGCCTATGAGCCTTGGAGCTAATGCCGGTATATTCTATAACAACTATAAAGGCGTAGGTTTTAAAGCCGGCACTTCTTTTTCATTCTCGGTAGCCTGTAGTTCTAACCAAAAGGATGTAAATACATCGGGCTTGGGGGTTAACCTGTCGTTGGGTATTCAGTTCGATTCGCAAAATGGTATTGGGGTTATGCCTAATGTAGGGTTATCGCTGTCATCAACCGAACAATCCGAAACAAGTAAAGTAACAACATCTGTGGGATTAAATGTAGGCGCGTCCTACAATTCTCGCGGTGGCCTCTCTGCACTTAGTTATGGCTTATCTGTAAGTAGCAGTACTACCAGATCCGAAAAGAAGAAGGACGCAGATACAAATAAACCTGAGGAGTCCGATTATCAAACAGTAGGTTCAAGTAGCGGCTCTATATCCCGTAGCTCTTCCATTTCGTTTGCCAGCCAGGCTGTAACGCCTACTGTTAATTTTCCTATGCAAAACTTCGGTTTTACTGCCAAAATTATGCTGGGCGGGTTTACGCCTATATACGGCGGCGAGGTAAATATAAGTGGCGATATTACCGGTTATTATAGCCACCAAAAGCTGGTTAAAAAACAGGAAACCCTGGGTGCTTATGGTTATATGTATATGCACGAGGCAAACACCGCACCTAAAGCCCTGCTTGATTTTAACCGCGAAAAAGACCAGCCGTTCCGTAAACCCAGCAAAAAGAAAAATGATGAAGGAGCTCCGGTAATGGCTTTGCCAAGTTATCAGTACGATTTGTTGGGCGTAAACGGCCAGGGTATAGGTGGTCAGTACCGCTCTATGCGTTCAGATATAGGTTTTGTATACGATCATGAAGTTAGTTCGTGGAGCGGATCGGGCAATGTGGCAATGGATATTGCATTTGGCACATATGCTTCAATAGGGTTAGATCTTAATGCCAATGTTTCTAACACTACTACCAGTTACTGGAAAGGCGGAAATGAACTTTTTGATGATTTACGTTTTTACGGCAACGATAATACACTATTCGAACCTGCTGCATTTATTAATATTGGAGAGAAGACAATTAATGACCAGAATTATTACAATGCTATTGGTGATATCGACCCTATACGTGTAGATATAGGAGGCTGGCCATTTCAGCGTACTGCACGCAAACATTTTACAAAATACCGTAGTGGGCAAAACAAAGGCGGGGCTGCTTTTAATACATTTAAAAATCCTACCCGCACAAAGCGTAACCAGGTAATGAGTTACGTAACAGCCGGTGAAGCGGATATACAACTGCAATCCGGTACCGAATCTATTACACTCGATAAAAAGATAAAAGATTACAAGGAGAACGAATATAATGTTGATCTATGTGGTAACGCACTTAGCTATACCACTGTTGATCGGATAGACCAGAGTAATTCACGCCGGTCGCACCTTACAGAGGTTACTGTACTGGCCGCCGATGGTAAGCGATATGTGTACGGTATACCTGCTTATAACCGGAAACAGCGTGATGTAACTTTTAATGTAAATCATACACTTGGCAATGAAAGTACCGGTATGGTTAGTTACAATGGGGGAGTAGATAATACCAGCAATAATAAGCTGGGCCTCGATCATTTTTTCTCAGCAGAAACAATGCCCGATTTTGCTCATTCATATCTGCTTACGGCTATTTTATCGCCCGATTATGTAGATCTTACCGGTAATGGTATAAGTGACGATGATATTGGTGATGGAGTACAAATTAATTACTCGCGCATATATGGTACTGCCGAGGCTAAAGGCACTTATAAATGGCGCATGCCTTATGCCAAAAATGGTTCGGTGGCTAATTATCAACCTGGTTTTCATACCGATGAAAAGGATGATAAAGGTAATTACTCATATGGCGAGAAGGAAGTTTGGTATATGCATTCTATTGTATCTAAAACCATGGTTGCCCTTTTCCATTTAAGCGACCGCGAAGATGGCTTGGGAGTAAATGATGAAAATGGAGGCAGAAATACCAACGCAACGCTTAAAAAGCTTGATAAAATAGATTTGTTTTCAAAATCAGACCTATTTGCATCAGGAGCTAACGCAGTGCCAATTAAAACAGTACACTTTGAATACTCATATCGTTTATGTGGCCATGTAGAAAATAATTCGGAACATGCTGTTGATGTAAATGGAGGTGACCCCACTGTAACCGGCTTGCCCAATGTTAACACTAACAAAGGTAAGTTAACATTGGAACGGATGTATTTTACTTACCAGCGTAACACTACTGGTAGGCTTAATCCTTATGTTTTTCATTACGATAACGATAACCCAAACTACGATTTTAAAAAATATGATCGTTGGGGCAATTACAAGGACAATACACTTGTCTCTCCTCCGTTGGCAGCTAACGAAGTAGATTTTCCATATACTATACAGAATACTAAAACAAACGATTTTGCCAAGGCATGGAGTATGAGTAGTGTCGATTTACCTACCGGCGGCACTATTAATATTGATTACGAAGCCGACGACTATGCCTATGTACAGGATAAGCGTGCGCAGCAAATGGTACAATTAGAGGGTGTTGGCAATACCGACAATTACAATAACAAAACAGATGTATTGTATGCGGGTAATTTGCCAAATGCATTCAACCAGTCTGACCATAACAGGTATATGTTTTTTACTGCTCAAAATCCGGTACTAACCAAAGATGATGTATATAAACAATACATAGATGGTATAGAGAAAGAGTATGTGTTTTATCGCTGTGCAGTAAAAATGTATAGCGACCATCCGGATAGTAAAGCAGAATATGTACCGGGCTATGCTAAAATTGAAGATTGGGGGGCCTGTCCAGATCATACTCACTTTTGGATTAAGCTAAAAGGAGAGCCTGTAGCTAACAGTGGTA
Source organism: uncultured Chitinophaga sp. (assembly GCA_964423405.1). GTDB lineage: Bacteria > Bacteroidota > Bacteroidia > Chitinophagales > LD1 > Bog-950. The sequence goes on along the minus strand of CAYREY010000018.1, from coordinate 17,670 downwards.
GCGAAATCGCCAATCCAATATTTAAATCGGCACTGCAACTTATGCGTATGAGTTTGGCCAAGTTGGCATACCCCGGCTCAGAGAACGATCCTACTGATTTTGTAAGTGTAATAAAATCGTTGGTAGCTCCTATTTTTGATTTGCAGAACATGTTCATGGGCTTTACTCCTTCGGCCATGTCGAAGTTATGGTGCCGTAAAGTAGTATTAAATCGTTCGTGGTTAAGGCTCAATAACCCTGTTTATAAAAAGTATGGGGGTGGGGCACGTGTAAAATCTGTAACCATAAGCGATAACTGGGCAGGCATGGTTAGCAATACTGAGCCTAGTGCAGTATACGGTCAGGTATATGATTATACTAAGCCATTATATGAAGGTGGCCCACTAATAAGCTCAGGCGTGGCAGAGTGGGAGCCCGCCAACGGAGGCGATGAAATATGTTTCAGGTTGCCGCTACAGTTTAAAGAACGTACTAAGCTTGCGCCACACAACCAGTTTTATATCGAAAAGCCAATAGGTGAAACTTTCTTCCCGGCAGCTAACGTAGTGTATAGCCAGGTTAAAGTACAAAGCTATGGTAGTAGTAACCTTCCGCAAAACCAGGGCACTGGGTATACTTTACATACCTACTATACTGCTAAAGACTTTCCTCTTTCAACAGATTACACACCTCTTGACCCTCACCCGGATATGACACCTTCCATATTCCAGATTTTTTCGTTACCTAAAATTGAACACTTTACCGGTTCGCAGGGCTTTCAGGTAGAGATGAACGATATGCACGGCAAGCCACGCAGTCAGGAGGTATACAATAATGCCGGAGAGGTTGTATCTAAAACCATTTACAACTATGTGGTAGATAATCCTACCGCACCAAAGCTACATCTCAAAAATGAAGTAACGGTATTAATGCCCGATGGTACTATACAGTACGATAAGCCTGTAGGCAAGAGTATAGAATTGATGACTGATTTCAGGCATCAGGCCACTAATCAGGGTTCTGGAGGTGCACTTATTACTATAGATATAAGCTCTATAGTACCACCGCCAATTCCACTTCCAATACCTACCGTATTCCCAACAATATCGTACGAAAACACCCAGTTCCGGTCGGTGTCTACTACTAAAATAGTGCGTCGCTTTGGTATACTTGAAAGTACCACAGCACAACAATATGGTAGTACTGTAACAACCCGCAACATGGTGTACGATTCTGAAACCGGAGAGGTGTTGTTAACGCGTACTAAAAACGAGTTTGAGGATGATATATATAACTATACAGTACCAGCCCACCTGGTATACGACGGAATGGGCCCTGCCTATAAAAACGTAGGTGCGGTGTTTAATAATGTTTGGTTTAATAACGGCCATATCAACCCACCAGCGCTTGAATCTAATTTTACCGAAGGCGACGAGGTGCTGGCTTACCGGAACATAAACCATACCGGCGAAAAACTATGGGTAATTAACCCGCACCATACCGATGCATCGCAGGCTGTACAAAATATTTTTGTTGACCGCAACGGCAACCCTTATACCGAAACGCATCCTCATATTGCAAAAATTATACGTTCGGGCAGGCGCAACCAGGCTACTACTCCTATCGCATCGGTTGTAAGTATGAAAACACCGATACATTTTAGTAACCCTGCCGATCCTACCCATTCCAGTTTCCTCGATCCGGTAGTTGCAGATGATATAGTAAACACATCGGCTACCGAGTTTAAAGATAACTGGAAAATACGCTGCGATAAAGTAACTACGCTGGAGTGCGACCACTGTAACCGGCCATCGTGCGATTGCATGTACAATCTGATAAAAACAATTGCAGATAATAACTGGTGGGATAAACGCCCGGAGGATAGCATATTTATTAATAGTTGCTGTCTCGACTCGTGTTTCTATGATAACGGCACTTATTCCAATGCTAATTGCTATGGCTGTAAACGCCATTTCTACTCACTTAAATCATCACCACTACCGGGTGGCTATACTATGGCCGATGGTTACGAGGCAATGGTTGGCCGCTGCCGTCTTAAGGTATATTTCTATACACCGCCGGGCAGTGTATACCGGTTTAACCAACCGGTAAATAAGCTAACTGTACCTCCACCGGCCGATATTACCTTTAACGATACTACCTGTACCAACATATGTAACGAGTATGAAACTACAGGTAAATACCCGCTGCGTGGTCAACGTATGGGCGCGTTCTCACGTAGTTTCTATGCCGAGCTTATTTGCGACCCTGTATGTAAGCCGGTATGTGTAGACCTTAACGATGGTCAGCAAATTAACCCGTACAAATTTGGTTTGTTAGGTAACTGGCGCCCCGAAAAGCAATGGGTATACCGCGATATGCGTACTCCCGGCAATATTAACACAGCAGGTACTACTAATATCCGTACCGATGGTGTGTTTAATGATTATAAACATTTTTGGGTATACGATAACAGCGCAGGTCGCTTTGTACGCGACCCTAACCTGCAGAGCAAGTATATAGATGCAACCACTATTACCAAGTATAATTTTAAAGGTGCCGAGATTGAGAATCGCGATGCCGCAGGTATATACTCGGCTGCTTTGTTTGGTTATTTAGAAACACAGGCGGTTGCGGTAGCCAAAAATGCCCGCTACAAAAATATCGCCTTCGATGGCTTTGAAGACTACGTGTTTAAAACCGATTGCAATTTACCTTGCCGTGTCGATCATTTCAATTTTAGAGAAAATCTTGATAACGGATGCCTTTCTCACTGTGCCGAAATTGACGAAACAGAAGCACATACCGGTAACCGTAGTGTACGGGTACTATCTACCGGTGCAGGTTTGGTTAGTATGGTACGCGATTTGAAAGTTGATACCGATAACCCTGAACTTAGTATAGATAACACAACAGGTACTTATAAGTTAACACAACACGGTTGTTTGCCTAAGTTCTCGCCCGATGCAGGAAAGTATTTTGTGTCTGCCTGGGCTAAAGAGGTGCCTAATTGCAATACACTACAGTATACCAATGCTAAAATTCGTATTACTTATACAGGCTCATCGCAGGTAGATGAACTAACACCAACCGGTAATGTAATAGAGGGCTGGCAACGTATAGAAGGTGTAATTGATGTGCCGGCTTCGGCCACACAAATCAAAGTTGAATTGCTTGCCGGTACCGGCGTATCGGTTAATTACGATGATATACGTATACAACCTTTTAATAGCAGTATGAAAACTTACGTATACGACGATCGGTCTATGAAACTTTATGCCGAGTTGGATGAGAACAACTTTGCCACTTTCTATGAATATAGTGATGATGGTACTCTTATTCGTATTAAGAAGGAAACGGAAAGAGGTATTATGACTATTCAGGAATCAAGGTCAACATTGAAAAAATACTAATATATAAAGCAGGTGCCTCATGTCGGGGTGCCTACAAAGGGTATTGATATATAATTTAATAATATATTTATGAGCACTATTAAGTTAATGCTTTTATCGATATTGTTTTGGCCGGTAGACAGCGCTTTTGAGGCGTACAAAGCCGACTATAATAAAATAATTTCTGCGTACCAAAGCCAGAAGAGCTTAACGTTTACAGTTACCTATAAATCATATGATACTAGTTTAACCAAGGCAGATACTGCAGTAACAGGTAAGTTTCAGATTAAGGGCGATCTGTTTCATACGAAAGTTGCTGGTGCAGAAAGTATTAAAAGCAAGCAATACTACCTTAGTATAGATCATCCTAATAAAATTATGTTTTTAGGGTTATCTAATACCGTATCTGCCAACTTTTTCCCCGTATCGGCTGTCGATTCTTCATTCCGCAAGTTAAAGCTTACCGTGCAGCATAGGGCTACCAATAACAGCACCCAGCGCGGTTATACTATTAATTATCCCGAAGGTTATGGCACATACAAAAGCATCGATTTTGACTTTGATGCAAAAACATACCTGATTAAACGGGTGATAATGCATATAGACCCACCGGTTAATGAGTACGATGAAAAAGATTGGAAGTATATAGACAAGCCTTATGTAGAGATGTTGTACCAGGGCTATAATTTCGATGAGGTAAGCGATGCTGCCTTCTCTGTAAGCAAGTTTATAAATATTAAAAACGGCGATGATGCCGAGCTGAAGCCCGAATACAGCAAATACCAGTTGGTAAACTCCATTTCAATTAGCAAAAAAATTAAATGATTATGCCTTTGAAAACACGCTACTTATTGTTTTGCCTTATAGCAAGCTGGCTGTTTGGCAATACCTTGCATGCACAATGGAACTACGAGCGGCCACAAGAGGGCGTTTTGCAGGGCACGGGTTTTAGTGTTGGCTCAAACACTGTTGTGCAGGATGATAAGCTGCCCTACCCGGCATTAATGTCTACCATACAAAGCAATTATCGGAAAGAAGCAGTAGTGGCACTTAGTACCCATGAAAATACTTCGGTTACATTGCCGGCTTCTTATTATTGCGAAGTAGCAGTTACCGTAGATTGGTGGGATGAAAATAATAACCTTACTACCGAGTATAAAAAGCTATCGGTAAGTTTTAATGCAGATACGCTGCACCCCGATACAACTATTAGTTACTATACATTTACCGGTGCTCATAAAGTTAAAGTTACTATTACCGATATCTATACAGAAGGACTAAGTACACCTTTGCCCGATATTTTTTCGGTTACTGCCAATTTGTTATTCGAACGCGATTATATTTTTCAATGCTCGGTAAACGCGCAGGCTACCGGTAAATACTACAACGGCAGCGAAGATGAATTGCAGGTAACCTGGCAAACGTATAATTCGTTTTTGTTAAGCAGCGTACCCGGTATACAGTTCAAGTACGATCACGAATGCGATTTAGAATGGACATTTTACGACGATGGTAGCGAGTTGGTTCGCAACTATGTAGGTGGTGGCGCACATCCTTACACATCGGCAGCGTTTAAAAATAACGCGTCTCGTGTGGTATGTTCTAACTATCAATATCAGTTGCCGTTATTATACAGTTCAGGGTATCTCATGTTTCGCATACGGCCGGTAAAGGTGCTTCCTAACGGGCAGCGCATAGCTGGTGAATGGTCGTCGGATGTATTTGCAGGTAGCAGCGATTATATATATCATATTACAACCGGCCACGAGAATAAACTTAACTGGCAGGCATCTACCACATTTGCCGAGGAGGGTAAGCGAAAATCGGTAGTAAGTTATTTTGACGGAAGCAGCAAAAACAGGCAAACTGTTACAAAAATAAACACCAACAAAATGGCTGTTGTTGCCGAAATCATTTACGACAACGAAGGCCGGCCCGTTGCTACTGTACTTCCCACCCCTGCATTTAATCAGGCAATACAGCACTTCGATAAATTTAACCAGGATATGTTAGGCAATGCATATACCTGGGAAGACTTAAATGCTACCGCCTGCGTTCCATCGCCCGGCCAAATGAGCACCAACTCTGGCGCATCTAAGTACTACTCGCCTAATAACCCAATGCAGGCAACGTTGCCACATAGCAATATTCCCGATGCATTTAAATATCCCTTTGCACAAACCAAATACACAGGCGACCTTACTAATCGTGTACGTGCTTCGGCAGGCCCTGGTAAAGATCATCACTTTGGCGCGGCAGGCGATAGGTTCACTAAATACCTGTACGGCCAGCCCGAACAAACCGACCTTACCAAAATGTTTGGTGCAGAGGTAGGAGAGAAGTCTCATTATTTTAAAAATCTGGTAATAGACCCTAACGGACAGGTAAGTGTAACATATCAGGATATGCACGGCCGTACCATTGCAACTGCACTTAGTGGCGATGGGGTAACTGTTGAGCTGGATACGCTGGATGGCGAAGATCGCGATACAGTAATGCTGCGTGATGCTATTATTGATGGTATCAATCAAACTACTACCGGGCTTAGTATTAATAATACCAAAACATTTTTGGTATCGCGCAGGGCGTTACATAAGTTTTACTACTCGCTAATGCCCGAAAGTTATTTTCTAACTACTTGCAATGGCAACACTTTTTGCTACGACTGTGTGTACGATCTTACTATACGCGTAACCGATGAGTGTGGGCAACAGCTACACTTACTTATCCGCCGCAACTATACTCCATCCGATGATAACGGCGTGTATTTTGATACCACGTGCGCTAACAATCCGTTGCCAATAGTAGATAGTTTTGAGTTGGAGTTGGGCGTTGGAGAGTATACTGTAAGTAAATCGCTGGCTATTGCGCAGGACGCTATTGATTATTATTATAACGACTACATATCAAAAGATACCTGTATAAAAGATTTCGAAGACTTTTATAGTGCAGCGTTGAATGAACTGGATATGACAGGTTGTGAGTTTACCTGCGAATCGTGCCTGCAGGCACTGGGCGACTCAACCAGTTTTGTCGATAGCTTTTTCAGGCAGATACTTAGAGATAATCCCGGAGTAATAATTACAGAGCATGATTCGGATAATGCTGTAGTTGCTTATCAGCAGCTACGCGAAGTGTGCAACATGCTATGCGATTCGTTTAGCATATGCGACGCCAAGCGCAATCTTATGTTGCATGATATGAGCCCTACCGGTGGCCAATATGCGTCGTACTATTACAATATATCAAATAATACATACTTGTTTACGCATGTAGATTCGTCATTTACAAAAACATCTATATTAAGTCCGGATGCAACTATTTACCCACCAGGTATGACACTACCGTTGTATTCAGACCCGGGAATAGTGTATTTGGATGAACTTGGTAATCCGGATTATGTGTCAGTTAGTGATATAGATGGTGATGGTGTGCTCGATCCTGTAACCCCAAATCAGCTTACCCAACAACAGTTTATTCAAAACTGGCGGCCAAGCTGGGCAAAATCATTACTTCGTTTCCATCCGGAGTATTGCGACCTGCAGTTTTGCGAAATTATTAGCAGTAGCCACGAATACGATAAGCGTATGCTGGCTGTAGAAGACTACCAGACTGCTGTAGCCGACGGATTTTTAAACCCAATGAGCGATAGCCACGTCGAAGTGCCGGGTGTATTTGTTCCGGGTAACAATCCCGATCCTTTCTTTACGGGTATTTACGGCACTACATATGCTAGCTCAATGAAAGATATTATGCGTTCGTACATTACCGGCTCATATAGCGGTGGCACGCTTGACTATAGCCTTTGGGAGTTGGCTGCGCTTTCAGCACAGTGTGCTCCTACAATTACAGTTCCCTGTAGCAACTGTACTGAAAATTTTTACTGGAACACGTTCCGAAACATTTATCTGGGTAAAAAGCGCTACTGGGTAGACGAAGCTATGAAAGCCTATTACTACGATTGTCATACAAATGCTGGCGGCAATGCGTCACTTCTTTCATATCCTAATTTCAATTCAGGTGCACTTGCTAATTGTACTCCACGCTTCGAAATCGTTTCAGATATTTTTGATAATATATACAGTAATCAACTTCAGGGCGATGAACACCAGCAGGCTGCTACTGCTGAGCAAATAGTACGTGATAGTGCTTTTGATTGCAGCTCTTATGCCAATTACTGGTGGACTCAGTTGCAAGGCTGTGGCTTCTCTGTTGTTGATTCGTCTCAAATAATTGATAAGTTGATTGAAGTTTGTCGTTTAGGGACCGATGATGAGCATATTTTTGGCGCCAGTAGTGCTCCGCTGGGTAGTCCCGGTACAACCGTTGGGGGGTATACTACTTTTGGTCAGGTATTGCAATGGGCAGAGGCCAATTTTACATCGGCCAACAACTACGAAAGCCCCGATTGTAGCGAACATCTAATCAATAATCCACTGCCATACGAAGTAAAAACGCTGTATTATCAATCGGCACAAGTTGATAAACCTGAACAATGTATATGTGATAACATACAACAATATCGTTGGCAGTACCTTCATAGTGGTTTGGCTGGCGCCATGAATTTTGGCGATTACCTTACTAATGTACGTAATGTAGTTATTACCAACGAAGATATAGAGATGTTGATGCAGAGTTGCCAGCCAGGTGCCTGCAGCAGGCTAGATCACCCAATATCGTTACCATATCAGTTTGGTTGCGATAATAACTGTGCTAATTGCGAACAGGTAGTTGCTATATACCACAATTTCCAATCGCACTTTAGTACCATGCCTTTTGGTCATTCCAATTACATGACCTTAATGCAATCGTACATGAATCAGAAACTTGGTATGAATCTTACAGCTCTGGAGTATATACGCTTTATGGTTGATAGCTGTGGTTATACAGATTTTCCAGGTCCCGGTGAATTACCTAACCAACCCAACACTTTTATAAAGCAGGGTAATGAAAGCGATAAAACCGATAATAGTCGTGCTGGTAACCTGAAAGAAGATACCCGCTTTAATCCTTTTGCCAGCTATAACAGAAATAGCAATGCGGTACTTCAATCGGTAAGCAGCAATAACATGCCGCCGCTGTTTGCTGCAGATTTTGCAGATGCCGGCTTGCCGAAGCGCATTACAGTACAAATAAACATAGCCGATAGCATTAATGCTATATCAGGTATGCTAAGAAGCAACAAGCCTGTACCACATGTTTTGGCCGATAACGCACCTGTATGGGGTAGTTTTGTACAACGGCAGGCCCGTCATAATACTACAATACAAGGTAGTGTAGTATCGCTTAAGCGCCGTATAATAAACGCAACTATAGCTCGTAACAGCGCAACTACCGCCACACAAAAGCTACAGCAAGATTCATTTAGTGCAAACTCACCAGCCCTTCAAAGGCCTTTGGTTGGTAGTAATTTACCAGCAGCTACTGCTAATTATTTTGCAAATAGTGCAAAGCCGGCCAATGCATACAACAGCGTGTACGGTACTACTGCCGTAGTACAGGCTCATACAACTAACGGAACGCCGGCACAGCAGCAGGTATACACGGCTGCAATGCAAAATATGCCACAAATGGGAGGTGGAGTGATTGTTAACCAGGCAAACGCACAAGTAGCACCGCATGATAAATTGAAACGTTATGCCCGCTATATATTAACTTCAACCGTACTTGAACCTACTAGCCATAATGGCAACACAAAGCAACAGCGCAGTTTGGCATTGCAGGCTACTTATACTCCAGTTACATACGGAATTCAACAGATACGGAATCTGATTAACTTGCCGGCACAGGTAACTCAGCAGCGTGGAAATGGTATTTTTAATGTGTACAATGCCAACAATAAGCCATCTTTAAATAATACAGGGGGCAACAGTCATACAGTTCAATACTTTATCACAGAACAGGATAACTGGTGCGATTCAGTCGCTGCATCTATAGAGGTTTTCGATTCGTTGCCATATCGTGACTGGTGGTGGTTTGTAACTACTATGCAGGATAATCTGGGTGTATCATATCCGCTGGCACAGTGGTTAAGTATAGCAGATACCTGCAACTTGCCTTGTTCGGATCTGATTCGCTGTAGCCGAGCTGATAGTGTGCTGCAACAGTTTGCAGCAGAATATCCCCAGTATGCCAGCAGTAGCCTTTCTCAAATATGGGTAACCTATTTGAATCAGAATAATGGTTCGGGGTACAACGCCTCGTACAGCGTAAATGAATGGCCATTATTACTTGACTGCTGTAATATCAGTTATCCTTCTGCCGATACCGGTACTTATTGCGATAAGCTTAATCAACTGGTAACCTTCGATTATTTTAAGCCGGATATATATAACTTAATATATACTCTCAACTTTGTGTTTGGTGGTGCACACTATTCGCCGGCATTAGGTACTTTTGTTGCTAATAATTTAGACTATTGGGTACAGCAGGCCGATAGCTGTGGTATACCTTGTTCTGAATACATAAACTGCCAACGTATCGACTCGGTAATGGATAAATTTAATACCGAGTATCCGCAATATGCTACTAATAGTTTAGCATATACCTGGGTAAATTACTTAAACCAAAACTATGCAGCCGGCGATTATTTTGTATACGGGCAAGATGACTGGGTTACTATGCTTAATTGCTGTGGGGTAAGCTACCCAGCTGCTGATACTACTGCTACGCATTGCGATACCCTGCAAGCTGTAGTTGATCTTTATACCCCGCAGGGATTGAATAATGTTATTTATCAACTAGATCAGTTCTATGGCAGTACGCACTACAACACTACTACCAGTAGTTATGTTAGCAATGATATGGAATACTGGTTGCAACAAATGATTGATTGCAATATGTCCTGCTCGTTGTTTGTTAGTTGTGCTACGGCCGATAGTGTGATGAACGACTTTAAGGAGCAAAACCCGCAGTTTGCTGTTAACAGTATACCTTCTTTTTGGGTTGATTACCTGAACAATAATAACGCTTCTGGTATCTATATACATTACAACCATAGTTTATGGATAAAATTGCTTGATTGTTGTAATATTTCTTACCCTGCAACTGATTCAATAACTACTTACTGCGACAGTCTGGAGCTGATAATTGATTATTATAAGTACCAGGGGCCATCAGCAGTTGTTAATATGCTTGGTAGCAGTTTTGGTTTTTCGCATTATAACCCCGAAACAGAAAGCTGGGCAACCAACGACCTTACTTACTGGCTACAACGTATAGATAGCTGTAATATGCCATGTAGTACACTTCTAAACTGCGGTAGAGCCGACTCTGTTTTGCACGAGTTTAAACAAATGTACCCACAGTATGCCGATAGTTGTGACCCTATGTTTTGGGTAAATTATCTTAACTCCTTCTTAATTCCTGGCGTTGTGTCCGGATTTACTACCAGCGACTGGGTTAAGATGCTTACTTGCTGTAATATCAATTACCCCGGTATAGACACTACTTTTAGTCGTTGCGATAGCATTGCTGCTATATTTAGTATGTATCAATACGCCGGCACATCTACGGTGGTTAACCAGCTAAACAATACTTTTGGCGCTACTCATTATAGCAACACACAGTTAGTGAATAACGACTTCGCTTACTGGTTAACCCAATTTAATTCTTGTGGCTTATCGTGCTCTGCTTTTGTTAACTGCGGGCAGCTAAATACAGTTATGCAGCAGTTTAAAAGTAATAATCCACAATATGCTGATAGTTGTGCGCCTGTTTTATGGGTGCAATACTTAAACCAGAATAATGGTAGCGGTATAAACGTAACCTATACAGAAACTGAATGGCAGGAGCTTATGCTATGTTGCGGGGTAACCCCACCGGCAACCGATACAGCAGGTGGTATATGCGCTGTGATACAACATATAGTTACCAATTATCAATCGCAGGGTGCTGGCAATGTAGCTTATCAGTTAAGTAGTGCCCTTGGTTGGAATCACTATGATAGTGTTTCCGGAAACTGGATTTACCATGATTTAGCCTACTGGTTACATGAAATGGACAGTTGCGGTATATCATGTGCATCGTTGATTAACTGTACGCAGTTAAATACAGTAATGCAGCAGTTTCGCACTCAGTATCCACAATATGCCAACTATTGTTTGCCGTCACTTTGGGTGAATTACCTTAATTCCAATAATGCAAGCGGTACATGGAGCAGTTACGGTGAGAATGACTGGCGGGCATTTATGAGGTGTTGTGATGTAGAGTATCCGCAAACTGACACTAGTACATCTCCATGCGCTGTAATTAATGCTATTACTACAGTGTACTCTAATCAGGGTTTAAATGCAATTACCGGTCAATTAAATGCATACTATGGCTGGGCACATACTGACCCTGTAACAGGCTTGTGGGTTTATAACGACCTGGCTTACTGGCTAAGTCGTTTAGATAGCTGCGGCATACCTTGTAATACATTAGTTAGTTGTACGCAGCTTAGTAATGTAATGCAACAGTTTAATAGCGCTTACCCACAGTTTGCAGCCAATTGCCCGCAGTTTGTATTGGTTAATTATCTCAATAATAACAATGGTAGCGGTAGTTGGAGTTACTTTAATTATAGTGACTGGACAGCTCTGCTTAGCTGTTGTGGTATAACCGTACCGGCTATTGATACACTTGAAACATACTGCGATACTCTTCAGGTTGTTGCTACAATGAGTGCCGGCGGTAATGTACAAAATGTTACATCTACACTTAACAGCATGTTTGGCTGGAACCACTTTGATTCATCTACTGGTAATTGGATTAACCACGATTTGAATTACTGGATAAACAATATGGATAGTTGTGGTATATCTTGTTCTTCGTTCTTTAATTGTACTACACTGGCCAGCATAATGAACAATTTCCGTACTCAGTATCCGCAATACGCCAGTCAATCCCCATCATCATTATGGGTTAACTATTTAAATACGCACAATGGGTCAGGTACAGGTAACTGGTACGGTATGCAGGATTGGATCACTTTACTTAGCTGTTGCGGAGTACAATACCCCACACAAGATACCACTTCGGACACCTGTCAGCTTATCAACCAGATAGCTAGGTATGCATTGTTGCAAGGTGGGTATAATAACCTTGCCAATTTGCTCAATGAACAGTTAGGCTGGAGCCATTATGATGCAGCAAGTGGTAATTGGTATGGTAATGATTTAAATTACTGGCTGGCGCGTATGGATAGTTGTGGTGTAACCTGCGATCAATTGCACAACTGTTCGAAGGTGGATAGTATTATGGATGCTTTTTACGAAGCATATCCAGCATATACAACATCCGCGCCACAGGGCGTATGGGTTACTTACCTTAACCAGCATGCAGCACCTGCCGGAGTTTGGTACAATGCCGATGACTGGATACGTATACTTACCTGCTGTGGCGTAACTATACCATCTGAACAAAATGGTGCTTCGCATTGCGATAGTGTTGCTATGGCATTGTCATACTACAACAGTATGGGTAATAATAATTTGTGGAATTTCGAAACAGCTATGGCTTCGATATTTGGCTGGGGGTATAACGACCCTGTAACAGGCATGTGGCATAATTATAGCGATATGTACTGGCTGAGTATGGTGCGTGGTTGTAATTACCCTTGCCCTGCTATTATTAATTGCAGCGAAGTAAGCAACCTGTTATCGCAGTTTTACACACTGTATCCCCAATACACGGTAAATGCACCGGGTGCTATCTGGGCGGCTTATCTTAACAGTCACAATGCCGGACATGGCAATTGGTATAACCCCGAACAATGGGCCGCATTGCTTAGTTGTTGTAATATTACAGTGCCAACAGATACCGGTTACGATTACTGTGAGATTACGGCTGGTGTAGTAGCTACTAATCCTGCAACTAGTCAGTTCCCGGGTCTGCCTGTTTTATACCAAATGCGTGGTGTGTACGGTTGGGGCTATAATGACCCGGTAACCGGTGATTGGATAAACTACCCGGTAAGTTACTATATCAACATACTAGATAGCTGCAATATACCTTGTACAGCGCTAATAGATAGTGCAGCCTTGGTAAATGCCCTCCAACAGTTTTATACCGACAACCCACAGTATGTAGATAGTTGCCCGCCAATGATTATACAGCCATATTTAAATAGCACCTTGCTAAACGATGAAGAATGGTTGCAGTATGAAGATTGGTCAACTCTGGCAGAATGTTCGGGTATTCCTTTTCCGGCAATAGATACTGTTCTCAGTTTGTGTGATTCAGCGTTTATGCTTAACGACCAGATAAGTACGATTCAGCATATACTTATTGATACACTTGGCGAGTCTTGTGTGCCGGCGTGGCTGTACAAGGTAATGTTTATGGAGCACATGCCTGAATTTTCGTTAAGCGATGCCTGCAGTGTACTGGATAGTTGTGGCTATCAATGTCCTGATACTTGTCTACTTTATTCGCATTGCGATTCTATCAAGTCCATCATGCATATTTTCGAGTTAATGACCGCTTATAACAATGATGGTGGAGAGAACGAGAATCAGGAAGAAATGCTGGTTCAGATTGCAAGCTTCATAATGGGGCAGAGTTATACCTACAGCCAGCTTATGCAGGAGTATATAACTTGTGATACCGGATATTTCTGTAACAACATGCCAGGCTTAACACAAATGCTTGAGCCGTTGTTTAATAGTTTCGACTCGTGCGTGCATGTTAACGTATACGAAGGTGTAATGAACGGAATGACCGGGCTTAACATGAACTACGCCCAATGGTGTAATATGCTGGCTGTTTGCAATATGCAATGCCCAATAGTGTGTACCGATAGTTTGATTGGGCAATGCGACACTGCAAGGTTGGCTTACCAAACATACCTTAGCGTTATAGCCAACTATCCTGTAAGCGATAGTACTGATGTGCTTACCGATATATTCGGTTTTATATTTAATCGTACAGTGTCGTTACCTGAAGTGCATGGCATGATTAGCAGATGTGTGCCGCAACCATGTATTCTCGATTCTGCACAGAAAGCTACTGCACAGTTATTGTTCGGGGCTTATGGCTATTGTGCTCCGGCAGGGCTTGTTCCATACGTGTACATTAATCTGGTTGGTAGTAGTACCGATCGCCCGATAACAGTGCAGCAAATGTGTAATGTGTTCGAGGCATGCGGGATTAACTGTCCCGATACATGTGTAGTTCCACCGGTTGGTCCTATACCTTGTGATTCGATTATCGCCTTTGGTGTAGTGTACGATTACTATAAAGAGCACCATCTGACGGCTAATATGCCATTTGCTGTGTTATACTGGAGTTTGTCCAATGCATATTTCGGTTACCAGGTGCCCGAATGGCAGTTTTTACAAATGCGCGATAGCTGCCAGAAACAAACCTGTGATAGTAACTATCTGGAGATATGGGGTCAGTACAGCCCATTCTTTACTGGTTTTGGCGAGTGCACACCTGCCTGGGCTATAGAACTGATATACCAGCGTTTGCTGGATGAGGGCTTGCAATATGCCGATATTTGTAATAGCCTTAGCAACTGTGGTGTACAATGCCCCGATACCTGCGCAGGCCCTGTAACACCATGCGATATAATATTGCAGGTAAACCAGGCGGCACAATCGGTATTTACAAACTATGGCGCATCCGATACTACGTATATCATTAATCTGTTTTATACACACTTAACCGGCGACTCGATAACCAAAGAACAGTTTTACATTCAACTCGATTCGTGCCAGAATGTTTGCAACCATAATGTATTGGCTGCTATGCGTAATTTCAGTGGCTTTTTTGCAAGTTTCGATACCTGTGTGCCACGTTGGGTGGTAGAAATGGCTTTTGCACAGATTATGGACCGCCCAATAGCTTATACAGAGATATGTGAATTACTGGCTGGCTGTGGCATACCTTGCCCCGATACCTGTGCACCGGTAACCACACCGTGCGACTCGATAATACAGGTGTATAACACCCTGCAGCATGTATTTACATCGTTTACCAATGCCGATACTACCGAGGTTACAGTTACTATGACTCAGTTAATGTTTGGCACACCGCTAACCTGGCCACAGTTGTTAAGCCAGTACCGTAGCTGTACCGGTACCCAGGGCCCCAGCCTGTGTAACCGCCCGCTGTTGCCGCCAGTTAAGCCCGAGGCAGAAGATAGTTGCTTTGAGGTAATGCAGGAGTATGCTTACCACAATGCCGCATACGCCTACGAGGAGTATATGCGCAACCTGCACGATGACTTTGTAAACCAATACATAGAAAAATGTTTGGGCGCATACAAACACGAGCATTTTGACTATACCCACCCTAACGGCGAGTACCACTATACGCTTTACTATTACGACCAGGGCGGCAACCTGGTTAAAACCGTACCACCATCTGGCTTTAAATCGCAGTTGGTAACCTCACCTACGCCACACCTGCTGCCTACTGTTTACCGCTACAACACCTTAAACCAGGTGGTAGAACAACGCACGCCAGATGCAGGCACCTCGCGTTTCTGGTACGACCGTATAGGCAAGCTTATATTTAGCGAAAACGCCAAACAACGCCCGCTGGACCAGTTTAGTTACACGCTATACGACCCTCTGCAGCGTATTAAAGAGGTAGGCCAGTTTGATGGTGTAGATATGAGTATATATGGCAACTGGGATGTATTGGGCATGGACCCTACCTTGTACTGGTACACATACCTTAACTCTATAACTAATGCTACGCAGCTTACCCGTACCTATTACGATGAAGATATTTACACCACCGGTGGCAAATATCTGCGTAACCGCGTAGCGCATAGCACCTACGAAGATGTAGACGACCACGATATAACTACCTTCCAATCGGCTACGCATTACAGTTACGATATACACGGCAACGTAGATAAACTGATACAGGTTAACAACGCACTGGCGGCTATTGGGCACGATAAGAAAACCCTGGAGTACCGGTACGACCTGCTAAGCGGTAAGGTTAACCAGGTAATATACCAGCGCGGCCAGCCCGACCAGTTTATACACCGCTACGAATACGACGGCGATAACCGCATTACCGATGTATACACCAGCCGCGATAATGTGGTAGAAGACCACGATGCGTTTTACCAATACTACCTGCACGGGCCATTGGCACGTACGCAACTGGGTGGTAACCTAATAACCGGCAGGCAGAGCGTACAGGGGCTCGATTACACTTACACCTTACAAGGGTGGCTAAAGGGTGTAAACAGCAGTGCCCTTACCACAGCTACCGACCCCGGCCACGATGGTGTAGGGGCGCTTACTGCCCGCGACAGGTTTGGCTTTACACTGGGCTATTACGATGGCGATTTTCAGCCAATAGCCTGGGGAGGTACCATAACAGCTGCTAACCATATAGAAGCTGATATAAGCCTGCTGGCGCAGAAGGGACTGTACAACGGCAACATTGCCAGCATGGCAGTAAATGTGGGCGTGCTTAATGCACCACTGGCTTACAAGTTTAGCTACGACCTGCTTAATCGCTTAAAAGCTACCGATGCTTTTGATGGCCTTGACCCTGCACAAAACCAGTGGCTGAACAATACGGCCCTTACAGCTTACCACAACGAGTTAACTTACGATGCTAACGGTAATATTATTACCAACAAGCGCAACGGTACGGCCACCATGACAGATATGGATGATATGACCTACGATTACTACGCCGGCACCAACCGCCTGCGCCATGTAACCGATAACGTAACAGCCACCAACTATACCGTAGATATAGATAACCAAACCGATGCCGATAACTATAAATACGATGCTATAGGCAACCTGGTGCAGGATGTGGCAGAAGGTATTAATAATATAGAGTGGAATGTATACGGTAAAATAAGTGCCATATATAAAACCAACGGCGATATTATGCGCTTTGCTTACAGCCCTAATGGCAACCGTATTAGTAAAGAATACTACACAGCTGCTACTACCAGCACTAAGCATACTTATTACACCCACGATGCTACCGGTAATATAATGGCTACGTAC
This sequence comes from uncultured Chitinophaga sp., assembly GCA_964423405.1. GTDB lineage: Bacteria > Bacteroidota > Bacteroidia > Chitinophagales > LD1 > Bog-950. Next base: position 323 of record CAYREY010000018.1, on the reverse strand, counting down.
GACCAGGCCGACGGTATATTAACACTAGCCGAGCAGCCTATATATGGCAGTAGCCGTATTGGCGAAATTATGCCTAAATTGCAGCTATACCCGGCCCCGGCAGCGGTAACCGATCCGTTTATTACACAGGTAAGCTACCATATGCTTAACAAAAAGCAATACGAGCTTAGCAACCACCTGGGTAATGTGCAGACCACTATCAGCGACCGTAGGTTGGCTATAGGCAGTCCGTTCGACCACTACGAGGTGGAGGTAGTAAGCGCACAGGATTACTATCCTTTTGGTATGGTAATGCCAACACGCGAATACTACAGCACACGGTA
>CAYREY010000017.1:34991-67389 GCA_964423405.1 uncultured Chitinophaga sp. | reverse complement strand
ACGAAGTATCCATAGAATTGCATAGCCTGGCCAACGGTGCCAGCACGCCACAAAGCTTAACACAAACCAATGCATCGGGTGCTGGTTTTGCCAATGGTGCAACTACGGTAAGCGTAACAGGGGTAAATGTTACTATCGATAACTCAGCAAACTCGTACTACCTGCGTTATAAAACCAAAGAAGCCACCAACCTGCTGCGTTTACAATCGGTAAAAATTACCTATACCGTTACCAAAGAAAACTAAATAAAAAGGCATGAGTTTTTTTAAGAAACTGTTTGGGCAGGAGGATAAACAACCGGAACCGGCTAAGCGCCCCGGGCCCGATGGCACCGAAATGGATAAACTGGAAGCACTGTTGAAACCATTGCTGAAGCCGGTAACACGTATTAAAACCACAAAAGCCGATTTTCCCGATTACAACACACAGCTAAAATCGCACTTTGGGGGCCACCCTTATTTTAACGAGGGCGAAGCGTGGCCCGCCACTAAAGATGGCCGCCCGCTGGAGTTTGTTATGCAGGTGTTTAGCCAACCTGGTTTTGCATTGCCAGGTAACATTAAACTGGTACAATTTTACTACGACTTTGAAGAATTTCCATTTGAAACTGAAAGCGACGGCTGGTTGATTAAAATTTATGGAAACGACGACTGGAGCAACATTAAATACATTGAAAAACCCGAAGGGCAGAACAACTGCAACTATTGCGAGGTTGTTTTCGAAAACGGGGTTTCTCTCCCCGGTCTGGAAACCATTAGTAATCAATACAGGGATATTGATGAAATGCTGCATATAGTGAATCCTGACGAACCCTGGGAAGTATATGAGTACTTTACAAAAAAACTTACCGCTAATGGTTTAGGCGGTAACCAGTTGGGCGGTTACCCCTACTGGATACAAAATGATGAAACACCCACAGATGAAGCCGGTAATCAATTGCAACTGTTGTTACAGGTAGATTCGGATGATGATGCCGGTTTGATGTGGGGCGATGCTGGCCTGCTTTACTTTTACTACAACACCCAAACACGCAAAGTAGATTATATAATGCAATGTTGCTAGTTATTAACTGGTTTGTTGCTAAGCCAGTTAAATCCACGTTGCGTTAAAGGGTAATCTGCAGGTAGCTTTTTACGTAGCCATACGCTAACGGTATCGTATTCGTAAGGCCCCTCTAAATGCAACCGGTTACTATCGGCAAAAGTGTATTGCCATACCTGAGGCTCGCCGTTAAAATTTGTAATCGTTACCCTGCCGTTGCTATCTGCATTAAATTTCAAAAATTCTTCACCACCGGCTACATTGATAAACTTGGCATACCCCGGCATTTGAACGCTAAAGCTGTTCCACCGCGCCTTATTGGTAGTTAAGGGTGGCAGCGTATCGTGGTTAATAACAAACTGCTCTACATCGTACAAACCATATAGCAATGGTGTTTTATTATCTGCCCTAACCATTTGTATAGTGTGGTATATGTTATATAGCAGTACTACGATAATGAAGCTATACTTACCCACATGCAACAAAGCCTGCTGCCGTCTGTTGCTGGTGTACGGTTCGTACACCACCGGTTCAACGGCACTACCGGTAATGAAGAAATGATACAGGCGCTGCCCGTGTGGTGCTGCAAGAAATATACACAACAACAGCACGTGTACCGAGAATAATTTTACCGGTACATCGTAAAAAAAGTTGAGGGCTACCACTTGTACCATAATAACCAATGCCAGGCAGGCACCGGCAAGGCTGGTACGCCTGAACAATAGCAACAAGCCGGCACCAATTTCTACCAGGCCGGTAAACCAGTTATAGCCTGCTGAGTGGCCCATAAATTTCCATAGCAAACCCATAGGCGACGAATTACCCAGAGGTTCGTTGTATTGCCATATGGTTAATGGTGGAAACTGATACTGAAATATTTTAGCAATGCCATACTCTAATAGCACTACAGCCACAAAGTACCGCACATAAACATATAGCAGCTTATACAGCTTGTTGTAATTATACTTTTGTCTATCAATTAACGACCATACAATAGTTACCACTATCGAAATTATAATTGCAAGTAGTAGAAAGCCGTAATCAATGGCTGTATCGCCGCTACCGCTTTGGCGCGCCTGTAGTTCGCAGGTTATGCCTAATAACTTGTTGGCTACTATTAAAGAAAAGCTATCTAAAAGTGTTTCATACACATTTGCAATTACTCTTATGCAGGGTAGCTGGCTAAGCGGGAACGGGAAAATAATAAGCAGCAGGTATGTAAACAAAAACCTGAACCCGGCTTTAGTTGATGTTCCCCATTCTTTATAGTTTTCCATTTTTATACGTAAAGCCTAAATGTAAATAAATATGAGCATGGGCTTAAAAGCCAGGTTTATCTACCAACTAATAGCACTTTAAAAGGCCATTACAATGTTTTGATAATTAACACTTTGTAAGCTACCTCAAACCAGATTACCCGGCCAGAGGGCATGTCGCGTTTTAACATCACAACGCTTTTTCTATCTTCGGCCTCCCTATCAAATCATAACCACAATTATGAAGCATAAGTTACTATTAGCCGCTTTTTTTGCAGCGGTATTTCAACTGGTTGGCACCTATAGTGCCAAAGCCCAAAGTAAAGAAGAACTGGAACAGCTGAAAAACTCTCCATCGCTGGAGATGAAAGAAAGCAGCAAATGGAAAAAAAAGCCGGTAAAGAAAAGCAAAGCCGAGCTGGCTGCCGAAGCCAAAGAAGAAGCCGAGCGAGTAGAAGCTGAGCGTAGGGCTGCGGAGAAAAAAGCGGCTGCGGAGAAAAAAGCCGCCGAACAACGCGAAGCCGAGCGTAAAGCAATAGAAAAAGAAGCGGCAGAACGCCGTGCTGCCGAGCAGAAAGCGGCTGAACAAAAGGCCGCAGAATTAAAAGCTGCCGAAGAGAAGAGAGCAGCCGAACAACGCGCTGCCGAGCAATTGGCCGCTGAGCAAAAAGCAGCCGAGGCTGCCAAAGAAGCCGCAAAAGCTAATGCCCCGGCCAAAGGCAAAGAGGAACCTAAGCCGGCTAAAACTGAACCGGCAAAGACCACCGCTGTAAAAGAAGAACCGAAACCGGCTACTAAAACCGAACCTAAAAAAGAGGAAGCTAAGCCCGCCACCAGTGCGCCAGCAAAAACAGAGAATAAACCTGCTGCCGAGCCAGCTAAAACCACAGCGGTAAAGGAAGAACCAAAACCTGCTACTACGGCACCTGCCAAAACTGAACCTAAAAAGGAAGAAGCAAAGCCTGCTACCACAACCGCACCTGCAAAGAAAGAGGAGAGCAAGCCTGCTACTACAACCACAGCACCAGCTAAATCAGAACCTAAGAAAGAAGAGGCCAAGCCTGCTACCACTACAGCGCCTGCAAAGAAAGAAGAACCCAAACCAGCTACCACTACAGCCCCGGCGCCGCCAGCCGCACAACCGGTAGTAAGCGAACCGGTAAAGATTGAACCTATTAAAATAAACAAACCGGTACAGGTAGCCGAACCGGTGGTGATAGAGCCACGAAAAGTGCCTGAGCAACTGGATGAGGTAACGGCAACCAGCAAAGAAAAGGTAAAAGAATTGCCAGCTCCGGGCACCGGTGGCTTTGGCCGCAATAAACGCCTGGGTAAAAAACTGTTTCAGCGGGGCAGCATCAGCAATGGGCTGCGTTACTATGAAGCCGCACTGGGCAAAAAACCTAAAAAGACATTTATTAATCAGCCACTGGCCGATGGATACTTTTTAATGCGCGACTACACTGCTGCCAACAAGTATTACAAAACACTGGTTGATATGGATTCGGCAAAACATAAAAACCTGTTTGCCTTGTACCAGTATGCCCTTACCGAAAAGTATCTGGGCAACTACGATGTGGCTAAGGAAAACTTTAACAAGTTTAACCGACTGGCTAAAGATGTACCCGAACTGGCTGAACAACGCAAAAATGCCAACCTGGAAGCACAGGGTTGCGACCTGGCTGTAGAATTACAGAAAAACACCGACCTGAAATATTATAAAACACAGCACCTGAGTGAGGCTATCAATCTACCGTTTACCGATTACTCACCGTTTTTGAAAGATGCCAATACGCTGTATTTCGGTTCGTGGGCCAGCGATAAGGTGATAATGGAAAATAAGAAAGAGAAGTACGGTACTTTCTCTAGAATATACCAGGCCACCCGCAAAGGCAACACCTGGGTAAAGAGCGAAGAGGTGAAAGGCGAGGTAAACAACGTAAAAGCCCACACCGGCAATGCCGCCTTTACCGAAGATGGCAAAACCATGTATTACACACAATGTTTACAGGATGATGTACAGCGTATGCGCTGTAAAATTTACCGTGGTACTTTTGGTGCCGATGGCTGGGCAGCCGGCGAGGAAATTAAAAATGTGAATGCCGAAGGCTTTACCACTACGCATCCATCGTTGGGTAAAAACCCTGCCGGCGAAGATGTGCTTTACTTTGCATCGGACCGTAGCGGCAAGGGCATGGATATTTACTATGCTAAATTAAACAGCGATGGTACACTGGGTAAGCCACAGCCAATTGGTGGGTCTATCAACACTACCGGCGATGAGATGACACCTTTTTACGACGCTAAAAACCAAACACTTTATTTCAGCTCTAATGGCCATGTAAATATCGGTGCTACCGATGTATTTAAATCGGTGCTGAAAGATGGTGAGTGGGGGGCGCCGGAGAACCTGGGCCTGCCGGTTAACTCAAGTCTGGACGATATGTACTTTATGTGGAACGACCAGGCATCGGTTGGCTTTATGGTAAGTAACCGCCCCGGTGGTTTTTACAGCCAAAAGAGCACCGCTGTAAGCGATGATATTTACCAGGTAGAGCTAAATAAAATTTACCTGGCTGTAACCGGTACACAAACCGATACCGACAGCAACAAAGCAATACCTAATGGCGTGATAACGCTGTATGATGAAGTAAGCGGTAATGAATTAAAATCTTTCTACGCTGCCGAAGGCACCTATCTGTTCGACCTGAAACACGACCAGAAATACAAACTGGTAGCACGCAACAAATATTACGAAGATGTAACAGCTACTGTTTCTACCATGGGTAAACGCAGCAGCGATACGGTAACCGTTAACTTTAACATGAAACAGATACCGGGCGCCAAGAGCCGTGTGGGCGAGCGGTTGGGTATAGTGTATTGGGAGTTTAATGTAGACCACTTGAAAAAAGATGCCCCGGATACACTTGCTACTGTAGTGAATTTTATGAATGAAAACCCACTATATGTGGTAGAAGTAGGTTCGCATACCGATAGCAAAGGTACCGATGAATACAACCTGAAACTGGCCCAGCGCCGTAGCGATGCGGTAATGAAATACCTGCTTAGCAAACAGATATCACAATACAGGCTGGAAAGCAAAGCCTATGGCGAAAGCCAGCCGCTGGAGCTGAACGAGAACCCACCGGGAACCGACAACCCCGATGGCCGTGCTAAAAACAGAAGAACAGAGTTTAAGGTAATTAAGCAGCTTACTGCCGAAGAGCAGCAGCAGTTACAGGCTGCCGAAGAAGAAGCCCAAAAGAAAAAAGTAAAACGCGCCCGCGCCATACAAAACAAAGCTACGGCTATGCCGGCCACCAAATAACTATTGTTGGCCGTAAATAAAAAAATGCCACCGGTTACCGGTGGCATTTTTTTATTGGTACTAACTGTTGTTTTAGCTGATTTTAAACCCTGCGGGTGTAATGCCGGTACGCTGGCGGAAAAAATTGGTAAAGTGGGCGGCATCGGTAAAGTTAAGTTCGTAGGCAATCTGCTTAATGGGTTTATCGCTGTACTTGAGCAGGCGCTTGGCCTCTATTACTATACGGGCGTGTATAAAATCAAGTGCAGTGTTGCCGGTGTTCTGGCGGCATATCTCATTTAATTGTTTGGCAGAAAGTCCTAATCTTTCGGCGTAGCCGGCTACGGTATGTATGGTGTGAAAGTTATGCTCTACCTCGTTGCGCAGGCGTATATAATCCAGCGAGTTATCGGCCTGGTGGTTTAACTGCGGCAACTGTAGCGCACTTATACATTTGGTAATAAACACCGAAAGCAGATCGAGCAATACCGCGCCTTTGTTAGCGTTCTGGCTATTATATTCCTGCTTTATCAGCGTTAGCAGGCTGGTAAAAAAGTCTTTTTCTTCTTTGGTAATAGTAAAGGCTGCCGCTTCGCCGGCATCCATAAAACCAAACAGGCGCATCAGTAGTTTTATGGTTTCATCGCGCATTAAAAAAAATTCTTCGGTAAACATCAGGGCATAGGCCAGAAAATTTTTGCCGCCATGCAGGGCATGTATCTGCCCAGGCAATACCATATGTATACTGCCGGGTTTTATGGGTACTTCTTTAAAGTCGATAACATGGCGGCCCTTACCCTCCAGAAAAACAAAAACAGTCCAGTAGCCGTGGCGGTGTTCTACATCGGGTACCTCAAAACTTGCTTCGGTAATGGTTACAAACTTAAAGTGTACCTGCCCTGCATTAGAAAAGCGATGAACAGGGGTAGCCTTATTTTGCTTCTTGTTCATCGCTTTTTACTATTAGAGTTAAGGTATAGATTACTTAGCTATTACAAATTTCTTTACAGCAGGTGCTTTCTGTGCACTGGTAAAAGTAATACAGTAGTTGCCTGCCGCAAGGCCCGATACATCTACCGATTCTGTTTCGCCAACTACTTTCTTCTGTAACATTATTTTACCATCTACAGTTGTAACGGTTACATCGGTTTCACAGTAGCCTGCTCCATCTATACGGAAGTTAAGCTGGCTGCTGGCCGGGTTAGGAAACACGGCTACATTGGTGCGGGCCAGGGTTTCTTTAATACCGGTGCTGGTTTTTTGTGGTTCGTAAAACCAAAGTTCGCGGCCGGCATTATTAAAATTAGCTGGTATTACCACTTTGTCGCCCCATATCTGAAAATCGAATATATCGGCGCTGCCGCAGCTTATCAGCATATTAAAAGGGTGTTCGGTATTGGCACCCTGTGGCAGGGTTACTATAGTACCCAGTGGTGTGCCATCGCTCTCTACAAATACCTGGCGGCGGGTAATGCTATCATAAGCGGCAAAGAAAATTTTGCCCGCATCACCGGTTAGTATGTTGGCCGTACTAAACCAGTAGTTAGGCAGCACATAGCCGGTTAGTTTAAGCGTGTGGAAACTAAGGTCGTTAAGCTGTACCCAGTGCAGACTGCTTTGGTCATCGCCTATTACATACATATTGCCATTGGCAAACGATGGGCCACCCTGAAAATAAATAATACCCGGTGTAGGTATAATTTGCGGCTCCACATCGGCCGGTGTTAAGCGGTAAATGTTGTTGCCGGTTTCGTTAGCAGCGCGGAAAAACAACTGATTATTGTAAACCGTAAGTGCCTCGGGGTACGAGTTGCCTACGTTGGTAAGCACTACCTTGTTTACCGGGCCGTTAACCGCACCGTTAAAAGTGTACAACTCATTACCCTGCCCCGATGCTGCGCCTATAATGTATATCTTACCATTGTACGATTGCATTTGTGTAACATACTGTATAGCCTCGGTGGTGGTGCTTAGGTCAACCGCTACCTGCGTGCCGCCGGCGGTACCGTCGGTCATCCATATTTCTGGTTTGCCCTGTGCGTTAGGCAGCATAAAATAAGCGCGGCCGTTTAGCTCGCAGTAGCCTTGTGCCGGGTTGTATTGTTGTATGGCCAGCAGCGTATTGGTACCCGATGGGGTGCCATCGGTAGTCATTAGTGCGGTGTTGGTGCAAAAAAGCAGTTTATTGCCTACCACAGCTGCACGCTGGCCTGTAAGGGCATCGTTCCAACCCTGGTTAAGCTCGGCTACTTTGGTGGTACCGGCAGGGGTACCATCACTCACCCACAGGTCAAAATCATAATCGTTGTTATCGGCAGCCATAAACAACATGCGGTTGCCCATAGTTACAATGTTGCCCATCATAGCCGGGCCGTTGGGGTTAATATCCTTTACCATCACAGTACCTGCAGCGGTGCCGTCACTTACCCAAAGCTCTTCATTATTTTCGGCGTCCTGCCCGGTAAAAAACAGTTTGCCGTTTAGCTGGGTAATGTTGCTTAGCTCACCGCCTCCGTACACCCGCTTACTGCTATCGCTCCACCAATACTGCTCGGCGCCCTGCAGGGGGTTTATTTCTATCATCGAAAAATTGCCTGTAGCATTTGCCAGCATAGCAGCTAACATACATGCGGGGAGTAGTAAACGTTTCATACGGTATAATTTTATTACCACAAAATAACAACGCAACTTTTGCAGCCAGTTGTAAATTTACGCCTAAAAATTGCAGGATACAGTGTTTTGCACTGCCCGGCAGTATTTTTTATTCTTATATACATAACGATAAAAATAAACAACCGGTTGCTTGTAAATGTGTACTTGTTCTGAAAACATTAGCATCTTTGCCGCGCAATGAACAGGTCGGTACGGGCGCATTTATTTCTTTTAATAGTCAATTTGTTTTATGGGGCTGGTTTTACGGTTACCAAAATGGTAATGCCCGAGTTTATAAAGCCCTTTGGTTTTATACTTATACGGGTAAGTATTACCACCACTTTGTTCTTTATACTACACTGGTTTTGGCTGAAAGAGAAAGTAGAGAAAAAGGATTTTCTGTTGCTGATGGCCTGTGGTATGTTTGGTGTGGTAATAAACCAGGAGATGTTTTTTAAGGGGCTGAGTATAACCACCCCCATCAATGCCGCGCTCATAATGATAATGACACCCATACTGGTGTTTGTTATCTCTTTCTTTCTATCGCACGAAAAAGCTATCTGGCAAAAAATTACAGGCCTGGTTATAGGGCTTAGCGGTGCGCTGGTAATACTGGCCGGCAAAGGGTTTAACTTTAGCAGCGACACCCTGCTGGGCGATTTGTTTATACTGGTAAATGCCACCTCGTATGCCATATACCTGGTAATGGTGCGCCCGCTCATGAAAAAGTACCATCCGCTAACGGTTATCAAATGGGTTTTCCTGTTCGGGCTTATACCGGTTACGCTGTTTGGCTACCAGCAACTGGGCGAGGTGCAGTGGCATACTTTTACGGCGCAAACCTGGGCAGCTACCGCCTTTGTGGTAGTGTGTACCACCTTTTTAGCCTACCTGCTTAACATGCTGGCCCTGCGCGAGGTGCACAGCAGTGTGGTAGGGGCGTATATTTACCTGCAACCGGCTATTGCCACTATTATTTCTATATCGCTGGGTAAAGATGTGATTACATTCGAGAAGGTACTTTCGGCGGTATTAATTTTCAGCGGGGTGTACCTGGTATCGTTTGCAGGTGGGGTAAAAATGTTTAACCGACCCGATAAAGAACCCGATAGCGATGATATGATAATGGAGTAGGTTTCCCTATTGCCTATTGTCTATTGTCTGTTAACTTCGCCCCATGCTAAAATCGATGACGGGCTTTGGTAAAGCCAGCGGCCAAATAGACGAACGCACCGTAAATGTTGAGATTAAATCGCTCAACAGCCAGAAGGGCCTTGACCTTAGCATAAAGCTGCCCAGCAAATACCGCGAGTACGAATACGCCTTGCGCAACAAAGCCAATAGCACCCTGCAACGCGGCAAAGTAGATATTTACATTACACTGGAAAACAACACTGCCGCCAGCGAGTTATCGCTTAATAAGGAGTTGATTAAATCGTACTTTGAAGAGTTCAGGGCCATAGCCAACGAAGTGGGCGCCAGCACCGATAACCTGCTGCCTACCATTATGAAAATGCCCGACGTAATTGGCGAGAGCCATGAAGAGGCCAGCGAGGACGAACTGAAGCGGATAGAAGAAATACTATCTAAAGCAATTGCCGAGGTAGAGTCGTTCAGGATTAATGAAGGTAAATCGCTGCTGACCGAGCTTACCCTGCGTATAGGTAATATAGAAAAGCTATCGGGCGAGCTACAGAATGAGGATAAACGCCGGGTAGTTGAAATACGGGAAAGACTGAAAAACAACCTGGAGAATTTTATACCAAAGGATAAAATTGATGCTAACCGGTTTGAGCAGGAGGTTATTTACTACATAGAGAAACTGGATATAACCGAAGAGTTGACGCGTTTAAAATCGCACTGCGAGTATTTTAGAAACTGCCTGACTGATAAGGAAGAACTAAAGGGCCGTAAGCTAAATTTTATAGCGCAGGAGCTGGGCCGCGAAATAAACACTGTAGGCTCTAAAGCCAACGATGCTACCATGCAGAAGATAGTAGTGAACATGAAGGACGAACTGGAGAAGATAAAAGAGCAGACCAATAATATTCTATAACCCCTAAATCCCCTGAAGGGGACTTGAATACAGAATACAATTTCTACTACATAAGAGAATTAAGACAATACAATAATACAATGAGCGGACATTCATTTACCAGAGTACTGATACCACCCCGCAAGCTGGTGGTAATTACAGCCCCCAGCGGAGCGGGAAAATCTACCATAGTACGTAAAGTGCTACAGCACCACCCTAATCTGTCATTTTCAACCTCGTGCACTACCCGCGAAAAACGCAGCGGCGAGCACGATGGCGACCACTACCACTTTGTATCGGTAGATGAGTTTAAACGCCGCGTAGCTGCCGGCGAGTTTGTAGAGTATGAAGAGGTGTACCCCGGCAAATTTTACGGCACGCTGAAAGCAGAGGTAGAGAAGATATGGAACCAACGCAAGGTGGTACTGTTTGATATAGACGTGAAAGGGGCCCTTAACCTTAAAAAGCAATATGGCGATGACTGCCTGACTATTTTTATTGCCCCTCCGTCTAAAGAGTCGCTGGTGAACAGGCTTAAAGGGCGTGGTACCGAAAACGACAAAAGCCTGAAAGCCCGTATTAAGCGTAGCGAGGAAGAACTGGGCTATGCCGATAAGTTTGACAAGGTGGTAGTAAACCACGATTTTGACACCGCTTACATGCGGGTTAAAAACCACATTACTAACTTTCTGAAACCGCAAACCGTGCACGTGCACTAACAGGGTAAATAGTATTAACCAAAGGCCATACAGTATTAAATTGTTAATTGCTGTGTGGCCTTTGCTTTTTTAAAAAGAGCCATTACTTTCATGTAGCGATAACAAGGGGCGTATGGAAACATTAATAACATCGGGCATAGAGGTACAGGTAGAAACTATTTTTCAGCCGGAACATTCCGACATACTGAGAAATGAATTCTTCTTTAACTACCATATTACCATATTTAACCACAATAATTTTACGGTGCAGCTACTACGCCGTAAGTGGAAGATATCGGACTCTACCCTGGGTGTACGCCTGGTAGATGGCGAAGGCGTGGTAGGCCGCCAGCCTGTGCTGTACCCCGGCGATTCGTTTCAGTATGTAAGCGGTTGCAACCTGGCCACCGGCATAGGCAAAATGGAAGGCATTTACATTTTTGAGAATAAACCCTTGCGTAAAGAGTTTGAGGTAAAGATACCCGCGTTTAAACTGGTGGCCCCCATGTTGCTTAATTGATTTTGCCCGTTAGCCATTGCAATAGTGGTGAGCATAGTGGGTGTAGTAACACAGCGTATGATTTCTATACGTTATTCTTAATGCCTCTTAAAGTTCTTAATGGTTAATTGTAGCTTTAGTTAAGACTGGCGCGGTCTTTAAAGTAGGGCATAAACACAAAGCTGCCCGAAGTTTCTTCAGCTACAAACACACACATAAACTCGGCCGGGTTTTTATAGGCTTGTATAAACTCCTGTGCCTTATCGCGGGCTACCACACCTTTGGCTACAAACTCTTCCAGATGCGAGGCGTTGAAATTCCAGCTGATGTCAAAATCGTTGCGGCCTATAATAGGCAACCCCAGGTCTATATCGCTTTCGCCACGCAAGGCCACAAATATGGGGTACTTGCTTACATCGCCTTTTATCATGCCACTGGCTATCTGCCGTATAAAATCGCGGCAAACATCCAGGTCTTCATGTAGCGAGCGGTAAAGTTCTTCATCCAACTGCATGGTACAGGTTTTACGTGCTACAAGTTTAATCGTAAAATGGTAATTGCAAAACTACATACCAAGAAGCCCATGATTTGCACAACTAAAGTCAATTGGGCTTTTTGTAGCAAAAAAGGTTAGTTCAACTTGTTGATAATATTTTGATAAACCAATTTAGTAACCATCTGTGCTTTAAATATGATAAAAATCATTATTGCATATATTGGTTTGATGTTTCATAAAGCAATTATAGGTGTGGAGATATTCCTGTGAATGAGGCTAATGTGTATTATGCTACACATATTGTTGAAATTATAATGCATGGTGTGAACTATTAGACTATAAAAAAATTCGTTTACCCGTAGTATTGATTATTTTTGACAAACCTAATTCACATAAACCTTAGACTATGAGAAAAAAATTACTTTTTTATGCGTGTTGCCTCGGCCTGTTCAATCTGGCATCGGCACAGCAAAGTACCACCTACAGTTTTACAGGTGGTTTACAAACATTTACAGTGCCCTGTGGCGTAACACAAGTACACGTTGCTGCCTATGGTGCACAGGGTGGTAGTGGCGCTGTTGGCGCTAACTCCGCTGCAGGTGGTGCGGGCGGCCTTGGTGGATTTGCCGAGGGTGACCTTACTGTTAGCCCCGGTGATGTATTAAACGTTGTTGTTGGTGGCCAGGGCGCTACACCTACCGGTGGTTTCAACGGTGGTGGCAACGGTGGTAGCCAAAACGCCGGTGGTGGCGGTGGTTCATCTGATGTACGCGTTGGCGGCACAGCCGAAAGTAACCGCGTAATAGTAGCTGGCGGCGGCGGCGGCGGTGGCCGTGCCGGTTGCGAGCTATCTGTTGTTACCGGTGGTAATGGTGGTGCTGGCGGTAGCGGTGTTGGTGCCATTGGTACCGATGCACCAACCAGTAATGGCGTAGCTGGTGGTGGTGGTGGTGGTAACTTTGGCAGCGTACAAGGTGCTGCGGGTACTGCCGGTATAGGTTGTAGCGGCTTCCTGGGTCAACCAGGTACAGCTGCTGCAAGCGGACAAGGCGGTAACGGCGGTAACGGCCAAAGCTGCTGCTGTTTTAATGCACAAAGTATTCCCGGCGGCGGCGGCGGTGGCGGTGGCTACCTTGGCGGCGGCGGCGGTGGTGGCGGTTCTGCCGGTACTACAGGTTGCTCGGGTAACGATAAAGGCGCCGGCGGTGGCGGCGGCGGCGGTAGCAGCTACATAGGTGGAGTATCAAATGGCGTACAGTCGGCTGGTACTAACACGGGCAATGGCCAGGTTGTTATTACATGGATTTACAATGCCCCGGCACAACCTGCTTTTACGGCTTCGCCTACAGCTGCCTGTCTTGGCAGTACTGCTACTTATACTGTAGCTAACGACCCTAACGCAACATCGTTTGTATGGAGCGTTACCGGTGGTTTATCTATCAGCAGCGGTGCAGGTTCTAACACTATTACTGTACTTTGCAGTGGCGATGGTACTGTTTCGGTAGCGGCACAAAATGCCTGCGAAACATCATCTTCTTCAAGCGTAACTGTAACTGTAAACAACCTGCCTAATGCAGTTGTTACTGGCGGTTCTACTATTTGCCAGGGTAGCTCTACTACCTTAACAGCAGGTGGTGGTACCAGCTATAGCTGGAGCAATGGCCTGGGTGGCAACAGCCAGGTAACTGTATCACCTTCTTCGGTTACTACCTACAGCGTAACTGTAACCGATGCCAACGGCTGTACTGCTACTGCACAGCAGCAGGTATCTGTAAATAGCGTTCCTACAGCTTCTATTACCGGTGCCTCTGTAGTATGCGAAGGTTCTTCAACTGATTTAACTGCCGGTACAGGTACCAGCTACGACTGGAGCAATAGCCTTGGCAGCAACGCTACTGTAAGCGTATCGCCTACATCTACTACAGTATATACTGTAACTGTAACAGGCGCCAACGGCTGTACTGCTACAGCACAGCAATCGGTTAGTATAAATGCACTACCTACTGCCAGCATAAGCGGCACTGCTACTATATGCGAAGGTGGCTCTACCACACTTACTGCCGCAGGCGGCAACAGCTACAGCTGGAGCGATGGCCTGGGTACCAACGATGCGGTAACTGTTACACCAACAGGCAATACTATTTACAGCGTAGTAGTAACCGATGCCAACAACTGTTCGGCTTCGGCAGAACAAACCGTTACGGTTAATACCCTGCCGGTTGCTGCTATTACAGGTACAGCTTCGGTTTGCGAGGGTACATCAGCTGACCTTACTGCTACCGGTGGTACTGACTATAGCTGGGATAATGGCCTTGGTACCAGCGACCAGGTAACTGTTACACCTGCTGCTACTACTACTTACAACGTAACTGTAACCGATGCCAACAACTGCTCTAACACGGCTGCTTATACCGTTACTGTACTGGAGCATACTTCATCGCAGTTTAGCCACACTATGTGCCAGGGCGAATCGTATTTATTCAATGGTGTAGATCAGGTTGCTGCCGGTAGCTATACCGATACCCTGGTAAATGCCAACGGTTGCGATAGCGTTATTACCCTGGTACTTACAGTAAACGCACTGCCACAGCCTACTGCTTCTAACACAGGCAATGTACTAACCACCGAAAGCTTTACCAGCTACCAGTGGTTACAGGATGGTGCAGTTATAAACAACGGTACTACCCAAAGCTATACAGCTACTGCCAATGGTAACTACTCGGTAGTAGTAACCGATGCCAATGGTTGCAGCGATACCAGCAATGTGGTAAACATTACCGGTTTAAGTATAGGTGCTATTAATGCCGAGGCTGGTATTAAACTATACCCTAACCCTAACAACGGCCGTTTTGCACTTGAATTTGCAAATGCCGCCGATAGAGAAATAGCTATCAGCGATGTGGTAGGTAAAGTGGTGTACAGCACCAAAGCCAACACACAAATTGTAAATGTGAATGCCGAACTACCTGCCGGTGTGTACAGCGTACAGGTAATCCGCAATAAACAACTAAGCACGCTTAAAATAACCGTTACCAAATAACCAATCGGTTCACCGGTAACTACAACAGGCAGGGCATACGCCCTGCCTGTTTTGTTTTATAGTAGTGCAGCATAGTATTAAACGGCCCATACCCCACTGGTATGGGCCGTTTGCTTTAAATGTGTTAACCCACCCCCTTACCAAACCACTCATTTGCAGCTTATTACATTTTTTTGGTGTTAACCCACCCCACACCTCAAAACATAACATGTAATTGTAATATTAAAATATCAATCTATTTCCGTATATTTGCAGTGCAATAAACCGGCTGCTATTCTTAAGCAGCAACACTACCGGCTTTCTCAGCAACACTTTAATACATTTTTTAGGCTGTTAACCCTGTGCCGCAGGCATACTGTCGCCCGTCGGCGGGTGAGCCAAAAACTCTCTATCAGGAACCAGCCATCCATCAGTATCCCCACGCTTCCTGGTTACATACCTCAGCCGCATGTATTCTCCCCTCACTTAAAACCCCAAACCACCATGACAGAAAACCTACTGCCCCCGTTAAAAAGCCACAACCTTAGCCCTGCTACCCGCAAACGTTTTAAAACCATACTAAGCGGTGCCGACGAAAACGGCGACGTATTGGTTTTTCTTAAACCTAACGAAAAAGACACCCTGCATAAAATTGCAACCGAATGGCTGCAGGTGCTCGACGGAAAGCAAACCCTGTTGCGCAATATTGTACACCAACTTACCGGGCAGGCCACCAACCAGCAGGTAGAAGAAAACAACCGGTATAAAATTTACAGTGCCGTACAGCAGCATGTACTAAAGTACAAGGCCATGCCCAGCCACCAGCAGGTGGCCATGCAAACAGGTATTAGCCGGCAAACGGTAGCCAAACACCTGAACGCACCATGCAGCAATGCCGAGGATTTTATGGCCCGGTATACCTACGCCGCCACCACCCTGCTGGATATGATGCTGTACGATGCCCTGCACCACCGCAACATACTGGCCGCCCAATACTACATCAACGCCTTTCATAAAATTTCAGGCAAAATACCCCCACCTGTCCATATCACCATTGGCAACACCACTATTACCCAGCAACTGGCAAATGAACTTTCACCAGAGCAGGTGAAGGCAATTGAGGAGATACTAAATACCGCGCCTGCGGCGCTGAGTTAGCTGTCTGAATCTCAATTTTCAGGATTTTAGGATTAGCAAGATTAAATGCAATTGTATTAGCTGTTATCCTGCTAATCCATTAATGGTGATTCGGATAATAGTTTCAGATACCTGTAACCTTCCATTAGCAATAGCTGTATTCTACCACTTTGGCGGACCGTACCCGGCCTAACCGCTCAAAGGGTGGAAAACCTGTTATTTAAAAAGCCGGTATAGCCGGTTTAAAGTCCGGATTTGGGTATACATTCGCGCGCATTCTAAAATCCCTACCCTATGCGCAAAAAGATAAAATCTGCCCTCATTTCGGTTTTTTATAAGGATAAGCTGGACCTTATTGTAAAAGAGCTGGACAAGCTGGGCGTAAAAATTTACAGCACTGGCGGCACCCAAAGCTTTATAGAGGGCCTGGGCGTTAAAGTAACCGCTGTAGAAGACCTTACCTCCTACCCCTCTATATTAGGTGGCCGTGTTAAAACCCTGCACCCCAAAGTGTTTGGTGGTATACTGGGCCGCCGCGATAATGCCGGCGACCAGAAAGAAATGGCACAATACGAAATACCCGAGATAGACCTGGTAATTGTTGACCTGTACCCGTTTGAAGAAACCGTAAAAGCCGGCAAAGGCGAAGAAGATATAATAGAGAAGATAGACATAGGCGGCATATCGCTGATACGTGCAGCGGCCAAAAACTTTAACGATACTATTATCGTTTCTACCCGTAACGATTACGAATCGCTATTGGCTTTATTGCAGGAGAAAAACGGCGAAAGCGATCTGGACGACCGCAAACGCTTTGCTGCCAAAGCGTTTATGACCTCATCGCACTACGATACGCTTATATTCAACTACTTTAATCAGGAGTATAACTACGAGGTATTTAAAAAGAGCGAGCTGAACGCCAAGGTGCTTCGCTACGGCGAAAACCCGCACCAACGCGGTATCTTCTATGGTAACTTAGATGAGATATTCGAAATACTGAACGGTAAAGAACTATCGTATAACAACCTGGTAGATGTAGAAGCATCCGTAAACCTGGTAGCCGAATTTACCGAGCCTACTGTTGCTATTATCAAGCATACTAATAGCTGCGGACTGGCCTCGCGCCCTACAATTGCCGAAGCTTACAAGGCCGCTTTTGCCTGCGATACTACCTCGGCCTTTGGTGGTGTAATAGCTGCCAACCGTGTTATAGATTTAGCTACTGCCAACGAGCTAAACTCGTTGTTCTTCGAAGTGCTTACTGCACCGGGTTACGATGACGATGCACTGGCGGTATTGAAATCGAAAAAGAACCGCATACTTATTAAACAGAAAGCCAAAGCCGAGCAGACAACTCAATTTAAGAGCCTGCTGAATGGCGTACTTGCACAAGATGTAGATAACCGCGCCGAAGGCAAAGCCGAGTTTAAAGTGGTTACCACCAAAGCACCTACCGATGCCGAGATAGACGACCTTACCTTTGCCGTAATAGCTGTTAAGCACCTGAAGAGCAACGGCATTGCACTGGTAAAAAACAAACAGCTTATTGGTAGCAACTGCGGACAAACCAGCCGCGTAGATGCGCTGCAAAACGCTATTCGTAAAGCGAAAGAGTTTGGCTTTGACTTAACCGGTGCCGTTATGGCCAGCGATGCCTTCTTCCCTTTCCCCGACTGCGTACAGATATCGAACGAAGCCGGTATTACTGCCATCTCTCAACCCGGTGGTAGTATAAAAGATCAGGATAGTATAGACGCTGCCAATGCCAACAACCAGGCTATGGTAGTTACCGGTGTAAGGCACTTTAAACATTAATATAGCGCAGGCGTAGTACTGCAACAAACTAAAAGCGGGCTTCTGAATCAGAAGCCCGCTTTTTTTAGGTACATCAGTTACTGCTAGTGCAAGGTAATAGTATGTACTACGCCGTTTACAGTTACAGTAGCCTGGTCATCGCAGTTGCCGTTGCCATAATCTATTACACGGGTAGGGCGGTTGGTGCGTTCCATAGTAGCTACACCGCTTACAAAATGCCTGCGGCAGCCGGGTGCCAGGTTGCGTATCAGCGCCTGGTTAATAGTAGCCGAAAACTGGTCGCCATTGGCAGCAGTGCCGGTAGCCGAACCGGTAATTGCGTACTGGTCATCATCGCGGTTAGGGGTGCTTTCGCCGGCAATCCACTCACGGGTACGCTCCGAGGTCCATGTGATAGTACCTGCCCCGTTAGCCAGTAGTACCTGCCCGTTTACACTCACGCTGAACGAGGTATGCCCGGCATTATTCAATCCATCGTTATGTATGGTTTTGGTACCGGTTACCTGGTTATCGTTTACAAAGTAGTTATCAAAGGTTACAGTAATAGTAGTGCCGGAGTTGCGGTACGGGCCATCGTGGGTTACAATTATGCGGCCTTTGCGTGTTTTCCCATCGGCACCGGTGCAGCCGGTACCAAAATCTATAGTGGTAACCCGGGGTGTGCTGGTAGTATCGCGGGTTACGGTAGCGCAGCCGGCCAGCAGGCTGTTGGCATCGTCGGTTTTATAGCTTACACTGCCGGTAGTGGCGGCCTCATCGGCTATGTTGTTTACATCGTTGTACGATTCATCGGCCAGGGCCATGTTACTGGCAGGGCTCAGGTCGGTAGTATCGGTTGCCTCTTTTTTACACGAGCTAAGCGATATAACAGCAAACAGTATTGCCACGCTTAATAGTTGCATCATTCTTGCTTTCATTGTTATTTTATTTTGGGTTGAGAAACTGCCCTTACTGTGCCTGTTAGCAGTGTTCAGTTTCTGTAATTTGTTTGCTTTCGGTATCAGGCATTGGTTATGGGGGTATGACTATAATTGGTTAAAAAGGTTTAAACCCATTGCCAACAAAATGTAAAAGACTACCCATACATGTGGATAGCACCGCTTATTTGTATGGTATTTTTACGAATACAATATGGGTATGAGCCATACTTGCCGGACCTGTTGGTAAATGGGCTGGCAGAAATAACTTTTTGTTATTACATGTAGTTACATTTAGTAAACCAAAAACAATAAAGTGTATGGAATCAGTACTCACCTCAAAATGGCGTAAGTTAGACGGAACCAGAATTGAACTGCCCATTAGTGCGGCGGTAGAAAATGCCCTTATACAGGAGCGCGAACTAGGCAACCAGATAAAGGTTTGCATAGGTACCGACTCGCAGGTAAGAGGCCGCGAAACCGAGTTTGCAACGGTGATAGTGCTGTTGCGAAAAGGCCGCGGCGGGTTTATGTTTATTAATAACGACCGCACCACCAACAAAATGAGCCTGAAAGAACGGCTGTTAATTGAAGTTTCGCGCTCTATAGAAATAGCCTATCACCTGTGCGACCTGTTCGACCGGTACAACACCGAGCTGGAGGTACACGCCGATATAAATACTAATCCGCGCTTTGGCTCCAATACAGCGCTTAGCGAGGCTATGGGCTATATTATGTCTATGGGCTTTACCTTTAAGGCTAAACCAGAGGCGCATGCAGCCAGCTGCTGCGCCAATAAGGTAGTATAGGCGTACCGCTTATAAAGCAAAAGCCCGCTTGCCAAAGGCAAGCGGGCTTTTTTATGCTGTAATGTTATTGCGGCTATTTAATACCCAGCAGCTCATTATAGTATTGCAGGTACAATGGCTGCCATGCCTTTACCGAGTATTTTTCTACTACGGTGCGGCGGCCTTCGGCACCCATTTGTTTACGCAGCAGTTCGTTATCTATTAGGGTAGATATGGCATTTACATACTCCTCATCGGTTGTAGCCAGGTAGCCATTTACACCGCTTTGTATTATCTGGCTGTTTACCCCCACCGGCGACATAATAGTAGGTATCTCCAGCGCCATGTATTGCAGGCCTTTCAGGCCGCATTTACCCTTGGCCCACTCATCATCGGGCAGTGGCATAATACCTATATCGAAAGAAGACAACTCGCGCAACTCGTCCTGTTTGTTCCAGTTAAGGCTTATCACATCCAGTTCATCATTCTTATAGTTGGCATCGCCTATTACTTTAATCTTAATGCGGTCGCGGTACTTTGCTTTTACTTTAAGCAGGGCCGGTACAGCAAACTTAAAGTGCTGTATGGTGGTAATGCTACCGCTCCAGCCTATGCATACTTTACCGTCGTTAGGTTGTAGTATGCGCTGGTACTCATCGGTATCTATAGTAGTGGGTACTATGCGGATATTACTATTGTATGGTTTGGCATAATCGGCCAGGTACTGGTTACCGGCAAATATCATGTCGCTCAGCCCAATAATGGATGCTGTTTTAGAAGCATCTTTCAAAAAGCTAAACTTCTTGTTAGCCTCCGATACATTCTGCATCCAGATAGAATCGTCATAATCGAAAATTACTTTGGCTTTGCTGCGGGCAAACTGCTTTTCGAAAAAAGTAGTGCCGGTCATAAACGCTTCGCGCTGAATAAAAATAATGTCGTACTTGTTGGCGCTTAACACATCGCCCAGGCGTTTGGTAAAGCACTTTAAAAAAATAAGCCCCTTGCTAAGCAGGTTGCCCGGCGAGTAAAACACCTTATCGTCTTCGGGGGTAATAAGAAACGAGAAATCGTAATCGTAACCATGTTGTTTCAGGTACTCCAGGTATTGCTCAAAACGAAAACGCTGCGACGGCGAACGGTCGCGGCGGTGCATAGCTATGTAAAGTACTTTTTTCAAGGTTATGTTCTTATATCTACTAAGCCGTCATTGCGAGGAGCGCCGCTTTGGGCGTGACGAAGCAATCTTACTACAACTTAACTCCAAAGAAGAGGGAGATTGCTTCGCCGCAAAGCCTCCTCGCAAGTACACTCCCGTTTATCAATCTTCTAACCAGAACGTAGGCAGCTTTTCAGTAATCTCTATATTCTCAAACTTCGAGCTTTTTTTAATACCGGTTTTCTTAGCCCATGCTTCCATTTTTTGCAAGCCTTCCAACAGAGTGGTATTAGCGGTATCGCCAAACAGTTGCTTTGCTTTAGAGTGGTCGCTGTAAGCGTGCATTACCTCGTTACGGGCCGGCAGGTAGCGCAGTTCGCCTTTTATACCCATGGCCTCCATAACGGTATGTGCCAATTCTTTTACGGTATAATCTTTATCGGCACCTACGTTAATTACCTGGTTGTAAGCGGCCGGTATGTTTACGCAGTTAGCAATGCTAGGGGCTATATCGCCTATATAACTAAAGGCACGGGTTTGCATACCATCGCCGAATACCGATAGCTCTTTACCCTGCATCAACTGGTTCATAAATATGCCTACCACATTGCGGTAGCGGTCGCCCAGGTTCTGGTACTCGCCATATACATTATGCGGACGGAAAACAACATAGTTAAGCCCGAACATTTCGTGCGATACGCGCAACTCCATTTCCACAGCCAGTTTGGCTATGCCGTATGGGTCTTCGGGTACCGGTATCATATCTTCGCGCAACGGCGGCTTGCCGGCACCATACACAGCTATAGAAGAGGTAAATACAAAACACTTTACCTTGTGCAGTATAGCCTGGTTTATCAGGTTTACACTACCTATCAGGTTGTTGTTGTAGTTAAAGCGTTTAATAAAATGGCTAAGGCCCTCGGCAGCATAGGCAGCCAGGTGGTACACATATTCAAATTTATGCTCGGCAAACAACTGCTCAACAAGGGCATTGTCCAATATAGACCCCTTTACAAATGTTGCCTTCGGGTTAACGTTTTCTTCAAACCCACCACTAAGGTCGTCCAACACCACTACGTCGTGCCCCATCTTAATCAACTCATTGGTAACGTGCGCGCCTATAAATCCTGCACCACCGGTAACTAACGATTTTATTGCCATGCTGAAGTTTTGCTTGTGCGCCAAAAATAAACTTTACGGGCGTATAATGAAGTACCACAACTATCCATTTTACTGTTACTTTTAGGTAATAAATCATTTTACGGTTATGCAAAACCAAACATTCATTCACTTTTTCGAGCGCGACTTACTTAAACTTAAAGATGAGCTTACCTTATATAAAGCAGAAAGCGATATGTGGCTGGTAAAAGGCCATATTAGCAACAGCGCCGGCAACCTTAGCCTGCACCTGCTGGGCAACCTGAACCACTTTATAGGTGCAACCCTGGGCAACACCGGCTATGTACGCCAGCGCGATCTTGAGTTTAGCACCCAAAACACACCCCGTGCCGAAATACTGGCGGCTATAGATAACGTAACAGGCATAGTTAAAACCACATTGGCCAGCCTGAACGATGCCGACTTTGAAAAGGAGTTTCCGCTTAAAATGCAGGAAAAGACGGTAACCACCGGGCAAATGATGTTTCATTTACTAATGCACCTTAGCTACCACCTGGGGCAAATAAACTACCACCGCAGGCTGTGCGAAGCGTAATGGCAATATGGTAGCCTACTCTGCCAAAAGCTGCTCCAGTTTTCTGAAACTTGCTACGTTATTGGGTCGCTTAACCGAGCGCAGAATATCTGTTTTATCGCGGGTAGTAAGGTGCAGGCTCATGGCGGCCTTATCCTCGGCCTTCTCGGTGGTGTATTCAAACAATACAAACTGTAGCTTGCCGCGTAGTTCTTCACTCATTTCATCTAACCGGTAGTCGGTCAAAAAATCCTGCATGTTTTCCATGTTGCTGTACACCGTACCCAGCGGGTCGGTAATACGGGCCATCACTGTTTTCCTTTCAGAGGCTGCCGGCTCTTCAAATTTTTCCGAGTCGCGTATTTGTATAATTACTACACCGCTGGTGTTTTTATCAATCCAGTCGCCAAACGTATTTAAGAACCGAAGGGTTGTTTCAATACCAAAGTTATCTAACGCCCCACCGTCCATTACGTAGGTAGAGGGCTCGCTGGGCAATACGGGATTAGGAAAAAAGAACGGGAACGTTGCGTTCATCCGCATGGCTGATGTTACCAGCAGGCTATCGCTGCCCTGCTGTTTAAAGAAACGGCCAAAATCAATAGCATCAATCTCCAGCTTATTATCCAGTGCTTTTTTACCGTGCGGACGCATAAGGAAAGATACCGGGTGAGGGCTAATAAAATATCGCCTCGAATCGTTCATTACCGTGGTGTGATATACCATCAATGGCACTTTGGCGCTGTACTCATCCTGCCGGTAATCAGCTATTGTTTTCTCAAACGGAAACTGCACGTTGCTGCAATAGAATTTTTCGAACACATACCCACGGTCCACACTGTATTTTTTACCATGCAGGCTAAATTTATGGAACGGTATCAGCACATCGTTGGTCAATATAGATAGTGCTATGGGGTTAAGCATATCTTTCGATATGTTTTCGGTGCACACAGGGTCGGTTAGTTTAATTGGCCGCCCGTTCTTTTTCTGTAAAAACAATTCGCGCAGGTACGTAGTGGCAAACATACCACCCGATGCACCGCTTATCATAAATGCTTTATCAAACAGGTTGCCCGCAGCCAGGCTATCGCAGTATTGCAGCATTACCGTACTGTACATAGCTGCCCGCAGGCCGCCACCACTTACATTTATAAAATACATTTTGGGTTTCTTGCCGGGGTTGCGCGGGTCGGTGTTTTTACGCAACCAGTTTTCAAGTATGGGCAGGTAGTATTCTTTGTCTTTGGCTATCAGCGAATCGGACGATAACTCGCGGAATGTATTCAGGTTATAGGAGGCTTTGGGTACGTCATAGTTAAGCCCGTATGCCCTGCTTTGAAAACCCAGCACATCGTATTTAGTAAGGTAGTTGGCTAAAAGCAAAAAAGCTATAATAGCCGTAGAACCCCAGCCACCGGTCCAGTACAAAAACATACCAAACAGCGACATAAGCAGGCTTACAAATAAAAAGCCCGTAGCTGCTATAGGAAACTGAAAGAAAGGATTCTCCAGAAAAAAACCCATACTAACCAGCAGGGCCATGGTGATAAGAAAAGCAATAAAAGCGTTCCAATGGTGGCGGCGGAATACCAATTGGTGTAGCTTTGGATCGTAGTGATCTACCGTGCGGGTATGCCGTATATTTAGTTTGTTGGTAATATAATACTCTACCCGGTTTAGCTCTTCACGCTCCATCTGGTCGCTGAAATGCACCCGGCGCATGGCTTTTTTCCGGCGTATGCGGTCTTTGTTCTCCTGCAGTATACTGCCGGTATTTTTATTGGTAAAGTTAAAGTACACGGCTGTAATAAGCAGCACCAGTACAAAACCGGCAATAAAGCCAAGTACCTCCAGCGTTATATGAATCCAATCCTGATACTCGTACTGGGCACGGAAAATAACAACCGACACCAGATAGGTAATAAAAAACGAACCGGGTATAATAGAGTTGTTCAGTATAAACATACCCAGCGGATACTGCAAACTGGCCATAAACGGAAACCGGTGCGAGTTAAGTATGTACATTACCACATTCCAGGTAATAAACATGGCGCCAAAACCAATACCCACCACCGCAAAACTCAGGTAGCCTACATTGTCCAGATATTCAGGGTCAAGCAGTACCGAGTGGGTACCTATGCCTGCCCCAAACTTGCCCACTACAATGGCAAACAGCAGCAGCCAGAAAAGAAGTAAAAACTGATGCCGTTTAAACGATAGCAGAAACAACTGCACCGGAAATGAGTAATAAAAATCCTTAAGCAGGGTAATCATCGGCAGGCTTATTCAACTACAATAAACGTAAAAGAAACGATGTATAACTGCTACTAATTAACGCATAAATGCTGTTTGTGTATAGCAGTGTACATAGCCGGTAAGTAAATACGTATGAAATTTAAGGGACTTTAACTTCAACCAGCTGTAGCCTCCAGCCTGCATTAAGCTGAAAAATAAGCGGAAACTTAGCCGACTCCAGCACTTGTATAGTATAGGCATTTTCTACTCCTCCTTCCAGTTCCCAGCCCGGTATGGCTACCAACGCACCGTTCAGGTTAAAGTTATACTCGCCTATTACGTTATTAAGTAAAGTTGGGGTGTCGTCTTTCCCCTTTACTTTTACATTAGCTGTAGAGGTTGTCGCTACATCTTTAAACACTTTCTGGCTTATAATTAGTCCGGTTTCTGCATCTGTTTTTACATCACCACTGGTAAATCCAACATGTAACGCTTCGGCTTTAGCTACGGCATCGGCGCTCATACTTACCGTTCCGGTTTTGGGTTCAGCACCGGTAGCCTTCCACTCATAAGCCACATCGGGGCCTACACTGGTTAACGTAACCACTACCGGATAACGTTTGCCATTGGTTTCTGTAACATCATAAATCAGCTGCGTGCCGGGCTTTATGGCCTTTTCAAATGTTTCTAAATCGGCTACATTTTGAGCAGTAGCAGTACCCGTTAGCAGGCACATATAAATGAAAATAAAGTAAACTGGGCGCATGGGTAAGCAAATTGTTGAGCCATAAATATAAATATTATAAATCAGCCTGTACGAAACATATAGCCACAGCACTAACAACCTATTGCTGTAGCTATATTAAAAATGTATTAACGTTGGCTTAACATTGGAGAGGTACTTTTGTACTATAAACAAAGTAGAAAAAATGGAAGTAAACGATTTTAAGGTTTTACTGGTAGATGATGAAACAGATGTGCTGGATTTTATGAAATACAATCTGGAGAAAGAGGGTTTTTGGGTGTACACCGCCCGCGATGGTGTAGAAGCCATACAGATGGCTAAAAAAATGAACCCGCACCTGATAATACTCGACCTGATGATGCCCAAGATGGATGGTATAGAAACCTGCCGCGAGTTGCGTAACATGCCCGAGTTTAAAAACACCATCATTACTTTCCTTACTGCCCGCGATGAAGACTACTCACAAATAGCCGGTTTTGAAGTAGGGGCCGATGACTACATTACCAAACCTATCAAGCCACGTGTATTTATCAGCCGTATTAAAGCCCTGCTGCGCAGGTTAGAGAGCAACGAAAGCTCATCTAAACTACAGGTAGGCGATATAGAGATAGACCGCGAACGCTACATAGTAATTAAAAGCGGGCAGGAAATATCGCTGCCGCGTAAGGAGTTTGAACTAATGAACCTGCTGGTAAGCAAACCGGGCCGTGTGTTTAAACGCGAGGAGATATTAAGCAAGGTATGGGGTAACGATACCATTGTAGGCGACCGTACCATTGATGTACACATCCGCAAACTGCGCGAAAAAATTGGTGACGATTACTTCAAAACCATAAAAGGAATTGGCTATAAGTTCGATGCCTGAACAGGCCTTGTTACGTTGCAACCAACTATATAAAGCCTAAAGGATTGATAGATGACGAACAGTGTTCTCATTCATCAATCCTTTAGTATTTTCTCCAGTTCATTCTTCCGCGAGCCTTTTATTAGTATAAGCGTGTTTTCAAACGCCTGTTGTTTAAACCATGCTTTCACTTCATCGGTAGTTTCAAACCACAGCACATGAGGTGTAGCCGTGTTTGCAAGCATGCTAAAACCATTGCCTACAAATACCCGCAACGTATTTTGCCATGCAGCCCCCGAAACAGCAGCTACTATTTTCTCATGCTCGGCATACGCATAATCGCCCAGTTCCATCATCTGCCCTATAATAGCCACTTTATGCAGCGCCTCGGTCTTTTCAAAATTTTTGAGCGCTTCGGCCATACTACTGGGGTTGGCATTGTAAGCATCCAGTATAATGGTATTGCTGCCCTGTGTAATTTTCTGCGACCGGTTATTGGTAGGTGTATAGTATTCAATAGCGTTTTTAATTTCGGCTAAGGGCACATTAAAATACAAGCCCACGCATACAGCACTCATCACATTTTCAAAATTGTAGTCACCAACCAGGTTGGTTTGTATGCTTACACCATTTACCTGCACCGATAAAAACTCGGTACTGTTGCCAATACTTCCCTTGCAAAACACACCGTCGGTTTTTCCGTAGGTTATTGCCTGGCCAGCATCAGCCGGCTGCCAGTTACTTACCAGCTTTTCGTTATCGGCATTCAAAAACACTTTGCCGTTTCTTGTAGCCAGGTCGCGGTATAGCTCAGTCTTACCTTTCAGCACCCCCTCCGGTCCGCCAAAACCTTCTAAATGTGCCTTGCCTATATTGGTTATTAAACCATAATCGGGTTGGGTGTACTGGCAGTAACCGGCTATTTCGCCCTGGTGGTTGGCGCCCATTTCTACCACTGCCATTTCTACATCGCTTTTTATACTTAGTAATGTAAGCGGCACACCTATATGGTTGTTCAGGTTGCCTTTGGTAGCGTAGGTTATGTATTTTTTAGCCAACACAGCAGCTACCAGTTCTTTGGTAGTGGTTTTGCCATTGCTGCCGGTAATAGCAATTACAGGGCACTTTAGCTGCCTGCGATGGTAGCCCGCCAATTGCTGCAAGGTAGTAAGCACATCATCTACCAATACCAGCCGGTTGCCGTATTGTGTTTGCCAATCTTCATTTGCCAGTTCATCTATTACTACGTAGGCAGCTCCTTTATCCAGTGCTTCGGCTGCAAACTGGTTGGCGTTAAACTTTTCGCCTTTCAGGGCAAAGAAAATAGTACCGGTGCCTATGGTACGCGTATCGGTGGTTACACCGGTACATTGAATATATAAATGGTATAACTGTTCAATTTGCATGGGCTGAAAATAAAAAGTCCCCTGCGTAAGCAGAGGACTTTCTGGTATTTACTATTAACAGCTAACTGTCAACTTTCTTATCCTTTCATTTTGCGTTTACCTTTCTCTTTAGGGAAGTTGTTACCACCCTTGCCATTCTTCATGGTTTTACCCGATGGAGAACCTACACGGTCCATAGCGCAACGGAAACCTAAGTCATCAGTAGCTAATGCCTGATCTAAGTAACGGCGGGTACCCGGCGACAGGAAGTAAGCACGGTCTTTCCAGCTACCACCTTTGTAAACACGAGACTCTTCGTTAATTAATGATGACTGACCGAATTTGTAATCTACGTTCGATACTTCATCACCGTCCACGTAGTTTCTTACGTCGCCACGGCGGTAGTTACGGCGGTTAGCACTTTCTTCCTGTGTAACGTCGCGGTATTGTATTTTACCCAATGAGTCTTTTTCAACCGGTTTGCCTTCAGCGTCCAGTACTTTTGTTTTAAACTGGTTACCACGGAACAGGCGGAAATCGTTACCATCAGATGAAGTCATTGGACGGTAAACATCCAGTACCCATTCGTTTACGTTACCGCTCATATTGTACAAACCAAAATCGTTTGGCCAGAAAGATTTAACAGGTGCAGTAATGTCGGCGTTATCGTTCAGGCGGCCCGAAAGACCCATGTTATCACCACGGCCTCTTTTAAAGTTTGCCAGAAACTCACCTTGCCACTGGCCCGATTTAGGGTAGCGGGTAGAGGTACCATTCCATGGATAGATACGACGGTCAGTAATACGCTCTTCGCTGGTAGCAGGTTGGTTACCTATCAGGCCCAAAGCTGCGTACTCCCACTCAGCCTCGGTAGGCAGGCGGTAAGCTGGTAGCATAATACCGTCTTCCAAACGCACGTGGCGGGTACCGGTACCGTTAGGGTTAAGGTCTTTTTTAGGACGTTTGCCGGCAGCTCCTTCATACTGGCCTACCAGGTACGATT
This sequence comes from uncultured Chitinophaga sp., assembly GCA_964423405.1. Lineage (GTDB taxonomy): Bacteria > Bacteroidota > Bacteroidia > Chitinophagales > LD1 > Bog-950. Next base: position 38,665 of record CAYREY010000017.1, on the reverse strand, counting down.
CGGTATTGAAGTTATCGCTACCTACCTGCGAAGGGTTTTCGGCAAGTACACCCTGGTTAATCAGTATTCTTTCGTTTACACGGTCAGTACGCCATGCAGCAAAGTCGTTAGCCTGTAGCCAGTTAACACCTACCACGGGATAGAAATCGTAAGCCGGGTGGCGGAAGTAATACTCCACGTAAGGTTCGTTGTAAGCAAGCTCATCGCGCCATACCAGTGTATCGGGAAGTGCTTTTTTAACCACATCCGGAAAATCGGTACCAAACACACGGTTCATCCAGTACAGGTACTCGCGGTAGTGTACGTTGGCAATTTCTGTTTCATCCATGTAGTAAGACGAAACTGTAGCGCGGCGTGGAACGTTGTGGTATTCAAACATTACATCCTGCTCGGTGTTGCCCATTACAAAGGTACCACCCTGAACATACACCAGGCCCGGGCCGGTTTCCTGCCCCTGGTATTTTACTACTTCAAATCCTCCGTTTTTAGAGTCATTGTAGTTCCATCCGGTTACCGACGACTTTTCTTTACCGCACGAGGCTATCAGTAGCGGCAAAGCAAGAAGCGGATACAGTTTGCTTAACTTCATTGTTGTTTATTTAATTTTTAAAGGGTTCCGAATTTAAAGGTTGCTAAATTATAATTTAAAGTCAAAGTCAAAAAAAATGCAGCGTTTAATTTTTAATGCCGTATTTAACAAGTTTAGCCATGTAAAAAAATGCCCAAAGCCCCTTTAGCGTAGTATATCGGGGCATGGTATGTACCCTTTGCTGGCCTTGGAGTTAAGCGAGTTATCATCGCCCGTCCAGTTAAACGTAAACGATAACTCGTGGGTTCCACCGGTTTTGTTCATCAACTTCGAAATAGTGTAATCGTAGCTGTAACCAATACGGAATTTACCCTTTTTGAACCCCAGATAGCCAATTACCGCATCGGAATTGTAAATTACGTTGCGGTAGCCCAGCCCGAAATACATAAAACTAACACCTGCAAGGAACGACCCCTGGGTTTGGAAGGCCATACCCTGGTTCACAAATAAAACGTTGGGCGATACCCAGATATTGTACCGGGCCTGGTTGCGGTGCTTTACCGGCAGGTTAGCCCCTAAATGGAAGGCAAAACGCATGGGCACACGGGCATCTACACCGGCAGCAAAAGCCTCTTTGTGCATCAGCATGTTATTGGCAGCAAAGCCTACGTACAGCTTTTCGGTAAAAAACAACAGGCCGGCGCCAAACTCGCCGGTATTGGTGCTGGTAGCCCCCGGTGGCGGCTCGTTGGTGGGGTTGCGTATGCTTACGTTATTATAAAACCCGGTGTAAGGGTTTATCATATCGGTCCACAGCAACTCGTTCCACTTTATACGGGCATGTATGTAGGTGCCCTGCACCCCTATCCGCAAACCCATTTTGCGGTTAAATTTTATCTGCTGGGCATACATCAGGCTTATTTTGTAGGTGCCGTACAGGTTATTCATTACCTGGTCGCCTACAAACAGCAACCCAATACCACCCCTTATCTTCTCAATGTACATATCGGCACCGGCCATGTAGGTGGTATAGCCACCGTTAAATCCATCGCCCATCCCGCTCCATTGGTTACGGTAATTAAGGGTAGCCCTAGGGCCGTACGAAACACCCGCCATGGCCGGGTTAAGGTGCAGCGGAGCCGAGAAATACTGGCTCATCTCTACATCCTGCGAAAAAATTTCACAAAAAGGCGCAATTACCAGTGCCGCAAAAACAATATATTTCAGTTTCGTGTTCAAAATTCAAATCTTTGCAAAATAAAACACAATTAGCGCCGTTTTATTGCGCATTTTATATGTTTAAAGGTGCCAAAAATAATGATTGAATCGGCTTATTGCTTTTTTATGAAAAAAAAACCGGCTAACACTAAATTCTTAACGTTTGTATTGTTCATGTTGCCTGCCCTGGCAGTAGTAGCACAAAGCTACGAGCGCCGGCTGGAGTGGCAGGACAAAAACAAAACGTTTAGCACCATAGATGGTAAAACCATTGTACAGCCTACCTTTAGCAAAGCAGCCCATGCCGACCAATACGGCCTGTTGCCTTTATATACAGAGCTGATACCACTAACCGCAAACGGAGAACTTTCTGTTCAGCTCACCAATACCGTGTACACCATATCTGGCACGGTAGATAATGGCAGCATACCCTACATAAAAGATGCCGCCACAGCTACAGCCGACCTTAGCCTGCAACGCCGCCAACCTTTTGCCAGCGTAATGGTATTGCCGTTTAGAAAAAACCCGGCAACCGGTGTAATAGAAAAACTGGAGTCGTTTACGTTGCGCATTACGGTAACACCTAAACCACAACTCCGCTCGGCCAATGCGTATGCCTCTGTATCTAAACTTGCCAGCGGCAATTTTTACAAACTTGCTGTTACTGCCGAAGGCATGTACCGTATAGATTACAACTTTATTAAGAATGTAATGAAACTTGACCCGGCCAGCATTAACCTGAACAGCCTGGCCATTTTTGGCAATGGCGGCGGCATGGTGCCCGACCTAAACTCGGTAGCACGCCCCGATGATTTGCTTGAAAATCCCACTATGCTGGTAGATAACAACGGAAACAACCGTATGGATGATGGCGACTACCTGTTGTTTTATGCCCAAATGCCCGACCAGTGGAAATACAACAGCAGCAACCAAACCTACACACACGAAAAAAACCTGTACACCGATAAAACGTTTTATTTTTTAAGCCCCGACGCCGGAACCGGTAAACGGGTACAGCCTTTTACAGCCGGCGATAGCCCCAATAAAACTATTACCGAGTTTGATGAACACCTGTACCGCGAAAGCGATGAATACAACCTGCTTAGTAGCGGCAAACGCTGGCTGGGTGATAAAATGACCAGCTTTTCAAACACCAAAGATTTTTCGTTCAGCATACCCAACATCGTAACATCGGTACCGGTTAAAGTCCTCTCTAAAGTTTCTGCCAGTACCACTTACGGTTCTACCACTTCGGTGCGGGTTAATGGCCAGGCTTTAATGAACCATACCCTTAGCGGCATACCGGCATCTACATACCCGCCTGCGTCGTACGGTAGCCTGCTTACTGCTAATTACAATGCCTCTTCGTCCACCATCAACATAAGCTATTCGTTTAGCCCTGCAGCCGACCCATCAGGTACAGCTGCCAGCTATATCGATTGGTTCGAAATACACGCCAGACGCGCACTTACCATGGCTGGCGATGCTATGCCATTCCGCAGTGCTGCATCGGTAGGCGCAGGCAGTGTATCTAATTTTTTGCTGAACAATGCAGCAGGCAACACGCAGGTGTGGGATGTAACCGACATAGCAGCCATACGGCAAATGCAGGGCACGCTTAATGGCTCCCAGTTCTCATTTGTATCGCCTACAGCCGAGCTGCGCGAGTTTATTGCTTTTAATACCGGTGCCGCTTTTGGCAACCCCGAGTATGTAGGTAAAACCGAAAACCAAAATCTGCATTCGTTGGGCCAGCCCGATATGCTTATTATAACTGCCGATGCCTTTGTAAACCCCAGCAACGAACTGGCACAGTTTCACCGCAACCTGGATAATATAAGTGTAGAGGTGGTTAAACTAAGCCAGATATACAATGAATTTGGTGGCGGCCGCCCCGACATTTCGGCCATACGCGATTTTGTAAAAA
>CAYREY010000017.1:11757-34891 GCA_964423405.1 uncultured Chitinophaga sp. | reverse complement strand
AATGAATTTGGTGGCGGCCGCCCCGACATTTCGGCCATACGCGATTTTGTAAAAATGTTTTACGACAGGGCCGGCGGCGATACCGCACTTATGCCACGCTACCTGCTGCTAATGGGCGATGGCACCTTCGACCCTAAAGACCGGGTGCCCGACAACAACAACTTTGTTTCAACCTACCAGAGCAATGAATCTGACAGCCCTACCGAAACATACACCTCCGATGACTTTTTTGGGCTGCTGGATAACAACGAAGGCGGCGACATAACCGGCGGCGGACAACTGCTGGATATAGGTATAGGCCGCCTTACAGCCGGTAGCGAGCAGGATGCCTGGGACATGGTGAACAAAATTAAAAACTACAAACGCCCGGTTCCATCGGCAAACTGTGTACAGATAAATTCTAACAACAGCTGGCGAAACATTATAAGCTTTATTGCCGATGATGAGGACAGTAATATACACCTGAGCAGCAGCGATGTACTGGCAGAAACCACCCGCCAGCGCCAGCCAGCCTATAACTACGAAAAAATTTATCTGGACGCATATAAAGAGGCCAGCACCCCTGCCGGCGACCGCTACCCCGATGTAAACACCGCCATACTTAACCGTATAAATGCCGGCTGCCTTATTATGAACTGGGTAGGCCACGGTGGCGAAACCAACTGGGGCCACGAGCGTATTTTTAATATGGCCGACATAGTGCCGCTGGCTAACGCCGAAAAGCTGCCTATGTTTATTACAGCTACCTGCGATTTCAGCCGTTTCGACTTACCCAACCGTACCGCCGGCGAATGGTTGGTAGTAAACGGCAAGGGTGGCGCTATAGCCTCGCTTACTACTGTACGTTTGGTTTACTCATCGGGCAATGCGGTGCTTAACGACGCAGCCTTTGATTACATGTTCGATTACTATGAAGGCCGCTACCCGCGCCTGGGCGAAATAATAATGCGCACTAAAAATGCTACTGTTAGTCAGGGCTCCAACACCCGTAAGTTTACGCTGCTTGGCGACCCTGCCCTTACGCTTAACTACCCGCACCATAACGTTATCACCACCTCGGTAAACAACAATCCGGTGCTATCGGCCGATACCCTGAAAGCACTAGAAGAAGTAACCATACGCGGCGAAATACGCGACGATAACGGCAACAAACTTACCGGCTTTAGCGGTACGGTTTACCCAATGGTGTACGATAAAATTTCGACCCTGCAAACCTTAAAAAACGACCCGCAGAGTTCGTATGCCAATTTCCTGATGTACAAAAACGTACTGTTTAAAGGTAAAGCCAGTGTTACCAACGGCGAATTCTCGTTCTCGTTTCTGGTGCCTAAAGATATAGACTACCAATACGGCAAAGGCCGCATTAGCTACTACGCCGATAACGGTAACTACGATGATGCACACGGCTACACCAACGATGTTATAATTGGTGGCTCGGCAGACTCATTTGCGTTGGATAACAACGGCCCGCAAATGAACATTTACATGAACGATGAAAAGTTTGTTTACGGCGGTACCACCAACCCCGACCCTATGCTGCTGATTAAACTAAGCGATGAAAGTGGTATTAATACCGTAGGCAACGGCATAGGCCACGACCTTAGCGCCATATTGGATGATAACACGCAGAACAGGGTAGTGCTGAACGAGTACTACGAAAGTGAGCTGGACAACTATAAGCGCGGCGAGGTTAAATACCCTTACTCTAAACTAAAAGAGGGCCGCCATACACTTAAGGCCAAAGCCTGGGATATACACAACAACTCTACCGAAGAGATTACCGAGTTTATTGTAGCCAGTAGCGCCAAACTGGCCCTTTCGCATGTTTACAATTATCCCAATCCGTTTACTACACACACCCAGTTTATGTTTGAGCACAACCGCTGCTGCGATAACCTGAACATAAGCGTGCAGATATATACCGTAAGCGGCAAACTGGTTAAAAGCATTGTACACCAAACCTATAGCGAAGGCTACCGGGTAGATGATATTGCCTGGGATGGATTGGACGATTACGGTGATGCAATAGGCAAAGGCGTATACGTTTATAAACTTACCGTACGCGATGGCGAGGGTAATACAGCCCACAAATACGAAAAACTGGTAGTATTACGCTAAAAAGCCGCCATATTGAAAAACAATAACCTTTTGGCCCGGTTACACGTAAATACAGACTGCGCCTTTAGTTTGTCGAAAAAATATGTAGGTTTGGCGCCCTGCTCAAAAAGCGGTGTGTATAGTAAATTCGATATGTCAAGCATTAGTAGTGTAAAATACAAGCCAGTAAAACTATAGCAACACTTTTACCATTAACTTAAATTCAATAATTTTCCAGCATGAATTATATGTTGCGTACCAAAAGTGTGTTTGCTGTAGTCAGCCTTCTTGTGTTTTCATCTCAATGGGCTGCTGCACAAGGCGTCAATTATCAGGAAAGCGCTAAACTAAACACAGTTACTACTGCTGTACCTTTTTTGCGAATTAACCCCGATGCCCGAGCAGGTGGTATGGCCGATGTGGGTATCGCTACACCGGTATATGGTAATGGCGATACTAAAGATGATTACCAAAGCCCCGATGTAAATGCGGTGTACGTAAACCCGGCCAAGCTGGCTTTTATTGATAAAGACTTTGGTGTATCGGTAGGTTTCAGCCCCTGGCTTAAAGCACTGGTAAACGATATTTACCTGGCCAACCTTACCGGCTATTACAAAATCAAAAAAATGCAAACAGTAGCTGTATCACTACGCTACTTCTCGTTAGGCAACATCACCTTTACCGACTACAACGGACAGGAACTACAAACGTTCCGCCCACAGGAGTTTGCTATAGATGCACACTATGCCCGCCGTTTAGGTCAGTACTTTTCTATAGCGGCTTCATTGCGTTTCATCTACTCTAACCTGGCCGGTGGTGCCAGTGTAGATGGTAGCCTGGTTAGGCCGGGCCTTGCCGGTTCTGGCGATATATCATGGTTCTTCCGCAAACGGTTTAATGAAAACAGCGGCCACAAAATGGAGCACGAGCTTACTGTAGGTATGAACATATCTAACATAGGCAGTAAAATATCGTACACCAGCAGCACCGTAAAAGATTTTATACCTACCAACCTGGGTATTGGCGTAGGCTACACGTTTAATATAGATAAACACCACTCGGTAGGTATATACGCCGATGTAAACAAACTAATGGTACCTACACCCGATACGCTTGACAGAAACCCGGATGACAACATCTACGATTTCCGTCAAAAAAGCTCTATCACCGGTATGTTTACCTCATTTGGCGATGCACCCGGCGTTATTGACCCTAAAACAGGCCAGCGCGCCAAAGGCAGCCGCACCGCCGAAGAGTTTGCCGAAGTTACCTGGGGCATAGGTGCCGAGTACCTGTACAACAAACAGTTTGGTGTTCGCTTTGGCTATTTCTACGAAAACCCTAAAAAAGGTAACCGCCAGTTTCTTACTGCCGGCTTAACCGTTAAGTACAGTGTAGTGGGCCTTAACTTCTCGTACCTGATACCTACTACCATACAGCGTAACCCACTGGATAACACCCTGCGCTTTACCCTGTTGTTCGACTTTATGGCTGGCGGTAAAAAAGCCACCGGCGAAACAGGTATATCGTTAGTAGACGATACCCCTAAAAAGAAAAAAGAAAAGAAAGCTAAAGAAGGCGAGGCACCGGTAGAAAAAGAACCGGCACCGGCAGAGCAACCTAAATAACATATACTATCAGCACAAAAAAAGCCACCTTAAATAAGGTGGCTTTTTTTGTGCCGGGTAATCGCAAAATCTATTCTGTTTTCAAACAGTGTTAACCCTCTTCGAACTTAACACACTAACTATCAGTAAATTACAAAAATTAATGTTAACACCCCTACCCCCATTTCTGTTAACCCATCTGCATTTACTAATTACAACATATTTATATATATCATAGTGTGCCTCATGCATGTCTGCAAAACAAGTCAGGCGTTACACTAATTAAACAGGGTTAATTTTATCTGGTTACCTTTAAAAAAACCAGGTAACAGCCACAGCCAACACATCACCGGCTACAGTTTGTAAAAGATAACAGTTTACATTTACGCACACCTGCATTTATGTAACCAAAAAATTTACATTTGCACCCTCTCTATGAGCGATCCAATAAAACACGAGTGTGGTATAGCCCTCATCCGACTGCTCAAGCCTATTGACTATTATGTTGAAAAATACAGAACCGTTGCGTACGGCCTTAACAAGCTGTATTTGCTAATGGAAAAGCAACATAACAGGGGCCAGGACGGTGCAGGCGCTGCCGTAATTAAATTAGACCCCCATCCGGGCAGCCATTTTATTAATCGCGTACGTAGTACCGATAACCAGGCCATTGTGGATGTATTCAGTCAGATTTTTGGGACTTTCCCCAAGGACCGCAAACCACTGGATAACGCACAGGCAGAGGCCGACTGGTACAAACGCAACAGCCCCTTTATTGGCGAATTGCTGCTGGGCCACCTGCGCTACGGCACTTATGGCCGCAATAACGATAGCTACTGCCACCCGTTTATACGCGAAAACAACTGGATGACCCGCAACCTGGTACTGGCCGGTAACTTTAACATGACCAACGTACAGGAGCAGTTTGATGTGCTGATAACCCTGGGCCAGCACCCACGCGAGCGTAGCGATACCATTACGGTAATGGAAAAAATAGGCCACTTTCTGGATGATGAAGTGCAGAAGATTTTTGATAAGTACAAAGACCGTGGCTACGGCAACAAAGAAATTACCGACTTTATTGTAAGCGAACTAAGCGTGCGCCGCATTCTTTCGCGCTCGGCCAAAGATTTTGATGGCGGCTATGCTATGGCCGGCATGTTTGGCCATGGCGATTCGTTTGTATTACGCGATCCTAACGGCATACGGCCGGCCTATTACTACCACGATGACGAGGTGGTGGTAGTGGCTTCCGAAAGGCCTGCCATACAAACCACGTTTAATGTGCCTTTCGAAAAAATACACGAGGTACAACCCGGCCATGCCCTGGTTATTAAAAAAGATGGCCGCGTAAAACACGACCTGGTTCGCGATCCGGGCGAAAAGCGTTCTTGCAGTTTTGAGCGTATTTATTTCAGCCGTGGTACCGATAAAGAAATATACAGCGAACGCAAAAAGCTGGGCGAGTTGCTCAGCCATACTATACTAAATGCTATTAACGGCGATTTTGAAAACACCGTTTTCTCATTTATACCCAACACAGCCGAAGTAGCATTTTACGGCCTGATGGAGGGGATGGAAAAACACCTTTCGGAGTATAAGCAAAAGCAGATTCTGGAGAACAAGAACATGACTCCCGAAGAACTAAACAAACTGCTATCGCTTAGCCCGCGGGTAGAAAAAATAGCCGTAAAGGATGTAAAGGCACGCACCTTTATTACCGATGATACCAGCCGCGATGAAATGGTGAGCCACGTGTACGATATTACCTATGGTTCTATAAAGGCGCAAACCGATACACTGGTAGTAATAGACGACTCTATTGTACGCGGTACCACCCTACAGAAAAGCATACTGGCGATACTAGATAGGCTTAGCCCTAAAAAAATAATCATTGTATCATCGGCACCGCAAATACGCTACCCCGATTGCTATGGTATAGATATGAGCCGCATGTACGATTTTATTGCATTCCGCGCACTGATAGAGTTGCTTAAAGACCATAAGCTTACTGCTAAGCTGGATGAGGTATACGACAAGTGTAAGGCCGATGATGAAAAGCCCGCAACAGAAGTTAAAAACTACGTTAAGGAATTGTATGGTTTGTTTACTGCAGATGAAATTTCTGCTAAGATATCGGAGATAGTAAGGCCCAAACAGATATTTGCCGACGTACAGGTTATCTACCAAACTATAGAAGACCTGCATGTTGCCTGCCCTAAAAATTTGGGCGACTGGTATTTTACAGGTAACTACCCTACACCGGGGGGCAACAAAGTAGCCAACCGGGCCTTTATAAACTACATGGAAGGACGTAGCGAAAGGGCTTATTAAATTAGGTAATAAACGCTGAATACCATACAAATTGCTGTAAGTAGAACACCTACATTATTTTAGCTTTTTTCTAAACTTTACAAAAAATAGTTTATTTTGCCGACCTACTAGCAGTACCGAAACCTAACGGTAACCGGGTAATAATGCTGTCGGTATAAAGAAAGGTGGGTTAAAATTAATGTTTTTAACTATGGGAAAATTTACAAGACTACTCCTGGCGTTGGTATTTTTAAATGCGGCTCTGGCAACGCATGCCCAAACCAATAACTCTAAAAAGGAGTCGGGTAAAACCACATCTGCTACTTCAGGCAAATCCACCACTGGCAACAGTAAAGATTCTAAGAAAACAGATAGCAAATCATCTACTGCTAAATCTAACGATAAAAAATCTGCCGCCGGTAAAGACGACAATAAAAGCAACGCTAAAAACAAAAGTGTAAAAGGCGATAGCAATAAATCTACAGCCTCTACCGACACATCTAAGGTTAAAGGTAAAGACAACCAGAACCAGCTTCAGTTTATGAAGCCAGACATGGACTCTAAAAACTTCAACTTCTACCGCCGTAAAGAAATATCTACCCCACTACAACCGCGTTACGATTTAGATTCGGCTGTTTACCAAAAAGACAAAAAGAAAACCAAACAACAACAGGCTTTTCTTAACCGCCAGTATGCTTTTCCTGCCAAACCAAAAGACCAGTGGGAAATAGGTGTAAATTTTGGTGTGGCCTTGTTAAGTGGCGACGTTAAGCCTTACGTTAACATCAAAGGCCTGGTACAAAACATAGGTGCAGGCTTTACTATCCGCAAAGCTCTGGGTTACACCATATCGCTACGCGGTGGCTACAACTTTTTTATGATGACAGGCCGTAACTGGGAGCCAGATGCCAACCTGGCCTTTAACCGTGCACTGCATGGTGGTTACGATGCCCGCGTTAACTATTGGGATAACCCCAACCTGGTAGCCAGCAAAACAGTTGACACCCTTAATATGAACAAGGTGTTCTTTTACAACTACCGCACCTACATGCACGAGGCTCACTTTGGCGCTGTGTTAAACCTGGGTAACGTTCGTTTTCATAAAGAAAGAAACATCTGTAATTTCTATGTAATAGGTGGTGTAGATGCCTTCTTCTTTACAACCTACATGGATGCACTGAACGCCGATGGCCAGGTACACGATTTTTCGAGCGTACATGCTTTGTATGTAAAAGCACAATACAACAACCCCGCAGGTACACCCGTTAACGAACGTTTAGATCGCCGTAAGGAGTCGCTGAAAAGGCTAAATAATATTCTGGATGGCAAATACGAATCGGCTGCCGAACGCGAAAACAACGCACCGGGTATTAAAAACTGGCAGTTTATACCTGCCGGTACAGTTGGTATTGGTGTTCAGTTCCACGTTGCCAAGTTTATGAGCATTGGTATAGAGGAGCGTATGATATTTACCGGTAGCGACCTGTTGGATGGCTACCGCTGGCAGCAGGATGAGCACTCTGGCTTTACCCGCAGTAACGACAATGTTTCTTATACCTCTATCACCCTTAATTTCCACATAGGTAAAAACCGTACCGAGCCAATGTACTGGTTAAACCCTATGTACCACACCTACCGCAAACTGGGCGAAGTGGACCCTAAAGGTGTAGCCGATGAAATATTGAAAGACGACGACGGCGACGGTGTAATAAACGCGCTGGATAAAGAACCTGATACCAAGAAAGATTGCCCGGTTGATACACACGGTGTAGCACTGGATAGCGATAAAGATGGTATTATTGACTGTTTGGATAAAGAGCCGTTCTCGGCTCCGGGCTTCCCTATCGATTCGAACGGTGTGGCTATTATACCACCTAACCCATGCTGCGATACAACCGGCTTTGGCGATGGTGAACCACTGGATGGAACCGATGGCAGCTTTAACGGTGTAGATGGTCAGGATGGGCCGGATGGTGCCAATGGCCCTAACGGTGGTAAAAACGGCAAAAACGGTGGCAGACGCCGTGGTGCCGGTGGTGGTAACTACGACTGCTCGAAAATTGAACTACCAAGTGTAATATTCGATGCCGATAAATACTATATCGATCCGCAGTACTACGGCAACCTGCACCAGATAGCAGAGCGTATGCAAATGTGCCCTGACATGAAAGTGGTGGTAACCGGCTACGATGAATCGAAGAACGACCAGAAATACAACGAGCAGTTGGCATGGAACCGCGCCAATGCTGCCGTGGATTACATGGTTGAGAAATACGGTATATCGCGCGACCGCTTTATAGTGAAATACAAAGGCGGCAAAAAAGCAGCCGATGGTACGCCATACGAAAAGAAAATGAAAAACAAGGTTGAGTTCCGCTATGCTAACGATGGCGAAAACGGCGACAGCAACCCACCTGCACCACACCCTGGTTTAAAAGCAGGTTCAAATAAATAAGCAAAAAGCCCTCTGAAAATTCAGAGGGCTTTTTTATTGGCACGGAATACTACGCAGCTATTTACCGGTTGGCTATAATGTGGTAACTAATCAGTACAGCGGCTCGCCATTGGCATTGGTGGTCAACACCTCGCTCATATAATTTAAAAAGGGGCGCATGTTTTTAAACGATGCATTTACCTGTTGAACAAAACCGGCAGAGAGCACCTCTTCATCGCTAAAATGCTGTACCAGCAAAAACTGCTTGTAGCGTAGCAGGTCAATAGCTGCATGGTCTTTAGCATATCCTCTCGGTGCACTACTTAACTGTGCACCGGTAAGTCCGCCAAAATTATTTACCAAAGCCTTTCCCGAAAGCAGCTTTCGCCATTCATCGCTGTTGGCATCTATATCTTCGCGTATGCGCTTCATGTCGTCTGTATCAGGCCCCCAAAAGCCTCCGGCCACAAAACTGTTACCCGGCTCTATATGGTAGTAATAACTGCCGCGCAGCAATTTGGTAGCCCTGCGGAAACCACCGCCAAAGTGCGTGTTGTACGGTGTTTTATCTTTCGAAAAACGTATGTCGCGGTATATACGGTGCAGGCTCTCTTTACCGGTAGCAGTCTCCAGGTTATCGTGCTTCTCCATAGCCAGCAGCAGTGCATGGGCAAAGGCTATCATGTTCTCATGCGCCTGCAGGTAACGGGGCTTATGCAAAGCAAACCACTCGCGGTTGTTGTTTTTGCCAAGCGCTTTTAAAAAGGTAAATGTATCTTTAGTAATAACCAGTTTAGCCATAGCTGCAAATATAACACCACCCCGGCAGCTTAGTTTTGCTGTTCTATCATCCGGTTGTAGGTTTTTATAAAAATGGCGCCCAGGTTTTTGTGTGGCGGTATATAATCCAGAAAACGCTCATAAGCCTTCGGGTTGCTTTTCACATTCCCTTCCAGGTCGTTCCAAAGCCGCTGCCACTCCACATCTTCGCCCTTGTTAATGTAATTGGCCATTAGTTTCAGCATAGGGTTGTTTACAAACATGGTACCTATCTGCTTGCTTGATATAATACTGGCCTCCGATGATTTTTCGATAATAGAGGATATACTGTGGTACCCACCACACGAACCCAGCACAAATATCTGCGTATTGTCGCGTATCTTCTCTATGGTTTTGGCTGCATAATAGCTATGCCCGCGGTGTACCAATACATTCGGCTCGTACTCATTAGCTGCAAATATTTTTTCCATCGCAGCTTGTCCTTCATACTCATCTTTAGGCTTATTGGCGTAAATATTAACCGGTAAACCATGTTTGGATTTAATAATGACATACATTCCCGAATCTATCACCGCCCAGTTAGAATCGGTAAATGTTTTTCTAAAGGCAGCAAACGATGCTTCCCCATCTTCATCATCGTAAAAATAAATGAGCCAGCGGTTAACACTGTCGCGGGCAAATAATTTATCGTTACCAATCCTATCAAAGGCCGGCAACTCATACTGCTTACTTACCGATGAGAACCAATCGTTGCTGTTTACACTGCGCTCTACAAACAAATTAGAGAACAAACCATATAAAGCCATGCCTTTGTAATCATGCTTTGCATTTAGCCGCACATACTCATATTTAATAGTGCCGCGTAGTATGCGCAATACCAGCGAGTCGGTAATACTACCAAAGGCATCGGCTACTTCTACCGCCTGCGAAAGGTCTTTATATTTTTCCAGGCCGGTGGCAAACTTTACCATCAGCATTTGCTGGTGCAGCGGGCTCATGGTACTTAAAAAATCGCCCAGCTTGCCAAAGCCTGCGCACATTTTAATAAACGTACGAAACTTATTATCGCCCAGGCTTTTCAAAAAATCAAATCCGCTCTGGTCACCCATCTTCACCATCATACGGTTAAACAGGCCATTGAAGGTAGATGTAAATATCTCTTCCTCACTGTACACCATCAGCGTGTACATTTCCTGTGCACTAAAATTTTCTACCGATGCAAAACGCACTTCATCTTTTTCGTTATGCAGGTCGTTTACTACCCGCACAAACTTAAGGGCATATATCTGTAACTCATCTTCCAGCGAACGTTCGGCCAGTGGGTTACTACGCGCACGTATATTTAACATAGCCCGCAGGTATTTTTGCGGGTCTTTACCAATGGCATCTGCTTTCTCTAGTGTGGTACGCCCGTTTACAATATCATCTATCAGCGTAAACGAATTAGACCGGCGGCTGTACTTATCTTTAATACGCAGTATTACTTTAATGGCCGTATCGGTGCTGGCAAGCAACGCTTTATTAATAGCATCATTAGGGTTAAAATATCGTTTGGCCCTCACCGGGTCGGTTTTTACAGCCTCTTCCAGCACCCGCAACGAGTAACTCTTAGATGCATACAACTCGTAGCTGCTCAACACCATATCGGGCCGGTAGTGTGCAGCAAATAGTAAAAACGAATCGGCGCAACTTTCATTTTTAAATACACCCAGCGTATTGAACGACATGGTAATGTTACCGGTAAGGTAGTTATACAGTTTACCGTTTTTCATAGCATTCAGCTCACCGGTTATAAAACGGAAAATGGCATCAAACCGCCTTACGTTGTAAATAGTGCGGCCATTTACCCGCCTCATTTGCAGGTAAACCGTTTCGCGTATGGGCCGGCGTTTTGTTTCATCCAGGGCAGAGTTATCTATCAACCGCTGTATAGAGTCTATCATTTTAAAATAAACCTTGTTAGCGTACACCGTAAGTGCCGGGTCGCCCATATCTACACGGCCATCTTTCTTATTATCAAACAGGTCTATCTTATCCTGAAAATCATCAATGTAATAATCAGGGCGTTTTATGTTACTTACTGTAGAGTCTTTTACTGCAGCCATACCGCTACCGCACATCAGCAACAGCAATAGCATTGCCAGGTACCGCCGCAACGTTACATAAGTGATAGAAAAACAATATCGTGGGTTATTCATCATTACACTCCTAATATTTTATAGTACGCACGTATAAATATGGCTCCAAGGTTTTTATTAGGCGGTATATAATCGCCAAAGTACTGGTTACTGCTTAACTTATCCCGCATTTTACCCCAAAAGTCGTTCCACACTATGTCTTTGCCGTTCCGTATGTTCTCGTTAAGCGAGTATATCATTACATCATTAACAGTTTTTGTACCAATCTGCTTGGTAGATATAATATGTGCCTCCGGCGCATTCTCCAATGCTATAGGCAGTTTGTAAAAACCACCACACGACCCTACAAATATCAACCGCGCCGAGGCCTGCACCTTTTCAAGTGTAGACTCGGTATGGAAACTATGCCCGCGGTGCACTATTACAGTAGGTATATAATTATTCTCTTTAAAGTAAGCCTCTATAGCACTTATACCGTTTTCTTCATACTCTGGTTTATTGGCAAATATCTCTACGGTTTTACCCTGCTGCGAGTATATACGCACGTAGCTGTTACGGTCATCTACTACCCAGTTGCTTTGGTTCTTATAGGTATTAATAAAGTTAATGTAAGAACTGCGCCCGTCATCATCGTTGTAAAAATACATTTGCTCTACGCAGCGGCCGTTGTTGCTAAACAGCGCTGTAGATGCCAGTGAAGCTACCGGTGCTATTCTGAACTGTTTGGATACCGTTTTATACCAGTTGGTTTCTGTTTGTGCATTACCGGCAATCATACTCGACAGTACTCCATAGATAGAGATGCCCACCTGGTTGCTATCGCGCATTACACGCCCATACTCTCTTTTTATGTTTGATTGCAAAAGCGTAAGCAACTGATTATCGTTTATGTTAGATGCCGATTCTGCAATTAATATAATACCCGACAGGTTATCATATTGTTTCTCCAGGCCAGCGGTATATGCGGTAAATAGTTCGGCCTTACCTTCTGCGGTAAACGTCGACATGAACTCTTTAATAGTACCAAAGTTAGAACATAGCGAAATAAAATCGCGGAACTGGTTATTGTTAACCGAACGCATAAACGCTTCGCCATCCTGCGCCGGTAGCTTTTTCATAAACCGCTCAAACAATCCATTAAATGTAGAGGTAAATACCTCATCGCGCCCATACAGCATCAAAAAGTAAAGCTCTGTACTACCAAACCCTTCTACCGAATAGAACGGCTGTGTGGCACCGGTCGCTATCTTATCGTTTATCTCGCGTATAAAGCGCAGGCTGTAATCGCGCATCTCGCGGTTAATGCTATACCCGCCTATATAGTCCTGCTGCGATATAATACGCGTCATGGCGCTAAACAGCTTGTTGGCATCGGTACTTACAGCAATCGCATCGGTGGTGGTAAGTCCGCGCTTTACTATATCATCCAGCAACAGCAATGGCTTGCTGTGGTAGCCCAGGTCGGGGTTTATTTCCAGTATTTTTTTAACTACCGGGTTTTTGCTATACTGTAATATAAAGTTTACCGGATGGTTAGGGTTGTACAGGTACCGCTTAATAGATAGCGGAGCGTTTATAGCACACTGCTCAAGTACTTTAAGGCTAAACCGTTTATGCTTGTATGCATCTATCTTTTTCAATAGTTCATCCGGTTCTTTTTGTGCGGCGTAGTTTAATATCTCTTCGCTGTAGTCTTTCTCTATAAACTGCGGAAAGTTGCTCAGTGTATTTAGTATATTTTTCTTAAGGCCCAGTAAGGTACGGGTACGTTCATCCAGTTGTATCTTCACCGGTTCTGGTACAGGCTCAGGCTCGGGTGCAGGCACCGGTACAGCATCTGCATTCTCTTCCGATGGCACCGCCTCTACCGGCTCTACCGGATTAGCACCACTTACGGCTGCTATCTTCTTGGGTTCTACCCACTCTTTCATCTTTTCCGGTCTTTCTATCGGCTTCTCCTCCTCAGCCACATCGGGCACAATTGTACGGGCTGGCTGGGTTTTATTTATCTCGTTCATTACCCGGTCAACCGGCTCGTTGTTGGTTAACGGATTGTCTTTGGTAAACGGACGGAGTGGCGGAAACAAATCTTCCTTCTCTTCCAGCGATGATAGCGCCAGCAGGTAATCTTTCTTCTCGTCATCTACCAGGCCCAGTATCTTATCCAGCATCTGGTTTTTATCGCAGTGTATTATCAGCTCCTTTAGTTTTTGCTTATCCAGCGATGCTATCATCACACTGCTGATAGGTATTTCGGTAGAGCGTTTCTTAAGCATTTCCAGCAACAGCTGAAAGGTTTTAGCAGTAGTTTCTTTATAGCCGTAACTAAGCAACACAAACATCTCCTCGGGGGTACGTTTCTTAAACGATTCAAACGTGTATGATGCGTTAAGCGATTCCTGATTTACCTTACGCATAGCATCTACACTGTAGGTGTTCAGATAACGGTAGATAGAGTACGTTACATTGCTTTCATATTTCATGGATAGCTGCACCAGCAACTTAAACAACTGGTCGGCATTGTTGCTTATCGAATCGGCTACCTCCAGCGGCATATTGCCATACACAATATTATCCAGCAGTAAAAATGCATGCGAGCGTTGGCCAAATCTGCTATATATCTCAAACGATTTACGTACAAAAGGGTCGCGGCTGCGGCGTAGTATAGTACTAACCGGCCCGCTGTTGCTGTAGTAGCGCTTTGCCGATTCGGGCGCCAGCTTTACCGCTTTTTCCAGCAACCGTAAAGCAAAGTTGCGGTCGTCAAACTCTTCGGTATAGCGAAAAATATCATCCGGATGGTCGGTCAGGTAATCGGTCAAAAAATCTTCGGCAATCGTATCGCTGGGTATAAGCCGTGCTGCTTTTATAGAAAAAGCTGAATACCGCTTAATGTTGCGCAGTAGTTCATCTTTCTGGTCCCAGTCTATCATTACCGGGTAGTAGCTAAGTACCGCCAGGTATGTACCCGACTTAAGATAACTATCGGAATAATAACGGTTAATATTGGTAAGAAACAGTTGCAGCCTGTTTAGGTACTGGTTGCGTTCGTTAGCCGGTATATCCAGTTGCAGTATATAATTGCTAACGCTATCTACCAGGTTAAACAGCCGGCTATCGGCACTGCGGTAATCGTTGGCTATACGGTTTTTTTCAAAACTTACGCGCTGTAGCAGTATGCTCCTTTCCGATTCAAACAGATTAATAGTACTATCTGCCTGCGTAATATTTTCGGCTTTCAGCGGTACGCTAAAAACCAATAGCATCAGGGGCCATATTTTTCTGAGCAGCAACAAAGTTATATTCCTGTATATTTGAGTATACTTTAAACAGTAAATATTATACGTAACAATTTGAAAAAGGTGTTTTTTAACCCTAAAACATTCAACATGAGAGCCTTATCTGTCCTTTTTTCTGTCAGCATAGTATTGGTGGCGCTTACAGGCTGCCATTTAAAAGAAAAACGAGCCAAAGAATACCGCGATACTATACTTACAAGCGTGCAGGCGGTTATCGACAGTTCGCTGGAGTACGGCGATGCGCTGCAGAGTTACGAAAAAAACCGCGCACTGCAATCGCAACAAAAATATTTAACCCTGGTTAACCAAACTATTGCTAAAGTAAGCGGGTTAAAGGACTTTGAAGGCGACACTACCCTACAGGTGTACTCTACCGAGTTGCTTAACTTTTATAAAAATACACTCGAAAAAGAACATGGCCCTTTTCTGCAAAACGTAAAAGCAGAAATGTTTAATGAAGAAGAACAGGTAACGGCCGACTCGCTGATAGGCAAGTTTGCCATGGATGAAAACAAATACTGGGAGCGTTTTAACTGGGCCGAAAAGAAATTTTATAAAGAAGAAAGCATTAGCCTGGTAGAAACAGAGTAAGCAAAGTACATGGCACGGGCTATTTACTTTGCTGTTTCATATATTCATCCAGCTGCTCCTTACTGGTAATTACCACTGTATCGCCACGCTTAACGCTTTTTACTTTAATAGTGTGGTACACTGTTTCTATTCTTATCAGCGTATCGCCGCGGGTTGTTACCGGTATAGTTTGTCCGGCGGGGTTTTCAATTCTTTCAATTACGCTTTCTATTTCAGCTTTATCGGGTACTATTTGCTCTCTAAGTTTCGGGGTTTGGTAAACGTACACCCCGGCACCTATTATACCGGCTAAGCCCAGCCACTTTAACACCGACCAGAATGAACTGCCACCACCCTTGGTGGGCTTATAGCTTTGTAATAAATCGCCAGCCTTTGCCTGCACACCTATAGCTGCAATTTCGGCGCGCAGCAGGTTGGCACCGTAAGTATCTATACCGGCAATAACCTGCCGGTGCAATTCAGTTTCGGCACGCAGTTGCTCATCGGTGGCCAGTTGTTGTTCAAACAGCAACAACTCGTCTGGCCCCAACTCTCCGTTCAGGTAGCGGTCTATAAGTATATGGTTATTACTATCCATTACTCATTTTGGTTTTTAGCTGTTGCAAACATTTATACTTCTGGTTCTTGGCATTATCAGCATTGGTATAGCCCATTTCGGTGGCTATCTCATCCATCTTCTTTTTCTGGTAATAAAACAGCACCAGTATTTTGCGGCAGGCATCGCCCAACTGCTCCAGCGCTTTCTTTATTTTTTCTTCGCGGTCGGTATCGGCAGGGGCTTCATCTACCGCAATATCTTCAAATTGCTCAAAATCCTTTATGCCGGTCTTAAGCCGGTTATCGCGCAGTTTTTTTAGCCACAGGTTGCGCGCTACCGAGTAAACAAATGTTTTAAGAGAGCACGATAACTCAAACCCATCCTTACGCGCTTTACCAAACAGCACCAGCATGGTTTCCTGAAATATATCTTCTGCATCGTAACTGTTACCCGAATTATTGGTAACAAAATACTCTACCATTTTATAATACACCCGGTACAGGTAGCCAAACGCATCGTGGTGGTTACCACGCAGCATGGCCAGTATTTCTGTATCGGTTTTAGGCGTGTGCATTACTGTTTATACCTGCTGCATACTAAAGGTAACCCTGTTTAAGAAAATATTTTTTGGGTGGGTTACCTGGCTGCCACCACAGGTATTTAACCATGAAAATAATTTTTAACCACAAAAAATTTATATGAAAAGGAAAATTCAATTGTTACTGCTACTAATGGCAGCCGTGTACGCCGCTTTTGCCGGCCAGGTACAAAAAACCACTATTTACTTCGATAAAGACAAAGCAACAGTAAATGCAGCGGAGCTAAAAAAAATACAAGCCCTTAAAAATGCCGACATGGTATTGCTACAGGGCCATACCGACGACCAGGGCAGCGAAGCCTATAATACTGACCTTGCCAACAGAAGGGTTAATGCCATTAAACAACTTGTTACAGGTATGGACCCCGCTATAAAGATTGAAGCATTGAATTTTGGCGAAACAAAACCTGTAAATGCCAACAACGGCGAAGCAGAGCAGCAATTAAACCGGCGGGTAGAAATAAGCTGGGTAAGCGACCCACTACTGCGCATAAAAACACCGGTACAGTTTTACGAGGTAGATGCTACCCGCGCCAACACCGTTACCTGCCGCGAGGGCACACAAATTGATATACCAGCCGGTGCATTTACAGGAAAGAAAGTACTGCTTAAAGTAAGCGAATACTATAGCCCTGCAGCTATACTATCGGCCAACCTGAGCACTACCTGCAACGGTGTACCTATAGAAAGTGCCGGAATGCTACATATAACAGCCGAAGCAAATGGAGAAAAAGTTGAACCGGCACTGCCTTTAAAATTCAGCTTTCCGCGTAAAAACATGAACAAAGATTTCAGGTTTTTTCAGGGCGAAAGAACAACCGGCTTTCAAATGAACTGGACCGTACCGGCACCGGCAGCAACCGATGTGGTAATAGAGGCCAAAGAGGCACCCACAGGCAGTGCAGCCTTAACTTCGGGCTGGAACATTTGGGTAATTGGCGATGTGTACGAGCAACTGGGTGATAATACCTGGAACGCATTGAATGATGACCGCTTAAGAGATAAGTATAACCTAACCAATTGCCTGGATAGTGCTTATGCCGAAGTTGATATAACCAAAGAGGGTATTATCTCTATCAGCAAAATACAGGGCATACGCGGTATAGATTGCCGCCAGGCGTTTACAAAATACATTCGTGCTTTACTGCCGGCAAAATTCAAGCCGCTGGATTTTGAATCGAAGATTGAATTTTATTTCGACCGATATGCCGAAGATGCTGCGGCTACTGCTCAGATAGGTACCGGCAACACCTGGGTACCGGGGGTTGGCAGTGAGTTTAGCGCAGATTATGGAACTGATAAAATAATCCTGTCATCGGCTAAACTGGGTTGGATAAACTGCGACCGTTTCATGAATAATAAGCTAACCGACTATACCGTGCAAACCATACCCGATGCTAATGTGCGGATACTTATGAAAAAATATAAATCGTTTTTTATTAACGAATACTGGAACAGCGATTACAACGCTACTATGCAGGCGCAGAAAGCCGGCAACTATATTTTCAGAAAAATACCTGCTAACGAAGATGTAATAATAGTATGCACCCGCAACGTAAACGGCAAAATAATGCTGGCTATCAGCGAGGGCAATACAGCAAAGGGGGCACACAGCAAACTGGAGTATAAAGAGGTTACCGCCGCCGAACTGGAAAAAGCTATTAAAGAAATAAACCTATAGACCAACCTTGAACCTGTAAAACAAAAATGCCGGACTTTATCCGGCATTTTTTATTTATACGTTATACCAGCTTGGTATAGGCTTTCATCCAGCGGTCGGGTAACTCCTGCTCGCAGGCCAGTTCATAATCGCGGTATGAGCAGGGCACCAGTTGGTGGCGGCCAAATTTTTCTTTATCGCCAAATGGCAACTCCATCCACCAGCGCTCGGTTTTACGGCTCTTCCAGAATATAAGGTCATGGTCACTATCCTCTATATGCACATTAAATTTCAGGTGCTCTTCCAGCGTTAACGGATAATCGCCCACTCTTGAGTAGAAGCCTTCTACAAAATACCACATCATTTGTGCTACCAGTTGCGCGGTTTGCCGGTTATTATCATAGCCGGGGTTCATTTCATAAAAGCCAATAGAAGTCAGCTTATCGCTTAACCCGGCATAGCGGGTTATCTGGCAAAGTTCCTCACCGGTAAATCCGTTCGGCGAAGCCTGTGCATGTGCCGGTGCATCGGCCTGGCGTATAGCCGAAATATCAATAGTAAGCATATCTGCATCGCGCAGTACAGGCTCTACATCTTCCAGGTTGGCACGCACCAAACCCAACCGGTGGCAGTCAAAGTTCAGGCTCTCCAGCATCTCTATAGCTTTCGAATCGTTCAGGTAAGTCTGGTAGCCCAGGTGCGAATAGTTGAACAGGTAGTTGGGCGTATGGGTAAGTATATCCATTACAAACGATGAGGAGTCGGCTTGGTTGTTTACCTTCTCAAACATATCCAGCCGCTCATCTATGTTTACTACATTAATAAGCGTTTGCAGCCCTTTGTAACCTATGTACTGGCCAAATGCCAAATCGTTACTACCACCAATTATTATCGGCACTACTTTATGCACCAGCATCTCCAACACTACCGATGCCAACGCAAAATAAGTATCGCGCACGGTATCGCCGGGCTTAATGTTGCCCAGGTCTATTACATGAAATTCCTTTTCTACCGGTGGCAGAAACAGCTTGTAAAATTCGCGGCGCACCTGGTCGGGTCCTTTAGCCGAACCGGTGTTGCCCACCGAGCCACGGTCTTCCTCTACTCCTATTATGGCAATATCATACCAACCTATCTCTGGTTCGGTGCCATCATAAATAAAAACGTAGTTGCCTATTTGCCCGGGGTGCAGTTCCTGGTTTTGCAGCAGGTTATCCTTATCGAGCGGAGTGAGGAAATCGTATATCATGCCGTGAAGATAGACGCCCGCTGTGGCAAGGGGTAGTTACGGGGCAAATACAAATACACTACCCCTATGTTAAGTGTAGCTATACTGTGCAGCTAAAGCGACAAAACCGCCAACCGTTTAAATTAATGTGCAGGCGCAACGGTTTCGGTAGTAGTGGTAGTGTTTTTGTGTGGCGGGTGTGGTTGCCAGCCCAGTGTACCCAGCATAATAAAAAATGCAACCACATAAGCCAGCACTACATACCAGCCACCCTGTAGCCATAATTTTACATTTTGCGCCTGCTTGAATATACCGCATATAGCTACACCCGCCGATGAGCCAAACCATATAATACTGCCGCCAAAACCTACGGTAAAAGCCAACACGCCCCAATCGTAACCGCCCTGTGCAAGCGCCAGTTTGGTAAGCGGTATGTTATCAAACACGGCCGATACAAAACCCAACCCGAAAGCAGTTTGCCAGCTTGCCGCTGGTAGTTGGTTTACAGGCATCATACTGGCGCTTAAAACCAGGGCCAGCAAAAACAACGCACCGGGCAAAGCTTCTTTACATACATGCCAGTGTGTTTTAATAATAAACGAACCTATGGCTATAGCCATCCAAACGCCCAACACCGGCAAATCGAAAAATATATTGGTAACAATAGCGCCCAGCAATATCATAAAGCTTACAAGCAACCGGCGTTTGCTAATAGTTACATTACTAATAGCATCTTTCATAATTGGCTGATGCTTGTGCTGCTGCAGCGAAGCTGCCAGGCCAGCTATCATAAGCGCCGGTACCGCAGCCATGTAAGCATGTAACACATCGGTGGCGGCCACCCCTTCTACCCACATCATGGTGGTGGTTATGTTGCCCAATACACTACCGCTGCCCCCTGCATTGCTGGCAGCAACTATGCCTACCACATACCCTATGTGTACCTTTTTGCGAAAAATAGTGTGGGCAATACCACCACCTATCATTACCGCAGCTATGCTGTCTAAAAATGCCGAAAGCACAAACACCAGCACCAACAGTAAAAACGGTCCGGTCCAGTTATCTGGCAGGTAACGGGGCAATATGGCTGGTATACCACTATGCTCAAAGTGGTCGGCCAATACAGTAAACCCTATCAGCAGCCCAAAAAGGTTTAATACCCCCCGCCACTCATGTTGGGCATGCAGCAAAAAATTAAAATCGGTTAAAAACAGTTTGTATAAACAAACTGCCACTAAGCCGGTTACCGCCACCTGTAATGTTTTGGTGTGGAACAGCGCCACACCGGCCAGTGTTAGTCCAAATATGATAAACTCAATATCTATACCCGCTAATTGCATGCGTGCAAGATAGTAAGGTTAGCCCAATGCCCTTTGATAAATAATTGAAAATAAATTTTTTGGCAACTTTGTAACCTGTGTATAACGTTTTACGTAACGCATAGTTAACCTTAAGTGTATGAATTTGTCACCAGAACCATCTATAGACCTTGAGCAGCTGATACTGCAAGCCGAGCAGCTGGTAGAGCGCCGTAATACCGACGCCCTGCAGTTTGCCGATAAGGCTATGGATATGGCCCTGGAAAGCGGCAACCCCAAACACTTTGCACATGCCAAATACATACAGGCCTTTTACCATTGCCTGGTAGCCAATAACTACGACAAATCGATAGAACTGTGCCACGAGGCGCTGGCCTGTAGCAACACCTGCGACATTAGCGATATATCGTACAAAATGTACATGACCCTCGGCAACTCGTACCAATTAAAAGGCGAGGTATTTGCCGCTCAGGAAAGCTATATGAAAGGCCTTAAACAGCTGGAGGCTAAAACAGATTTATCTAAACGCGAAAAGAATTTTCTCGGTTCGTTTTATCTGAATGTATCGGTACTGCTAAGCGAGTCGCAGTTGAACATATCTGCCGAAGATTACTTCGTGCGGGCCATCTCTATTTTTGAAGAAACCAACAACCTCTTCAAACTTTCTAAAAGCTATGTGTCGTATGCCGGCTATTTCGAACGCCGCGAAGAGTTTTACAGAGCTATAGAAATATTATTTAAGGCACTTAAAATAGATGAGCAAACCGGCGATGAGTACAGCATTGCCCTCAGCAAGGCCAACATAGGTATTATGCACCTGCGCATCAAAAAGTTTGATGATGCACTTAGCTACCTGAACGAATCGCTGGATTATTACGACAGTAAAAACATGGCGTACGAAACAGCCATGGTAAAAACCAACCTGGGCGAAGCCCTGTGCGCCAGCGGCAACCATCAGCAGGGTATAAAACGCCTGCTGGAGGCAGAAGAGTTATTTAACCGGTTGGAAAATAAACGCGAGCTATCGCATGTATATGAACTGCTATCGAAGTTTTTGGGCGAAACCAACCAGTATGAACTGGCCTGGAAATACCAGCGCAACTATACCGAAAGCCTGAGGTACTTTTTCGATATTGAAAAAACCAATGCCCTTACGCGCGCCAAAAAAGAGTTTGAAACCGAGCAACAGGAAAAAGAGGCGGCCATACTGAAAGAGAAAAACGAAGAGATAAAAAAATACGTGTACAAGCTGGAGGTATCTAACAACGAGCTGAAACAGTTTGCGCATGTGGCATCGCACGATTTACGCGAACCGCTGCGTATGATAACCTCGTACATGAACCTTACCAAGCGCAGCCTTAACGGCCACCTTACCGAGCAGCAAAATGAGTTTATAGGCTTTGCTATTGATGGTGCCAAGCGTATGGACCAACTGATAGTGGACCTGCTGCGATTGGCCAAAGTAGATGCCAACCCGCGCATAGAAAGGGTTAAACTAAACAACGTAATAGAGGAGATTAAACTAAACCTGGATGCGCTGCTGAAAGAGAAAAATGGCAGCATATTAAATTCTTCGCTGCCCGAAATAACAGCCGACCGCACGCAAATGCTGCAACTGTTACAGAACCTGATAGGCAACGGTATTAAATACAACGAAAGCGAACATCCGGTTGTATCTATCAACTCGGCAGTTAAAAAGGGTGAGCTTGAAATAACCATTATCGATAACGGTATTGGCATACCCGAAAGCAGCCGAGAAAAAGTATTTCAGATTTTCCACCGCGTGCAAACCGAAAAACAATATACCGGTTCGGGTGTAGGGCTTACTATCTGCAAAAAAATAGTAGATAGTATGAACGGCCGTATTTACATAAGCGACAACCCCGGTGGCGGCACTATTTTCCGCCTGGTATTTCCGCAATCAATTATTGCTTAATAGCGACGTACGGTTGCTTATCTGCTTATAGGTATTTATACCACAATCCAGAAAAGAAACATACTCATCTGTATCGGGTGTATAGCCGCGTGGCAGGGTAAGTAATTTTTCATCGGGCGAAACCAATACATAATAGGGTTGGGTATTGGCTTTAAAATAACGTGCCTGCATATCGCTGAACTTGTTACCTAGTGTACGTATTTTTTTGCCGGTTACCGGGCTTACATATTGCACGCTATCGGGCAATGGCTGTTTGTCATCTACATACAGCGATACAATAACATACTTCTCTTTCAGGCGCTTCAGCACTTTCGCATCGGGCCATACATTCTCTTCCATTTTACGGCAGTTAACACAGGCAAAACCGGTAAAGTCAATCATCAGCGGCTTACCTTCTGCTTTTGCTTTAGCCAACGCTGTTTCGTAATCATTCTTTATCGGCTCTATAACCGGTTTGGCTTTAATGTACGAGTAGGATTTTGGCGGAGGAAAACCACTAAACAGCCTTAAGTCGTTACCGGCTATACCGTATGCAGTGTACACGGTAAATGCAATGGCAATAGCAGCAGAAACAATACGTACCGGCGATAACTTCT
>CAYREY010000017.1:0-11657 GCA_964423405.1 uncultured Chitinophaga sp. | reverse complement strand
ACGGTAAATGCAATGGCAATAGCAGCAGAAACAATACGTACCGGCGATAACTTCTGCACCGGCGAATCGTGCGAAAATTTAAGCTTACCAATAAGGTACAGAAACAAACCGGCACCCAGTATAGCCCATATACCTAAAAACACTTCGCGTTTAAGTATGCCCCAGTGTGCCACCAGGTCGGCGTTCGATAAAAATTTGAACGCAAATATCAACTCAACAAAACCCAACACTACTTTAACCGAGTTAAGCCAGCCGCCCGATTTTGGCAGCGATTTCATCATACCCGGAAACAATGCAAACAAACCAAATGGCAGGGCCAGTGCCAGGCCAAAAGAGGTCATACCCGCTACCAGGTTAAGCTTACCGCCGGCCGAACTAAGTGAGCCCACCAGCAACGAACCAATTATAGGGCCGGTACATGAAAACGATACAATAGCCAGCGTAAGGGCCATAAAAAATATACCTACCAGCCCGCCTACGTTAGAAGCCGAATCGGCTTTGTTGGCAATAAAGGTTGGTAGCTGTATTTCGTAAAAACCAAAAAATGAAAAGGCAAACACCACGAATATGACAAAGAAGATTACGTTAAGCGGCGCACCGGTAGAAATTTCATTCAATGTATCGGGCGATACATTAAACAGCAGAAACGGTACGGTTAGCAAAAAGTAAATAAACACTATACTAAACCCATAAAAAAAAGCCTCGAAACGGCCTTTGGATTTACTTTCACTGCGCTTGGTAAAAAAAGAAACCGTCAACGGTATCATAGGGAACACGCAAGGTGTTATAAGGGCTACCAATCCACCAGCAAAACCCAGCAGTATAATTGCCCAAAGACTTTTATCGCCTGCTTCTTCTGCCCCGCCGCAATTGGCCTGTGCTTCGCCAAACCTGTTATCGGTTCCTGCTACTGCAGCAGCCGTAGCCGAATCACCTGCCATTTGCTGCCCAATAACTGCCTGTACCGATGAATCAAATTTTTGCTGATCGTTAGGTGTACCCACCTGTCCGGTGGTAGTATTGTCGGTAGGCTTTACATCGCCACGCTCCATTTTCAAATCAAAGCTAAACTCTATCAAATCGGGTGGTAGGCACTGGTGGTCGTCGCAGGCCATAAACTCAAGCGTGCCCTTTAATTTGGTATCAGCTTTTATTTTAACCACCTGTTCGCATATCATGGCATCTTCAAAATACTTCAGCTGCATATCAAACACCGGGTCGTGGCCATCGTGTACTTTGCCGCCGCGCTCAGTAGTTTTACCTACTACTTCTACCGCCGGATTTTTTTCGAAGGTAAACGTGGTTTTTACCGGGCCGCCATCGGCTATGTACTGGCTATAGGTATGCCATTTGGCATCTATCTTAGCCGTAAACGTAAGCTTGTATTCGCCTTTGGCGGTTGGCTCGGCCTTCCAGCTCCATTTTACGGGTGTAACAATTTGTGCGCCTGCGGCAAATGGCCATAATAAAACAGCAAGTAAGCATACAGCAACTATCTTCCTCATCGGGTTCTTTTTACTTAGTACGAAAATAGGAGTTTAACCTTTCGCGCAAAACTGATTATTGTTTCAATGTTGCCTTTAATTTGTGGTTATAATACAGGATAGCAGGCAGCCCCAGTGCGGTTGGCAGCAGCCATATAATCCAGCCCGGCTTAACAAAATTTATGTTCACCACCGCAAATGCAGTAACCGTTGCTATGTACGAGCCCAGCATATTACCCGAATGGGCCAGCAGGCGAAGCCGGCGGGCTTCTTTCAGTTTTTCTTCTCCGCTAAGCTGTGCCTGTGCATTCCGCGATGCCAGCATTACCAATATCAAACCAAAGACAACCAATATTATGTTTCGGCTGTAAATCATATACAAGGCCGTAGCGGCAGAAAAAACAACAACCGCCCAATCGTACCAAACAAACTTTGCCTGCCGGTTTTTAATAGCCCTGTAACCAAACCAGGTAAGGTAAAAACTGAATATGGATATAGCCAGCAAAAACATATTGCTTTTGGCAATAGATATTACAAAAGCACTAAGCGCCACTAGTAGCATGGCATAAAAATAAACCACGCCGGCACGGCGGTGCACTTTGTTGCCCTTGGTGGTTACTATTGCTGCCAGCCCGCTTACCAAAGCTGTGCCGCCGGCTATAATATGAGCGTACAACAATACCGGTAGAAGTTGCTCTTTCATACACGTGTGGCCCTCCATGCCTGCAGGTTGCGTTGCATCTGGCGTATGTGTACCGGTATATGTTCCTCGTAAGTGCGCAGCCAGCTATCAAATGTCATTGTGCCGTTTTCCGAATGTTGTATGGTGGCCGTAAGCCAGGTTTGCTCTTCTACCCCTTTAATCAGGTTGTATGATGCCCTGCGCAGCCATTTAAACAGCTCCAGCGCATCTTCTATACTTTGGTTGTGGTAATTAAGGTTTTGCGCCCAAAGGTTTTCGTTGTAGCCATACACACCACTGCCGGGTTCGGCCATAAAGCGGCGGCAACGTACATACGAGTTGGCTTCGCTGTCGGTAATATGTATCAGCACTTCATGTATGCTCCACTTATCGGGGGCCGGTTTCCATTGCCACATTTCGCGCGGAAACTCTTTCAGCGCATCTACCAACAGGTAATAGGCATTACCGTACGATTCTATCAGCGCATTGCGTTCGGTGGTGGTCATAGGTTAAAGATATAAAAACAACATATTACCCTATAAAACAAAAAGCCCGCAGTAAAACTACGGGCCTGGTATTGTTATGGCAACTGTTTACTACGAATACAGTACTGTCATTTCCAGTACGCGGCTTATCAGCGATTCGAAAATAACTTTGCCATCGGTGTTTAAAAGTGCTTTCTCCGATGCACGCTCCGGGTGTGGCATCATGCCAAATACATTTTTACCGGCATTGCATATACCGGCTATGTTGTCCAGCGAGCCATTAGGGTTTGCTTCGTCGGTTACCTCGCCCATATCATCGCAGTACTTAAACAGTATCTGGTCGTTTTCGTACAGGCCCTTCAATGTTTCTTTATCGCAGTAGTAGCGGCCCTCGCCGTGAGCAATAGGAATTTTAAGTACCGCATCGTCATCTATCTTAACGGTCAGCAGGGTTTTGGTGGTTTCAGGTTTCAGGTACACGTTTTTGCATTCGTATTTCTGGCTGGTGTTACGCAGCAACGCACCTGGCAGCAGGTGGCTTTCGCATAATATCTGAAAGCCGTTGCACACACCAAATACTTTACCGCCCTTGTTGGCAAACTCTATTACCGCTTCCATTACCGGCGAAAAGCGGGCAATAGCACCGGTACGCAGATAATCGCCATAGCTGAAACCGCCCGGCAGTATAATACAGTCATCAGTGGTAAAATCGCTCAGGTCGGTTTCTTTATGCCAAACATAACGGGCCTCGCAACCCATTACTTCGGTTACTACGTGATACATATCGCGGTCGCAATTAGAACCCGGAAAAACTACTACGCCAAATTTCATGTGATGACTGGATTTATATTGGTTTAAAACAAATTAAGTACCTGTAAATACTGCCCTGTAAGTACCAGCAAAATTAAAATTAAGTGGCTTACTTCCGATACCATCGTGCTTTTTATTTGCCCCAGCACCAGCGATGTAATGATACCCATAGGCAGGGCCAGTAATGCCTGGTGGCTAAACTGCACCGATTGCAGCATGGCAACCGACACCAGTATGAGCACAATAAGCACCACCAGCGCATTGGCAAACTTACGCACCTGTATAAGCGATGAGTAGAGCGCAGCAGGTAAAAGCGCCAGGCCGGCTACTATGCTGAAAACCACTCCCCCCAGCACAACACGGTAAGGAATATCAAAAGCAGGCATTAACAGCCAACCGGTGTGCTGGTTCATAACATCTGCCAGCAAGGTGCCCTGCCGGTCGAACCAGAAATAATAGGTAAACACCACAAAAACCGGCGCCAGAAAGCCCAGCAACAATATAGTCCAGTCGCGGTAGTTAAATGGCCGTACTATAGCCAGGCCTATGTAACCGTATAAAACAAAAAGCGTGGCCGGAAAATAAAACAACCCGGCTATAGCCAGCAAAAAGCCTACATCAAATACATCGCCGTATAGTTTTTCGTTTTTGGTAAGCCCGAACAACCGGCCGGTGGCCAGTATTACAAACGTAAGCGATAACAGGGCCGGCGTTAGCAGCAGGTTTTCTTTTACCAGCGATACAAACAGTATGTACAATACACCGGCACTGTAATTTTTTTTGGCGGCTATTTTATTACCATTTACAATACCGTTTACCAGCAGGGCCTGTATAAAGCACAGCACCGCCGCCAACACAGCACTAACGACAGTATAGTTTTGAGCCAGGTGTTGCAGGGGTACTGTTACCAGGGTGGCCAGTGGTTCGCGGTGCTCAAACACAAAGGCAGTATCTACAGGTACAAACCACAAGCATACCCTAAAGGCCACCAGGTAAAACAGGTAACCAATTACTACCAGCGGATTATTTGAACGGAAAAACGAAAGCAAGCTGTGGTGTTATGTTTTAGGTACTACAGTTTATATAGCCGGTACAGATTAATAAATGATTTTTACCAACCTGAGCGAATTACCTCTGTAACTTGGTATTACCACCTCGTTGGGCGAAATCTGTTTACCCATTTTAGGTAATAGCATCAGGTCGCGGTCTTCCTGATTAAACAGGGTATTGCGCTCGGTTTTACCAATGCTGTAAAGCAGGTATTCGTTCAGTACAGCATTGTTACTTACATCATCCAGGTACAAAAAGCGCAGCCTGTCTTTTTCATTCATAACCAAAAATGAAGAGTAAGCGCCGTTATCATCTTCGCTCACCTGCTTTTTGCGCATAATGCTGCGCCAATCAAGCTGGCCATCGGGCTTTACCGAAAAGGCAACAATATCGTTGTATTGAAAAATTTCGGAGGTACGATAGTTGTTGTAGCCCGGCTGAATACCCATCGGCACTACTGTTTCGCGGGTATCTTTTATAAACGATTCGGCTACAATTAAGGTGCCGCCATCGTTGCGTAATATACAACGGCGTATGCTAAACGTGTACAGGCTTAAGTTAGTAGGGTTTTCGCGGCCGGTAAGCTCGCCTATAAACTGCCTGGCAAACGGAGTGTAGGTTGTTTTAACCGGTGTACCATTGGCTGGGTCGAAACTGGCAAACAGGTAACCACTGGCAGCCGGTTCATCTTCGCTGCTACCATTATCGAAAAATGCAGCCATTATCAGGTTGCCGTTTTTATTATCTATATCAAAGTATGGTTCGTTAAACAGCCTTTTATCTGTAGTAATGCTGTAGTTTGCTACTTCGCCCTGTGTATCTAAGCGTATTACATCGTAGCGTGCGCCGTTGCTGCTTTCGGGCCTTAGCAGCATAAACACATTACCCTGGTTATCTATCAGCGTTTTCGAATTTTCCAGTTCTTTCTCTTCGCGGTTTAGCTGCACTATTTTGTTGTATACTACTTTCAGGCCGGGGTCCAGCGATAAAAAACGGATAGCCTCTACCCTACCGGTATTACTAAAGTAAGGGTAGTATATCATGGTGTACGACTGATCGAGAGACTGTTTAAAGCGCAGGTTAGAGGCAACCAGTTCACGCCGGTCAACAATAGAATCGATAAGCGTAGGCTTACCCATTTCTATAAACTTGCTGTTTACCGGTTGGGCCCACAGCAGCGAGTATTTCTTATCCTGCTGCAGGTAAAATATAACCCCACCGTTTTTGTTAAGCATAACATGCTGCAATGGCCCATCCTGATTTTTGAATGCAATAGTCTTGGTGGTTTCCAGTTTCATTTCGTTGCCATACACCTGTATTACATCTTCCATACCATACAGGCGCACCACTATGCCATCGTTATTCTGGCCTATTACTTTAAACTTACCCGATTTAGGGGGCAGCTTGCTGGGGTTAGATACCTGTACGGTTTGTGCCTGCGCGCAAACTACCAGTACAAAAAGCATAAAAGCTGCCAGCGTTTTCATTACTGCTAAATTAGTTTTTGGCGGGTATAAGGTTAGCATGCCAACATATTTTTTTAGCAATAGCTAACAAGCGCTATAACTACCAATACCAGAAATTATTGTTTCAGTCGTGGGTCCATGGCATCGGTAAGTCCGTCGCCAATCAGGTTAAAAGTGGTAACCGTAATAAAGATGGCAAAACCCGGGAAAATAGCCAGCCACCAGGCCTGCGGTATCTGGCGGGCGTAGCTTAGTAGTTGCCCCCAGGTAACTGTATCGGCAGGGCCCAGGCCCAGGAATGATAGGGTAGATTCGGTTAATATGGCACCTGCCACACCAAAAGCTATAGATATAAGCACCGGTGAAAGTGCATTGGGTATAGCATGGCGGAAAAGGATATGCGAGTTGTTGTAGCCCAACGAGTTGGCAGCCTCTATATACTCCAGACTGCGTATTTTAAGCAACTCGGCACGGATAAAACGGGCAATACCGGTCCAGCCGGTAAGGCCTATAATACCCATTATTACATACAGGTTAGGCTTACGCACAATAGATATAATAAGCAGGATAAGGAAAAGCGTAGGAATAGAGTTCAGTACCTCTATCATACGCATAATTATCAGGTCGAACGGAACAGTAACCTGTGTACCCAAAAACGGCAGGCGTTTAAGCGGAATAATAAGCATGTTGCCTACTACAAAAACAGCAGCAAAAATAAGCAGGCTGATAAACAACTGTACAAAGCCAGCCCCCAGCGATTTGCCAAGCGCATCGGTAATATCATATGAGCGGGTACCAAAGGCGTAAAAGAAAGCAAAGAACAGGAACACAATATTGCCCCAAAGGCGTACACGCGACACCTGAAAGTTATCGTCGCCATAAAAACCTGCCAGCGAACCCAACAAGATACCAATCAGCGAAGCAATAAGCATAGATACAATACCTACTGTCATGGCTATGCTGGTACCGTGTATCATACCGGCCAGTACATCGCGGCCTAACTCATCGGTACCAAACCAGTGTTTCCACCGTGCAGAGGGCACATCCTGTTCATCAAAAGGGCCTTTAGAATGGATGTTGTTATTATCCTGATTCATAGGCAGGTAAGGCACCGGAGGAAACACCGCCATTTCATAATCAAGTGCCTTCCAGTCAACATTATTAAACTGTGGCTGAAACTCGCCAATACCCAGGCCCACAGCTACTTCTTTCACAACCGGGAAATACAATTCGCCCTGATATTTACATACCAGCGGTTTTTCGTTTGCCAGAAAAGGTGCCAGAACAGCCACCAAAGCCAGCAACGCAACAATGTAAAGCGAGTACAGGGCCGTTTTCTTTTTACGGAACTGTCGCCACACAAATGCCCAGTAGCCCTGATCGTTCTTATTTTTTGCTTCTGCCATTCTTATCTCTTACTTCTTTGAATATGAAATTCTCGGGTCAACCACAGCATACAACAAATCCGACACCAGGTAGCCTACCAGTGTAAGTATAGCGGCAAACATGGTATTGGTTAATATCATAGGGTAGTCTTTCTGTATTACAGCAGCATAGGTAATCTGGCCCAGGCCCGGTATGGTAAACAAAAACTCAAGTATAATAGAGCCACCAATCAGCGCAGGAAAGAAAGATGCAAAAATGGTGATAACCGGTAACAACGAGTTACGGAAAGCATGTTTCCATATTACTGCGTTTTCCTGCAGACCTTTGGCGCGTGCCGTACGGATATAATCCTGCCCCAGCACGCGGATAACTGAGCCACGCATCTGGCGCGACAGGTAAGCAAAACTGGCATAAGAAGCTATAATAAGCGGCAAGGCCAGGTGGTATGCCAAATCGCCCAGTTTATAAAAGAAACCATCTTCCCAGGTTGCTTCACCCAAACCAAATGGCGGGAAAATTTCCAGATAATCGGGGCTGCACAGGAAGAAGATAGCCAATGTACCGATCCAGAATACCGGAAGCGAGTACGTAATAAACAAACCTACTGTAGCTACCGAGTCGAAGGTGCTGTCTTTACGCCTTGCCAGTGCCACACCCAGCGGCACCGATACTATATACTCTATAATAATAACCAGTATGCTTATCAGCATGGTTATCCATAGGCCATCCCATATCACACTTTTTACGGGCCGCTTGGTAAAGAATGAGATACCGTAATCGCCACGTATAAAACCTCTGCTCTTGGTAGGGTCGGTTTCTTCGCCAAACCATGTAGCATTACCAAACAACCAGCGGTGGTATTGGTTTTCGGTACCGTTCCATTGTAAGTGTGGTATGTAGCGCTTGTAGGTTGTTTCCTGTGTTTTAATGTTGTTGTAAGCCTGTGCGGTTACATCTACTTTCTGCTTTAGCGCCTCCAGCCCCGGAGCCAGCGTGGCCTGCTTTTTCATATCGGCAAAAAGCTGCGTAAGCACTACATCTTCGTGGTGTATAAACACCTTGGCTACTATGTTGCGAAACTCAATCAGCACATTAGCGTTGGTAGAATCTTTTTTAGTAGCAATAACCGATAGCTCAAGATCTTTCAGGTTGTTGTAATAAGTTTCTATCTGTGGCCAGTTACCGTGGTCGTATATCATACGGTCCAGGGTTTCGCGGTGGTTTTTAGTAGGTATACGCACCAGTGTATCGCAGCTGGCTGCATTGGTAAATGCAAAATAGAAAATAGGTAAATCCAGGCCCAACCGGTGGCGCAGCTCTCTGTAACTACGCTCGGTAGCCATTTTATCGCTGGCCTGGCCTTCGCCGCTGCTACGGTTCAGCATCGTCTCGGCGGGGTCGCCGGGCGCAGCCGAAATAAGTATAAACGTAAGCAGCGATATAATAAGCAGGGTGGGGATGAACAGCAGGATGCGTTTCATCATATACCCAAACAGCGGAAAAGAAACTTTTGCCATGAAAAATTTCTTGCCCTCCGGGGTCTTGCCCTTGTTAACTTCTACTTCTACAGGTTTCATCCGCAGGTTTGGTACTAGTTCTTAGCCAGTTTGAAAGCAGCCTCGTTAAAGCCGGGGCGCACAATAAATGTTTCGGTATTGGTAAAGCGTTTGCTGATAGCCAGTTTTTCCATCGGGCTCCAGATAAAGATATAAGGCACAGCATCGTGTACTTTAACCTGAAACTGACGGTACAAATCGTTACGCTTTTCGTCGTTCAGCTCGCTGCGTATATCTTCTATCAGCTTATCGGTTTCGGCGTTACCAAACGATACGTAGTTGCTGCCACCGTTAATAGACTCGGTGTGCCATATCTGTTTAGGATCATCCGGTGTTGGTGAACCTATCCAGGCACCGTAAAACATTTCGAAATTGTGCTTGGTCTGGTTCTCTATGTATATGCTCCACTCCTGTGGTACTACATCTACATTAATACCAACCTGGCGGCAGGCCTCTTTAAATATAAGGGCTGCATCGCGGCGGGTATCGTTACCGGCGTTGTAAGTAAAGGTAATGTTGAACTCCGTTTTCTGGCCGTTCAGTACTTTATCAATAGTACCGTTGCCATCGCTGTCTTTCCAGCCGGCCTCTGCCAACAAAGCTTTGGCAGCGTCAATATTATAGTTGTACGGTGTAATCGTATCGTTAAAAGCACCTTTTTTGTATGGGTTGATAGGGCCGTTTACACGTTTACCCAAATCGTAACCTATTACGTGGATTATCTTCTCTACATCGGTAAGGTGAGCCAGGGCTTTGCGCACGCGCACATCTTCAAACTTAGGGTTGCGCATGTTAATACCAAAGTAAGTATAAGCCATAGATAGCGGGGTATCCAACTTAAAGTTGGTGTTAACCTCTGGCGATGGCAATAACTGTTCGATGAAATCTTTTGGCTTAATACCATACATTACATCCAGGCGTTTGCCTTTTAGTGCTGTAAGGGCAGCGGTCTGGTCTTTAATGGTCTGGTAAATCAGTTTATCAGGAAAAGCCTGGTAAGCATATTCGCTGTTATACTTCTCGCCCCACCAGTTTTTCTTTTTCTTCAGCACTATTTTCTGGCCGGTTACCCACTGGTCAAAAGCATAAGGGCCACAACCAACTATATAACCCGAATCGCGTTGAAATTTCTCGCTGTTGTACTCGGTAGCAAACGCTTTCATGGTAGCGTTTTCCTGAATTTCGTTAAACTTCTCGTTTATGTCTTTAATAGAGAAACTATCCATCAGGTGTTTAGGGTCGTAAATGTATTGTGGCATTACGCTGAACGAACCTGCTACGTTTTTAGCCAGAATATATTTTTTGTTACAAACGATAGTGAATTTACGCGGGTTCTCCGGGTAAGTAATCACATCGCTGATAAGCTCGAAATAAGGGCGGTTGTGCTCGTTATTAATAACCGGTGCCTTATATAGTTTTAATGAAAAAACTATATCGCTGGCGGTAACAGGTGTACCGTTATCCCAAACTGCTTCTTCGCGTATTTCGGCAGTATAAGTAAGCAGGTTTTTAACGCTGTCGTACTCTTCTACAGGCAGCGCTTTTACCAGTACCGGTTCGTACTCAAGGGTTTTAGGGTTGGTGCCCCACAGGCCCATAAACATCTGGGCTATGTAGTATCCGGCATCTGCACTCTGGTAATTGGTTGGGTTAAGCATATCGGTATCGCTCAACTCGTGAATGATAACCTCGTTCTTGTTATTTTTAGTAATGCAGCCGTATAAAACCAAAGCCGCCAATGCCAGTGCAATAAACTTTTTGGATACTTGGTAACCCATGTTATTTCGGTTTAATAGTGATTTTTGTAAAAGGTGGACAAACCTAAGCGAATTCCTCTAAAATCAAAGGATTTAATACAGGTGTTATAATATGGTAATAAGCTAAAAATGTAAACTTTAACCTCATTTTAGGTGTTTACCCCGTATAAAGCATTTTGAAGACATGGAAACAGTATTGATAACAGGGGCCAGCGGACTGGTTGGCAGCAGGCTTAAGCCACAGCTGGAGGCGGCAGGCTATAAAGTACATACCCTGGGGCGGGGTAAAAGTAAAGAGCCCGGCAGCTACAGCTGGAACCCTGCCAGAGGTAAACTAGACAGTAAGGCACTGGAGGGTGTAACCACCATTATACACCTGGCAGGTGCCGGCGTGGCCGACAAACGCTGGACCGACGATAGAAAAAAAGAAATACTGGATAGCAGGGTACAAAGCACGCGGTTACTATTTAACCATTTGCAGCAACAGCCCCATACCGTACATACTATAATAAGTGCCAGCGCTGTAGGCTACTATGGCGATTGCGGGGAAGAACCTGTAAAAGAAGACCACAAGCCGGGCAACAGCTTTTTGGCAGAGGTATGCAAACAGTGGGAAGAGGGCGTTAGCAGATTTGAAAGCCTGGGCATACGTACTGTAAAATGCCGCATAGGTATAGTACTGGCAGCCGAGGGCGGCGCCCTGCCCGAGCTAACCCGCACCTTGCCGGTAGGCATAGCCGGCTACTTTGCCAAAAGTAACCTCTACTACCCCTGGATACATATAGATGATGTATGCGGCATACTGTTACATGCGCTGCAAAACAAAACCATGAGCGGGGCTTATAACACCACCGCCCCCAAACCACTACTTATTAAACAGCTGATGCAGCACATAGTGAAGGCACGAAATAGTTCGGCCATACTGGCGCCTGTACCACCGCTTGCCATAAAAATTGCCCTGGGCGAAATGAGCGATATGCT
>CAYREY010000016.1:56312-67431 GCA_964423405.1 uncultured Chitinophaga sp. | reverse complement strand
CGGAATTTTTGTCGCACAAATCTATCAATCAGCCCCATTCGGGCAGCCAATATTCTCAACACCCTGCCAATAATTCTTTAAAAAATTGTTTGCCTGATTATTGACACTCGCATACTACCTTAAAACTTTTAGTTTAGCAGCCCCGGAAAAGGCCCTAAAATTTAACAACCTTGCCCGGGGCTACTAACATTAACAAACAACTATATTACTGATGGGATTTTTCGATAACCTGGTCAAGTCAATTTTTGGCAGCAAAAGCGACCGTGAGTACAAACAAATGCAACCCATTGTTGCAGAAATTAATGCCGAATACGAAAAACTGAAAGGCATTAGCAACGATGAGTTAAGAAATAAAACCGTGGAGTTCCGCCAACGCATTGCCGAACACCTGACTGGTGTAGATGGCGAAATAGCCGGAGTAAAGCAACAGGCCGATACCGAAGAAGACCTACACGTAAAAGAACAGCTTTACAAAAAGATAGACGCCCTGCGCAAAGACCGCGATAAGCAAATTGAAGAAATACTGAAAGTACTATTGCCCGAAGCTTTCGCTGTGGTTAAAGAAGCCGCTTACCGCTACACCCACAACGATTACCTGGAAGCTACTGCTACCGACCTTGACCGCGAACTGGCTGTTAAGTTCCCCAACATAACCATAGATGGCGATAAAGTACGCTACGCCAACCGCTGGCAGGCTGCCGGTAACGAGGTAAAGTGGGATATGGTACATTACGATGTACAGCTGATAGGTGGTATAGTGCTGCACCAGGGCAAAATTGCCGAGATGAGCACCGGTGAGGGTAAAACTCTGGTAGCTACGCTGCCTGCCTACACCAACGCACTGGCCGGCGAGGGCGTACACATTGTAACCGTAAACGACTACCTGGCCCGACGCGATAGCGAATGGAATGGACCCCTGTTTCAGTTTTTAGGCCTGCGCGTAGATTGTATTGATAAATACCCGCCACACTCAGAGGCGCGCCGCAAGGCATACATGGCCGATATTACCTACGGCACCAACAACGAGTTTGGTTTCGATTACCTGCGCGATAACATGGTTAGCAGCCCTAACGAAATGGTGCAGCGTAAACACCACTTTGCCATGGTAGATGAGGTGGACTCGGTATTGATTGACGATGCCCGTACGCCTTTGATTATATCTGGCCAGGTAGAAGGCTCGGAAGATGAAGTACAGTTTCAGGAACTGAAACCGCGTATTTATAAAGTGTTCGAAACACAACGCCGTATTACCAACCAGTTTTTAACCGATGCCAAACGCCTGATTAAAGAAGGCAAAACCGGTGAGAAAGAAGGCGAAGGTGGCCTGGCACTTTTCCGTGCTTACCGTGGTTTACCTAAAAACAGCGCGCTTATTAAATACCTGAGCGAACCGGGCATTAAACAAATAATGCAGGCTACCGAAAACTACTACCTGGGCGAGCAACAGAAAAACATGCCGATAGTAGACAAGGAGCTTTATTTCCATATAGATGAAAAGAACAACAGCGTAGAGCTAACCGAAAAAGGTATTGAGTTAATTACCGGCTCGGGCGAAGACCCTAACTTTTTTGTAATACCCGATATGGGTACGGCCATTGCCGAGATAGAATCGCAGGGGCTTACCACCGAAGAAAAAGTAGCCCGTAAAGATGCACTGGTGCGCGACTACAGCGAAAAGAGCGAGCGCATCCACTCGGTACAGCAGCTGTTAAAAGCCTACACGCTATTTGAAAAAGATGTGGAGTATGTGGTAATGGATGGCAAGGTGAAGATTGTAGATGAAAACACCGGCCGTATATTAGAGGGCCGCCGCTACAGCGATGGCTTGCACCAGGCTATAGAAGCTAAAGAAAACGTAAAGGTAGAAGCAGCCTCGCAAACGCTGGCTACCATTACGCTGCAAAACTACTTCCGTATGTTCCACAAACTGTGTGGTATGACGGGTACTGCCGAAACAGAAGCGCAGGAGTTGTGGGATATTTACAAACTGGAGGTATCATCGATACCTACCAACAGGCCGGTTATACGCGACGACCGCGACGACCTGGTGTACAAAACCCGTAAAGAGAAATTTAACGCCATTATAGAAGAGGTAGTAAAACTTACACAGGCCGGCCGCCCGGTACTGGTGGGTACCACCTCGGTAGAGGTATCGGAGTTACTATCGCGTATGCTTACCATACGTAAAATAAAACACAACGTACTAAACGCCAAACAGCACCAGCGCGAGGCCGAGATAGTAGCCGAAGCCGGTAATGCAGGCACCGTAACCATAGCTACCAACATGGCAGGCCGTGGTACCGATATAAAAATTAAAGACGATGTAAAAAAAGCCGGTGGCTTGGCCATTATAGGCAGCGAGCGCCACGATAGCCGCCGTGTTGACCGCCAGTTGCGTGGCCGTGCAGGCCGTCAGGGCGATCCGGGTTCATCGCAGTTTTTTGTATCGATGGAAGATGAACTGATGCGCCTTTTCGGTAGCGACCGTATTGTAAAGGTGATGGATAAAATGGGTTACGAAGAGGGTGAAGTAATACAGCACTCTATGATCTCTAAATCAATAGAGCGTGCCCAGAAAAAAGTAGAAGAGAATAACTTTGGCATACGTAAGCGCTTGCTGGAGTACGATGATGTAATGAACCGCCAGCGCGAGGTTATTTACGCTAAGCGTAAACACGCCCTGTTTGGCGACCAGCTATCGCTGGACATCAACAACAGTTTCTTCGACCTTTGCGAAGAGCTTATCAGCACCGGCCAGGCCAATAAAGATTACGACAACTTTAAGCTGGAAGTAATCCGCTATTTCTCTATCGATACAGCTATTACACAGGATGAACTAGTGGGCGGTAACTTAGCCGACCTGACCGAGAAACTGTTTGCCGAAGTAAAAGCAGCCTACGAGCATAAAACAACCGCCACCGTTAACAGCGTAATGCCGGTATTGCAAAGCATACGCGAAGCCCGTGGCGAAACCGTTAAGTTTGTAGCTGTACCTTACAGCGATGGCAAAAAAGAGATGACCATTTTTGTTGATCTGGAAAAAGCATTGCAAAGCCAGGGTAAAGACCTGAACGCATACTTTGAAAAAGCCATTACCCTATCGCTGATTGACGAGGCATGGAAACACCACCTGCGCGCTGTTGACGACCTGAAACAGGAAGTACAGCTGGCTACCTTTGAGCAGAAAGACCCGATTGTAATTTATAAGAAAGAGGCCTTCAACCTGTTTAGCGGTATGATAGCCGAAGTAAACCGCGAGATTGCTTACTTCTTATTTAAAGGCCAGGTACCACAGGCAAATCCGGAGCAGGTACGTAATGCCGAGGCCGAAAAACAAAAAGCCTTTGCACAAAAAATACAGGTAGGCCGCGGCGAAATAGAAAACCCGCAGGTAAACCAAACAAACGATGGCGGTCAGCCCCTGCCACCGCAGCAAGAGCCCGAGCGCAAATTAGAGCCTATACGCGTAGGCGAAAAAATAGGCCGCAACGACCCTTGCCCTTGTGGCAGTGGTAAAAAGTTTAAAAACTGCCACGGTAAAGATGCCGAGGTGTAACACCTACCACCAATAATTAAAGCCCGTGTTAATTGGCCGCAAACCATTAACACGGGCTTTTTGTTTTATGTAAGCAGTTAACTAAAATCAGCTTATTTTACATAGCGCTGTATATTAGTATTCACTACTTTTACCCATTAATACCCGCTCATGAGTTTAATTGTATATGCCATACCGGTTTTCTTTTTGCTGATTGGTATAGAACTGCTGATTGCCCGTATGCGCGGGCTTAGCTACTACCGCATGAACGATGCCATAGCCAACCTTAGCTGCGGTATAGGCTCGCAGATAAGCGGCATATTTCTTAAAACAGTAACCTTTATAGGCTATACCTGGCTGTATCAAAATTCTATCTGGAAAATAGAAGATAACATCATCACCTTTGTGCTGTTGTTTATCGGTGTCGATTTTTTTTACTACTGGTTTCACCGCCTGGCCCACGAAATATCTATCCTCTGGGGCAGCCACGTAGTACACCACCAGAGTGAGGAGTACAACCTTACGGTAGCCCTGCGCCAGGCCTGGCTGCAAGGGGCATTTAGCTGGGTGTTTTACCTGCCGCTGGCGGTTGTAGGGTTTTCGCCGGCATCGTTTTTAACTATTGCTTCACTGCAAACGCTTTACCAGTTCTGGATACACACCAAACTGATTGATAAAATGAACCCCGCTTTCGAGTATGTGTTCAACACCCCATCGCACCACCGCGTGCATCATGGTGTAAACCCCAAGTACATTGATAAAAACCACGGCGGCACCCTTATTATTTTCGACCGCTGGTTTGGTACTTTTCAGGCAGAAGATGAAGAGGTAGTGTATGGCATTACCAAACAAACCAATAGCTGGAACCCCGTATGGGTAAACTTCGAATACTGGATAGACCTGTTTAAAGAGGCATTCAGGGTACGCACCATTAAAAACTTTATACTAATGATGGTAAAAGCCCCCGGCTGGAAACCAGCCGAACTGGGCGGGGTAGAGCCGTTAAAACCTGTTACCCCACAAACCTTTCATAAATACGATACCGAAATTTCATCGGGGCTTACCAACTATGCATTTGTACAGTTTGTAATTGTACTGCTTAGCACCACTGCGTTCCTGCTGTTTCAGGGCAAACCCACCCTGGCCGAAAACTGGCCGCTGCGCGTACTTACAGCCTCGCTTATCATTCTGTCGCTGGTAAACATTGGTGCCATATTCGAAAAGAAAAAATGGGTTTTGTTTTCAGAATATATCCGCATTATTGCCATTGCAGGGCTTATTGTTGTACTGGCCCTTAACAGTGCGCTGTTTACCGCCGCAACAGTAACAGCCGCAGTGTTTGGCCTGGTTAGCCTGCTGTGGTTTACCCGGTTTAGTAAAGAAATTTTGGCCGTTAAACAATTTAGTGCTAAAACAATATAGTTATGCTGTTGCTTCAAATATTTAAAAACATGGACCCCGCCAGCGATCCGG
This sequence comes from uncultured Chitinophaga sp., assembly GCA_964423405.1. Classification (GTDB taxonomy): domain Bacteria; phylum Bacteroidota; class Bacteroidia; order Chitinophagales; family LD1; genus Bog-950. The sequence goes on along the minus strand of CAYREY010000016.1, from coordinate 62,423 downwards.
TGGTGTACGCCATTCCGTTTTTCCTGATAGCCATCGCTACCGAGTTGTACATTAACTGGAAAGAACAGTTACACCTGTACGATACCAAAGAAGCAGTTTCATCTATTGGTATGGGGCTGGGCTCGCTGGTAATAAACCTGGTAATGAAAGGCCTGGCTTACGGTACCTACACTATCATATTCGATGCGCTGCATGGTAACAGTGGCGGACTGGGCTGGCACTGGTGGGTATGGGTACTGATATTGTTTGCCGACGACTTTACGTTTTACTGGCACCACCGCCTTAGCCACGAAATACGCATACTGTGGGCGGCACATGTAAACCACCACTCATCTACCACTATGAACCTGGCCACCGCCCTGCGCCAAAGCTGGGCCGAGCAGTTATATAAATATTTCTGGTGGTTGTGGTTACCGGTAGTTGGCTTTCCGCCGCTGATGATACTGATGATGATGAGCGTATCGCTTATTTACCAGTACTGGGTACACACCGAGCTGATCCGTAAAATGCCTAAGTGGTTCGAGTTGCTGTTCAACACACCATCGCATCACCGCGTACACCACGCCAGCAATGTGCGCTACCTCGATCAGAACCATGCCGGCATACTTATTATATGGGACCGCCTGTTTGGCACCTTTGCCGATGAAAGAGATGATGAAAAACCGGTGTATGGCATTACCAAAAACATAAACACCTACAACCTGTTTAAAATTGCCGGCCACGAGTTTGTAGATATATGGCACGATGTAAAACGTGCCCCTAAATTTACCGATAAGCTGAAGTATATTTTTTACCCACCAGGCTGGAGCCACGATGGCCCCGATTTACGTGCCAAAACTTTACGTAAGCAGTTACATGCACAGAATAAGCTGTAACCATTACATTCGCGCAAAAATTGTGTAATGAAAAATGTAGTTGCTTTTGTTTTGTTGGTGCTTACTGGTGCAGGTGTTCTTTCATCGTGCAGTTACTCCGATAAATATGAACTGGTAAATGCCAACAATAAATTCAGTATGTCTATTCCCTCGTGGATGAAAGAGGATAAAACCCTTAAACAGGGTGCCGATTTTCAGTATGCCAACCGTTTCCGCAACTTTTATGCTATTGGCGAAACCGTAGATAATGCAGCCGGCAAAGCCAATGCAGATATTATTTCAACTAACCTGGCTACACTGCGCAAATCGCTCCAAAAACCTATGGTAACCGACTCGGTAGAGGTAACTACCGAAAGCGGTATAAAAGGTACACGGGTTGAAATTTCGGGTAAAATGACGGGCGAAGACATTTACTTTAGCGAAGTGCTTTTTGAAGGCAAAAAAGGCCTGTACCACCTCAGCATCTGGACCCGCAGCAGCAACCGCAAACTGCATTTTAAAGAGGATATCAATAAGATAATCGCCTCATTTAAAGAGATTTAGTCAGGTCTGTGGCACACCCCGCCCCAATTGTCACAGAATTGTAATTTTTTACGGCATACCCTACCAAATCAGCTACTGTAAATGTGCGGAAATAATACATTTGCGCCGCACGTTATTAAAAACAAAACAAAATTCAGAATGAAAACAAAATTTACACTTGTAGTAGCAATGGTAGTAGCCTTTTTTGCTGCCAATGCGCAAAACATTAACAACGGTGGTTTCGAAAACTGGACTGGCTCACGTCCTACTAACTGGTACACCATCGACCAAATATTAACTCAGTTTGGCGAAACCGGTACCAAATTCGTAACTAAAGATTCTGCCAGCAACAAAGTAGAAGGTACTTACTCTGCCAAACTTTATACCGATACATCTGTTGTAGCATCTCGTTTATTACCAGGTATCCTTAGCATCGGTTCTGTAGCTTATGCCAACGGTATTGGTATTTATACAAACGGTGTTCCTTTCACCAGCCGTCCCGACTCACTTAAATTCAGCTTTAAATCGGTACCTGCTGCCGGCGATACTGCTGTGTTTAACTATAACATGACCAAATGGAACGCTACCGGCGACTCTGCCGACCTGATTGGTGGTATTCCAAATCCTTATGTATTGTTCCTTAACCCATCTGCAGCTTTCCTTAGCGTAACCATACCGGTAGATTACTACAGCGCTTCTACGCCTGATACTCTTTCACTGGTATTCTACTCAGGTATCTTCACCAAAAAAACATCTACCCTGTGGGTTGATGATGTTAAGTTTGTTTACAACGGTACTACCGATGTAGAAGACCTTAGCCTGAACACTACTGTTAGCCTGTACCCTGTACCAGCTTCAGCTACACTTAACATATCTGTAAAAGAAAACATGATTGGCCAGCGTTACGAAATAGCTAACCTGAATGGCCAGGTAGTAGCTACCGGCGTTATCAATTCAAACATCAACACTGTAGATGTTTCTGAATTTGCTACCGGCACTTACCTGTTTAAAGCTATAGCCAACAACGGTAAAGTTAGCACCGGCCGTTTCAACGTAGCCCACTAATCACTTTATCTGTTCAATAAAAAAAGCCCTGCGGTTAACACCGCAGGGCTTTTTTTATGCCAGTTGCCATCCGGTTAGTTTGCTTTAATGCGCAGTACTGTGGTTTGGTGCGGCTTTAACTGTAGCAACAGTTTATCGTTACCGGTGTGGGTAGCCGTAGTATGTTGCCATACATTGGTTACCGTAGCACCGGTTGCCTGGCTACCCAGCAGTTTGTTAACCGTAAACTCATGGCTTTTATCCTTACCGGTATAGTTCATTATAGCTACCGCTACCGAGCCATCGGCCATATTTTTGCGGTATATCCATATACCACCACTGGTAGAAATGCGCTGCGCCTGTTCGCCTTTGGCATCCTGGTTAATGGCTATAATATCGGGGTTCAGCAAAATGTTTTTAGTAGGCTCGTTCATATTCCGCAAATCGCAACCCGATAGCAGCGGGGCGTTCAGCATACACCACAGGCTCATGTGCGTTTCATATTCGGTATCGGTCATACCTTTCCACTTACCCTGTCCGGTGGCCTTGCCCTGTCCGTAGTTACCTACTATCATCATATCGGGGTCGTTCCAATGGCCGGGGCCTGCATACTTATACAACCGGGTTTGCTTCTTTAATATTTTGGTAAAACTGCCATACCAAAACGGACCGCCGCTCCAGGTATCAATTATATCGGGTGTGGTGCGCCAGTAGTTGCCGCCCACCTGTTCGCCCCATTTCCACGGGCCAAACAGTCCCCAGTTACAAATGCTATACACTATACTGCGGCCACTGCTTTTAAGCGCATTGCCCATTTTGGTATAGCGCTCCAGCGCCTGCTTTTTGCTCCAGGGTACAAAACAAAAATCGTACTTCAGCAAATCTATGCCCCACTCGGCATATACGTTGGCATCAATCTCCTCGTGCTGAAATCCACCAAAACACTTACCACAGGTTTTATCGCCGGCATCGGAGTATATACCCAGCTTTAAACCTTTAGAGTGCACATAATCCGATAGCCACTTAATACCATGCGGAAACTTTGCCGGATCGGCCACCGGTTTGCCATCGGCTGCGCGCGATACGGCATGCCAGAAATCGTCCATGTTAATGTATTGATAGCCCAGGTCGCGCATACCGCTGCTCACCATAGCATCGGCGGTTTCTATCACTAGTTTCTCATCCAGCGTATTGGTAAACACGTTCCAGCTGTTCCAGCCCATGGGCGGGGTAAGGCATAGCTTATCGCCTATCTCAATTTTAAGCACCTCTTCGGCTTTGCCTTTGGCATTTTCGGCAGTAATACGCACGGCATAGCTGCCTTTGTCTTTTACCACCCCGCGTATAATGCCGCTACCGGCTTCTATAGTAAGGCCCGCCGGCAGGTTTTGGGCAGTAAAGGTTATAGGCCGTTGCCCGGTTGCCGGTACAGTAAACAAAAACTCTGTACCCGGATAATTACCCGTTACCTGCGCCCCGTGAAAAACAGGCGGCCCCTCAAACAATACAGCATTGGTTTGGGCTATAGCACGGTTAAAAAACAGGATAATGGCAAATAGTACTATTTTTTTCATGTGGATAGTTGGTTGTAAAATATTGAGCAAAATAAACGTTTCATTTGTTGTTTCAGTCAGTTCAGTTAAAAACAACCCGCTTTTACATATATGTTTTTTGTTTTGCAGTCCAAATTTACCCCTCCTATGCACAGGCTTTACCCAATTGCAGTGTTTTTTTTATTGCTGTTATCTGTTGCCGCACAGGCACAAACCACCCAGCGCCGCACCATCAGCGGTACTATTAAAGATGGTAAAACCGGTGAAGAGCTGATTGGAGCAACTGTGTATGTAAAAGATACCGCCGGCATAGGTACGGTTACCAACGGCTACGGTTTTTTTTCGCTTACCTTGCCGGCTAACAAAAACCAGATTGGCATAAGGTATATTGGTTTTGACGATTACCTTGTAAACCTGGATACCCTTACAGGCACCTTGCTTAATGTTTCATTATTGCCTGCATCTAAAGTGTTGAAAGAGGTAGAGATTAAAGCCACCAAAGCCAACGAAAACATAACCAACGCACAGATGAGTGCGGTGAAACTGGATGTAAAACAACTGGAAAAAATACCGGTGCTGTTTGGCGAAAAGGATATACTTAAAACCATTCAGCTATTGCCCGGTGTGCAGCCGGCATCGGAAGGTAACAGCGGTTTTTATGTGCGTGGCAGCAGTAACGACCAGAACCTGATACTGCTGGATGAAGCACCGGTATATAATGCCTCGCACCTGTTGGGCTTCTTCTCGGTGTTTAATAACGATGCTATTAAAGATGCTACGCTCTACAAAGGCAACATGCCATCGGAGTATGGTGGCCGACTAGCCAGTGTGCTGGATATTAAAATGAAAGAAGGCAACAGTAAGGAGTATGTGATAGGTGGCGGTATTGGCCTTATCTCCTCGCGGTTGAACATAGAAGGCCCTATTGTAAAAGATAAAGGCTCGTTTATTGTTACCGGCCGCCGCACTTACGCCGACCTGTTTCTTAAGCTATCGAAGAACGAGAACCTGCGCAAAAGCATTCTGTATTTTTACGATATAAATGCCAAAGCCAACTACCGCATCGGCCAGCGCGACCGCATTTTTATTTCGGGTTATTTCGGGCAAGATAAGTTTGGGTTTCAGGACCGCTTTAGTATTGTGTATGGCAATGCTACTGCTACCGCCCGCTGGAACCACCTGTTCAGCGATAAGCTGTTCAGCAACACCTCATTTATCTTCAACGATTTTAACTACACTGTAGGCATTAACGTGGCCAACATCGATGTAAAATCAGTCATCCGCGATTTCAGTTTAAAAGAAGACCTTGATTTTTACCTGAACAGTAAAAACAAACTGAAGTTTGGTTTCCTTACCACGTTCCACACTATAGTACCGGGTCAGGTTGTATCGAAAGATACCGCCCGCATAGGCAACATATTTTTAACCAAAAGTTACGGCTGGGAAAACGCTGTGTATGCACAGCACGAAGTACAGCTGTGGAACAAGGTAACTATCAACTACGGTGTGCGTTTGTCTATCTTCAGCCAGGTAGGGCCGTCTAAATATTTCAAGTTTCCGCAAGAGGGGGTAATAGATACCTTCAATTTAAAACTGGGCCAGTTTAATAAAACCTATGTAAACCCCGAGCCGCGTGTTTCTGTAAGCTACAATTTCTTTAAAGATATGAGCTTTAAAGCAGCTTACTCGCGCAACGTGCAAAACCTGCATCAGCTTTCGGCCACCACTACATCGTTTGCTACCGACCGCTGGGTAATGACCAGCAATAACATTAAGCCCGAAATATGCGACCAGGTAAGTGCCGGTTACTATGTCAATTTCTACAAAGATATGTTCGAGGTATCGGTAGAAGGTTATTACAAATGGATGCAAAACCAGATAGACTATAAAAACGGAGCTACCCTACGGGCCAACGAAACCGTAGAAACCGAATTACTATACGGTGTAGGCCGGGCGTATGGTGCCGAGTTTTTCTTTAAAAAACGCACCGGCAAATTTACCGGCTGGATAAGCTACACCCTGTCGCGCACCGAGCGAAAATTTGAGCAGGTAAACCAGAATACGTGGTTCCCGGCCCGTTACGACCGTACGCACGATTTGAGTATAGTACTGATGTA
>CAYREY010000016.1:31769-56212 GCA_964423405.1 uncultured Chitinophaga sp. | reverse complement strand
CGTGGTTCCCGGCCCGTTACGACCGTACGCACGATTTGAGTATAGTACTGATGTACGATATTACGCCACGCATCAATGTATCGGCCACCTGGATTTATTACACCGGCAATGCCGCTACTTTTCTTACCGATAAATATTTTATTGGCGGGCAGGTGGTACCCGGCTACGGCAACCGCAATCAGGACCGGTTTCCCGATTACCACCGGTTGGACATAGGTGCCACGTTTGTATTAAAAAAACGCAAAACCTGGGAGCACGATCTTAACCTGAGTATATACAACCTATATGCCCGCAAAAATGCTTACACTATTGAGTTTGCTGTAGATGATGAAAACAACAGCACCTACTACAAAAAAACGTATCTGTTCCGTGTTGTTCCCTCTATCACCTACAACTTCAAGTTTTCTGTAGCACCTAAACCACGTAAAGCAAAATGAAAAAAATAATCAACCATATACTATTGCTTACCGGTATTGCACTGGCCGCCACATCGTGCGAAGAGAAGATTGATATTAAAGTAAAAAACGGCGAACCCAAAGTGGTAATAGAGGCCAACATAAGCGACCAGCCCGGCCCGTATTATGTACTGGTATCTAAATCGAAACTGTTTAATGAAGATAACAACATACAGGGCGTGGCAGGCGCCACGGTTGTTATAAGCGATGATGCCGGCAACAGCGATACACTGACCGAACCATTTATTGCCGGGCTATACCAAACCAACACTATACAGGGTGTAGTGGGCCGTAACTACCGCATACAGGTTACGGTAGAAGGTGTTACCTACGAATCGTTCAGCCAGATGCAGCCACCGGTAGATATTGATAGCCTGTATGTATTTTACGAAACCAACTTTGAAGGCGAACAGGAATCGGAGGCAGAAATTATAGTGCGCGACCCGGCCGGTGTAAGTAATTTTTACCGCCTGGTATCGTATAAGCACGGCAAACAGAGCAATGGCTTTAATGTACAGCGCGACAGGCTGTGGGATGGCAAACTACGCAACTTTAACGTACCCGATGATGGCGACCTGGTAACCGGCGATACACTAACAGTAGAGTTACGGAGTATAGACGAACGTAGCTTTATTTACTTCGACCAGTTTAACGACAACCAGAACAACTTTGGCGCACCGGCTGCACCCGCCAACCCCGATCCGGTATTCACCCCATCGTGCCTGGGCTATTTTAGTGCTTACTCGGTAAAAACAAAAACTATTATAGTACAGTAAGCCGGGTAGGATTGGGCGACAAAATCATATTAAAAAGAACCTGTTTTTATTCAGGAAAAGAATCAGTCTGCTCTAAAAGACGGAGAATTTCTTTGGCACCTGATGCAATAGATTTACCTTTAGAAAAGGCGATTAAATTTTCGGCTGCAACCTTGAATCTATCGTCGGCATAAAATTTTAATAAGATAGCCAGATACTCTAAACGTTGATATTCGGTAATGCCTGGGCTACTACCTTTTATCCATTGCTGCAAAAGCATTTCATCTGTTATATTTTGATGTATCTCTACAGCGGCAATCGACTTCAGGACTTCATTTATTTCAGATACAAGTGCTTCGAAATTTTCAGAGTTATCAATTTGCCACCAATAGTCTTTCCCCTCTGGTAAGAGTTGGCCAATTCTTTTACTCCAATGGCAATCTGTTATATCAGGTATATCTGATAGCTTTTCCCCTTGAATAAAATCTCTTAAAGGACCAGAAACAACACCAAGATTAATTGTGAATTTTATCTCCCCTTCAATATTGCCTTTTTGAAAATTGATTAAACCCCAATTGTTATCTTTCTTAATAAAAAAAGTACTCTTGTGTTTTTTGAAATCATACTTTTTGAGAATAGCATTTGCTTCAGTGAGCACAGATTTAAAATCTTTCATTTTGTTGCTGTAGGATATTAAAACAAACTTTTTCGTATCCGCATAATAGGCCCCGGGCACTCGTGCTGGTGGCAGGTTATGCAACTGTTTACTACCGCATTAAAAGCTTCTTTTCGTTCTGCCGGTGCAGTAACTATGTAGTATTTATCCAATGCCGTATAAAATTCTATTATATACTGCTGGTGCTCCGGCACTATTTTGCGCTCGGGCCCTTTGGCTTTGCTAAACTGCTTTTTGTTTACCGGAAACGGCTGCGCCGGTTTGCCGGTTTCTATATTTTTCTTCTCCTGCTCTATGTACACCGCCATTTTTTTCATCAGTTTATCAAGCGCAGGCCCCTGCCCGCCGGTAAACGAGGAACCTACCACCAACAGGCAGGCAGTTACAAAAACAATCCACACGTTTTTCATAGTTGCAATATAAGCAGTTGGCAAACAAATTTTGTTTTATACCTTGGGCTATCATAACCCAACTACATGAACCATCTCTCCACGCTCGACTACCTGGTGTTTCTTTTTTACTTTATAGTGGTTGCCGGCTTTGGCTTTTATGTGTACCAACGCCGCAAAAAAGAAAGTGCAGATAGTAAAGATTACTTTCTGGCCGAAGGCTCGCTTACCTGGTGGGCTATTGGAGCCTCGCTGATAGCCAGCAATATTTCGGCCGAACAATTTATTGGTATGAGTGGTGCCGGTTTCAATATGGGGCTGGCTGTAGCCAGCTATGAGTGGATGGCCGCTGCTACCCTTATTGTGGTAGCCATATTTTTTATGCCGGTGTACCTAAAAAACAAAATTTACACCATGCCGCAGTTTCTAAGCACCCGCTACAATGGTACGGTAGCCATGATAATGGCAGTTTTCTGGCTGCTGCTATATGTAGTGGTTAACCTTACATCTATATTGTTTCTTGGTGCACTGGCCATTAGCAGTATCTCGGGGCTAAGCCTTTCGCTTTGCATGTACGGGCTGGCCGTATTTGCAATACTTATTACACTGGGCGGTATGAAGGTAATAGGCTATACCGATGTAATACAGGTTTTCTTTTTAGTGTTGGGCGGTTTGGTTACTACTTACCTGGCGCTCGATTTGGTAGCACAAAAATTTGGCACTACCGGTGTGGTAAACGGCTTTAACCTGATGACCACCCACGCAGCCGACCACATGCACATGATATTAAAACCCGACAACCCTAACTTTTTAGATATGCCGGGCCTTACCGTTTTGCTGGGCGGTATGTGGATTGCCAACTTCAGCTATTGGGGCTGTAACCAGTATATAACCCAACGTGCACTGGGTGCCGAACTGAGTACTGCCCGCAACGGCATTCTGTTTGCTGCCTTTTTAAAACTGCTGATGCCGGTTATAGTAATACTACCCGGCATAGCAGCATTTGTGTTATACCAGCAAGGTAGTTTTCAAACCGAGTTGCTGAACAGCGAGGGTGTAATAGCCGGCGATAAAGCATACCCGGTGCTGCTTAACCTATTACCCACCGGTTTAAAGGGACTTAGCTTTGCAGCGCTAACGGCAGCCATAGTAGCATCGCTGGCCGGTAAAACAAACAGCATTGCTACCATCTTTACGTTAGATGTATACAAGAAAGTATTTAACACCACCGCCAGCGAAACCAAACTGGTGCAGGTAGGGCAGATAGTAGTAGTGGCCGCCATGCTGATAGCTGTAATAATAGCTCCCTACCTGGGCATAGATAAAGGCGGGCTAAACTACATACAGGAATACACCGGCTTTGTAAGCCCCGGCATATTTGCCATGTTTATAATGGGTTTCTTCTACAAAAAAACCACCAGCAATGCGGCCCTGTTTGCTACGGTAGGTGGCTTTTTGTTTTCGGTGTTGCTTAAATTTTTGCCGGGCATGGTAAACCTGGCGCCGCTGGCTGCTACCGGTTTTGCCAAAGCCAATGCCAAAGGCATTTACGAAATCCCTTTTCTGGACCGCATGGGCTTTGTATTTATTCTGTGTATTGCCGGCATGGTGCTCATCAGCCTGATAGAAAACCCCGATGGCAAAAAATCGAACGCACTGGAGGTAGACAGCAGCATGTTCAGGGTAAGCAATTCTTTTCTGGCCGGGTCGGTAATAATAATTGGCCTGCTGGTAGCCTTGTACACCATGTACTGGTAGTGCGGCCTGCAATAGTTAATTAGCAGGGCAAACAGCACTTTTTTTTACTTTCGCCGTGTGATGAAGAACCGAAAATTTCTGGTGGCGTTCTGGAGCGCATTTACAATAGGCATTGTTGCCATAGTAGGTATATTCTGGCTGATAGCCATTGGCAAAATGGGCTATATGCCTACGTTTGAAGAGCTGGAAAACCCCAACAACAGTCTGGCTACCGAAGTAATAAGCACCGATAACCAGGTGATAGGCAAGTTTTACCTGCAAAACCGCAGTAACATAGCTTACGAAAACATAAACCCCAACCTTAAAAATGCACTGCTGGCCACCGAAGACATCCGTTATTTTGAGCATACCGGTGTAGACCTTCGCGCATTAATGCGTGTAGCTAAAGGGCTTATAGGTGAAAGCGGCGGCGGCGGCAGCACGGTTACACAACAGTTAGCCAAAAACCTTTTTCCGCGCGAGCGGCTAAGCAAAATACAATTGGTATTCCGTAAACTGAAAGAGTGGATTATAGCCGTTAAACTGGAACGCAGTTATACCAAAGAAGAGATAATGGCCATGTATTTTAATACCGTGCCATTTAGCGATAATGCATACGGTATCAAATCTGCCGCTTATGTGTATTTCGGCAAACCGGTCGACTCGTTGAAAATAGAAGAAGCTGCCGTATTGGTAGGTATGCTTAAAGGCCCTACCCAGTTTAACCCGCGCTCGCGTGAAAAAGCATCGTTACAGCGGCGCAACGTGGTGCTCGACCAAATGTATAACTACAACTTTATTACCCGCCAGCAGCGCGACTCGCTTTGGAAACTACCCATTGGCCTTAACTTCCACCCCGATACACAAAACGAAGGTATAGCCCCTTACTTTCGCGAATACCTGCGCATGTGGATGAAAGACTGGTGCGAAAACCACACCAAGCCCGATGGTAGTAAATACAATATTTACAAAGATGGGCTGCGCATTTATACCACTATCGACTCGCGCCTGCAGCGCTACGCCGAACAAGCACAATGGGAGCACCTGAAAGAAGTACAACAAAAGTTTTTCAGCTACTGGAGTGGTAAAGACCCCTGGAAAGATTTTCCTACCGAGTGGCAGGCTATTTATTCGCATTGCCCACAGTATATAGACCTTAAAAAACAGGGCAAGAGCGCTGAAGAAATTGACCGGATACTAAAACAACCGGGCAAGCGCCGGGTATTCAGTTACGATGGGGGCGAAAAAGATACCATCATCAGCGTGTACGATTCTATACGCTACCACCGTATGATATTACAGAATGGGTTTCTGGCCGTTGACCCTTCATCGGGTTTTATACGCGCCTGGGCGGGCGGGGTTAACTACCGGTACTTTCAATTTGACCACGTAAACATAAACACCAAACGCCAGATAGGCTCTACCTTTAAGCCATTTGTATATACCGTGGCTATTCGCGATAAAGGTTACTCGCCTTGCTTTCAGGTACCTAACCAACCTGTAACGTTCGAGGCAAGCGACCCACGCTTTGGCTTATTGCAGGACTGGACCCCGCGCAACAGCGATGGCAAGTATGGCGGCATGCTTACCCTGCGCAAGGCACTGGCCAATTCTATCAATACTGTTACTGCCTACCTGATGCACGAGATAGGCCCCGAGGCAGTAGTAAAACTAGTGCAAACCATGGGTGTAAAAAGCGACATACCTATTCAACCCTCTATATGCCTGGGCTCGGCCGACATATCGCTATTTGAAATGGTAGGGGCCTACACCACCTACGCCAATAACGGCACCCATGTAGAACCCATATTTATTACCCGTATAGAAGACCGCAACGGCAACGTACTACAGGATTTTGTAGCCAGTAAAAACGAAGCGCTGGACGAACAAACCAATTATGTAATGACCGAAATGCTGCGCGGCGTGGTAATGGGTGGTACAGCCAGCCGCCTGCGCTACCGCTTTAAAATACCCGGCGAAATACTGGGCAAAACAGGTACCACGCAAAACTACAGCGATGGCTGGTTTATAGGTTGCACACCCGATTTGGTGGCTGGCTCGTGGGTTGGTTGCGACGACCGCTACCTGCGCTTTCATAGTATGGAAAACGGCCAGGGCGCCAGCACAGCATTGCCTATATGGGCTAAGTTTTTTCAGAAAGCCTACAGCGATAGTGCCAATTTTAAAAACGAAATAAGCCCCGACCATAAGTTTGTAGTACCCGAAGGCAAACTGACCATTGAACTTAACTGCGGTAAATTTACCGGCAACAGCAGTTCGGAAAAGGGTAATGAGTACGAGTAGTTTATACTCCTTACATATCTGTTTTTAAACCTATTATTATTACTTAAGGGTAGTTTGGGGCAATGTAGGGTACCTGCCTTTACTTGTATATTTGTACATACGGTGTTTGTAACAGTGTACAAAAGCAAGCAAAATATTAAGATAAAAGCATCCTGGAAAAATACAACCAATTGGGAATCAATACACATTAGAATAACTGCTCATTTTGCTTGACAAAGGCACAATACTTGTTATATTGTAGGTTGTATATCACAAACTAACACGCCCGATATGAAAAAAGCATTACTTATTCTGGCATTATCACCCCTGGTTGCTTTTGCTCAAACCCTGGACCCCTACGCATTTTACGTTAGCGGCAACGATGGAATTGGTGTAAACATACAGGCCGGGGCCTTGGTACACGTGCAGGGCGACCTGACTAATGCCGATGCCGGTATGATTTTTAACGATGGGGTTATTGAACTGAAAGGCAGCCTGGATAACACTACCGGCAGCCAGTTTCAACCTATGTATGTAAGTGGCAGCGAAAGAGCAGTAAAATTTGTAGGCGATGCCACACAGGTTATCAAAGGCGATTTCAGCAACCCGCTTAACAATACATTCTACAACCTTGTGGTAGATAAAGGCACCTCGGGATCTATAGTACAACTACAAACCAATATACAGATAGATGGATCGTTGGTGTTTGGTACTGCCACCACAGGCTCTCCAACTTATTCGCCTACACTTGGGGTTAACTACACCAATAACTTTAACAAAGGTGTAATACGCACCTACAACGGCTCCAGCGATTATGAATTGTATGTTGCCAATGGCAGCCCCGATGCCATTAAAGGATACCCTGCATTGGGTATTGACCGTGCGCTGATGATGGGCGATAGCTACATACAAACCCGTGGTGCCCGTGGTGTTGGCCAGGGCGGTTTATCGCGTAGCGTAACTACTACCGGCGTAAATTATGTGTACCCTATTGGTACTGCTACCAACGGTTTTCAGGCAATCCGCTTTAACTTCAACGCATTGGGCAGTGGCGATAACAAAATACGCGGCCTGTTTTGCGATGGTACCGATAACCCAAGCGGTTACGTAGGTAAAATGAGCCAGGTATGTGTTGGCTGCGGCGGCTACTACCCTAACCCCGATAATGCCGGTATAAACGTATTGTTTGGAACATCATACGACCCTAACCCCTGCAACCCGGGCATACAACAATGGGTAATATTAGAACAGGCTATTAAAGACCACGGCTACTGGAGTTTTGAAGGTGACCCTGCCAACCAGTATGCAATGGAATCTTTCCCACAAAATTTTTCGGAAGAAGGCACGCTTGACAACTCAAATTATTTCGAAACATGGCGCACACTTAAATACAGCAGCGCTATTACCGATAACCCTTCGCAGGCTAATGATGACTGGAGCAGTCAGTTATTTACATCGGTTACAGATATGAGCGACCTGATTACCTATACACGTAATGCCGGCTGTTATGATTATACCCAACCGGGTGTACCAGGTGGCCGTTATACAGGTTTTTCGCACTTTATGGTTAGCCACTCTAAAACAAGCAACGCACTTCCTGTAGAACTTATTTACCTGAAAGCCGAGCCGGTTAACAATGAGTTTATAAAAGTATCGTGGGCTACCGCTGTAGAGATAAACAACCGCGGATTTGAAGTACTGCGTAGTGTAGATGGCATTAACTTTACCAATATAGGCTGGGTAGATGGAAACAATAACTCTACAACTACTCAAACCTATTATTTTGATGATAACAACGTATCGGCAAACGTAGTTTACTATTACAAACTCCGCCAGGTAGATTACGATGGCCACAGCGAAGAAACATATATGGTTAACGCTATGATTACTTCGGGCGATGTATTTACTATCAGCGAGTTTATACCTAACCCATCGCGCGATCTTTCACGCCTTGTAATCAACACTTCTACCGCACAGGATATAAACGTAAAAATGTACGATATGCTGGGCCGCGAAGTATCGCGTGCCGAACACAGCCTGAGCACCGGACAAAACACTGTTTATTTCGACACCAATACACTGGCCGATGCCACCTATACTGCTGTTATTACTGCTAATGGCAAGGTGTACAGCAAAAAACTGGTTATCGCCCGCCAGTAACAAATTATTCTTCTACACCGGAAAAGGAGGGGCTTATGTTCCTCCTTTTTTGTTTTTTGCACTGCCTACACACTATGTAAAGAACTTGTAAATGATATTATATACAGGTATACGTACACGGTAAAAAAAGTTTCATTAAAATTCAGAACCTTTACAAGGTTAAATTTGTACCCGGCTATGACATTTGAAGAATACAAAACCTATCGCGATACTATACCCTCGCTACCCGGTATATACAAATACCTGGATGAGAACAACGAGATAATGTACATAGGTAAAGCCAAAGACCTTAAAAAACGGGTAAGCTCGTACTTTACCAAAACCGACCACACCTACCGCATTCAGCGCATGATAAACATGACGCGGAAGATTGAGTTTGTAATAGTAAATACCGAACAGGATGCCTTTTTGCTGGAAAACTCGCTGATAAAAAAGTACCAGCCCAAGTACAACGTAATGCTGAAGGATGATAAAACATATCCTTTCATCTGCATTAAAAAAGAGCCTTTCCCCCGCGTATTTTTTACCCGTAAAGTAATACGCGATGGCAGCGAATACCTGGGTCCTTACACATCGGTATTTAATGCTAAAATAGTGCTGGACCTGCTGCGCGAAATATTTCCGCTGCGTACCTGCAACCTGCTGCTAACGCAAAAAAACATAGAGGCTGGCAAGTTTAAAGTGTGCCTGGAGTACCACTTAAAAAACTGCCTGGGCCCCTGCCAGAATTTGCAAACAGCCGCCGAGTACGACGAAGAGATACAACAGATACGCGATATACTTAAAAGCAATTTCGGCTCGGTAAAGTTTTACCTTAAAAAGAAAATGAATGAGTATGCCGCCGATATGCAATTTGAAAAAGCTGAACAGTTCAGGCAGAAAATTGACCTGCTTACCGGCTACGAAAACAAAAGCACGATAGTAAACCCCCGCCTTACCGATATAGATGTATATGGCTACACCGAAACAGAGGGCATTGCTTTTATCAACTACCTTAAAATTGCCAATGGTACGGTGGTTAAAGCAAGGGCGCTGGAGGTTAAACGCGTGCTGGATGAACCGAAAGAAGACCTGCTGATGCGGGCCATTACCGAGTACTCGCTGGAAGAAGAAAATGAAAGCCTGGAGATAATTGTACCTTTTGAAATAGAAAACGAGTTTGAAAAAATAAAAGTAACCGTGCCACAGGCCGGCGATAAAAAACGCCTGCTTGAACTTGCAGTTAAAAATGCTTTATACATGAAGCAGGAAAAACTGAAAGAGAGCATGACCGCCGAAGAAAAGAAACCGGCGTTCCGCATTATGCGCACGCTGAAAGACGACCTGAAGCTGAAAGACCTGCCGGTGCACATTGAGTGTTTCGATAACTCGAACATACAAGGCACCAACCCGGTTAGCGCCTGTGTGGTTTTTAAAAATGCCAAACCATCTAAAAAAGATTACCGCCATTTTAACATACGCACCGTAGAGGGGCCCAACGATTTTGCCAGTATGCACGAGGTGATAACCCGCCGCTACAAACGGCTGTTAGATGAAGGGCAAGACCTGCCACAACTGATAGTAGTGGATGGTGGCAAAGGACAGCTTAGTAGTGCCGTAGATGCGCTGAAAGAAATTGGACTGTATGGCCGCATTGCAATTGTAGGCATTGCCAAAAGGCTGGAAGAGATTTACTTTCCCGAAGACCCGCTGCCGCTGTACATCAACAAAAAATCAGAGTCGCTTAAACTTATTCAGCACATGCGCGATGAGGCGCACCGGTTTGGCATTACCCACCACCGCCAGCGCCGCAGTAAAACGCAGGTTACCTCCAGCCTTACCGAAATAAAAGGCATTGGTGAAAAAACCTTTGAGCTGTTAATTAAAAAATACCGTAGTGTAAAAAAACTGAAAGAGGTGCCATTTGAAGAACTGAGCGAGGTGATAGGCCAGGCAAAAGCAAAAATTGTACTGGAGGCATTAACCAACACTGCCCCCGCCGGCGATACAGATACCTTACCCGAAACCACAACACCGGTACAGGATACCGCTACCGAAAACAAACCATAGGCTGTTTATGGCAGGCATGTTAATGCTATAGTGTTAACGTGCCTAAACTCATACCATTCCCATTGCAAATAGGTAGCAGAAAGCGTATCATTGCAGCTATTAAATTTTATAGATGGCCTCATTTAACAAAGAGCAAATACTGGAAGACCTTAAAAACTGGCACAGCATTGTAAAAAAATACCAAATGCCCAGCACTAAAGATGCGATTATACAACTGGCCAACAGCTTTGTGTTCTACCTGGCGCTACTGGCACTACAGTTTTATCTGTACGATAAATCGATATTGCTTTCGGCTGCCGTAGCCATATTGAACGGTTTTATACTGGGCCGTATATTTATTATTCAGCACGATTGCGGCCACAGTTCATTTACCCGCAGCAAAATAGCCAACGATATTATTGGCACCGTTTGCAGCATCTGCACCCTTATACCATACAAATACTGGGCTAAAAACCACAGCTTTCACCATGCACATAATGGCCAGTTAGAGTACAGTGATATTGGCGATATTGAGTGCCTTACCACCGAAGCATACGCCGCCCTTAGCTGGAAAGAAAAACTATGGTACCGCATTTACCGTAACCCGTTTTATCTGTTTACCATTGGTGGTTTTATCTATGTGGTAATCTACAACCGCTTTGCATTTTTAAATAACGATTACTTTAAAAAAGTACGCAAAAGCGTTACCATCAGCAATATCTTGTTTATAGCGCTGTATGCCGGCTTTGCCTATCTGCTGGGGCCGGGCCGATTTTTAATTGTTCAGTTTATAAACCTGCTGTTTTTTGGTACGTATGCGTTGTGGTTTTTTTACATACAGCACCAGTACGAGCATATTTACAAAAGCGGTAAAGAAAACTGGAACTATGTAGTAGCCGCCATGAAAGGCAGCACCTACTATAAACTACCGGCTATAGGCCACTGGCTTACCGGCAACATAGGTTACCACCATATACACCACCTGGCGCCAACCATACCTAACTACAACCTGGCGCGTGCCCACCGCGAGAACCCGCTGTTTGAAAAGCACACCAATACCATTACGTTCTGGCAAAGCCTTAAAACCGTGCATGCTAACCTGTGGGATGCCCAACGCCAGAAAATGGTATCGTTTGGCGAGTATAAACGCAATAAAAGAAAACAATCAACCGACAACTAGCCATAGCTTATTAGAATGGGCTATGTTGGTAGCTGTATGCTTTGTGCGTGGCAAATAACATTATCACCATCCAGCCGTTTTTTTACTTGCTGAAGGCGGGCATAACTGCTACCATAGTATGCCTGTTGTGGACTTTCAAACCTCAAGTCGGGATAGTTACAATAGTGCTTATCAATTCCATAGCGGGCAAAAACTGATTGTATGCTATCAAAAGTCTTAACCAGCTTTTCCTGTTGCGAAGGCTTCTGCCAATAGCTCTGCAACTCTGATAAATAATTAAAAGAGCGGTGCGCAAAACACGAACCTTCTCTAAATTGTTCGTTGGCAACCGCACCACCAAAAGTATTCACCTGGTATATAAGCCCCGGAGTGCTAAGCACCATATCCATTGCCTCTCCCACACAATCGGCAATAGTTTCGTAACCATTATACATACCAGCACAGGCGTTCTTAAAATACACAGGCTGCGATGCTCCATAAAAAACTTTCAACGCTGCCGCCAATGGCCTGGGGCTACCAGCGGTAGTTTTATCGGCAAGTGCGGCAAATTTATCCAGTGCTTGTTTAGTAGCAGCACTTTCCTTTCCATAATCTGTAACCAGTATCATTACCGTTTTACCATTCAATACAAATGCCGAGAAACACGACTGTGGCAATGTAGCCGTAACCTCAAACCAGTTTTTAAGTATATCCCGTGCGCGTATCATATCTACCTTAAATGACTTAAACCGGTGACTGGTTAAACTAGCCGGTGCTGTATGGGTTTTAAAAACCATTTCGGTTACTACACCAAAATTACCGTTACCACCACCCCTACATGCCCATAGCAATTCCTCATCATCTTTAGATGAATGTATTTTACCATAACCATCAACCAGCGTTACCTCTTTCAGGCTATCGCATGTAAGTCCGTATGTGCGGCTAAAAAAACCGTAGCCGCCACCCAGTGCCAGCCCACCTATACCTACTGACCCACATGACCCCGCCGGTATAAGCCTGCCATTGGGTAAAAGTTCATCGTACAGCTCCGATAACTTACATCCGGGCTGTAGTTTAACTTCTGTTTCACTCATCCACTCTATCTTATTCATCAGGGCAAGGTTTATAACCATACCACCCTCATTCACGCAAAAACCTTCAATACTGTGCCCACCGCTTTTTACGGCTACCTTCAACTTGTTAGTGCGTGCATAGCGTATAGCTTCGGCTACTCCGTTAGTATTTTTGCAAACAGCAATTACCAATGGGTACTTATCTATCCGCTTATTAAACCCGGCCCTTAATTTGTCGTATTGTTCCTCTCCCCTTTTAATATATACGGCATCACCACTATTAAACTGTTCAGCGGCTGCCCCGGCTGTAGCTGGTATTTTATCCGCACTGGTACCTTTAGGCCTGGCGCCGGTATTACACGAGTCTAATATCCAACCGGTACCCAACACAGCTAATAGTTGCAAAAACTCTTTTCTGTAATAAGCCTTTCCCATCTGTATGAATATGATTGCAGGATTTATTTAAACTGGCTTGTTTCCTTTTTTGATTTTACAAAGGGATAATACAACAACACATACCAGGGTTCATTAGTGTCCTGCTCTACGCCATATTCAGCAGGGTACTTACGTATAAATTTGGCTGTGCCAAATAACTGATCCCATATAAAAAGCATATTACCAAAGTTGCCGTTATTGTTACTGATTCCATCGGTATTGCTTAACCCGTGGTGCCCAAAGTGCGTAGCCGGTGTAGAGATGGTATGCTCCAGCAACCAGGCCAGCGGATGCAGTATTTTATAGCGGTACAAAAAGCTATCCCACCGTACTTCGCTGTGCGCACCTATTACTATTAGTAGTTTAATAACCGTGTACAGCACATATACTTTACCAAAGCCAAGAAACACGGCTGTTGCAGCCAGCCATATATTAGGCATAAAAAAATAATAGAGTACGTTGTTTCTGAAAGCTACCCCTACACCCATACCCGGCGATGCGTGATGGGCATAATGGAATTTCCACAAAAACGGCGAGTGGTGCGATAACCGGTGCCACCAGTACTGAGGCATATCTTCAATAAGCAGTAAAATCAAAAACTGATACCCACCACCAATATTTGCATACATGCCCTCTGCCTGCGAAAAAAGCCGCCGGCCTACAAAAGCAACCAACAGCAATATAGCAGGCTGCACCAGTACGGTTAGCTGAAAAAAACTAACCCACTCGGCCAGATAGTCGTTTTTGTTTCGTTTAGAGTTTTTGTATACGCCTATTAATAACTCCGCAAGGCCAAACAACAGCAGTATTACTATAACTGCTTTTTCATCAAACCGGTTAATACCAAATAGTTCGTGTTTCACGGGTAAGTGGGTTTAGTTAGTTGAATGTTGTTTACTACGCCAAGTTACCCTTTTTGTCAGATTGTTGCAATTGATTTTTTATAGCTTAGCGCGAAACAATACACATGAGAAACTATTACATATTTCTACTACTTAGTTTGTTTGCTGTATCATCCTGCCAAAAAGACGAAGACAACAATAACAACAATACCTGTACACCCGAGGTGGTGACTATTACCACCGATATAACTACACCTACCACCTGGAGCGACTGCCATGTGTACGTAATAAACGTAAACCAGATAAGTGTTACCAGTACCTTAACTATAGAGGCCGGTGCTATTATTAAATTTAACCCCATAGTAGGCGATAACTCTATTCTTGTTTCTAACTCGGGGCGCATTATTGCCGCTGGCACAGCCGCCAAACCGGTTGTATTTACATCAAGCAAAGATGATGCACACGGTGGCGATACCAACGGCGATGGCAGCGTTACCAGCCCTGCCCGCGGCGATTGGGGAGGCATTATTATTAATAACAACAACTGTACCTTTAGCCACTGCACCTTTATGTATGGCGGCGAGGGCCCATCGGCAGGTGCCGGCCAGCCTACGTTAGAGTATTCTTACTACTACGGCACAATAGACAATTGCACCTTTGCCTACAATGGTGGCGAAACTACTTTCAACGGTTACGGCGTGGTAGATGCACGTTACTGCGAAGACAATCGTTTTCAGATTACCAATTGCACTTTTTATGGCAACGTAAAGCCTATGCTGCTTAACCCTTTTGTAAGTGTAGATAACTCTAACACCTTTCACAATCCGGCCAACACCAGCGAAATAAACCAACTGAATGGTATTTTTATGGGCTTAACTGCCAACGAAGCTACTACCGATGTAAGCTGGCTTGAAACTGAAGTGCCTTTTGCGTTGAATGGTTCGTTGTATGTAGGCGATGGCCTTAAACTAACACTGGGCGCCAACGTTATTATTAAAATGTACGACCCATTGGCACAAGGCGATAATAAAATTTCTATAAAAGAAGGCTCATCGCAGATAGAAGGCCGCGACCTGCCGGGTGTTTACTTTACCACGTATAACGATGATGCACACGGTGGCGATACCAACGGCGACGGCAACGCCAGCTCACCAAACGGCGGCTACTGGTACGGCATACAGGATATATCGGCCAGCATAAATACCAATAACTATTGCTATAGCTGGAGCAATATTCTGTACGCTAAGTATCCATAACAGGTTTTAGCTACATTTGCGCCAAATGTCAGCAATACTTTTTACCGATTTAAACCTTAGTACACCTTTATTAAACGCCCTTAACGATTTGGGCTACACGCATGCTACCACCATACAGGGCAGGGCTTTCTCGGTGGTTATGTCGGGCCGCGATGTAGTAGGTATAGCCCAAACCGGCACCGGTAAAACCTTTGCATACCTGCTACCCTGCCTGCGCCAATGGAAATTCAGTAAAGAAAAATCTACTCAGGTATTAATACTGGTGCCCACCCGCGAGTTGGTAGTACAGGTATTGGAAGAGTTGCAAAAGCTTAGCAAATACATGTCGGTAACGGCTATAGGTGTATATGGTGGCACTAACATCAACACACAAATAGGCCAGGTAATGGAGCAGCCCGATTTTGTAGTAGCTACACCGGGGCGACTGATAGACCTGATACTGAAGGGAGCCTTTAAAAGCAAAACCATAAAAAAGCTGGTGATAGATGAGGTGGACGAAATGCTTGCGCTGGGTTTTCGCGCACAGTTAAAACTGATACTGGACCTGCTGCCTTTAAAACGCCAGAACATTATGTTTTCGGCAACACTTACTACCGATGTAGAAAGTATGATTGACGAGTACTTTAACCAACCGGTTAAGATAGAAGCAGCGCCATCGGGTAGTCCACTGGCCAATATTGAACAGACTTTATACGAAGTACCCAACTACCATACCAAGGTAAACCTGCTTAAGCTATTGCTGAAAGATGAAACCATGACCAAGGTACTGGTGTTTTGTGCTACCAAGCAACTGGCCGATGAAGTGTTTGATGCACTATACCCCATGATAGAAGAAAGCCTGGGTATTATCCACTCTAACAAATCGCAGAACTTCCGTTTTGAAGCAGTGCGCCGTTTTCACAGTGGCGAATGCCGGGTGCTGGTTGCTACCGATGTGGTAGCGCGTGGTATAGATGTATCGGAGGTAAGCCACGTGTTTAACTTCGACCTGCCCGAAACACCTGAAAACTATATACACCGCATAGGCCGCACCGGCCGCGCCGATAAAAAAGGTATTGCGGTTGCCTTTTGCACACCACGCGAACAGGAGATGCGCCTGCAGATAGAGCTACTGATGGATTATACCATACCGGTAGTGCCACTACCGGATGAACTGGAAATATCTACCGTGCTAACCCGCGACGAGATACCTAAAATATACCAGCCTAACCTGGAACTAAAGGCACCACGCAAAGGCCCATCGGGTGCTGCCTTCCACGAGAAGAGTGAGAAGAACAGCAAAACACCCGGCCCTAAAATTACGCGTGCCCAAAAATTGCGCGAGAAATACGGCAAGCCTAAAACCAAACGCGGAGGTAAAAACAAAAAATAAAAACGTATGCGTTACAAACTACTGGTTGCTTTGCTTATTACGTTTATATGCGGCTGCAATGTAGCAAAGGAAGCCGCACGCATGACCGCCCAACACCTGCCGCAAGCCCCTTACGATGCCATAGTGGTGCCTGGTATAGCGTATGATACAGCCAAACAACAAACCAACGGATTCAACGCCCGCATTATATGGGCTAAAATGTTATATGACCGGGGCATAGCCAAAAACATTATCTTCTCGGGCAATGCCTGCTACTCGCCTTATGTAGAAGGCACAGCCATGAAACTGATAGCCGAAAAAATGGGCGTACCGGCTAACCACGTGTTTGCCGAAACCAAAGCCGAACATGGTAAAGAGAACGTATATTACAGTTGGCTGATGGCCCAGCAACTGGGCTTTAAAAAAGTGGCCCTGGCCGCCGACCCTTATCAGGCTTTCTTTTTAGAGGGCTTTATACAAACCAATATGCCCGATATGGGCATACTACCTATGTCGGCAGATACATTAAAGATACTATACCAACCGGTACCGGTAATAGATGCCACACCCGCTTATGTGCCCAACTTTGTACCGCTTAATAAGCGCGAAAAATTCTGGACAAGGGTAACACACACTAACCACAACAACCTGCCACAGTTGCCACAACCATAAGCTATGAAATACATCCCCCTATTGCTACTGGTACTACTGTTGGCCGCCACACAGTGCAATAAACCCGAACCGGCAGGACCTGATTACAGAGATGCGCTTACCGGTACGTACCAAACATCCTCTTACACCGAAACGGCGCAGTTTAGCCCACTACCGGTGTACGACTCGCTGTTATACAATAACGACACCGTGTACCTTACTGTGCTTAAATCATCTGCACAGCAAAACGATATTGTTATTAATAACGATACACTTCGTTACCTGTCGAAAAACGAAACTACTACCCGCTTCAGCAGTGGCCCGGTAGATAAAACACACTATGCTATTTTCCGTAACGACTCGCTGTGGTATATAATTGAAGACACCGCTACCGCCACCCAATACCGTGCTATTGGCTGGATAGGCCCTAAACAATAACTGCACCATGCTACCACACCAACAGGCCGGAGCTATACTGGCGCAGGCATTTCACTACTACCCGTTAATGCTGCATGCCTTTGAAGGCAAAACCGAAACACAGCGCGGCAAAGGACTACACCAACTGTACCAGCATTGCGCCGCGGCCTGTGCTAAATATGGTTACGTTAATGAGACCAACGATAAACAGGGTGCTATTATCTGTTTGCCGGGCAGTAGTTTTCCTTTAGGCTTATGGCGCGAGGTACGCAGTGGCATGGCACTAATACCGGTTAAACTGGGAGCCAAAACCACCCTGCGGCTGATAAACCACGATGCTATTGGCGAGGGCTGGATAAAGAAAAACGCCGGCAGCAACATGGGTTACATCTGGTGCCTGGGGGTATTAGATAGTGCCCGCGGCAAAGGCTACAGCCGGTTGCTGATAGACCAAAGCATAGCACATATGAAACAGCAAGGCATGAACGAGTTTTGGCTTAAGACCGAAGACCCCAAAAACGTAACTATTTACCAAAAGCTGGGCTTTGATTTAATACAGGAACTGGACGTACCAGGCAGCGGATTGAAGAGTTGGGTGATGAAGAAATAGATAAATTCTGATACTGAAGTTATAAAAGAAGTAAGCAAGGCACCATATAGAAAAACCACTATCAATAAGCCTTGCTTAAACAAGTTTAAAAGTAATTCTTTGCGTGTATTCACTTTTAACCCGCTTGCCATTTACCATTTTAGGTCGAAATCTTGGGAATTGACTTACTGCCCTAAGCGCTTCTATATCCAAACCCAAACTAACACTCTTTACTACAGTGAACTCGGACAACCACCCATCTTCGTCAACTAAAAAACTAACCACAACGGTACCCTGAATATCGTTGTCCATTTCTAATTGAGGGTACTTTATACTAGCCCGATATATTCTAATTAACTCTGCCTCACCACCTTCGTAAAACGCCGGGCTATTTAATGTATCAAATGATAAATTAACCGCTTTACTATTATAAATTTTCCCAGCAAGCAATTGGCCTTCCTGATAATAGTATTGGCAGGCTATTTTACCGTTATTGAATTGCCCTATCCACTGTCCATCATATTTACCATCTTTTACTTTACCGGTAAAAAGAGCGATCTGAATAATCGAATCGAAAACCATTTCCTTTGGGTATTGGCAGGTACCATTACCTTTAACCACCGTTTGGTTACCTGCAGTATCCCAATAACTCATTGTAAGATTGTGTACAGTTGAAAAGTCGTTGTTTACTAAAAATATTTTTTCTTCTAGTGGCCTGCCATCAGGATAATAATATCTCCATTTGCCGGTTCTAACCGAACTAACCTGGTTAGTGTCGATAACGAATATACCCTCTTCGCTTTTTTTGCCATTGGGATGGTAAAAAAGGAATTTTCCGGTTTTTAAAAACTCTCCCTTGACTTTAATATATAATCCGGCTGATCGTATACTACCCGTCATATAGTAATCTAACCCTTTATAAAAACCAGACGAATCATTTAGCTTAACTAAGTCCATAAAGTGCGATGCAAATTTTGCAGGCACATAGCTTTCATATTTATTGAGATAAATGCGTAATGAATCCTGCGCGGATAGCGAAAAAATAAAAAAAAGTAAAAGACATATAAACAAAAAATATCCTCTCATGTAGTACCTTCCAATCATAGGCAAACGTTTTATTGGCTCAAAAACATAGTGTTCATCATCATGTCGCGAAATTATTTAAAAATAAACCAACATTTGAATATACAGGTAAGACTTCGTGGGCTTTAAAAAATCGAAATTCAGACAATACCAACCAATTATTCCATTTTCACAATTTTATATATGTTAGCCACTCACAAAACAACCCAACATTTCATGAGAAAAATTCTATGCATCGCACTTATCCTGCTTTCTACCCAAACTATGTTTGCTGCCGATTTTATTAAAGAGTTAGAGAACTCTATTAACCGTAAAGAGTGTAAGGTAACCTACACCCTGCACATGGGCGATGGCCGCGAACAGGTTTTTACCGGCCACGATTTTACCAGCGGTGGCATAGTAGAGAAAGGCGGTATCCCTATTTACTTTGAAATGTACAAAGGCAGTGGCGATAAGAAACAGAACATTATGATCAACATCAATAACGCCATTTATTACAAACTTAATATTGAGAAAATAATGGGCGTGTGGGAATACGATTTCCACTTTTACTACTCGTAAACGCAGACTTCCGAAGTCTATGTTTTGTCGTTTATGCATTACATAAATTAACAATATAAAGCACCTGAAAGAGGCGGGGGTGGGTTAACACCCATTTTTTACATAAACCTAATTATCAAGCCATTAAGCAAGGGGTGGGTTAACACTTTTCGGGGGGTACCGCCAATTGTTTGTTACCAGCAGATAACCGAAGTTTTAAAAACGTCGAACGTATATGGTAACAAAAAAGGGCTTTCAGTAAACTGAAAGCCCTTTTTGTTTTATCGGCTAAGGAACATACTCTTCTTCTTCACCAGGTCGCGGAAGTAAGGATCCCACAGGTCTTTAATAAAGCGGATAGCTTCGCCGGTGCTCTTCATCTCCGGCCCAAGCTCGCGGCTTACACCAGGGAACTTATCAAAGCTGAACACCGGTTCTTTAATAGCATAGCCAACCAGTCGTTTAAAGTAGGTAAAGTCTTTAATCTTATTGGTGCCCAGCATTACCTTGGTAGCGTAGTTAAGGTAAGGCACGTTGTATGCTTTGCATATAAACGGTGTGGTACGGCTGGCACGCGGGTTAGCCTCTATTACGTACACCTTCTCATCTTTAATAGCAAACTGTATGTTTATCAAACCACGTATCTCAAGCGCTTTAGCTATGCGGCGGGTGTAATCGCGCATTTGGTGTTGTACGCTTTCGCTCAGGTTAAATGGTGGCAACATAGCGTTGCTATCGCCGCTGTGTATACCGGCAGGTTCTATGTGCTCCATCACACCCATTATCTCTACCTGCTCGCCATCGTATATCGCATCAATCTCGGCCTCTTCGGCACGGTCAAGAAAGTGGTCTATCAATATGTTATTCTCAGGGAAGAACTTCAGAATCTTCACTACGCTTTCTGTCAGCTCTTCATCGTTGATAACAATACGCATACGCTGGCCGCCTAACACATACGATGGGCGCACCAGTACCGGATAGCCTACGCGGTGTGCAGCCTCCAATGCCTCTTCGGCATTTTTAGCAGCGGCGTAAGGTGGGTAAGGTATATCAAGCTGTTTCAGCATATCGCTAAAGCGCTCGCGGTCTTCGGCTATATCCATCGCGTCGTAGCTACTGCCTATAATCTTAATGCCGTTATCGTGTAAGTTCTTAGAAAGCTTCAGCGCTGTTTGTCCGCCCAGCTGTACTATTACACCCTCTGGTTTTTCGTGCTCAATCAGCTCGCGCAGGTGCTCCCAGAACACCGGTTCAAAGTATAGCTTATCGGCTATATCAGGGTCGGTACTAACAGTCTCCGGGTTGCAGTTCATCATGATAGCTTCGTAGCCGGCTTCTTTAATTGCCAGTACGCCGTGCACACAGCAGTAATCGAACTCTATACCCTGGCCTATACGGTTAGGGCCGCTACCCAGCACTATAATTTTCTTTTTGTCAGATACTTTGCTCTCGTTAATCTCCAGCGTGGTATTGGTAGCCGATGCTTTTTCGAATGATGAATAGTAGTAAGGTGTTTGTGCTTCGAACTCGGCAGCACAGGTATCTACCAGTTTGTAAACACGCTTTACGCCCAGTTCTTTAGTGCGGTAGTAGTACACCTCATCTTCGCTAACGTTAAACAGGTAGGCCAGCTGTAAATCTGAGTAGCCTTTCTGTTTCAACTCAAACATCTCCTCTACGCCAATATCTTTCAGGTGCTTTTTACGCAGGCCTTTCTCGGTATCTACCAGCTCCATCAGCTGGTTAAGGAACCAAGGGTCTATACGGGTAACATCCTGTATGGTTTTAAGTGGCACCCCTAATTTAAGTGCATCGTATATACGGAATATGCGGTCCCAGCTGGCAGTTTTAATACCCTGCAGCATATCGTTGGCATTAACCCACTGTTTGCCATCGGCACCCAGGCCTATGCGGTTGTTCTCTAAACTCTGACAGGCTTTCTGCAGCGCTTCCTGAAAACTGCGGCCAATGGCCATCACCTCTCCTACTGCTTTCATCTGCAGGCCAAGGCTATCATCGCAACCGGCAAACTTATCAAAGTTCCAGCGCGGTATTTTTACTATCACATAATCAAGCGATGGCTCGAAGAAAGCCGACGTGGTTTTGGTAATCTGGTTTTTAAGTTCATCCAGGTTATAGCCTATGGCCAGCTTGGCGGCTATTTTGGCAATAGGGTAACCGGTAGCCTTGCTGGCCAGTGCCGATGAGCGCGATACGCGCGGGTTCATCTCTATCGATATAATATCCTCAGTAACGGGGTCGATAGCAAACTGTATGTTACAGCCGCCGGCAAAGCCCGGCAGGTCGCATATCATTAGCTTGGCGTATTCGCGCATACGCTGGTAGGCGGTATCGCTAAGGGTCATGGCCGGCGCTACGGTTATCGAGTCGCCGGTGTGTATGCCCATTGGGTCAAAGTTCTCTACAGTACATATTACCACAAAGTTGCCGGTGGCATCTTTCATTACTTCCAGCTCAAATTCTTTCCAGCCAAGTACAGCTTTCTCTACCAGTACCTCGTGGGTAGGCGATGCAGCAAGGCCGCGTTGTAGTTTCTCGTCGAACTCCTCTTTAGTATGTACAAACGAACCACCGCTGCCACCCAGTGTAAACGATGGACGTATTACCAACGGGAAACCGGTTTTTTGTGCGGCCTCTTTACCTTCAAGAAACGAGTTACAGGTTATGCCCGGCGCTACCGAAATACCCAGCTCAATCATCCACTTGCGGTATTCTTCGCGGTCTTCGGTTTTCTTTATCGCTTTAAAATCGGCACCCAGTACGTTTACATTATATTTTTGCCACAGGCCCAGTTCGTAAGCTTCCATGCACAGGTTAAGGGCAGTTTGGCCACCCATGGTAGGCAGTACCGAGTCTATAATATGTCCGCGCTTTTCCTGCTCCTCCAGTATTTTTACAATACTCTCTATAGTAATAGGCTCCAGGTACACATTATCGGCCACCACCGGGTCGGTCATAATAGTAGCGGGGTTACTGTTTAGCAGGGTTACTTCTATCCCTTCTTCGCGCAGACTGCGGGCAGCTTGCGAGCCGGAGTAGTCAAATTCACAGGCCTGGCCAATAACAATAGGGCCCGAGCCGATGATCAGGGTGTGCTTGATGGCAGAATTCTTAGGCATGGTGTAGTTGCGGATTTGGAATTGATGGCTCCGGAATTGGAACCCAATGTGCCCCGCGGTCGGGGTGCGAATATAGATAAACGAGGTCAATTACCCCATGCCGGGATGTACTATTCCTGCTGTTAAATTATGGGTAGAATGTTGGTATTTACTTGTTGGCAATTTCGCTGCGCTTTGCATATTCGCGCTTTACTTTTCTATGGTCCTCAGCCCGCTGGTTATTGTTTGTATTGTTTTTGCTGCGCTTTATCTGGGGCTGATACTCTATTTTTTAGCCGGATGGCTACGATTAAAAAAGCCTGCCGAAAACTGTACACCCGCTGGCAAACAGCCGTTTGTATCAATTGTAATACCTACCCGCAACGAAAGCGAAAACATTAAAGCCAGCCTGGAGAGTATATTTAAACAAAACTACCCGGCCGACCTGTTTGAGGTAATAATGGTAGATGATTACAGCACCGACCCTACCATCCGTTTTGCCAAAGAGATAGAGAACCCCAACCTGCACATTTTTAACCTGATGCAGTACCTGGGCGACCCCGGCGAATACGTACCTAATAAAAAGAAGGCTATAGCCCTGGGTATTAAAAATGCCAAAGGTGATTTGATAATTACCACCGATGGCGACTGCACCCGTGGCGAAAACTGGTTAACCACTATGGTTAACACCTACCAGCAGGCCGATTACAAACTGCTAACCGGGCCGGTAATGGTAAAACCCGCCTACTGGCCGCTACAGGTTTTTCAGCAGATAGATGTAATGAACCTGGCCGGTATTACCGGTGCTACACTGCGCAACAACTTTCCTACCATGTGCAACGGGGCCAACCTGATGTACGAAAAGAAAACATTTCACGAGGTAGAGGGCTTTAAAGGCAACCACGATATACCTACCGGCGACGATATATTTTTAATGCAGAAGATAAGTGAGCGCCACCCCGGTAGTGTAGGCTATGTGAAAGATTTTGATGCCTGTGTGTTTACCCGCCCCGAAGCCGGATTGGGTAGCTTTATTGCACAGCGCAAACGCTGGATAAGCAAGTCATCGCGCTTTAGCAATATAAAAGTAAACCTGGTGCTGTACTTTGCTTACTTTTTCAACCTGCTTATTATAGGCACAGGTGTATATGCCGGTGTTATGTTTTACAACGATGAGTTTTTCTGGCTGCCGCTGGCCATTGCAGGGGGCACCAAACTGTTTGCCGATTTTATATTCAACATACCGGTTACCGTATTTTTCCGTAAGTGGTATATGCTTTTTATACTACCTTTCGCCGAAATAATGTATGTGCCGTATGTAGTGCTGATAGGCCCGCTTAGCCAAACAGGGCGCTACCGCTGGAAAGGAAGAAAAGTGAGATAGTTTAGAAGTCGGCAGTAAATGCAAAGAATACAATTAGAGAAACAAAGCAGTGAAAACAAAA
>CAYREY010000016.1:12452-31669 GCA_964423405.1 uncultured Chitinophaga sp. | reverse complement strand
AGTCGGCAGTAAATGCAAAGAATACAATTAGAGAAACAAAGCAGTGAAAACAAAAGAAGTACAATCAACCTCGCTAAACCAGAAAGCATGGAAACGCCTGAAGCGTAACAAGAGTGCTATGTTTGGTTTGGGCGTTATTGTGCTTTCTTTCTTTTTATCGGTGTTTGCCTACGTGGTATCGCCCGATAACTCGCCCAGCGGCAACGAGCAGATTTTACAGTTAGAAACACACGAGCCCGGCTTTAAAATTACCATCCTAAAAAAAATGCGCGAAGGTGGCGAACCTACCGGCATTATAGATGGGCTGGTGGGCGGCTTTGTAAAAAACTACGAACCTATACCGGTACTTAGCTATAAGTTAGAAGGCGATAAAATAACCTACAGCGAATACCGGGGCCGCAACTTTGCACCCGAGCAAAAAACCATTTCGGTAAATGCACTATCGGGTGGCAGGCTCAACAGCATACAGCAAAACGAGTTTGAAAAAGAGTTTGTAGCTAAACGCAGCTTTATATTGGGCACCGATAAATTTGGCCGCGATATTCTGTCGCGCCTGCTTATTGGAGTGCGCGTATCGCTATCGGTAGGGTTAATATCGGTGGTTATATCGCTTATAATAGGTATAGTGCTGGGGGCTGTGGCGGGTTACTTCCGCGGTTTTGCCGACCAGGCCATTATGTGGGTTATTAATGTTTTCTGGAGCATACCTACCCTGCTATTAGCTATGGGCCTTTATATAAGTGCCGGCGGACTGATAGAGAATAAACTGGTAATGATATTTATTGCCGTAGGCCTTACCATGTGGGTAGAAACCGCCCGTATAGTGCGTGGGCAGGTACTGTCCATCCGCGAGCTGGAGTTTGTAAGTGCCGCCAAGAGCCTTGGCTTTAGCGATACACGTATTATTTTTCTTCATGTATTACCCAATATTTTAGGACCTATTATAGTAGTAGCCTGCAGCAACTTTGCCAGCGCTATACTGGTAGAAAGCGGGCTTAGTTATATTGGCCTTGGCATACAACCACCAGCACCCAGCTGGGGCAGTATGCTTAACGAGTACAAAGATTTTATAGATACCAGCAAAGCCTATCTGGCGCTTTTCCCCGGCATAGCTATTATGCTGCTGGTGCTGGCGTTTAACCTGGTAGGCAACGGCCTGCGCGATGCGCTAGACGTAAGGGGCCAACTGGACTAACCCCGCTTACCTATATTCTTACCTTTACTAACGTAAAACTATTTATATGGCTTACGTGTTTATACTACTATTGATACTGATTCTGTGGCTGGCTTTTCGCAACAAGAAAAACGGCCCCATCAGAAACCGTAACAACGATTGGCCGGTAAGCGATTCGGGCAACAGCTATGTGAGCGCAGACAACGGCAATAACAACACAGATACTGGTAGTACAGAATTTGGCGGTGGAGAATTTAGTGGCGGCGGGGCCGATGGATCGTGGGATGATGGAGGAAGTGCCGGAGATTCGGGCGATAGCGGCGGTGATGGTGGGGGCGATGGCGGCGGAGACTAACCCAACCACAGGAATATCGGCGTTTTACCGTCAAAAAGTGGCTTTTTACCTTGTTATGCCCAATCTAATTAAGGCTTAACAATCAGCGTTTTCTTTCTGTCAAATCATTCATTTAATTTGGTTTTTGCAAACAATGAAATAATGAAAAACTTAGCCGTATTTGTAGCAGTATTAATTAGTGTATTAATAAGCAATAATGTAGCAGCCCAACGCTGCGGAAGTATGGAGGTGCTGCACCAGCAAATGCTGGACCCCACTATAGCAGCCAACCGCCAACAGATAGAAGAACACAC
This sequence comes from uncultured Chitinophaga sp., assembly GCA_964423405.1. GTDB lineage: Bacteria > Bacteroidota > Bacteroidia > Chitinophagales > LD1 > Bog-950. The sequence continues at coordinate 29,847 of CAYREY010000016.1, read as the reverse complement.
CAACCAGTTTATAGCTAATTATCAGGGCAATACCAGCCGGGCTGTAATTACTATACCCGTGGTAGTACACGTGGTGTACAATACTACAGCGCAAAACGTAAGCAATGCGCAGATACAGGCGCAGATAGACCGGCTGAACCTGGACTATCGCAAACTAAATACCGATGCCAGCCAAATACCATCGGTATGGCAAAGTATAGCTGCCGATTATGAAATTGAATTTTGCCTGGCCAGCCGCGACCCCAACGGCAATGCTACCACCGGTATTATCCGTAAGCAAACCTCTGTTTCTTCATTCTCTACCAACGATAACGTAAAACGTACGGCCAATGGTGGCGATGATGCCTGGCCGGCTTCATCGTACCTTAACCTGTGGGTATGTAACCTAAGCGGCGGCGTACTGGGCTATGCACAGTTTCCGGGTGGCAATGCGGCCACCGATGGGGTAGTAATAGGCTATACCTGCTTTGGCACCGGCGGTACCGCACAGGCTCCGTTTAACCTGGGCCGCACCGCTACGCACGAAGTAGGCCACTGGCTTAACCTGTACCACATTTGGGGCGACGACGGCACAGGCTGCAATGGATCTGACCAGGTAGGCGACACCCCTAACCAGGGCAACGAAAACTATGGCTGCCCTACTTTTCCGGCAGTTAGTTGCAGCAACGGCCCCAATGGCGATATGTTTATGAACTACATGGACTATACCAATGATGCCTGCATGTATATGTTTACCAACGGACAAAAAACACGCAGCCTATCCTTATTTGCCAATGGTGGTTCGCGTGCATCGTTACTTAGCTCGCAGGGTTGCCAGAGCATTACTACGCCGCCTATAGCAAACTTTACCGCCGATGTTACCCAAAGCTGCACCGGCCTTATCCGCTTTACCGACTTATCGACCAATGCCCCTACCAGCTGGCTGTGGAACTTTGGCGATGGTATTACCTCTGCACAACAAAACCCTACCCACCTGTTTCCTGCCAACGGCACCTACACCGTAACACTTACGGTTACAAATAACTTTGGCAATAACTCTAAAACCATTACCAATTATATAACCGTAAACAAACCGGCAGCACCAGCAGCAACCGATGCTTCGCGCTGTGGTGCAGGTACGTTTACATTAACCACTACAAGCACCAACCCGGTAGCCTGGTTAGATTCTGCCGGCAATGTGCTCTCTTCATCTACCACATTTACCACACCGGTACTTAACCAAACCACTACCTACTGGCTACAGGATACTGTAGGGGCAGCGGTGTACAACTTAGGCAAACCCGATAACAGCGGCAGTGGTGGTTACCTTACTCAGCAAGGCAGCAATTGGGCTACTGTATTTAATGTAAATACGGCCTGCGTGTTACAGTCGGTATATATATATGCAGGCTCAACAGCCACCCGTACTATAGAGTTGCGCAATTCTGCAGGTACCCTATTACAATCGCGTACCGTGTCTATACCAAGCGGTGGTAGCCGTGTAACGCTTAACTTTAACCTGCCGGTTGGTACCGGTTACAGGCTACAGCCATCCAGCAACAGCACACTAAACCTGTACCGCAACAACGCCGGTGCTACGTACCCATATACCGATGCCGGTGGTTATGTAAGTATTACCGGTAACAATGCTGCCAACGTGCCTACCTACTACTATTATTTTTACGATTGGATTATACAGGGTACCGGTTGCGTATCGCAACGCAAAGCGGTAACAGCTACTATCAGTTCTGGCCTTAGCACCAGCACCTCTGTAAACAATGCCAGTTGCGGTTCAAACAATGGTAGTGCTTCGGTAAGCGTGCAAGGTGGCACACCCACTTACACCTACAATTGGAGCAACGGAAGTACCAGTTCATCTATCAGCAATGTAGCACCTGCCACCTATACCGTAACGGTATCTGATGCCAATGCCTGTTCGGGTACAGCAACAGCAGTTGTAGCAGGAGCATCTTCGTTACAATCAACACAAACCAGTACCAACGCTACCTGCAATGGTACTGCCAATGGCAGCGCCTCGGTTACAGTTACCAGCGGCGACCAGCCTTTTTCATACTCATGGAACACGCAGGCTACGGGTAATGCTATCACTAACCTGGCCGCCGGCGATTACTTTGTAACCATTACCGATGCCAACAACTGTATACAGGTAGATTCGTTTACCATTACAGAGCCTGCTGCTATTAACGTGCAGGTAACAGCCAATAATGCTAACTGCTACGGCCAAAACAATGGCACTGCCAGCGCCAACGCAAGTGGCGGTAACGGTGGTTACAACTATGTGTGGTTTGATAACACTACCGGCAGTATAAAAAACAACCTGGCTGTAGGCAATTACGCTGTAACCGTAACCGATGCCAATGGTTGCTCGGCTACCGGCCAGTTCAGTGTAGAACAACCCGATTCAATATCGCTGTACACCAACCAAACCTCGGTTAGCTGTTTCGGGCTTACTGATGCGTCGGCCAATGTAATACCATCGGGCGGTATAGGAGCATTTACCTACCTATGGAGCAACGGCATTACCAGCCAAAACACTCAAAACCTGGGTGCCGGCAACTATGCAGTAACCGTAACCGATGAAAATGGTTGTACAGCTTCCAAGAGCATCACTATTCAGCAACCTTCACAACTTGTTATCACCACTTCTACTACCAACGGTACGGCAATGGTAGATACTGTAACCGGTGGTGAAGCACCATATACATACCTATGGAGCACCGGGGCTACCGCACAGCAAATTACCGGATTATCTACCGGCAACTACCTGGTTACCATTACCGACAATAACGGCTGTACAGCCGCTTCGGGTGTAAACGTGGTTGAATCCGGCATAGAAAATACCGGCAGCAGCGCGGGCTTCAGGCTATGGCCTAACCCTGCTAAAAACGAGTTACAGATAACGGTAAGTGGCACCAGCCAGGCAACTCTGGATATCAGAAACATACTGGGTCAGGTAATACTATCCACCAACATTACAACACAGCAATCCAAAATAGATGTATCGCAACTGGTTAACGGCATATACATAGCCGAAGTGAAACAAGCCGGCAGAAAGCAGGTTAAGCAGTTTGTGATCGCGCACTAAAAACAACTGGTTTTTACATAATTTCTGTGGTATAGCAGAGCAATCTATATACCACAGAAATTATGTATTTTTCGATATACAATTAATACTTACCCATATGAAGAAATTCTTCATACTTCCGTTGCTGTTTGTTTCAGCAATACTTTTTGCACAGGATAAATTTATACCCCGCGAGGTAGTTGGCACTGAGGCCGAGGCTATCTGGCCCGGGGCAGAACACATCTGGCTTAAGCAGGCCAACACCGTGCCCTCGTTTATACAATTCCGCACGGGAGCCGAACCTGACGAGGAAACATTTTTCTTTATACTACGCAAAGCCTATAAGCTACCGGTAAGCTACAATTTCAGTTTACTGGCAGCAGAACCCGATGAGCAGGGCTGGCTGCATAAGCGCTATCAGTTAGCGGTAAACGGTATACCGGTACACAATGGTATTTTTTTGTTACACCTGTACAATAACAAGGTACGCAAATACAACGGCTACCTGTTTAAAAACATAGCCACTACTACTACTGCATCTGTACCGGAAACTACTGCATTGAATGCTGCACTTAACAAAACCGGTGCACAGCTATACAAATGGCAATTAACCGAAGAAGAAAACTTTATCAAAGCCGAATCGGGTGACCCATCGGCTACGTTTTACCCGAAGGGAGAACTGGAGATATTGCAGGACGGTAAAAACACGTCGGATAATTTCAGGTTGGTATGGCATTTTGATGTGTACGCCCACCAACCCATGAGCCGCAACGATGTATATGTAGATGCGCAGACCGGTGAAGTAGTACGAAGCAGTGAGAAAATACACCACGCCAATACCAATGGCACTGCTACTACGGTGTACCGTGGTAACCGGCCAATAGTAGCCGACAGCTATAACGGCAGCTACCGGCTACGCGAAACTACCCGGGGCCAGGGCGTATATACCTATAACATGCAGCGTGGTACCAGTTATGGCAACTCGGTAGATTTTACTGACGCCAACAATGTGTGGAACAACGTAAACGCCAACCTCGATCAGTATGCCGGCGATGCACACTGGGGAGCTGAAGTAACTTATGATTTTTATACCAGCATGGGCCGCAACTCGATAGATAATGCCGGCTACCCGCTAAACCTGTACCTGCATTACAGCACTAATTATGTAAATGCGTTTTGGGATGGTACACGTATGACATTTGGCGATGGTAACGCCACCTACGATCCGCTGGTATCGCTCGATATTACCGGGCACGAAATATCGCATGGATTAACAGAGCGTACTTCTAATTTGGATTATCAGGATGAGTCGGGGGCATTGAATGAATCGTTCAGCGATATATTTGGCGCTGCGGTAGAATGGTATGGCGACTCTACAGTTGCCAACTGGCTGATAGGTGAAGACATAGGCGGAGCGTTCCGCTCGATGAGTAACCCCAATACCTATGGCGACCCCGATACCTATACCGGCACCAACTGGTACACCGGTACCGGCGATAACGGCGGGGTGCATATAAACAGCGGGGTGCAAAACCACTGGTACTACCGGTTATCGGTAGGTGGCAGCGGCACCAACGATTTAGGGAATGCCTATAACGTAACAGCTATAGGCCGCAACAAGGCTACCCGTATAGCCTGGCGCAACGATGTAGTATACCTGACCAATACTTCTGATTATGCCGATGCGCGCTTTTATGCTATTCAATCGGCCAACGATTTGTATGGCGTGTGTTCGCAGGAGGCTATTTCTACTACCCGAGCATGGTATGCGGTAGGCGTAGGCGCCGATTTTATTGCCGGTGCCGATGCGCAGTTTACCGCCACACCGGTTAGTGGCTGCATAGCTCCGTTTACCGTTAACTTTACCAATACCAGCACCAATGCCGCCAACTATGTATGGACATTTGGCGACGGAGGCACCAGCACGGCGCTCAACCCATCGTACACGTATAATGCGTTGGGAACCTACACCGTTAAACTGGTAATAAGCGGGGCCTGTGGTGTGGATAGCCTGATACGTACCAACTATGTAAGCATAAGCACCAATAACCCATGTGTGGTTATTATGCCTAACAACGGTACTTACCAAACACAAACAGCCTGCACCGGAACTATATACGATAACGGCGGTGCCGCCGGTAACTATACCGATAATACCAATAGTGTGGTAACCATTGCACCGGTGGGTGCTTCGCAGGTACGCCTGCAGTTTACGCAGTTTAATATGGAGGCCAACTACGATTACGTGTATGTGTATGACGGGCCCAACACCACCAGCCCTGTAATTGGCAGCTATACCGGCACCACACTACCGGCTACTATCACCTCATCCGGTTCATCTATTACCATACGCCAGTACACCGACCCCGGCGTGGTGGCAGCAGGCTTTACCATACAGTGGACGTGTATTAATCCTAACGCCCCTCCTACCGCAGCCTTTAAAGCCGATGTAACACAAAGCTGTAGCGGTACTGTACGGTTTACCGATATGACCACCGGTGGCCCCAATGCCTGGTTGTGGAATTTTGGCGATGGCACAACATCTACCCAGCAACACCCTACGCACAATTATATTAATAACGGCACCTACACCGTATCGCTTACGGCGTATAACAACTTTGGCAACAACGTTTCTACCAGAACCAACTATATAACTATTAATAAGCCAACAGGCCCTGCTGTTGCTGCACAAAACCGGTGCGGCCCGCAAAGCTTTACGTTTACAGCACCTACCAGCAACCGCGTAAGCTGGCTGGATAGTGCAGGCAACTGGGTATCGAACGCTAACCCGTTTACCACGGCGGTGCTTAATACTACCACCACCTACTTTGTACAGGATACACAACCACAGCCAACCTATAAGGTTGGCCCTGCCAGCAACTCTATTGGCAGTGGCAGCAATTACAACTCTAACCAAACCAGGGCACTGCGTTTCCGTGTATTTAAAAAAGCGAAACTGGTAAGTGTGTTGGTATATGCACAAGGCGATGGTTACCGTACCGTACAGCACCGCGACTCGCTGGGCGGTGTTATTGCCAACAAAACAGTTTTTGTACCTAACGGGGCCAGCCGTATAACACTTAACCTGGATTTAGTGCCCGGCACATACGAACTGGGCCTGCGCGATACCATGAACCTGTACCGCAACAGCACCGGTGCTGCATATCCTTACAACGATGCTGCCGGAATACTTAGTATATACGGCAACAACGCAGCCAACTCGGCTACCTATTACTATTATTTTTATGATTGGGAAATACAGGAAGCCGACTGCATATCGCAACGCGTGCCGGTAACCGCTACTGTACGTCCGGTGCCTGTAGCTACACTATCATCGGCCAATGTTACTTGTAACAACGCAGCCAATGGCACTGCGGGTATAACCGTAACCGGTGGTACACCTACCTACACGTATAGCTGGAGCAACAATGCCACTACCGCAGCTATCAGCAACCTGCAACCGGGCACTTATACAGTTACAGTTACCGATGCCGGCGGCTGTACAGCTACCGCCAGCACTACTGTTACACAACCAACAGCTATAACACCAACCACCGCTGTTACCAATGCTTTATGCAACGGCAGCAGTACCGGTGCGGTTAACCTTAGCGTAACCGGTGGTACAGCAGGCTATACGTACAACTGGGGCGGTGGCACTACTACCGAAGACCGCAGCGGGCTTAGCGCAGGTACTTATACCGTTACCGTTACCGATGCCAGCCAATGTACAGCAACCGCAACGGCTACTGTAACCCAACCGGCTGCAATAAGCGCCAGCGCCACACCGGTAAATATTTCGTGCAGTGGTAACAACAATGGTGCTGTTAACCTTACAGCCACCGGTGGCACAGGCGGCTACACCTTTAACTGGAGCAACGGCGCAACTACACAAAATATAACATCGCTGGGTGCCGGCACTTATACCGCTACAGTAACAGATGCCAACAATTGCAGCACTACAGTATCGGCTACGGTTACCCAAACTTCGGGGCTTAGTGCCAGTACCATTGTTACCAATGTACCGTGCAACGGCGGTACAAATGGTGCTATAGATTTAACCGTAAACGGTGGTACACCGGGCTATACATATACCTGGGCCGGTGGCGTAAGTACACAAGACCGTACCCAACTACCAGCCGGTAGCTATACCGTAACAGTTACCGATGCCGGTAACTGCTCGGCTACAGTAGCTGTTACTATTTCGCAGCCTGCTACTATTACAGCAACACCATCGGTAAGCAATGTGCAGTGTAATGCATCGGCTACGGGCAGTGTTAACCTGAATGTAAGCGGCGGCACCGGCACCTACACTTACAACTGGAGCAACAATGCCACCACCCAAAACCTGAGCAATATACCTGCTGGAACATACACCGCCACGGTAACAGATGCTAATGGCTGTTCGGTAACCACAGCAGCTACCATTAACCAGCCTACAGTTATAACCGTATCGACAACTACCACCCAGGCACTATGCAACGGTAGTAATAACGGAGGTATAACGCTAAGTACCTCCGGAGGTACCGGCGGATACAGCTATCAGTGGTCGTCGGGAGCAACCACGCAAAACCTTACATTGGTTAGTGCCGGCAACTACGCCGTTACTGTTACCGATGCCAACGGTTGCACTGCTACAACCACCACAACCATTACCGAACCGGCTGCGCTTTCGGTATCGGCAACCCCGTTGGCAGTTAGCTGCTATGGAGGCAGCAATGGTAGTGCTACCCTTACCACCAATGGCGGCACCGGTACCGTTACCTATAACTGGAGCAACGGAGCCACCAGCCAGACAATAACCAATACAGCAGCAGGCAACTATACGGTTACAGCTACCGATGCCAACGGCTGTACCGCCATTGCAACCACTATTGTAACAGAACCTGCGGCTATCAACATCAATACTACTTCTACCGATGCCAGTTGCGGACAAAGCAATGGCAGCGCACAGGCCACTGCCAACGGTGGCGTAGGTGTATATACCTACAACTGGACCGGTGGAGCCACAACGGCTACAGTAAACAATTTACAAGCGGGCAGCTATACGGTTACCATAACCGATGCCAACACCTGCACGGCTACTGCAACAGCTATAGTAACCAACTCGGGTACATTACAGGCTACCGTTGCTGCTACACCGGTTACCTGTTATGGTACTGCAAGCGGTAGTGCTACAGTAAGCATTAACAGCGGCAATGCGCCTTACACTTACCAATGGAGCAACGGTGCTACCGGTGCTACCATCAGCAATGTAGTTGCCGGCACTTATACCGCTACTGTAACAGATGCTGCCGGATGTATAAACATTGTAAGCGAAACCATAACCAGCCCTGCACAATTACAATTAACTACTACTACCACTGCTACAGCCTGTGGCAGTAACACTGGTACAGTAGCAGTACAGGTAACCGGTGGCACACCGGGTTATACGTATGTGTGGAGCACTAACGAAACAGGCAGTAGCCTGAGTAACCTACCAGCCGGCAACTACACCCTTACCGTTACCGATGCCAACAATTGTACAGCAACTGCCAGCGAGGTTGTAAGCGGTACAGCTGGCATAACTATAGCTATAACTGCCACCGGTGTATTATGTAATGGCGACCAGAACGGTAGTGCTACCGCTATAGCCAGCGGAGGCAGCGGAACTTATGAGTATGTGTGGAGCAACGCTAACACCACACCGGTTATACAAAACCTGGCACCGGGCAACTACAACGTACAGGTAACCGACAATAACGGATGCAGTGCTACGGCTACAGTTACCGTTACAGCACCGGCAACCATACAATTTGCCACAGCCACTACCAATGCCAATGCCGGAGCTAATGATGGCAGCATACTGGTTACCAACCCGGCAGGTGGCACAGCGCCATACTCATTCACCTGGAGCACCGGCGACACTACACAAAACCTATCGGGCATAAGCGGGGGTACCTATACTGTAACAGTAACCGATGCCAACAACTGTACTGAAACGGCTACTGTGCTTATAACAGAAACCCCTACAAGCATTGCTACTATAAACGAAGAAATAACACTACGTGTGTTTCCTAACCCGGCAAGTAACAACATCACTATTAGCATTAGTAAAGTACCAGCAGCAACACAACTGCGTTTACGCGATGTACTGGGCAGGCTGATTATACAACAACCGGTAACGGCAACGCAAACATTAATGGACGTATCGGTGTTTGCGGCGGGTGTATATACACTTGAAATTACCAGCGGGAAAATGAGTACGGTAAAGCAGGTTATAATAACCCGCTAACTAGCGGAAACTAGGGCAATACACTTTTTTAGTACCGAATTGTTTGTAGAAGCTGCCGGTGTGTACCAGTGATAACTCGGGGCCACCGTTGGCGCGGCCCGGCTTAGCTAGCCCGGATAAAGTAATATCGTAATTGAACAATATGCGGGTGGTTTTAAACTTATAACCAATTACCGGAGATAGAGCATCTTTTACCCGGTAATACATGCCCACGTAAATTGTGTTTACCGGCTCGGAAGTACGGCGCTGCAAAAAGCCGTAACCAAACATAGCACCGGTGGTTATTTCCTGTGCCTTTTTTTCGTAGCCATAGTAGGCATTAACCAGTATCGATATTCTTTCGTTTACGTTATAGGTAACACCACCCGATGCCTGGTGCCTGAAGCCCAGCCTTTCGGTAGTACCAAGAAAAGTATGCTTAGGCCGGTTAATGTGCAACAGCGAATAGCCTACCTCCAGTTTTACCTGTTCATGTATCTGCGCGGCAAAGTTGATACCGGCATTCAGGTCTATCATCTGAAAACTTTCACGCTGTACCGGTTCGCCGTTAGGTAGCGATATATTAAATCCAAAATCATCTACCCATTGGTTATTGAAGTAGAACTTTGTAAAATCTACCGAACGGATAATGTAGTTAAAACCAAAACCGGTAGAAAGTACATACCGGTGGTTTTTATCAAACGCCTGATGATAGGCCGCACTAAGGCCAAAGCGCCGGTAAGTAAGGCGGCCATCGCCGGCCTCGTCATTCACAAAATTCATACCCACACCAAACCAGGCTGTTTTAAGTTTACGCTCGCCAAAGCTAAAATCTATAAACGGCGACTCGGTATGATGGTTATATACCTTACCGGTAATAGCAAATGGCCACTGTGCCTTAAAATTAAACCCCAGGCGATAGTTGCCCTCGTAGTTACCGGTTTGTGCCGGATTAAGCGCCAGCGAATTGGTAAAAAACTGAGTAAAGTGAATATCCTGAGCACGGAGGCTATAGACGTTAAACAACAGACCATAGCCTAATGCAACTAAAAGAAACATGTTTCTTTTAGTAAAGCAGTTGTATGGCCTTTTCCTTCTCATATCTAATTTCTATAGTCTATTATCTGTTTCTATCTCAACAAAGTAATATTACCCTTTAATGGCACCACCTGTCCGTTGATTAAGGTAGCCTCTACATAGTAGGTGTACACTTCCATTTCCTGCAACACACCTTTGTAGATACCGTTCCAGCCTATGTTCTTATCGTTCGATTCGAAAACTTTTTCGCCCCAGCGGTTATATATGCGGAACGTAAGGCCCACTATACCGCGGCCTTCTACCCGTACCTCATCATTTACACCATCGCCGTTAGGTGAAAATGCATTAGGCACGCCCACCAAACCGGTAAACGATATGAATATTTCTTTGCAGATAGTATCGTAACATACCCCATTGGTAGCCTGCAGGCAAACACGCATGGTGTAAATTTTCTCGTAGGTATGCACCGGGTTCTCTTCGTTGCTGCTGGTACCATCGCCAAAATCCCAGTATAGCTCCTGGTAAGCAAAGCTGCGGTTAATAAACTCTACCGGTGCTTCAAACTTAAAGGTGTCGCCATCGGTGGTAAAATCGGCGAGTGGCTGGGTAAACACCTGCACATCGCGGGTTATGCTTTTGGTTACATCGCAGGTAGTAGTATCGGTAATGGTAAGCTGTACCTGTTTGATGCCGGTTGTGTTATACAGGTGCGATGGCGAATAAGCTGTACTGGATGTTCCATCGCCAAAACTCCACACAAAAGCTGCATTGGGGTTGCTAAGATTAGTAAACTGTACCGGTGTACCGGCACATACATCGGGCGCAGTAAAATCTACCGATACATTAGGCAATAGTACTACCTGTTGCGATATAGTATCTAACGGATGGCAGCGGTTTGTATCCTGTACTATAAGCGTAACCGTGTAAGTGCCGGGAACGGTGTACGTATGGTTTTCATTGGTATTGGTAGATGTAGTGCCATCGCCGAAACTCCAGAAATACTCCAGTGCATTGGTGCTGGTGTTCACCAGATCTATTACCAGATTTGAATCGCAATCGTTAAGCACGTTAAGGTTAAAGCCGGCACTTACCGAGTCGTTTATTACGGTAACTACGCCAAACGCCGAATCGGCCCCTACACAGGCATTGGTATCGGTTGCCAGTGCAATTACGTTAAAGATACCAGTGTTATTATAGGTATGGGTTACTGTATCGCCGGCAGCTGTAAAGCCATCGCCAAACTGCCACACAAAATTAGTAGAAAGCAAAACTGAGTTACCAATGAACGTAGCAGTAAACGGATAGCACCCTCCGGTATCGGGTATAGTAATAGATACGTTGAGTGGCAACAGGCTAACGGCAATTTGTGCGGTATCGATAGGCTTGCATACCATTTGTAAATCGGTAAGGGTGTGGGTAATGGTAAATGTACCGGCTGTGCTGTACACATGATAAGCAGTATCGGAATTGGTAATTACCGTACCATCGCCAAAATCCCATATCTGCGAGTCCTCGCCCTGGTAGCTGGTCCATACAGTTACCTGTACCGAATCGCAACCAAAGAATGTGCGCTTAAACTGAAAATCTGCATCAGCCGATGAATCTATCACCAAAATAATTGCAGTTGCTGTATCGGCAATGTTACACGATGTAGAATCAACCACAATCAGGCGCACCAGATAATTCCCTTTCTGGTTGTAGGTGTAGGTATTAGTGGGCTGGTCAGATACATTACCATCGCCGAAAGACCACAAATAACTGGCGGTGCCTACTACCGGTGCATTAAAATCTACGGTAAGCGGTACACAACCCCGGTTATTGCTAACCGTAAATGAGGCATCTATATCGGCCGGTATGCGTACCTGGCTGATAAAGGTATCGGCCAGGCTACACCGGGTAGTGTCTGATACTATCAGCCTGATATTGTAGGTACCCGGCCCGGGGTAGGTATGTGTTACCGAATCGGTGTTATAAGTTGTACCATCTCCCATGTTCCACGAATAGTTGGCCGACTGATAGTTGGTAGAACTTAGCGAGATGCTGTTGTTATCGCAATCGATATTTACAAATGGTAAAAAATCAGCCACTATCGAATCATCGCGTACCCATACATCCAGGTAAGCTGTATCGGCCAGGTTACACGAGTTAGAGTCGATACCCACCAGCATTACACGATACGAACCGGTGTCGTAATAGGTATAAGCAGGGTTCAGTACGTTTGAAGTAGCACCGTTATCATCGAAATACCAGGTAATAGATTGTGCGTTGCTGGTAGCCTGAAACTGTACCGTTAGCGGCACACAACCGGTTGCCCGTGGAAAGGCATCAATCTCTACCTGCGTGCCCGATAGGTTAAACTCTATTTTAAGCCCCAACTCGTTACAGTTATTACCCTGGTTGGTTGGCGACCATACATTGGATGGCATAGTGGGCGTAAGTGAGTTAGCCCCGCAACCGGCACAGATGGCCTGATAGATCACCCCCCGCTTATCGAAACGGCTGGTACCACCATCTACGTGCTCTATAGACTGATTACCGCCAAAGTACGACCCGTATAATATGCCCTGCGCATTTTTAGACATTACAAAGAAATAGAAGTCGGTACCATCGGTGCTGGTTTTCATAGCATCGCTGGTTAGCGGCATATTGTTCATGTTTATTAAAAACCCCGAGAAAGAACCACTGTTGGTACCCCAACCGGCTACGTATACATTCTCGCAGGTATCTACCAGAAAAGCTGTTGGCGAAATATTAGGCTGCCCGCTGCCACTGCCAAACACGGTAGAATAAAATACACTGTTAAGCGCGGGGTTTGCTTTCTCTATAAACTGACCGCTGTTGGCGTTTCGGTACACAGCGTTTACTACAGGATAAGCACCGGTGGTTTGCCCTACGTAATAAACATTGCCTGTACCATCCAGTTTTACAAAATATACCTGATCGTTACCCGAAGTACCAATGTATGATGAGCTTAACAACTGCGTACCGGTGGCGTTGATATGCGCCACAAAGCCATCGTATAAGCCACCCATATAACTGGTATGTAAAGAGCCGGCTACTGTAGGAAAATCGCTGCTCATAGTGCCACCGGCCACGTATAAAGTACCGTTAGGGCCAATATCCAGCGAGTAGCAGGCATCATCGGTACTACCACCCAGATAAGTACTCCATATAAGCGCCGAACAATCGGTACTTAATTTAAAGGCGCAGCCATCCTGACTGCCGCCGTAGGTAGATTGCACCACACCACCGGTTACCGGAAAGTTGAACGACTGTGTACAACTGGCTATGTATATAGCGTTAGAAGCATCTACGTTTACCTCGCCACGGTTCTGGTCGCCATAATTGCGTTTTAGCCGTCCGGCGGTAAACTCTTCGGGGTCAAAGTTAATACCATCCATACCCGTACCACCAATAAACGTAGAGCCTATCAGTGCTGTACCACCGGCATTCAGTTTGGTTACCACAATATCGCCATCGCCATTGTAACTATTATCGTAGGCATTGGCTGTTACAGGATAGTTAGCCGAATAACTTACCCCGTATATTACCAGATTGCCCTGTGGGTCAACCACCAGTGAGTGCGGGGTTTCGTTATCGTTACCACCTACATAAGTTGAGTACACCAGTTGGGTACCATCGGGTGTAAACTTGGTAATACCCATATCGCAGGCAAAAGCAATACCATTACCGGCGCCGGGTGGCATGTTGGGGTCGCTGGATAAACCGGTACCACCACCCCAGGTTGTTTGAAAAGCACCGGGTGTGGTAGGGTAGGCCGCACCGGCAGCATCGTTGTTTACATAGCCGCCTACATACATGCAGCCCGCAGCATCATACGTTGCGGTATAGCCCCAGTTATCGCCGGTAGCACCGGTATAGGTAGAAAACACAATAGTGGGGTCTATTATCAGCGGGAAGTTGGTATCGTACCCATCCGGAAAACTAAAACTCACCTCATCATCATTCAATACAAACGCACACTTAACAGGTTTGTGCGAGCCGTTGATGAGCTGGTAGGCGTATGGTTTTTCTTCAGCCATATCGCCGGTAGTCAGTTTTATATGCAGCTCTGCATTTTTAATGCGCAGGTCATCGGTACCGGTGTAGCGTATTTTAATTTTAGAGGCATCGGCACCGGGGTTTACTATCCAATCGTATTTAAGGCTGCGGTTTTGGTGAGTATAAATAGCCAGGTTTATACCATCGTACACATTGGTGTAATTTACCTGCTGAAAAATTTTTACACCCGAGGCCCAGAAACGCGGATTGTTACCAATATAGTAGTTGGCATAATCTTTAAACGCGTTGGCTGGCTGCAGCGTAGCACTGGTATTAGCCCCAACAAACTGCTGCCGGAAAGCATGGCCATGTACAGTTACCTTCTCGTTACCGGGGTGGTGTATGTGCGCCAGGTCTTCTGCCGAAAACAATACAAAATAAAATGCATCCTTTTCAAGTATCAGTTTGCCGTTTGGTATTTCGGCGTGGTAGATAATACGGTTATCCCACTGCCCTTTGTTTTCGGTAAAGCGCAACATTTGCTGACGCGGTAGCGACACCGCGTTTGGCTGTGCAAATGCAGCTATTATACCCGCCAGTAAGCAAAGGAGTAGTAATGTTTTTTTCACAGGGGTTCTTATAGCTTTAAAGATAAACAAAAAAGCTATTGGGTTGTGCGGCAAAATAAATTTCAGGCGGCGGCGGTATTGGTATTCATCAGTACGGCAATCTCCTGTAGCTGTTGTTCTGTTTTCTCCAGGTTGTGTACGTGGCCGGTCTGTCTTTCTATTTCGCGGGTTTTAAGCAGCAAATCGCAGGCACTTTGCAGGCGGCCGGTTTCTTTATGTAAAAGAGCAAGATTGTAATAAGAAATACAGATATCATCGGGAGAGCCTGTTTTCAATCTCAGTTCCAGCGATTTATTGACAAAAAGTTCTGCTTTATCATACTCTTTACGCTGAAAATAATTGGTGCCAATATTACAATAAGCGGCAGCCATATTGCCAAGGTCGAAAAACTGCTCGTAAATAGCAGCAGCCTGCTGGTATATCTCCAGCGACTCTTCCAGCTCCCCTCCATTAATCAGCACATTACCCAGCCCTATCATACAACCTGCCCGGCGTATAGCGTGCTCCTCTTGTTGTAACAGCGCCAGTGCCTGTTTAAGATATGCGGCAGCCTTTGCAGAACCAGACTCGCCACACCTGATTTCTTCATTCATAGCCAGTGCTATCAGTATATCGGTTTTCAGTTCTACCGAATCTACCTCGTATTGCTGGGCGCAAAGCAGGTATTTTTCGGCATCGCTATGGCGGGCCTGCTGTACACAGCTATGGCCAATAACCCAATAGTGCCGGGCCAGGTAGTGATGGTGCGGGCTGCCGGCATAGCAATTCACCACCCGCAGCGAATTTTCTATTGCCTTGCTGTGATTTGAGTGCAAATGTTTTTCGGCAAGGCTGGCGCTAAGTTCCATGGAAAGCAGCACCTCTTCATCTTTTATATGGCTATAGTCGTTGCGCAACATCTGAAAATGCTCCAGGGCATGAGCATTGTTGCGCATTATTAATTCGCGATTGGTCTCCAGCAGATTGAGTAATTGTGGGGTATTCATATCAACTTAAATACAGAAAATACATATATGAGCTAAACTATACGCCGGCACTCAAAATCCGGCATTTCCGGCGGTTAAATTATCTTAACACAGCCATATTGGGTAGCGGGTTTAACTGTTATCAAGCAAAAACTTGTAGACCATATTTTTGTGATAATAAGTTAAGCCGGTTAACCCAAAACAAAAAGCCGCACCTGTATTGTACAGGTGCGGCTTTATTAGTAAGCCAGCAGGCCGTAAATTAATCCCAGAAACAGTAGCCGTTTTCGGCTATCAGTTTATCGGCAACTGCACGGCGGACGTTTTTGGTATTAACAAAATCGTATTTGGTAAAGCGTTTTAAGCCCATAGCCATAATACGCAGTTCATCGCCGGTTGCAAAGGCAGCCAGGGCCGATTTACCATTAACGTTAATACGGTCCATAGCATCGAAGAAGTAGCATTTAACCATATCAATGTAAATCTGCGAAGCTTCCTGACCATGCAGGTTCACCAGTTTTTCGGCACGCAGCATAGCGCTTTCCATAGCCAGAATATCGATTAGTACATCTGAAGCATGGATCAGTATTTCCTGCTCTTCCGATAGTTTCATCATCAGTTTCTGTACAGCACCACCAGCTATCAGCAGGAATGCTTTTTTGGCGTTTTTCAACGCCTTACGCTCGTTACCAAAAATATCATCGGCATCTGGTGTGCTGAAATCAGGCACGCTCATCAGCTCTTTCTGAATAGCCATACCAGGGCCCATCAGGTCAAGTTTACCTTTCATGGCAAACTTAAGCAGGGCATCTATCGAAAGCATACGGTTAATTTCGTTGGTGCCTTCGAAAATGCGGTTGATACGCGAATCGCGGTATGAACGGGCCATTGGATACTCCTCGCTAAAGCCGTAGCCACCGTGTATCTGCAGGCCTTCGTCAACCACATAGTCAAGTACCTCGCTGCCCAGTACTTTCAGCAACGCACACTCAATCTGGTATTCTTCGGCACCGCCAGTCAGGTACTCTGTCATGGTTTTGCCGGCTTCTTTTAACTCATGCTCTTTCTGCTGAATAAGATCGCACACGCGGTAAGAGGCTGATTCAGCCGCCCAGGTACGGATGGCCATTTCGCCCAGTTTTTGCTTAATAGCACCAAACTGAGAGATGTTGGTTTTAAACTGCTGACGCTCGTTAGAGTATTTAACGGCTACATCAATAGCACGTTTAGCACCACCCAACACACCATTGCATAGTTTATAACGGCCAATGTTCAAAATCTGGAAAGCGATTTTATGGCCTTTGCCAACTTCGCCCAGCAGGTTTTCTACCGGTACTTTTACGTTGTTAAAGAACACCTGACGGGTAGATGAAGATTTGATACCCATCTTCTTTTCTTCGGCACCAACACTTACGCCTTCATAGGCACGCTCAACTATAAAGCCGGT
>CAYREY010000016.1:0-12352 GCA_964423405.1 uncultured Chitinophaga sp. | reverse complement strand
TTTCTTCGGCACCAACACTTACGCCTTCATAGGCACGCTCAACTATAAAGCCGGTGAATTTTTTATCGTCGCCATCTATTTTGGCAAACACCACAAACACATCGGCAAAGCCGGCGTTGGTGATCCACATTTTCTGACCGTTCAGCACATAGTGTTTACCATCCTCGCTAAGTACTGCTTTTGTTTTAGCACCCAATGCATCGCTACCGCTCCATGGCTCGGTAAGGGCATAAGCTGCTTTCAATTCGCCGGTAGCCAGTTTAGGCAGGTAACGGCTGCGTTGCTCATCGTTACCGTAGTAAATAATAGGGCAGGTACCAATACCGGTATGTGCACCTATGGCAACCGATACACCATGACCCCATCCTAATACTTCGGTTACGTACGAGAACGAAGTAAGGTCTTTACCCAGGCCGCCGTACTCCTCTGGTATGTGCAGGCCCAGCAAACCAAGTTCGCCGGCTTTGTCAATTATCTCTACGCTTTTCATTGGCTCTTTGTCCAACTCTTCCAGACGCGGGTCAACTTCTTTGCGGATAAAATCTTTTGTCATTTCGCGCATGGCAGTTTGCTCCTCGTCTATTTGCTCGGGGATGTAAACGTCCTGCCACTGGCTTTCTTTAATAATGAACTCACCACCCTTAAGTGTAGTTTTTGTTCCGGTTGACGTATCAGACATACTAGTTTGCTTTTTGTTGTTTATTAAAGTTTAGAAACAATATTCGTTAGCCTCAATCAATTTATCTGCCACACGGCGGCGCATAGCAATAGTATTAACCGGCTCGTATTTGGTAAAGCGTTTTAAGCCCATCAGCATAATACGCAGGGTATCACCTTCGTTGAAAGCAGTGATAGCATGTTTACCGCTCAGGTTAATTCTTTCCAGTGCATCGCTGATGTAAGCGCGGGTCATATCTACCTGCAGGCTGGCAGCATCTAAACCTTTAACTGCTACCAGGCGCTCGGTACGTAATAGTGTAGATTCGCAAACAAACAGCTCGATCAACATATCAGATATGTTCATGATTATTTCCTGCTCTTTTTCGAAAGCCTGCATAAACTTCTGTACGCCTGCACCGGCAGTCATCAGTATTGCTTTTTTGGCATTGCGCAGGGCCAGTTTTTCTGCTGCAAAATAATCTTCGCTGTCCGGTGTGCTGAAATCAGGCACGCTCATCAGTTCTTTTTGTACTGCCATAGCTGGTGTAAACAGGTCTACTTCGCCTTTCATGGCTTTTTTAACCAGCATACCTACTGCCAACAAACGGTTAATTTCGTTAGTGCCCTCGAAAATACGGTTGATACGTGCATCGCGGTAAGCGCGGGCAGCAGGGTACTCCTCGCTAAAGCCGGTACCACCAAAAACCTGTACGGTTTCATCCACTACATAGTCAAGCACTTCGCTACCAAACACTTTTAGTATAGCGCACTCAATTGAGTACTCTTCGGCAGCTACCAACTTAGCCTGTACACGGTCCATACCGTTGGCGGCAAGGTCGTTAATGCGGTCATCTATCAAACCGGCAGTGCGGTAAGTAGCCGATTCGCAGGCGTACGACTTAATAGCCATCTCGGCCAGTTTGTGCTTAATAGCGCCAAAGCTGCTGATAGGCACGTTGAACTGGATACGCTCATTAGCATATTTAGTAGCAACAGATATTGATTTTTTAGAACCACCCAGTGCCAATGCAGCCAGTTTGTAACGGCCAATGTTCAACACGTTGAATGCTATTTTGTGGCCTTTACCAATTTCACCTAAAATGTTTTCGGCAGGTACTTTTACGTTGTTGAAGAATACCTGACGGGTAGATGAACCTTTAATACCCAGTTTATCTTCTTCGCTACCCAGCGATATACCTTCGCTTTTAGCATCTACTATAAAGCCGGTAAATTTCTCACCATCTATTTTAGCAAATACAGTGAAAATATCGGCAAAGCCACCGTTGGTGATCCACATTTTCTGACCATTCAATACATAGTGTTTACCATCTTCGGTTAACACTGCTTTGGTGCGCGCACCCAGTGCATCGCTACCGCTGCCCGGCTCGGTTAAGCAGTAAGCTGCTTTAATGCTGCCATCTACCAAACCCGGCAGATATTTGTTTTTCTGCTCGGTAGTACCGTAATACAAAATAGGAAGTGTACCGATACCGGTATGCGCTGCAAAAGCAGCTGCCCACGAGTGGCCTTTGCCTATTTCTTCGTTAATGATAGTATCGGTAGCCAGGTCAACGCTCATACCGCCATACTCTTCTGGTATGGTGGCACCTAACAAACCAAGCTCGGCGCTTTCTTTCAATAACTCCATCACCAGTTCAGGTGCTTGCTTATCAATTTTCTGCACGTTAGGCTGTACGCGGTTAACAATAAAGTCGTGCGCGGTTTGGCCAAACATTTCCTGCTCTTCTGAAACAAAGTCTCTAGAGAAAGTGGTATCAGCAGTAGATTCTTTTACCAGAAATTCGCCACCTTTTAAGAAGGTTTTAGTTTGCGTAGTTTCCATTTTTTATTGCGTTTATCTAATTATTTAATTTTTGAATTATAGTCTTTCGAAAATACCGGCAATACCCTGGCCGCCACCTATACAAGCGCTAACCATACCGTATTTGTTGTTACGGCGTTGCATTTCGCCAATCAGTTTCTGGAACAGGTAAGTACCCGATGCACCCAGTGGGTGGCCCAGAGCAACCGCACCACCGTTAACGTTGATGATATCGGTATTCAGGTGGGCTTCTTTAATAACCGCTAACGATTGAGCAGCAAAAGCTTCGTTCAGCTCCAACAGTTCAATATCGTTCATAGTCAGTCCTGCCTGTTTAAGCGCTTTAGGAATAGCAGCTACCGGGCCAATACCCATGATGGTAGGATCTACACCAACGCTGGCGCTGGTAACCATGCGGGCAATAGGTTGCAGGTTGTGCTCTTTTACAAAGCGCTCACTTACTACCAGTACAAACGCAGCAGCATCGCTGGTTTGCGATGAGTTACCGGCAGTAACCTGACCACCATTTTTAAACGCTGGTTTAAGTTTGCCTAAACCTTCCATGCTGGTATCGGCACGTGGGCCTTCATCCTGCGATACAGTGAATTTGCGGGATTTCTTTTTGCCGCCTTCAAAGTAAACTTCTTCAATTTCCACCGGTACTATATCGGCAGCAAACTTGCCAGCCTCAATAGCAGCAATAGCTTTTTTGTGGCTGTTTACCGAAAACTCATCGGCCTCCTCGCGGGTAATACCGTATTTGGCAGCCACGTTCTCGGCAGTTAAACCCATGCCTATGTAATACTCGGGGTGGTCTTTGGCTATTTCGTAGTTAGGTACAGTTTTGTAACCCACGGTTGGCACCAGACTCATACTTTCGGTACCACCGGCTATAATAGCATCGGCCATACCGGCTTTAATTTTGGCAGTAGCCATAGCTATTACCTCTATACCGCTACCACAGTAACGGTTGATAGATACACCTGGTACTTCTACCGGTAGCGAGCGTACGGCTACCCAGCGCGCCATTTGCAGGCCTTGCTCTGCCTCTGGCACCGCGTTACCTACTATCAGGTCGTCAACTAATTTGGGATCGAAATTAGGTACTTTTTTAAGCAGGTCGGTTATGGCATGGTAAGCCATGTCTACCGGTGTGGTAAATCTGAAACCGCCGCGTTTTGATTTGCCGATTGCGGTGCGTGAACCGGCTATGATATATGCTTCCATTTTATTGTTTGCTTTTTACTGTTATTATAAATTATAAACACGTTTGGTGGTATCGTGGGCAATGGCCTTCTCTACCGATGAATCTATTTTTACTGTAACGTCCTGTTCGAAACTATTGCTGGTAGCGCGGTTGCCGGGGGCCTCGTACCCACCGGGGTGGGCATGTTCGCAGGCGGTGCCAACGGCAGCAGCGGCTACAATGGTTATTATGTAAACAACCGTTTTCATCAATTAGTTTCTTAGCGGTTTACCTGATGTAAGAATAGACTGGATACGCTCCAGCGTTTTCTTCTCGGCGCATAGCGACAAGAAAGCTTCTCTTTCCAGATCCAACAGGTACTGTTCGGTAACTTTGCTTTCGCTGGTAAGGTCGCCACCGCACATTACGTAGGCAATTTTCTTACCTATTTTCATATCGTGCTCGCTGGCGTAACCACCCTGGTTAAACGCTGCCAAACCTGCATACACTGCGCTTAAGCCGGTACGGCCTAATACCGTAATATCATCGCGCTGTGGTTTCTGCACATAGCCTGCTTCGTGTAACTCAAGCACGCGCTCTTTAGCAGATGCTATCAGGCGGTCCTGGTTAAGTACGATTAAATCTTTCTTTTTATCCAGCAAGCCAATACCGTAAGCCTCGTAAGCCGAGGTAGCTACTTTAGCAGTAGCTACTGCCTGAAACTTCTCTACCAGTTGTGGTATCTGCGCATCGCCGGCATAGTACGCATCGCTGGCACGCAGGGCCATTTCTTTAGTACCACCACCACCAGGTATTAAACCAACACCTACCTCTACCAGGCCGATGTAGGTTTCTGATAATGCTACGGCGCTATCGCTGTGCATTACCAGCTCGCAACCGCCACCCAGGGTCATGTGGTGTGGGGCTGCTACCACCGGTATAGATGAGTAGCGGGTACGCATAGTAGTAGCCTGGAACGCGCGGATAGCAAAGTCAAGCTCATCGTAGTCCTGATCGATAGCCATCATAAATATCATAGCCAGGTTAGCACCGGCACTGAAGTTTTCACCTTCGTGGCCCAGTACCAAACCTTTCCAGCCTTGTTGCTCGGCAACATCAATGGCTTTGTTTATACCTTCCAGTACTTCGCCGCCTAAGCTGTTCATTTTGGTGTTCCACGACAGGTTCAATACACCATCGCCAATATCGTCGATACGGCAGGCAGCCGATTTCCAAACCGGTGTTGTAGAAGCAGCCAGATCTGAAAGGATAATGAACGAATCGCGGCCAGGTATTGATTTGTATGTTTTGCTGGTTACGTCATAGTATTTCTTTACACCGTTTTCTACTTTGTAGAAAGATGTGTTACCGGCAGCCAGCATCTCTTCTACCCATGGGGCAGGGTTAAAGCCGGCAGCTTTCATAGCCTCTACGCTTTTGGCAACGCCTATGGCATCCCACTGTTCGAATGGCCCTAACGACCAGCCGAAACCGGCACGCATAGCATCGTCAATTTTGTATAGCTCATCAGCAATCTCTGGTATGCGTTTGCTCACATACTCGCTTACATAAAACGTAAGTTTGTTAAGGAACTGCGCACCTTTATCGGTTGCTTTGGCAATAAATTTCAAACGGCCTTTCAGGTCCTCTATTTGTTTGCCACCTTCTAATACAGCCAGTTTAGGCTTTTTGTTGGTTGGCTCGTACTCCAGTGTTTTAAGGTTAAGGGTAAAGAATGCTTTTTTACCGTTCGCATCTTTGCTCTTTTTAAAGAAACCCTGGCCGGCTTTATCGCCAATCCATTTATTCTCTACCATGGTATTGATAAACGCAGGCAGGTTAAATATCTCGCGGCGTTCGTCGTTAGGCAGGTTATCGTAAGCGCCTTTGGCCACTTTAACCATCGTATCTAACCCTACTACATCGGTAGTACGGAAAGTAGCGCTTTTAGGCTTGCCGATGAACGTACCGGTAAGGGCATCAATTTCATCAACGGTCATATCCATCTCTTGCTGCAGGTGCAGTACGGCTGCAATGCTAAACACACCTACGCGGTTAGCAATAAAGGCAGGTGTATCTTTACACAATACGGTTTGCTTACCCAGGTATAGCGAACCATAATTCATTAAAAAGTCGATAACCTCCGGGTTAGTATCCGGAGTAGGTATAATTTCTAACAGGCGCAGGTAGCGCGGCGGGTTAAAGTAGTGTGTACCGCAGAAGTGTGCGCGGAAATCGTCGCTGCGGCCTTCCGACATCTGGTGGATAGGAATACCCGATGTGTTGCTGGTGATAAGCGTACCGGGTTTACGGAACTGCTCTACTTTTTCAAATAACGAACGTTTAATCTCCAGGTTTTCTATTACTACTTCTATTACCCAGTCGGCATTTTTTATCCAGCTAAGGTTATCATCGAAGTTGCCGGTGGTAATACGGCTGGCAAAGCTTTTATCGTACACCGGGTTTGGATTGCTTTTAAGTGCAAAGGCCAGTGCATCGTTTACCATTTTGTTGCGCATGGCAGGTTTCTTGGCATCTTCTTCGCTAAGCTTAGGGGTTACTATATCCAGCAAATAAACCTTAAGGCCTATGTTGGCGTAGTGCAGGGCAATACGGCTGCCCATTACACCCGAGCCTAACACGGCCACGGTTTTAATTTTTCTGGCTTTAGCCGGTGTTACGTTCACCGCTTTTTTTTCTGTAGCTGCTTCCATTATTTGATTGATTATTTATGAATGATTATTTGATTGTTGAAGTATTAAATAAACGCCCTTGCGTGCCTATAAGTTCAGCAGCGTTGCCTATGTAAAGGATACCGGTGTTGCACAGCATAACCGTAGCCGGTAATATGTATTCCTTTAATTTCATTTTGAGCGATTTTATAAATAAGGACTACGAATTTATACCTTTTCTTTTTTATCTACCAACCGTTTGGTAAAATTTAATCAGGCCCGGCCCCTCTAAATCTCCCCAAAGGGGAGACTTTAACAGCCGGCCCCGTTTTTAATCTATTTCAATGCCCTGGCTGTTCAAAGCCCTCCCCTTGGGGGAGGGTTTGGGTGGGGCCTCAAGCCTTTTAAGAATGCGTTTAGTGGTGTTTTTCAGGTAGTTTGTATCGTTAAATACCCGACTAAACATCAGGCTGCCCTCTACCTCGGCTACGCTACGCTCGGCCAGCTCGGTAGCTATGGCCTCGGGGTATTTATCCAGGTAAATGGTTTTAACCGCATGAAAAAAATCTAAAAAAAAGCGCTGCACCAGGGTATTGAACTCGGGGGCCATCAGGGCGGTTTCTACCCCCATGTTCCCCAGCAGGTTACCCTTCTCTTCATTCAGGAAAACTTTCTCAGCCGATAGGAACAGGTTCTCTAACCTTTTTTGCGGCGGCACGCTTTTATCGTAGGCATGGCTAAATACGTTGGTTTTAAAAAACTCGTGTACGTTTTTTATCACCTTGCGCATCAGGTCCTCCTTACTGGGAAAATAGTGATAAAGTGAACCCTTCTGCAAGCCACAGGCATCGGCAATCTGGCTCATGCTGGTATTAAAATAGCTCTGCTTTCTGAATAGTTTCAGCGCCTCTATTATTATAATCTGTTCATCTACCTTTTGCTTTGGCATAGTGTATACCTTATGGCCTCATCCCGCCTACGGCGACCTTCTCCAAAAGGAGAAGGAAAATGGATAAAACTTTATTTGGATAACGAAGTTATGAAGACTTTTTAATTTACCAAACGGTCGGTAGGGAAAAGAATGATACAGGAGCCATTGCGCCCATAAAGCATTATGTTTGTGATACTTTGATGCCGAATAAAAAAATAAAAAAGGCGGGTGTTTATGTTTTAGTGGCAGTATTCATACTGCTGCTATCTAACTGCTCGCGCGAGAGCGACAACCTGGACTACGACCCGCAAACCTTTGCCTATAAGGTGGGCAGCGTGTGGCATACCGGCGGGCTTAACCATTGCTGGTACACTGCCAACGATACCGCCAAAGCCCTAAAAGCCGAATTTTACGGCGACCCGATTACTGTAAACTACCTGCATATAGAAGTTACCGGGGCCAATTACCTGCCACCCCGCCAGTACAATGTGGGGTACGATAGCCTGAGCGGCGCCACCGTTACTATGCGCTTTTTTACCGATGGTTCGCACCCGTTTACATCTACCAGCGGCAACCTGACCATTACATCTTTCGATACCGTTGCGCAGCGAATTGATGGCACGTTTGCCTTTACGGGCAACTGGAGCAACCAAACCCGGCAGATAACCAATGGCAGTTTTAATAGCCTGCAGTATATAAAGCAGTAGTAATTATGCTAAAGGGTTATTTTTAATGGTAAAATCCCCCGCCATGAAAATTACCCTTGTTGCTCTTATCGCTGCTACTATATTGGTTTCGCTTTACAGCTGCGAATGCCGCATTACCTGTGCAAAAGATGATTACCGGGTACGGATAAATATGACCGGCTTTAGCGATACCGAATTAACCCCGCTTATACTAAAAAGTTATGTAAAAGGCAGTGGCTTTACCCAGTTAACAGATAGCATCAGCCGACATGAGTTTAGCAACAATGCCACCAACGGCCAAGGCCAGATAGTAAACAGTATTGGTTTATTATATGGAGCCGAGAGAGATTACACTATAGACCTGCCCACCATTGGCCGTAGCTATCAGCTAACCAACCTTAACTTTGAAACAGAAGTATGCAAAATGTGCGGACGCAAATACACTATACATACCCTTAGTGGCTATACGTTAAACGACAGTGTACATATAGCTAATGCAACAGGTAGTATTGAGCTTGTAAAATAGCTGCGGTAGGCTGAATGCAGGGTTAATTGTACAGCAACCATATTTGCTGTTACTTAGTGCTTACAAAACTTACTGCTATGTGGTACACGTATGCTATCCTTTCTGCATTATTTGCATCGCTTACAGCCATATTTGCCAAAGTGGGCGTTACCGGTATTAACAGCAACCTGGCTACGGCTATACGCACCGGTGTAGTATTCTGCATGGCATGGGCCATAGTGCTGGCGCGTGGCGAGGCTACCGTGCTGGGCACCTTATCTAAAACCAACATTCTGTTTTTGGTTATATCGGGTATAGGTACAGGCCTGTCGTGGCTGTTTTATTTTAAGGCCTTACAACTGGGCAATGTAGTACAGGTGGCACCTATAGATAAACTAAGTGTGGCGCTTACCATTGTGCTGGCTGCTATATTTTTGGGCGAAGCCATTACCATTAAAACCGCTATAGCCGCTACGCTTATTATTGCTGGTGTAGTGGTAATGGTATGGCCGTAGGTGCTAAACACCTACCACGGCTGAAGGAATTTAAAGCTAATCAGGCAATCTTTTTCCCTTCTTTCCAGTGCGTTTCAGAAATCAAATTGCCAGCTTCATCCCACTCTTTAAATATCCCATCTAGTAGATTATTCTTTTCGTAGTATTCGGCCTCAAGCTTTCCACTTTGGTAATATTCTCTCTGCATCCCTTCAATATATCCGTTTTTATATTCAGTTTCTCCAATAAGAATTCCATCTTGATTGAAGTCTAAAATGATTCCGGTAAAATACCCTCCCTGGTATTTATAAATGGCACTACCACCACCGTCATAACCAGCAAATTCTAGTTCTTCATATTTCACTTTCGCTTTTTCCATACATACAATTATCAGGGGTTACCTATCATTATTATTCTATCTGTTAAATAGAAGCAATGCGCACATCCAGGATTATTATTGCCAATAACGACTAAGCCTTTATTGTGTCCAAGTATTTCAGAAAAAATTTCATCGCCCATAATTTCGTCTGGGTCTATCTTTTTTAAAAGCTTGTCCCTCGAGTATCCCTAATCTATCTTTTAGTGTTTTATGTAGGTTTTTAAAGAATAAATCCAACTCTCCAGCTTCAATTTGTTTTTGTCTCCGCAGGGTCTCTGAAGCCAGGCTAGTGCTAGGCAGGACCCTGCGGCTAATCAAATATACTTGTTATATATTCACAGTAGCGTATTTGTTGCGCCAAAGAGGGGGGGGAGGCAACATCGATACCATTATCTACTGTAGATTAAATTATTATTACCATGAAATATGCCCTGTATTTTAAAACTATTTTTTTGTTTCTGCTTTTTTCATCAACTGTGGTGTCGTTGCTTTCTCAAAAAAAACAGATAAATTTTTAGTAAACCACGGCGGTGAGAATGGTTTGCTAGTTGCAAAGAAGAATGCCAGGGATAGAGAAATCAGAAAATACTCAGATTCTTTAAATAAGTGGAATTACGGACAAAGCCTTCCAATGTTTTTGTTTGACACGTTGTTTGATGATAGATTTAGCTATCTATGGGAAGGGTTTCATAAACCTATAAGTATTAGAAAGTTGATATTTGAGAAAGTTGAAAATGTTAAAATACTTTATGTGTTGGCTAACTCCAGTTCTCCATTACTTAACTATAAAGTAGATTCTTCTAATATTAGAATACTTACCCCATATCTGCCCAATACACCATATTCAAATATGAGTATTAAAGATTTGGCTTTAGATAGGATTAAGAAATATAAAGCTAAGCATTAGATTAATCAAATATACTTGTTATATATTCACAGTGGTGTATTTGTTACGGCACAAGAAGATTTGCCCAAAGCCTGGCATTATTGCGCCAAAGGGAGAGAAATAGTTACTTTACAGGTATTTCAACAGAAGGATAGTGGCGCAATAATAAAGCTGCGTTATAAATTTTCCTTGCAAACTCTTTAATCTCTAAATCAAGTGTTGAATCGGCAACATCGATATAATAATCTCTATAATATGTTTCGGACGCTTTATAACTCCAACTACCATAACCGTAGTATACTTTATACGAACTTACCATTGGGTCGCTTATATATATTGTAGTATCATTAAAATCGATTAAATTTTTTGGGGTAGCTCTGGTTATACAAGTCATTATCTCATAACTCTTCGATTCATCATTTAACACTCTCTCTTTTTCACCTTTATCGTTTCTAGGGTTAAAAGGTAGATTAGCCTGAAATGATATTACTTTTAAGGAGTGCCCACGTTTATTCATGCTAAAAAAAAGCCACTCATTATTGTCATATAACCCTATCATAACATAGTCGGTTTGTTTGAATTTATTAAAAATTGCAGAATCTATATGCAGACTAAGTTCTTCTGATGAACATATAGAGGTTTTTATCGTAGTTAAACGATTCTCTCGTTTGCAACCGGCAAGAAAAAGAAAAAACAATATGATATATCTCATAAATATTTTATTGTGTCCCCGCAGGGTCTCTTAAGCCAGGCTTATGCGAGGCAGGAGCCTGCGGCTAATCAAATATACCTGTTATATATTCACAGCAGCGTATTTGTTACAGCACAAGAAGCTTAGCTCAAAGCCTGGCTTCATTGCGCCTGTGGGTGCTACTTAGTATCTGGATCAAGAATGCTGGCTGATTTGTGCTCAATACTAAATGTGACTATTTTCCCCGCATATTTGCTTTTACCTATAGAGATTACAAAAGTATGCTTTTCACTAACCTTGTTATTTGTTAGTTCGTATCTAAGTACAGTCATTTCAACTCCTAAAAATGCTTCGGTTGTAATTTTTACTTTTTCAGTAGAGGGCAATCCATACTGTTTTAGATAACTGGATGCAATACCTAAATTAGTATCTATGCCGGGGAAATTGCTATAGTTTTCTTCTAACAACCTTTTAGCCTCAGCGTAGTTTCCCTCTTCAACAAGTCGCATAAAAAGTTGCGAAATATCTATTTCTGACTTATAGCTGGCTTGGGAGCACGATGATAATCCAAATAGTAGGACGAGAATTTTTAATTTAATCATTCGTTGCAATTGTTTTCTACCGCGTTTCGTATTTATCTCCCGTAAATATAATAGAGCCTCGCTATCAACCACTAGTATTATAACTGCGCATAGTAGTTACACAACCTATTTGTGTCCCCGCAGGGTCTCTGAAGCCAGGCTAGTGCGAGGCAGGCCCCTGCGGCTAATCAAATATACTTGTTATATATTTATCGTTTAATAGCATGGTGGTTGGTGACGCTGCTCTTTTATTTTATATAGAAGCTAAACACCAACCACAGATGAAAAGTGATTTAATTAATTTTACTTGAAAAAGAATAAAAAATCCAGACGCTATAAAGGAGTTGACCGTACAAATTATGGCCAGTATAAGCCAAATCAAGTATTTGCTATTGAAAGAGTATTTTATATCCTGCTATCGCTTTTAGTTATTTACATAGGTGTAACGGGTTTGATGAGAAACGATTTATACATCAGGGTGAATTACCGCCCCGGTGTGCATTTTACTGATAAGGCGGCCATTGTTATGTTCTTTTCGATGTTCTGTTTAGTTGCAAATCTTATTTCAATTGTAGTTGACCATTATGACCGACGGTGGAATGAGAGATACTACAAAGTATTCAGGAAATGGACTAAGTACCTGGGTTATTCTGCTTTCGTTATTGCTTTTATTGTTCAAATATGCCAGGATAAGAATATTACAGGAAAGTGATTGCCTTTAGTATAATTTGCCTTTACATCTGCGCACAGTAGTTACATAACCTATTGCCTTGCTTTTACGTAAACTATAGTATATTTAACTATTATGAGGTGGCTGGCTATATTACTTATTGCGCTGCAACTATCGGCCAACGGCCAG
>CAYREY010000015.1:0-67717 GCA_964423405.1 uncultured Chitinophaga sp. | reverse complement strand
GCAGCATTACAGGTAGCGCAGGCAGGATTACCGTAGCCAACGGAAATGGGGTGGCGGGTGACCCTACAATTGACCTGGCTACCTCAGGCACGGCGGGGACCTATCCTAAAGTTACTACCGATGCTTACGGCAGGGTAATTTCCGGAACCACACTTTCGGCAAGCGATATACCATCGGGCAACGGTAACTATATTCAAAATCAAACAGCATCGCCGCAAACTGCCGGTTTTAATATTAATGGAATAGGACTATTCAGAAACGAAGGTGGTAATATGGAAATAGGCACTGGCAACAGCAACGGCTGGACAAATGCCAATGGTATTATTGGATTTGTGGGTTCGGGCGTTAACCACGGGCAAATTGCCCATTATCCAAATTCATCGGCACTGGCCTTTATAAATTCTTCAGCAGGTTCTCCATCGGCAGATTTTGGAGCGCTCAGCTTTGCAAACTTAACTTTTGAAAATATATGGGCTAACGATGGCTTGTTTGAAGGCAATGTAGGTATTGGTACAGCAAGCCCCGGCTATAAACTAGATGTGGCCGGAGTAGTTAATGCTACTAGTGGCTTTAGGGTAAATGGTGCTGCACCCGGTACAAGTACTTATTTAAAAGGCGATGGGACTAATTTTGTGGCCGGAACTATACAAGCGGCAGATGTGCCTACACTTAACCAAAATACCACCGGTACCGCACAGTATGCTAACCAGTTAAAGTATGCCGATTTAAGAACTATTGCGCCTAATTCATTTGGGCACAATCTCATGCAGTTTGGTTTTACGTCTTACAATAATAACAATACGGCTCCGTGGGCTGATTTTATGCAGCTGAATTCGTATGGCGACGGTTCTGGAGGAAACGATAATCTGCTAACTTTTAGCCGCAGTTCGATAGCAATGCGTGTATGGCAGCAAACGTGGAATAGCGGTACACCTTTCGCTTCTTATAAAGATGTGGCTTTTGTACAGGACCTTCCTACAGGATTTATACAAAACCAAACCAGCCAGCAGGCATCCTCTAATTTTAATGTAAGTGGAACCGGTGTAGTGGGCTCTACCATGACCGCCGCCAGCTATCTGTTTCCGGCACCTGCCGGCGATCCTTCACCGGTTATAACAGCACGTACGGTACCAGCCGGGCAAGGTGCTGCTAACGAAAGAACAGAGTTGATTTTGTTTCACAGTAACGACCCTGCCAATGGTTCGGGCGACGACCTGATAACTTTACGTGCCCCCAGCATACGTTTACAAACTTTTGACAACGCAGCCGTAGGCGACATAAACAACGCAGCCGGAAGCAATGACAGGGTGTATATACGCTACGATGGTAACGTAGGTGTGGGCAACAGCGCACCACAACATCAACTGAGCGTGGGCGCGGGCACTTCTGATGGGCAGACGGTTAGTATACGGGGGTACAGCAACTCACCGGCTAACTGGAAAGGAGGAGCAGCATTCGGTTACACCTCTGCAAGCGTTATAATGGGTGAACTTAGTGGAGTAGCGCAAATAGGAGGACATAACTCTACCCTGGGCGCATGGTCAAATCTGGCGATCAACTCCGGCGGGGGAAATGTTGGTATAGGAACAAGCAGCCCTAGTGTAAAGCTGGATGTAAATGGCTCTGTAACTATTGGTTTTGGCGATTACATTCATAAACTGGTGCATGGCAACAATGCCCGCCTGCTATTGCCAGCCGCACAAAACGGAGCTGGCAGCGGTGATGTAAACCTGGTATGGTGGGCCAGTGAACCGGGCATGACCTGGACAGGTGCTGGTATTGCGCGCAACATGTATAACACTACTAACTGGCCCAGAATTAACAGCGGCCTTTCAGGACAGATGATTCGTTTTGACGAGGGTACAGGTATAATTTTCACTACAGAAACATCGGGAGGAACCCGCTATACCCCGCTAACTTTGAGTTCGAATAGCGTAACTATGAACAGCCTGGCAGGAAGCGGAAACAGACCTGTATTTGCAGATGCCAACGGTACACTTAAAGCCGGTAGTAAGGATGTAGCTTATGTAGAAGACCGTGCTATAAGAACTTATGGCTCAACCGATGGTTTTTATACCATGAGTAATTCAACCGGAAACCTGGCTGTAGAAACGGGTGATATAATTACGATAAATAGCTCTTTTAAATTTGCATTCACTGGTGGCTCGGGAAACGATGATGTATATTTCAGGCTGAATATTACAGGCTGCGCTACTACAACCCAACAAGACTCTTATTACCATGAAAATATGGATAATGATAGAAATGAGTTTCAAAACGTAGCATTAGAGTGGGTATATGTATCGCCCTGCACCGGCAACCTACAGTTCAACCTTATATTAAACCACACACAAAATGCAGATGACGGTGCAAAAACTGCAGATGTAGTATTGATAGCTACCCGACATTAATTTTTATTATAAAAGTTTGGCGGCGCAATGCCGGCGTTCTTTTATTTAGGGGTAAACAGTTGAAAATGATGATTTGATTATTTTTAAAATAGTGGGACTTTTGTTTTAATGCGAATATTGAACAGTTCATTAGTGTGCATTTAGAGATTTCTCCGAAGTATTTCTACGATCTGCAATTCTGCACGCTTTACTGTTAAGTGATAGTTGACGGCTTTCTTACTGGCTTTACTGTTGTAATTATTTTACTATAAAAGACCTGAGAATGAAAAAACTCTTACTAGCTATTACGGTATTAACAGCGTTGGGTGGCAATGTGTTTTCGCAAAACGTTGGTATAGGCACCAACGATCCTAAAACAAAGCTGGATATCAACGGCGGGCTTTCATTACGCGAGGGACCTGTGCTTACGTTGGCCAATGGTGGTGCATCGGGCGGTGTAAACGATAATATTGTTCTACCCGATATTACAACCGGTGTAAAAGCAGGCTTTTATCGCATAGCAGGGCCTACCGCAGCTTTTTCGCTATACGGTATACAGCCTTTAACAGGGGCCGATGGCCAACTGGTTACTTTGGTAAACACTACCAGCAATGTAATGACCATTAAAAACAATGCATCATCTACGGCTGCCAATAGTTTTAAAACCCTTACCGGAAGCGACATGGTAAGTGTGGCCGGCAACAGCAGCGTAACTATACAATACAATAAAACAGAAAGCCGCTGGTATGTTACCGGCTCCCAAAACTACGTGGTTACCACAGGCAGCATAGCTACCGGCGATATTACAACCAGTAACAACGCGGTAGTATTAACCAACAACACAGGCCGCCTGGTGGGTACGTCAACTTTAACTGTAGATGTAAAGAACAATGAACTGAACCAAAAAGGTTTAGTACCCGGCCCAACAGGTGGTAACGGTAACCAGGTATGGGGTACCGATGCAACCGGTAACCCCGCCTGGCAAAAAGTAAATAACAACATGCTGAACAGCAACAGTGTTACAGTTACAGCCGGCACTGGTATGTCGGGTGGTGGTACAGTTGCTTTGGGTGGAAGTATTACGCTGAACAATACAGGAGATTTGAGTGAAACCAATGAAGCGCAAACCCTTGCCGGTGCAGGCACCAACGATATAAGCCTTACACAGGCAGGAGGCGTTGGTGGTGGCACTATAACACTTCAGGGCACCGGTGCTACCACTGTAAGCCGTTCGGGTAACACATTTACAATAAACAGTACCAACAGCGGTGGTACCGTAACAGCGGTTACTGCCAGCAATGGCCTTAACAGCACGGGCGGTGCTACGCCCGATATTAAGCTGGGAGGTACGCTAACTACGCCTACAACAATTGCCCTGGGCGGTAACGATATAAAGTTTACCGGCACCGGCAATGTGGGTATAGGTACCGCCAGCCCGTTGGCTAAACTGCATGTACGGGGCGGCAAATCGTACTTAAATCAATTGGGTAACGATGCTTCGGCAGGTTATGCAGGTGCTGACCTTGTAATTGGAGATAACACCACCACACGCGATGGATACGGACAAACCAATGGAAGTCATATTTTTCTACAATCGAGCGATAAAAGCACCATCACAGCCCTTGACGAAAGCAATAACCTGGGCCAGATTTCCTATCAGAATTTAAAATGGACACTGGGTGAAAACATAGGCTGGGGGGCACAGGCTATACGTTTGCCGGCGCTGGGAGCAGGCTATGTAAAAAGTGACGCATCGGGCAATTTAAGTTCGGGGGCTATAGCCGCTGCCGACGTGCCCACACTAAATCAAAACACCACTGGAAATGCCGCCACAGCTACTAACGTAGCCTACTCGGGTGTAACGTCAATACCAACACGCACCACCTGGAGCAGCCCGAACAGCCACCGTGGCTTTGTTGCCGAGCAACTGGCCTGGAAAAACTACGGAAACAACCATACTATTTTTGATGCCTCGGCAGGTACCTCGCCCGATGGCGGAGCAGTTAACAATACAACTGCACAGGTACCATGGTCTGCCAGCTACCCCACCTTAATGGGGTGGAATGGCACTAACACCTACGGCGTGCGGGTAGATGCATCGCGCGTGGCCGATAACGTGGCATGGACCGGTGTAACCGGCCGCCCTACTGCCCTATCTGCTTTCACAAACGACCTGGGAAATTATGGCGCATGGATACCAAACAACGGTATTGGCGATTGGCAAATTGCTTCTAACAGTACTTCGACTGGTTATTCAGCAGCAACCCTGGAGCTACGGGAATCTAACATGACGGGTAATGGTAGTGCCACTCCACCGCATCTTGGTTTTCACTGGGGTGGTGTAGTAGCCAGTAATATTGCTATAGAAAGCAATGGACGTATTGCAATAAGAGACAACCCTGGTACTGGCTACGAAAACTTTATTGCCAGAACAATGTACTCTACAGCCGATATTTATAACAATGCCTGGTACAGGGGGGGCACTGCCGACGATAACCACGTAAAACTATACGGCAACAGCCGCCAAATGGTATTCAGAACAGATGGAACTACACAATACTCCGATAACGGCGGCTATCCATTTGTGTGGCTGTATGGCGGCGATAACTCTGGCAACCGTAGAATGATATTGGATAACAGTGGTAACATCTGGACCAACACGTATGGTTGGTTACATACCTATTTCGCACCTGCATCGCATACGCATACCTGGTCGCAGGTAACCAGCAAGCCGGCCCCCTGGCTGGATGGCAGCAACCTGATTGAAGAAATCAATAACTTTAACTTATCTAAACCAAGTGGTTTTTATCAGGGGTATAATGCAAGTAATGCCCCGGGAGGATCGTGGTATAACATGATAAACGTGCGCCATAGCAATGCCGGCAATGATCATGGCTTTCAATTAGCAGCCTCTTATTACGATTCAGACCTTTACTCGCGTACCTACCAGGGCGGAAGCGGCGCAAACAATGGTACATATACCAGCTGGGCGCGTACCGTTACGTCTAAAAACCTGGTATTTGCAAAAAGTGAATATTATGGTGTAGCAGGTGCTAATGCCTGGAACTATGTAACAGGATATACGGCCTGGATGGATGTAAAAGCCGGCGATAATATTAAGCTGGACGGTATGTATTTTGCCCGCTGTACAGGTGGAAGCAACAACGAGTACTTTTACACTAACGTAGAAATAACCGGGCAGAATGGCTGCGGAAATTATAACGCCAACCAAACCGATTACTTTCATGCCAACGAAACAGGTTCTGACCACGATAACTTTAAGCCGGTGCCTTATATGGATGTATGGACCTGCCCATGCAGTGGACAGATACGTTTCAGGTTAATGATATATGAAGGTGGAGACGATAACTGGGAATCGAGAGAAAACATAATTACAGCTGTACGCTATTAATCAGGCACCCTCAAAAATCAATTACTAATACCAGCACAAATTACAATACAAAAGCCGTTGCTCAACAGCAACGGCTTTTTATTTTTATGCCATGAAAAAATGCTTGTTTATTCTACCTATCCTGTTATTCAGTCTGCTATCGGCAGCACAAACTGCTACCGAAACCATACTAATTAACGGAAAAATAACCGGGCAGATGGATACCATGCCTAAAACAGTCAGGCTTTCATACTACCGTACTTATAGCCTTATTACAAAAGATATAGATGTAGATAGCACTGGTGCTTTCAAGTACACAACCGCTATATCCGAACCGTCTGTACTTAGTATTGTATTCGCTGGCCTTTATTTCAATATTGTAATCTCGCCCAAAGAAAAAACATACAACGTAAATACAGTTTTACGCAATAATGTGCCGGTTAAACTAGAAGTGCCCGGCTCGGCAGAAAACGCAGCCTACACCCTGTTTACAACGGCCACCGATAGCTACTTACAACAGGTAGATAGTTTTCTGCAAACAAAGCAGAATGAAGATATCATTACCGCGCAGGTCAACGCCTTCAATAAAAAAATGCAAAACATTGCATCGGCCCACAAAGGCACCTATACGGCAGAGGTACTTACACACGCTTTTCAACTAAATACACCGGTTAAGAAAGCAAGTACAGATTATTTCAGAACTCAGTTTATTAATAAAGCAGCATACAACAATCCGGCGTTTTATAACAGCACCTACCCTGCCGACGTATTTAC
Source organism: uncultured Chitinophaga sp. (assembly GCA_964423405.1). Lineage (GTDB taxonomy): Bacteria > Bacteroidota > Bacteroidia > Chitinophagales > LD1 > Bog-950. The sequence goes on along the minus strand of CAYREY010000015.1, from coordinate 61,162 downwards.
TGTGTACAGTAAATATTTCCTAAACAACACCACCAAAGAAACGAGTGCCTGGTACGCAGATTTTGTGGGTAGCGTAACCGACAGTATTTGCCTGAGCCGTCTGCACGAAACATTATACAATGCCCTTTACAGCCGTCAACTGGAAAAAGAGCTTAGCGTATATGCCGATTGGGTAAACGCTACTCCGGCGCTTATAAACAACCTGTACGTAAAGTACCAGCTAAGCATGCTGGCTAAAGTTTTGTGCGGTAAAAAAGCACCCGATATAGTTGAAACAAACGCAGCTGGTGAAACAGTAACCCTACAGCGTACCGCGGCAAAAAATAAAACTACCCTGTTTGTTATCTGGAGCGCTACCTGTAGCCATTGCCAGCAGGAAATACCCCTGCTAAAACCTGTGTATGAAAAGTACCGTAAGCAGGGTTTCGAAATTTTCTCGGTAGCTGTTAACAGCACCGAAGCCGAATGGAAAGAGTTTTCTGAAAAACAGGGTATCAACTGGCAAAACACCTTCCACTTCAACACCTCGTCATACGGTTCGCTTACAGATTATATGATTACCAGTATACCGGCATTTATTCTGGTCGACCAAAACGGCATCATTATTAAAAGATACGTTAAACGCGAGCATATTGAAGATTTCATAAAATAAAAACCTGCGTTATTTTTTGTTTCTTGCAACCAAAACAAGGCTATGGCAAAAGTAGATACGGCACTTACAAGAATGTTGGATATTGACTACCCGGTTATTATGGCTCCCATGTTTCTGGTTAGTAACGCCAAAATGATTATAGAAGCCTGTAATGCCGGCATAGCAGGTTCGGTACCGGCACTTAACTACCGCACCGATGCCGATTTTAGAAAAGCGCTGGATGAGATAAAAGCAGGCACTAACCGGGCCTATGGCATCAACCTCATTACCAACAAAAGCAATATAAGGCTCGATGAGCAGCTTAAAACCTGCCTTGAGTATAAAGTGCCATTTATTATTACCTCGCTGGGCTCGCCAGAGCATGTAATTAAAGCCTGCAAGCCACTGGGTATAAAAGTATTTGCCGATGTTATTGACCTGGCCTATGCCAAAAAGGTAGAGGCGATGGGGGCAGATGCAATTATTGCCGTTAACAACGAAGCCGGTGGGCACGCCGGGCCAACTTCGCCCAAAGAGCTGATTACTACACTGGTTAAAAACTGCAACATACCGGTAATATCGGCCGGTGGTGTAGGCAATGGCGCCCAAATGAAAAAAATGATGGATTACGGTGCCTGCGGTGTATCGGTAGGCAGCCCGTTTATTGCCAGTAACGAAGCGCCGGTTACACACGAGTATAAAATGGCCTGTGTAAACTATAGTGCCAAAGACATTGTAATGACCACCAAGCTATCGGGTACGCCTTGTACCGTAATCAATACCGATTATGTTAAGCAGATAGGCACCCAGCAAAACTGGCTTGAACGCTTTTTAAACAGCAACAAGCAACTTAAAAAATGGGCTAAAATGCTAACCTTCTACAAAGGCATGAAATTGCTGGAGAAAGCTGCATTCAGCGCTACTTACCAAACTATGTGGTGTGCAGGCCCATCTATTGAATATGTGCATAGTATACGCCCGGTACGCGAAATAGCCACCGACCTGGTTAACCAGTATGTAAAAGAATGTGAAACCACCGGAACAGCTGTAGCCTCATAACAATGGTTTTATCCATTTGAATTATCTTCGACAAAAAAATCAGCGGATGTTTTCTAAAAGAAATGTAGTATCAGTATTTGTAGCATTTACTATGGCTGTTGGGTTTGGTTCATGTAAAAAAATTACACAGGATCAACTTATAAACGGCCTGTGGCAGGTAACCAATGTACAGGTAGATACTTCAACCGCCAATTTTTTAGATACACACCTGCCCCACTTTGCCGATGGCAATAACTGCTGTGCCTATAAACTCGATTTTGAAAAAGACAATACAGTAATTGCCTACTATATAACTAACGATAGCTTTAACCGCTATGACCTCGGTTTTTGGGAAGCCACTGCTTATAAAGAAATTTATGTTCAGGTAGATAGTTTTCTGGATGGCACATTTAAAATTACCCAGCCATCTATTAAAAGCCGCGAGTTAAACAGCGATGCTAACTATATACCGGCATTGGGAGATACGCTCCCAACTATGTTTGAAATGGAGAAGATATAAGGCTATCAGGCTATAACACATTGTCTTCAATTCTGTTTTTCAAACTGCTGATTGCCTCTTCCGTCCAGTTACCGGCCCTGTTATCGTGTACCGATAAGATAATGGTACCGTCCTGGTGCAGCAAGGTTACCTCAAGCACACCTTTCTCTTGCCCTTTCTTGTAATGCCAGTGCGTATTGTTTTTCTGGCTTTTAAGTTCTCCTTTCATGGTTAACTGCAACCCCAAAGCAGCACATATTGTTTCCAATGCCTGTTCGCTGTACATAGTGGAGCGCTTTATTACAATTTCTACCATATACACATAAATACAAAAAAAATGCCCCCTGCATAAGCAGGGGGCATTTGTATATCAATAATCAATTAGCGGTTACTTGCTTACAGTAAATTTGCTGCGGGCAATTACGGCATTGTTTTCATCCAGAATCTGCATTGTGTAAACACCATTGCTAAGGGTAGCTATATCTACACTATTGTTGGTTTTGCTTAGGTTGGTAGCCAGTACCATGCGGCCCATCAAATCGAACATACGAACAGTAGCTTTACCGTTGTGTTCAAACTGTATGTTTAACTGTGTAGAAGCAGGTACAGGGTAAACTACAACCGGCACCTGAGTGGTTTCGTTAACACCGGTAGTGTTAAGTACCAGCATACGTACACGGGCAACAGCAGTACCAACGCCATCGCTTAGCGAGTAGAAGAAACTGTCTATACCAACAAAATTAGTGGTTGGTGTATAAGTTATGTGTGAAGTACCAACTGCAGTAGCAGTACCATGCAGTGGAGCTACGGTAACAGCCAGTGTAAGGCCCGATACGCCATCATTGCAATCATCATCGTTAGCTTTTACCGGAACATCTATAGCGTTGTTTTTGGTTGTGGTATCAGCATCGTTAACAGCAATTGGAGGGAAATTGAAATTGTTTGATAACAAATCAAAGTCCAGATCATCTACTAACAACACGCTACCTGGCACCAGGTCAGTTTGGCCCGAAAGAATGCTACCAAAGCTTGGTACGCTGGCAGCCAGTAACACTACCAAAGTATCTGGTGTTTCGCAAGATACATAAGTGAATGGAGCTGAAAATGCCTCATAAGCACCATTTGTATTGGTACCGCTTACAAACTGGGCAGAAGCTACAACGGTTTCACCTTTACGTAGTATAGCCCAAACAGTGCACGAATCTATGTGTCCCAGCGAATCGTTGAATACCGGGGTGTAGTTGTAGTAACCTTTAATAGCACCCAGGCGCTGGTTAAACGGCTGGCCTGCACCAGGTATAGCCGCTGGAGATATAACACCACCTGCTACCAGGCTGGTACCAAGGTCCAGAGGGAACACACCATTAAGGGCAAGGCCTGGTATGGTCAATCTGCGTGGCCCTAGCGGAGTACCTACAGTTTTAAGGGTATCGGTAGTTAGGCGAATTGCCTTGCTGCCGGTGTGCGCAGTGCTGCTTTCGGTTACAAAAAAGAAGTTACCAAGGGTATCGGCACCGGTTAGGGCGTTGGTAGTAGTCCAGTTCTCAGGATCTGAGTAAAGAAATTCTTCTGCCGGGAAAAATCCACCGAAGCCATCAAAAAATGCGGTATCCTCAACCCAGGTTTCAAAACCGGCGTTGTAGATCTGTGCGTTGACTTTGGTAAAGCCAAGCGCAACTAACATAAGAGCGAAAAGTAAAGTCTTTTTCATTGTTGCGGAAGTGTTTTGTTTTTATAATGTTCTGCTAATGTATAGAAATCAATTAAATAGATGATTAAAAAATTGCAAACTGTTAATACACAACGCTTGGCACCATTCCACGTATGCCCATATCCACAATGTTTTCACCTTTTAGTGGCTCCCATTTACCATCATTAACCACCTCTACCCACTCAAAGCTTTTATTGGTAGATAGCGAAACGGTAACCACCACATCTTCAGTTTCGTTACCGGTTATGCGCAACTTACCGCCGCTAAACGGACCAGTAACCAGGCAAGAACCCGGAGGAATAGGCGAGGTTGCCTGTATGGGGTTAACTACTGTGGTAGCACCGGCAGGCGCCTGGCCAGAAGTGAGCAAATTATAGGGGTAGCCGCTAAAATCGGTACTGTATTCAAAACCCCAGTAACCTTGTTCACGATTTCCATTTACAGTTATAGTCTGGTTTTTAACCTTATACGACTTTATATATGTATTAAACCCTATAAAACTGGCTACAGTACAAGGAGATTCTTTATAAATAGGATAATTACCTACACCACTTACAAAAATAGTGGTATCTATCAGCATAGTTACATCATAGTTTTGGTAGGCCAGCGAAACACGCAAGTATTCATACTCGCCGGCAGCAATTTCACTTAGTGGCACTTCAAAAAACATTTCGCCATCTTTAGCAAATGTTGATTTATCAAAATCAATAGCCGTACTTCCTCCGGTTGTTACTTCAGTAGCACGGTATAATACAGCCCCCTGACCTAAAGCTGTAAGCGGCCCCTGGGCTAACTCTATGTAGTGAGCACTCATAGCATTAAATGAGGGACTCTGCCCGGCATGGCCTGCCGGCAAGGGTTGCGGGTTACCTAAGTTACCCAATCTCTCTTGTGTAGGGTCAAACTTAAACTTAAAGATAAGCTTAGGCGCATTGTCTTTATTATCTTTCTTACATCCGGCAAATGCAGCCATCAGTATTAATGCTGCAAATAATACTTTAATCTGTTTCATACTATAGTTGTTACAGCAAATATGTAAAAAGAAAAGTAAGGCATGCAAAACGTTGCAACGTTAATCGTAGCAATTGGATTAAAAGGTTGGGCTATGCCTGAAAACTAAAAAACCTCCCGCACAGCGAGAGGCTTTTTAGTTTAACCCTTAAAAACTAAACTACCTATTAGACTGTGTTAATAGCCCGGGGGTTGCTTGCCCACTGCATTTTTTTTGTATTAATATTGCCGGCAAACATTTTACACCCTAAAAAATACTACCATGGCATTAGAAATAGGCACCCAAGCACCTGATTTTAAACTATTTAATACCGACAAGAAAGAAGTATCGCTTAGCGACTTCAAAGGTAAAACATTAATTATTCACTTCTACCCGGCTGCTTTTACAGGCGTATGTACAGCCCAAATGTGCAGCAGCCGCGATGACCTGGCCAGCTATAACGACATGAATGCAGCCGTTGTAGGCGTTTCGGTAGATATGCCATTTTCGCTGGCGGTATTCAAACAGCAAAACAACATCAACTTCGACCTGCTTTCAGATTTTAACAAGCGGCTGATACACGACTATGATATGTACCAGGTAAACTTTGCAGTCGGCCTGAAAGGTGTGGCTAAACGCGGTGTGGTAGTGGTAGATAAAAATGGGGTTATACAATACACCGAAACTACCGCCAACCCTGGCGTACAGGTTAACTTCGATGCGCTGAAAGCTGCAGTAGAAAAACTAAAATAAGTATTACACCTACTCGCTGAAATAGTTGCGGGTTTCAATCACCACTATTCCGCCAAGTGCATCGCCGTACTTGGCGGGAACGTGGCCGCTGTACATGCGGTAGTTATCAAGGCCACAAAGCGGTATATCCGGCGACCCCATCACTTTCCCTCCATCAATATAATAGGCCATATCGCCAGCCCGCGAACCCCGCACGTAATAGTCATTACCCACTTTTATAGTAGCGGCCTGTGTTGTAGCAATATCCGATACTTTAAGCACCACAGCCATCTCCTTAACATCCTTAGTGTCTAGTGTATTCATTTTCGAATCAATCTGATCTATCAATGGAATTACATACGGTTTACTCGCCACCACAACTACCCCCTGGTTGCCGCCAATGGTTATAGCTACCGATAACTCCATATTAACAGTAACTACTTCGTCATTTACAATTTTCACTCCGGTTACTTCTGCCCGTTTACTCATAACCGTAGCCGATACGGTATATACCCCTGCCGGTATATTACTGGCATAGTAATAACCGTTGCTGTCCGTCAAATAATCAAGTGTACTACCAGTGCCTTCTATAAGTATAATGGCATCGCCCACTGGCTTATGGCTATCAGGGTCGGTTACACGGCCCATTATACTTCCCCCGGCAAATAAAGAGGCAGATTGCAGCATGAATACCATTAGCAGCAAACCTGCTGCACGAATGTTGTTTTGTTTGTTCATAGGTTATCAATTTTAGTGTTTATAAAAAAGCTTAGTGTTAGGTAGATGCTTAAAAACAAAAACTTACCAAACCCGGTTTTGCATAGGCTGGCCCATTACCGGTGTTCCATCTATAAATATCTTTACCTGGTCGCTGCCTTTAATAAAAATGCGGCCACCGCGTATATCTACGCCGGGTTGCTGGCTTAATACGTCATTCAACCGCTGCGATGGCTGATTGTTCTTGCTATTAGTTAATACAATATCGTTACTGGTAACAGAGCTAAACAGGTTCTCCTCGGTAGGCATTACTACTTTAGGTGGTAGTGTACTATCATTACTTACCGTAAAATTAACCTCAGTAGTATAGCTATCATATACATGCACATCGTTCATTACAAAAGTTCGGTTATTGTACACTACACGCATCTGGTATTTGCCGGTAGGTAAATGGCTGGCCAGATAGTGCCCATGTTCATCGGCTTGTATTTCTATCCGGTCCATACGGTTTTCAAAAGTTATCATCGCATTACTGTAAGCAAGCCTGGTTTCTTTGTTAGTTATCTGCCCTATTACATTGCCGGTAGATACAGCATAGGCATACCCTGTTAGCAAAAGACTAAGTACACTAACCAACATTAGCCGGATGGACGTTTTCATATCTTTTGATTTAGTACACTAAAGTTAATGATTATTACGTTTAGTGTAAGAAGATGGGGTACAAACCGTTAAAATTTTACACTATCATTACAAAACTATAGGCACCATAGCCGTGTTACATAAAATATGACCAAGTTTCTTCCAATATTTCCATTAACCACTATTGTTTACCCCGGCCAATACTTAAACCTGCATATTTTCGAACCCCGCTACAAACAGCTTATAACTGAGTGCCGCGATGAAAAAAAGACATTTGGTATTCCATCGGTGTTCAAAGATACGCTCAACGAGTTTGGCACAGAGATGGAGTTACTTGAAATAACCCACATACATGAAAACGGCGAAATGGATATAAAAACCCGTGGCGCTGGTGTTTTCCGCATTATGGAGGTAATTCGCGATGTGCCGGATAAACTGTATTCAGCAGCCATTGTTTACCAGATACCTGAAAAAAAGCCCGACACACAGGTACCAAACCCCACACTGATAGATTTAATTAACAAACTACATCTTGTACTGGGGACTGGTTTTAAGGTAGAAGACAAGTTTAAATCACCCCTCTCCTACGACCTGGTACAGTACGCGGCTGTATCGCCCGAAGACCAGTACAGGCTGCTTACCGCCGAGTCAGAGATTGGGCGTCAATGGTTTTTGATAGAACATTTACAAAAATTGATACCTTCGGTAGAAGAGACCGAGCGGGTTAAAACCAAAGTACAGATGAACGGACATTTCAGAAAAGAAATACCACCTGCATTTTGAACCCTTTGTAAAATAAAATCGTTAAATTCGTAATGGTACAATAATGTAACTGTAGAGAGATAAATGGAAAAAATAATTGCTTCGGTTTTAGTGCTACTCAGCTCCAGTGTAAAATTTGCAATGGGTTCGCTGGCAGCCATAGGTGCTAATCTTGGTTTAGGTGGCTCCTTAATGAATATCATCGGAGGAATTATTGGCATAGTTGCCTTTACTTATCTCGGTAGCCATATTCAGGAATACGTAGTAAGAAAATTCCCCAAACGTTTTGGCCGTAAGTTTACCACTTCTAACCGCTTTCTGGTTCGTATTAAACAAAAATTTGGTTTGGGTGGTATAGCGGCGCTTACACCTATCGCATTATCTATACCGGTTGGTGTGTTATTTGCCCTTGCACTTACACATGACAAAAAGAAAATATTGATTTCTATGCTGGCCTCCATGTTCTTCTGGGCCACCGTATTGTTCCTGCCTTACTTCCTGTTCAACATCAATATTGCAGAGATGATCAGGAAGATGTTCGAATAACTATCTTGCTTATCATTCTTTTATTTCATCGCCCCACGAGGTTTTCAACCTTTCAAATCTGCCTTTCCGCTTATTCAATGGCACAAAACTATCTACACGTGCACAAGTGGCATCTATGTAGGGTAGTTCAATTTTACTATATACCGGAAAAGAATCTACCGGTAATGGTAACCGGTAAACCTGCGGCAGGCGCTTACTTATAAACGATGAAAGAAAGAAATCCTGAAACTGGTCGGTAGCCACAGCTACTTTTGTAAATCCCAGTTGCCTGGCCATTTTATATCCGTAATACACGTTCTGATTGCTGTGTTCTGCCCGTAGCTCTGCAAATGTATTTTCCGGTGCAATGCCCATGGAATCGGCAATTGTTTTCATAATAGTCCCCTCCTGCCAACAGGTATGTACAGCCCCACCCGAAAATATGATGTTGCGGGCAATACCTTTGTCGTACAATGCTTTTGCCCAAAGCATGCGCACCTTGAATAAAGTATTTGTTTTATCCGGCTCATAAGGCAATCCGGGTACTATTATCACGTCGTAAGGGCCGTTGTGCAGATTTTGTGCCAGAGTGGCTTTTGCATTGCGCTTCATATTCCAGCCCAGCAGGTACACCAGCAGTGCTAAAGCAACCCCTATGCCCAAAAACCATTTTATAAATTTCATAACTCAATTGCGGTACCCGGCTGTAACAACTGCTTACTTTTTGCGCCACATAAGTACTAATAACAAACTTAACACAACAATAGTTGCCGCACTATATAGTTGAAATACCCTGCGCCAGGGTTTGTCTGTTACTAAACTTTCGTTTTGTTTCAATTCTGTACAACCTGCCCATGCAATAAATGCATCGGCCATAGGTAGCGCCCCAAACAGGTACTTTTTTTGTGTATTACTTTGCACGGACATGCCAAAAGCCTCTATACTGTTTCGCAAGCCAATAGCTACGGGCAAATCTTTTTCAGCCGAAAAAACACGCACACCTACTATGGAGGCCGCACCACCCACATCCAGCAAAACCGGCCCCGAATCCGCATCGGCACTGCCGGTAGCCCCCAGGGGATATTCCCTCACTCCGGGCAGGCCAAACCGGTAAGTTAAAAAGTAATGCTTATACAATTTAAACTGCTGACGGTAAAAAGCAGTATCAATATCTTTCAAAAAGCATAACATCAAACTCATAGAGCAGCCTCTTGCATTCTCTGCGGGCACACCATCATTTGCATGTACCCGGTGGGGTAGCATGCCATGTATATCCAGTTTTAACTTTACGCTGCTTACCCATTTAGCTATTACACTGCCATACAATGGTTCAAACAGTTTATCGTGTAATGCCAGTGCTGCCACACACAGCATCATATCTGCTGGCCAGGCAAACCCTTCATAGCTTTCCAGATATGGGCTAGGTGAATGCTGTATGGCTGTTGCAATTTCATAGCACCCGATTTTAAATGCCACAACCAGTTCTTCATCGCGCCTTAAACTATCGCCGGCAGCAACTAACTTACCTAATTGGTAGGTAGTCCAGCCCCGGTAATAGGCGCCGTATGGCAACGGTAGTTTACCCGGAAAAATAGATCTGCCTGCTTCACTATCCATGTTTACATAGCTTCTGTAACCCTCCATGTACGCTTCCTGTTTCAGTTTACCCTCAGCTGCTGTGGCTATCTCTGCAGCGGTAATACCATACAGGGCATTCATAAACATATACCCTTCCGGAAACAATTGTTGCATCTCAGTAGCTGCACCAGCGTTCATTCTCTTCTTCAGATAATGATATTGCTTTACCACATCGTTATTAATTGGCGTATAAGCCGGCTTGTAAAAAAGTTTTGTATTTATATACAAAAGGTAACAGGCAAAAAGTATAGCCGTCACTGTAAATAAACCCTTTAGTGCTTTCATGGCATACTAATGTTACTACACATCTATCAGTTTACAAAATAAAAACTCCCGTTCTGCTTGCGCAGAACAGGAGTTCATTCCTTTGTGAAAAGAAGTAGCGGCTTATTTGTTTACCACCATTCTAATCACATTATTATTTATCCCGTTTGTAACATTTACAAAATAAACGCCACCGGCAAACGCGTTGGTATTAATAGTTACCAGGTTAGTTCCGTTAGTTACTTCTGTGTTGAAAGAAGATATAGTGCGGCCTGTAAGATCAACAATGCTGATGGTTACATCTGCATTTTCAGAAGCACCAACCTCAAGTGTAGCAACACCATTGTTAGGGTTAGGGAACAGGCGGATGTTATTAATAGTGTTGGGTACTTCATCTACACTTACACCAACCACAGTAACCTGAGCAGTAAACACATCGGTACAGTTACCATTGGTAGCAGTAAGGGTTACAGTGTAAACACCGTTCTGGCTGTAAGCATGCACCGGCGATGCTGAAGTTGATGTTTGGTTATCGCCAAAGCTCCAGTTATAGGTAGCGGCATCAGTCGAAGTATTTGTAAATGCAATGTTGTAAGGAGCACCCTGCACTGCACTGGTAAAACCAGCTGCTGGTTGAGGGGTAACTGTTACCACTATACTGTTAGATGTACCTACACCGTTGCAGGCATTGGCGTTGGTTACATTTACACTGTAAGTACCCGAGGTAGTTACTTTTATTGATTGTGAAGTTGCGTTGTTGCTCCAGGTATAGCTATCGCCTGTTGTAGATGAAAGAGTTACCGTATCGCCATCGCAGAAAGTAGTGGCACCATTAGCCGAAATAGTAGGGGTTGGCGCATTGCTCACATTAGTGGTAATTGCGTTAGAAACAGCTGTACAACCGTTGTTATCGGTAGTAGTTACCGAGTAAGTGCCGGTAGCAGTTACGTTTACAGTATCGGTGGTAGCACTGCTGCTCCAGTTAAATGAAGTATAGTTAGATGGAGTAGCAACGGAAAGGGTTACCGAACCGCCTGTGCAAAAAGTAGTAGCACCGCTGGCTGCTATAGTAGGTACGGTTGGGGTATTTTCAGTAACAGTTACACCTATAGCTGATGCAGTACATTGGTTGGCATCGCTTACTGTAACGGTATAGGTACCGCCAAATACTACGTTAATAGTTTGGGTATTGGCACCGTTGCTCCAATTGTAGCTGGTAGCCTGCGATGCCTGTAGCGATACACCATTACTACCTGTGCAAAATGCAGTAGCGCTTGGTGTAATAACCGGTTGAGATGGATTAGGGTTAACCACAACAGTTTTAGAAACAGTACGGGTACAACCACGTGCCGAGGTAACTGTTACAGTATAAGTACCGCTGGTGGTAGCTGTAATAGATGAGGTAGTAGCACCGTTACTCCACAGGTAGCTGGCACCTTGTGCACTGGTAGTAGTATTAAGTGTTACGCTGTTGCCTTCGCAGAAAGTAAGTGGGCCGGCATTATTAACCTGTGCGGTAAACGCGTAGTTGATAGGTCCGGCTGTGTAATCTTCATCTTGTGGGGTAAACTCAGCCCAGCAGGTAGCCCAGTTATCGCTACCAAAAGCACCACGGTAAGTGGTAGCAGGCAAACCGGCTAGTTTAGCGTTTGCAAAGCTGGCACCGCTTAGTGCAGGTGAACCGGCTTGTGGTGTAAAGTTAAACATAGCAGGGTTGCCATAAGGGTAAACCAGGTTTAGCTGGTCGTTGGCATTACCACCTATAATAGTGTTAGACGATTGCGCAAGCAGATACAGACTATCGAAGGCTGCTTCATAATATCTGTCTTTGCTACCGGCTATTATGTTGTTTTTAAACTCCAGAGTATCGGTAGTTGCTTTGGTTTGTGTACCGGCACCTTCTAAACGCAGACCCACTTTATAACCCATAAATATAGAGTTGAAGATGCTTAATCCGGTATTTCTTCTAAGGCGGGCACCCCATCCGTATTTAGAATCGATGGTAGATGTTGTTGTAGCCGCAGGGCCTACTACTGTTATGTTAGTAAACGCAGCTTTGGTGTAAGGGTCGTTATAAGTACCATTAGCATCGTTGTCCGATTCAAATGCATTCGAAATATCACCCTGGTCGGCAATGGTATCTACACGTACTACCAAACCGTACTGTACTTTTCCACTGAAACCATTATCTGTATCAAAATCATCATCGCGACTACCAAACGATACAATATGGCTGGCATTAGCTGTGCCACCAAACCACTCAAAACCGTCGTCCTGACCGTAACTTACCATTACATGGTCTATTTTGGTACGGCTACCTACACCGCCCAGCGTAAGGCTGTTCAGCTCACTATTGCTACCGCAAACGTAGCCAGCATATTCTATACGTACGTAGCTAATTACACCCGAGCTATCATCAGCTATATTTCCACCAAAATCGTAATCGGTAGTTGTACCGCACTCTAAACGGCCCTGTATAGAGACACCCTGAGCATTTTTAAGGTTAACAGGTGCAAGGCCACATACCGCTAATCCAGCCCAATCGCCACGGCCACGTGAGCCAGCTGGTTGGTTACTGGTAAATACAATTGGTTGTTCTGGTGTACCTTGCGCTACAAGCTTACCACCGGTAGCTACCACCAAACGGCTTAGCGTGGTTTTATCGCCACGTACTATAGTACCGGGCTGTATGGTTAATGTTACTCCATTCTTTACAATAATGTCGCCATAAATAATGTAATTGTTATCATTAGTCCAGGTAGTGTTGGCAGTAATGTCGGTAGTAACGGTTACGTTACCCGCGTAGGCATTTAAGCCAAGCAGCACTGCCATTAGTGTGCCCATTTTGTGTAAAAAAGTCTTGATCATGTGTTTTATTTTATGGCCGCAAATGTGGCCTAACAACATAACCGGTAGGTTTCTCCAATGTTAAATGATTGTTTCTAACGAGAGGATATTAACATCGGAGGATTACAAGTGTGTACTTAACAACTGGCAGTTAACACAGGTAGAATAACTGTGTAAAAACAAAAAGCCGGCTTTTGCAGCCGGCTTTTTATAAGTATGGTTTGTTAAGCTATTATTTATGCCCGTAACGCACATTGGTAAATACGCCATTAGAAGCGCTGGCCGAACTAGGGCCGGTTACACGGTTTCCGGTAAAGTAAAACGTACCACTGGCAATTTTACGCACAGTATCCAGATAAGTTAACACTACTCTACCTGAATCACCTACCTCTAAACCATATGCTTCGCCATTATAAGCAAAGCTTAGTGCCGTTATTGGCAACTCTGTATTTAGCTGCGATGGAACAAACATAAAATGTACCGGACGATTGTCATTTCCATAAATACGGATATTAGGTCCCAATATTTGGCCAAAACAGGTATGCGCTGTAAAGTTGCTATTACCCAATGTACAGGTCATGGTTGCAGCGGGCAGGCAGGCTTCGCAATCGCCGCCACAGTCTACTTCGGTTTCGGCACCGTTCCTTATCCCGTCACCACAATACTGCGAGTAATTGGTTTTGTTATTACCATCTTCTTTTTCACAACTACTAAAACCCGATAACAAAACGATAGTTGATAATACAAGTAACAGTCTTTTCATATTTTGAGCGTTTGAGGGATTTATTAATAGAATGGCTAAAACTACAATTTTTATTTATTTGGCAAACTACTCGTGTGGAAAACACAAAACCTCACCCCAATGTGTTGTAAGCAAAAAAATAGCGACCCTTAGAAGGCCGCTATTGCATAAGGTATTATGTAATACAGTTATTAATTAGTAGCTCTTACTGTATTGCAATTTTTACGTGTCCCTTTACGTAAAAGGGCACCTTTCCCGTTATAGTTTTGTGCAGCCGTGGTAAATATCCAACAATCTGCCAGTTTTACAGTAGTACCATCCATGGCCATTACATCATATATATCTACACGAAGTTCACCCCCTTCATGCGGTGCGGGCTTTTTAGATATAGTAACTACTGCACGTACTTTAGCCTGTGCCGGAATTACGACCTTGCCATCTATTTTCACATCCTGTGATACAACAAAAGGTACAGATGCACCTTGTTTGTATTTAAACACACTTACATCTTCAGTTAATTCCATAGGTATCATCGTTCCATCTGGTAAAGCCTGAGAAAAACCGGTATAAAATAAACAACTCAGTAAAATAAATGCTGCAAATCTCATTTTGTTGGGTTTAGGTTAATAATTTTCTGATTATACGTATTAGCAAGTGCAAAAATGTAAAAACAAATATCTTTTGTCAATGTTCGTACCAAATAAAAAATGTTATAACGCTGATTACAGGTGGCTTATACGTTATTCGAAAGCACCCAAATATGAGAAATTCTTACCAAAGCACTTTTGCAAATTGATTAGTTTGATACATTTGTGCAACAAAAAAACAATTTATGAAAAAGACAATGACCCTATTTATGGCAGTAGTATTTGCTACAGCAATGGTTTTTGCACAGGAACCACAAATCCCTGATTTTAAAAACACTCCAATGCTTATCAAGGCCGATGGCTCTTTGGCTAAGCTTGAAAAACCAACACAAGAGGTTAAAACCAAAACCAAGGGTTTTAGCTACGGTGCCAGTGCAGTTACTTTCCTTAACATCCTTGGTGGACACTCTCCTATCAAAATAGACCCTAAAGACGCTCAGTTTATAGTTAAAATGGCTGATGCCGAAACCGACCCCGAAGGTTTCCTTTATATCACTAAAGTTATCGTTTCTAAAGATACCCGCGAGCTTGAGCTGGCTCAATCTGCTGCTGCTGGTGCTATGATGTTCGGTAGTGGTGCTAAAGGTAAATCAGTACAGCGTGATGACATCAAATGCGAATTCACCAAAATTGCTCCAGGTGTTTACAAATTTGTACCGGGCACACCACTTACCGAAGGTACTGAGTGGGGTATTGTACTGCCAGGCAACATAGCTTTCTGCTTCGGTACTACAGGTACAGCTCCTAAGAAAAAATAATCACTCTCTTCTTTAGGTTAATAAAAAAGCCCCGGGAAAATTCCCGGGGCTTTTTTATTGCCTTCTATCAGCGCTATATGCAATAAGCCACTGGATGTAAAGCATATACATCCTATTTCATAACCACGTCTTCGGCTTATTGTTTACACGCTTTAAATACTATCTCTACCAATACCATGCTCAAAATAAAGCTGGTAGAAAGCAGATGGACATAACAAAGAGTACCGCAACCAACCAATCCAACAAAAGAAAGGCCTGTTTGAAATTTCAAACAGGCCTTTCTTTTGTTGGAGATATAAGTACTAAGGGACTAACGCATAATAGTAATGCGCTGCGATGCCACAGCACCTTCGCCGGTAAACTTAACCACGTAAACACCCGACTGTAGTTGGCTAATATCTACCAACAGATAGTTATTACCACTTATCAGTTCTTTTGAAGTTTGTTGTACAACTTGCCCGTTGGTATTCATTACTACTACTGTACCAGGCATTGCAGCTGGCAGCACAAGCTCTACACTTAAGGCAGCAGCGTTAGTCGCTGGGTTGGGGTATAGCTTCATACCCACATTTTCAGGCTTGCTGTCTTTAACTGAAGAAAAAACAAACGTTTGTACATCGGTACAGCCCTTAGAGTCGGTAATGGTTAAGGTATAGCTTCCAAACTGTATATTGTTATTAAACTGGCTGTTAACACCATTGCTCCAGGCGTAGGTATACGGTGGCGTACCACCGGTAGCATCAGCGTTCAGGTTAAAACCAACCGGCGTAATAGTACCGCTCACAGGAGCCGTATTACCCAATTGTATTGTAGCCACAGCTACTTTACCGTTGTTATCGGTTATGGTAACGGTATAGCTACCCGAAGCCAGATTAGTAATAGTATTACCGGTTTGGCTATTGCTCCAGTTAATAGTGTAAGGTGCCATACCATTGCTTGGGGTTATGGCTATAACACCATCGTTCTGGCCGGCGCAACTAGGGGCTACCGTGCTGAATGTAGCTTTTATAACAGAGGTTTGAAGATATTTGAATGGAGCTTGAGCATCGCAAACATTACCAAACGAAATACCTTTGGCATAATAACGATAAGATTTATTAGCCTGTAGGTTACCTACATTAAAGAATGTTTCTTTAATAACAGTATCTACCAACACCAACGATGATGTAGCAGGCTGTAAACGGAAACGGTAGTATACTGCCCCCGGTATTGATTGCCATCTGAAACTAATAGCAGAGGCCAGAGAAGTACTATCATTATTTTGCGGGCTTATAAACTGCGCTGAATCAAGCGGGGTTACATCAGGCAATGCCGGAACCAGCAACTCGTCACGGTCAGTAGATAGTGTACTATTCATTTCAGCTTCCTGCTGGTTGCTGAAACGGTATACACAGTTATCGTTAAAATAGCTCATAATAAGTGTTTCATCCAGATCTGTACGGTACAAATCGCCGCGGGGGTCAGTTTCGTTACCGTTGTACGGACACGGTGTACGTTCTCCCAAAAAATCTGCCGGGGTATCGCAAAACCGGTCACCTTTAGTGGCACAGTTTGCACTGGCACCTCTTGTAACATATTCAACCGGGTTGCTTTGTTGGAACGTATGGGGCAGGTTAAAGAAATGGCCCATTTCATGACCAATGGTTTTACCGCCAACCCCACAACAAGCTGCATTTAAAAACAGCCCACCGCCATTGGGTGCACTGTTAGGGAAAGTAGCAAAACCGCATAAACCGGGCAAGCCACCACTAATGTAAGCGTTTACCGAATTAGCTACATTATAGGTACTAAAGGCGCCATAGCCTAAGTTATAGTTTGTACCACCATTGCCATCGCTCATGGCCCAAAGGGCGTCGTCCTTAATAGTATCAATGCTGTATATGTAAAATTTTATCTGGGCATTGGTAAAATCTATGTTCAGCTCGCAGTGGGTATCAAATATCGTTTTAAGCGAAACCCCCTGTGTGCCGTTGGTTTTGGCAATAATATGATACGTAATAGGTACGTAGCGTACACCGCCCCGCGATGCATCGGGCGTGTAGATACCGCTTCGCTCCGCATCTGTAGTGTTTAGGTGATGATTTGCCGGTAATACAGCACCACAGCCCTGGCCATCGCCAAAGGCAAATACAGATAAGGCCGTTAAACAGGCCAATGAAAGTGTAATTAGTTTGCGCATTTTTTGTTTTAAATTTCTATTGACGAAGTAAACAAAATTAACTAATAATTAACCTCCTGTAAAACAGGGTAGTTTGCGCAAATCTTATTGGTCGCAGTATTTAACAAATTGATTGCTACCAATTTGTTAAGCATCCAGCAGAAACTCCTGATGTAGAGCGGGTATTTCTATGCTTTTGTATCCCTTTCTACCTAATTTATCGGCAAAAGTTATCTGAGTATCGTACTCTCCATGCACCAGAAAAAGCTTTTTAACAAGTGCCGGGTTCTGGCAACTGATAAACTGAATCAAGTCGTCATAATCGCCGTGGGCACTCAGGCTGTTTATTTTCTCAACACGGGCGGCAACATTAAATTCTTCTCCAAAAATGGTTACAGTTTTATAACCCTTCCCCAGTTTACCACCAAGCGAATGAGGCTCACAATACCCCACCAGTAAAATGGTGGTATTGGCATCTTCTATATTGTTTTTAATATGATGCTTAACCCTGCCTGCATCGGCCATACCCGAGGCGGAAATGATTACACAAGGTTCTTTACGGGTATTTAATGCTTTTGAATCTTCTACGTTTGCTATGTAATGCAGGTTTTTAAAATCAAACGGCTCGCTATCCTTCTTACGGTAGCGTTGAAAATCTTCATTCAACAGGTCCATATGCCTTTTCATTACCCCGGTAGCCTCTACAGATAAAGGAGAGTCAACATAAAAATCAATGTCTGGCAATTTACGGGTAATATCAAGCCGGTTAAGAGCATATACAATTTCCTGTGTTCTGCCTACACTAAAAGAAGGTATTATCAGTTTACCCCCTTTTTTTAGACATGTATCAGCAATTATCTCCAGCAATCGGTTTTGTGTGGTATGTACCTCCTGATGCAACGAATCACCATAGGTCGATTCAAGTATCATATAATCTGTCTGCCTGAAAATTTCGGGGCTACGTAGTAACTCATCATTATACCTTCCCACATCGCCGCTAAAGGTAAGCTCCTTTTTCTCTCCACCTTCGGTAATAGTTAAATGTACGGCTGCACTACCTATTATATGCCCCACATCGGTAAACATAAACTCCACCTCTTTATTCAGCCGTTGAGGTTGATTATAATCCACTGTCTCAAACCTGCCCAGGCAATACTCTACGTCTTTTACGGTATATAGTGCCTCTATAGGAGGCTCGTTACGGCGGGCCCGCTTTTTATTGTGGTACCTTACATCCGACTCATGTATATGGGCCGAATCCATCAGCAGTATCTCCGCCATCTCCAGTGTAACCGGGGTACAGTAAATCTTGCCTTTATAGCCATCGGCAACCAAACGTGGTATAAGGCCACAATGGTCAATATGCGCATGCGATAAAATCAGGTAGTCAATTTCAGACGGTGTAAATCCCCAATCGCGGTTAAGTTCATCTACCTCGCGTGGATTTCCCTGAAAGAGCCCACAATCGAGTAATATTTTTGTACCGCTGCTTAATGTAACCAAATGTTTACTGCCGGTAACAGTGCGGGCAGCTCCGTGAAAAGATATATTCATATAACTAAGGGTGTTTGCGCAAATATGTTTTTGTAAGCTATGCAAAATACTGATAAAAATCAGCCCTTTGTTTGAATAGCGTCACATTTTTATAGCTTCAACAACATGTAATGTTGCATGGTATTTAATACACCACCCTAATGAGCGTATTAATTTTTGCTTTTCTGGCACTGTTGGCCGAGATACTGGGCACCGTTGGTGGCTTCGGCTCATCAGTTTTTTTCGTGCCGCTGGCAACTTATTTCTTTGACATAAAGACCGTACTGGGTATAACAGCCATATTTCATGTATTCAGTAATCTTAGCAAGCTGGCCATGTTTTACAAAACTATCGACTGGAAACTAACCCTGCTTTTTGGGGTACCCAGCGTATTGTTTGTAATACTCGGGGCTTGGCTTACCACTATCGTATCATTTAAGTATACAGAGGTGATATTGGCCGTTTTCCTTACCCTGTTTAGTATGCTGCTGTTATGGAAAAGCGACTTAAAACTACCCAATACCAAACCTGCCGGAATAATTAGCGGTAGCATAGCGGGTTTTCTGGCAGGCTTTACCGGAACCGGTGGAGCAATAAGAGGATTGGCGCTAAGCGCTTATAATCTGGAGAAAAGCCTTTTTGTTGGAACCTCTGCAGCCATAGATATGGGAGTAGACCTTAGCAGAGCTATAATTTACAGCGAGAGCGGATATGTGAACAGCGAAAACTATGTATTGATAGTAGTGCTTGCCTTTGTATCGGTTGCAGGCTCCTACATTGGTAAACTACTGCTACAGCGTATATCGCAACAAAGGTTTCGCAACCTGGTGCTGGCTATGATAGGTATTGTAGGAGGTGCCACACTTGTAAAAAGCCTGTACGATTTTAGAATGTAACTTATTTATAAAACCATAAACAATTAAACAGCATGAAAACCTCAGTAAACGCCCTCCATCATCTAAACAACGATTGGTTAAAAGAACTATCCTTTTATAAAGATGAATTGACCGTACTACAAAACCGCCTGGGCGAGGTTGCTACCAAAAATACATCGCAGGAAGTATTGGCACAGGTAGAACATTTTCAAAACAAGTTTATCATATTAAATCAACAGGCCGATTACCTGAAGCATGATGTAAATAAACTTAACGACCAGCTAAACTCGCTGGCAGCAGACAACCCTGAACATACGCACCAGAAAAGCTTACCAGAGGCCGAAGCTATGCAAAGCCGTGTTACTGCCTATGCAAAAGAGTTTAGCGAAACACGTTTTGAGCTGAATGTGTTTTTAAGCAAGGTGCTGTAAACCGGCTTACCCACAAAAGGGCAAAAGCAGTAACGGTAAAGTGAAAAAGGTTTTACATATTGCCTGCAACAGAGCAGTATGAAAAACTGGTTGCAGTTATTACGGGTACACGATTACGTTAAAAATCTGCTGGTATTTTTTCCGGCATTTTTTGGCGGCAAAATCATGTACCATGATAATCCTGCAAAACTTACCTTACTGCTTTTGCTTTTTTGCTTTTTATGCAGTGGGGTATATATCATCAACGATTTGTTTGACTATAAGTGGGATAAAAACCACCCCGACAAAAAAAACAAACCCCTTATATCCGGCACCATAAACAGGAACGCAGCCATTATAGTGGCCATACTGCTTATTTGTACCGGCCTGATTGGGGCCTGGTTTCTAAGTGCAGTTGTGTTTATACAATTCTGTATTTATCTGGCAGTAAATGTCTTCTATTCTGCATTTGGCAAGCATGTGCCGTTTCTCGACTTGTTTATTATCATGTTCGGCTTTTTAATAAGAATACAGGCTGGCAGTGTTATTACCGATGTACCGGTATCGTGGTGGTTATACCTTGTAACCATTCTCTTCGCTTTTGGTTTCGGTCTGGTTAAACGCCTGGAAGAGATACGGCTGCTAAACCTGCATGGTATAGATAGTAATATAGTAAGGCCCGCACTCAGGTATTATGAAGAAAACTTTGCCAAACCGGCTGTAACAGGCATTGTAAGCGCAGGTGGGCTTACGTATACTGTTTACACATTTTCGCCGGAAACAATGAACAGGCTTGGTTCTAATTTCGTATTCATCAGTTGCTTACCGGTGCTGTTTGCTATATATCACTACATAAAACTGTTACAAAAGGGCGAAAAAAGTATTATGCCGCAGTATGTATTACTGCATAGCAGGCCAATTTTGCTATCGGTAATTGTTTGGCTGGCAATGATGGTTTATTTTATTTACCAATAAATTATGACTAAACGGGCACCAGAAAAACTTGCTGTTTTCGATTTTGACCACACACTTACATCGAAAGATACAACCCTGTATTTTTTAAAATACTATGCAGGGCCGGTAAAAGCCTACAGCGCATTGTTTAGTAACCTGCCGGCATTAGTTATGGCCATGAATGGTGTAAGCACCTGGCGGAACGTAAAAGAAAGGATCTTCAAATCTGTTTTTGGTGGGCATACACCTGAAATGATTGCCCCCTACGGTAAAAGTTTTGCCGAAATAGAAATTCCGGCTATACTGATTGCTAAAGTATGGCAGCAGCTAAACCAGTTGCGCAGTAATGGTTACGAAATTGCGTTACTATCTGCATCATGTAGTATATGGCTCAGGCATTGGTGCGAAATCGAAAACATTACACTGCTTTGCACAGAGCTGGAGATTGTAAACAATCAACTGACCGGCAAAATAGCAGGCGAAAATTGCTATGGGGCAGAAAAAGTGGTACGCCTGAAAGAAATGTATGAGCTGGATAAAGTAAAACATATGGTAGCCTATGGCAACCACAAGTCAGATTTTTACTACATGGACCTGGCCCACGAAGCTTACCTGGTAAAAGGCAATGAAGTAGAGCAGTATGAAAGGCACAGATAAACAACTTATTGTTTTCATACTATTGGTAGCAATGTTATACTCGGTGTTGCTCCCCGGTTCGTATATATTCAGCCGTCCGCATGGCGACCACGCCTGGGCCCAATGCGACCGTGCATCGTGGGCACTTAACTACTACCAGTTTGGCTATAACTTTACCGAACCACGTACACACAATATAGTTTACAATCCATCGGGCATAGCAACCGGCGAGTTTCCGGCAATACCCTATCTCGTTTCAAAACTGTATGCGATATTCGGCTTTCATGAGTTTATTTTCAGGCTAATCACTTTAGTCTTTACATTACCTGCATTTGTAGTTGCATTTCTGTTGGCACGCAAACTACTCAGCAATACACTATCGGTATTAACAGCATCATTATTGTGGCTATGCTCACCTAACCTTATTTATTACTCTACAACTTTTTTACCCGATACTGTAGCGTTGGCATTTTTTGCAGCTGGCTTTTGGTTTATAGCAGATAGCGCTGTACCCAACTTTAAACGCATTGTTTTATTCTCATTCTTTGCATCGGTTGCTGTACTACTAAAATCAAGTCTGCTGTTTCTGGTAGCTGCGGTATATATATCGCTACTTATAAACGGCTGGGTTAACAATAAGCTTAAAGTTGTATTTACAAATACAATGGTGCTAACAATACCGTTACTGGTTTGTGTGGGCTGGCTAATGTATGGCCGCAACAGCCAGCTTACTAATCACAGCGCAGTGTTTAAACTGGGCGTACTGTTACCTCGTAATCTGAACGAAATAAGTAACGCCCTTTACCTGTTTGCGCGCAACTTACCTAAGCTATATCCGCTACCAATATGGATTGTGTTTGGTGTAATGGCATACCTGCTTGTTATACGTTTCAGCAGGAATAACTTTTTGCATATTTTTACGGTAGTGGGGTTTGGCATGTGGGCTATTTTCTTCGTTATTCTTATGCGTAATGCCGGCAACCACGGGTATTATCATATACCTTTTCAGTTTTTGTTGTTTACACTAACCGCTACAGCACTAAAAACACTACCTAATCATCTACACACCACTACAAAAACGATTACTATAGGTGGGCTGGCTGCTATAGCATCTTTACTCCTATTCATACAAACCACCAAAAAAATATCCACGCATTACAGCCATATCAATACGGAATGGTTATCGCTTGAGCCAGAACTACGAAAAGCGGGCATTAGTTACAGCAATAAAGTATTTACAGCCTACGATGAGAGTTACAACATATCGCTTTACCTTATGAACCAGCGTGGATGGAACAGCATGCCCGGCGTGTGGGATTACTATAAACAAGATGGATTAAAGGCATGTGATTATGCCGTGCTGACAAGCGATGCCATTAACGACAGTGTAATTATAAAGCACCTGGGCGTAAAGCTTTGGGAGAATAACAGTGTATCTGTGTTCCGTATCAACCATTAGCGCCTTGGGCTGTTGTCTGTATTCAGTTCTTCGGTTTGCTCCAATAATTTCCTATCCTCTTCGCTTACCTGCAACCGGCCAAACACCCGCCAATAGTACTCTTTGTTCATTTTCTGCCAGTGTATAACACCCTTACCATACTGCACCGTTTGAAAAAGGTTCAAAAACACACCAGCCACTATAACGGCCCCTATCAACATCTTTACCGCCAACCCTTTCTGTTGAACCCAATTAATAAGCGCCCCAAGCGGAACGGCAAGCACCACCAGCGACTCTACCATAACCCTACAACCAAAGCTGCCGCCATAGTACCATTGCCACCAACTAAATACTATATAAACAGTTATTAAAAAATAAGCTATAACGGGTATTACCTCAAACCTAAGCCGTTCATTAAGCCACATGGGCAAAAGCCCTGCAAAACCCAACAACACCAGAGGGCTATACAAAAACCAACCTTTCCGGTAACTGAACAATCCATTAACCAGCTGGCAGTTCGCAAAATCAAAATATTCGCGCCGGTAAGTGTAAAAATACCAATGACCGGTTGTTAGTTGCCAGTATAGTAATTGAATAAATATCACCCAAAAACCAGTCAGAGCTATAGCTGTAAATACGGCTGTATGGGTTCGTACATAATGGCTAACCACATCTAACAATCGCTTCCCGCCTGCCTGCCAAAACAATACAGGTATTACAATAAAAACACCCGACGAACGCGTTACCATTACCATGGCTAACGCAACAACAACCAGTAACAAGTACCTCCCCTTACCACTTAAAGTAAATACATGCGTACCATACAGTATAGCGCTATAAAGAAAAAACATATAGACATGGCTCATGCCGGGTTGCGTAATAACCTGCGCCAGATAATTAGTGCCGAATGCTATTACCATAAGTGTAATAGCTACAACCCGATCATCAAACAAATACAGCAGAAAAAATCGCAACAATAGTAACCCCAAAAAAGAAAACAAAACAGAACACAAGGCTACTGCCAGTTGATATGGAACTGAATATCCATCAGCCGCATACTTACCGGATAACCGGACAAATAAATGTGCTAAGGCAAAGGCTGGTAATTCAAAAGCAGCTACTCCATAATTATATTTAAAATAAATACTGCCAGTCTCAGGATGGCGCTGTAAGCCATAATACACAACCCTATCGCCGGGGTTATAAACCGAATCTACATGTGTATAATAGCTGCACTTATACAAATCTCCATAAACAAATAATGCCGGAAGGTAGGCATAATACCCTGCGGCATCACTCTTTAAAACTGTATGCTTCTTCCACTTACCCCCGACAATTGTAACGGCTGTTACTAAAAACAGAAATACCAAAGCCACAAAAAGAGAATAATTGCCTTTACTACTCATTTAGCGCTGGTGGATTGTTGTTTGTAAACGGCATCTAATAGTTGCTGGTCAATCCCGTTCCCTATTTTAGTCAGGTTAGGTTCTGCGTACAGCCATATCACCACATCTTTTGTAAAGCTAACTTTTTGCACATCCACCTCGTTAGTTGGCAAGGTCACATCGTTATTAAAGTATCCTTTAGAATTATAGTAATAATACGCACTACCCTTATCAAAGTAATACTTCGGCAGGCCCGAGTAAATAATGTTCCAATAGTAACTATCGCCAACTACCAAAACAGAGGGTATAAATTTCGAAGTATCTACGGTTAACTCCCCTTTAATCTGCCCCAAAGGTTTTGTAAGGGGTATTTCGCTATACATGTTTAGCATATCCAGCATATCGCGGTCAGTGCCAGATGCCTCATTTACTGCACTTGCACCCGTTATTTTCAGTCGGTTGGTTGATTTTCCGGTTATCTGGCAAATATATCCCATCAGGCTATCGGCGCAGAGTGTTGCCGCATAACCACTCCAGTGAACGCCCAGGTTGCTAAACAAAGCATACGGCGATTTGCTATCCGTAGCATTAAACCAGGGCTGGAAATCAAGCACAGGTATACCGCTTTGGCGCATACCCTGTAACAACTGGCTGTAATTTGTTTTCGTAGGCAGGGTATCACGCATTTCATCAGGTATCCTGTCGGGGTAAAGGCGCACTTTACTGGGTGCCAGTACTACCAAAAAAGTAACTCCGCTATCGTTCAGCAACTTTTTATATGCCTGCATACGTAGCAAAATGGTACGAATAGAATCATCGCCCAGATAATCGCGACCATAGTAACTATCTATATACTCCCGCCCCATCAACTCATGTTGCTTACCTACAATACAGTATTTACGTTGTACACCCAGGCGATAATCTATTTCATTTGCAATACGGGTAGCCGCCCGCCGGAAACCCAACTGTTGCAAATAATACGATTCTGTATATTTCTGAAAATCGCCACTGGCCCATTTTTGCCAGCTAAACTCAGGTTGTTTAATTTCATCGACAATGCCCTTCAATTCAGTATCTTCTATTGGAACAAAACGCATTAACAGGGGCAGCCAGAGAAAGCCCAGTATTAAATAAAGTAAGGTTTGTTTATGCGTTATCTTCTCCATCAGAATTTAAAGTACAAAAACGGATTATACCCGGTAACCACCAACATACAGGCACTTAGCACTATTATAGTAATCGATACTACCACACCAGTACTATAACTCAAATCGCCGGAAAAAGGCACATACAACTTATTAGCCCATTGCTGCAATGCAGCATTTAACCCACCAAACGATATAAGCAATGCCAGCACAAAAACCAGTTGCTGCTTAAACGACAGAAACATATAATCAACGCTACCACCACCTGTAAACATCAGCTTCAGGTACACTCCTGCCTCGTGTATAGTATCAGTCCTGAATACAACAAGCAGTAAAGTCATTATTAAAAAAGTGTAAGCCACGCGCACATATTTATTTAACCTTTCCAGCATTTTACCGGTTACGTACCGTTCGCTCATTACCACAAGCCCGTGCCCGGCGCCCCACAACACAAAGTTCCAGCTGGCACCATGCCAAAAACCCGAAAACAGGAAAACGAAGAAGATATTAAAGGCTGTCCTTCCTTCGCCATATTTACTTCCACCTAATGGTATGTACAGATATTCACGCATCCAACGGTACAGCGACATATGCCAGCGTTGCCAGTACTCTGTCAGGCTTTGGGCAGTAAACGGGTAGTTAAAGTTTTCGGGAAACCTGAAGCCCATCACCAGTGCGAGGCCAATAGCCATATCTGAGTAAGCACTAAAATCGATATAGAAATGAATCAGGTTCATCACCGCACCCAACCATAACGAGCCAACATCGGGCCCGGCACCTATATGTGTAAATACATTAGTAACATACACACCTAACACATCAGCTATCAGCACTTTCTTACCTAAGCCCATGGTAAAGCGAAAAAACCCCAGTAGCTTATTATCTAAAGTATCGTTGTACGTGCGGTTTTCAATCTGGTCGGCTATCTCATGAAAACGGATAATGGGGCCAGCAATTAGCTGAGGGAAAAGAAAAATATAAAGGGCGTAGTTAACTATATTCTTAAATGGCGTTTTGGTTTGCCGGTACACATCTACCAGATAACTTACTTCGTGAAATGTGAAAAAGGAAATACCGATAGGCAAAAGCACCTGGGCCATATGCTGCCCTTCGCAACCAAATAATGCACAAAAATTATCTACAAAAAAATTGGCGTACTTAAAGTACAACAATATCGATGTATTAATGGTTAGCGCAAAAGCCAGCCACAACTTGCGCGATTTACCCTCTGAGCGGCTTATTTGCTGCGCCAGAAAAAAATCGGCAATTACTGCAGTGCCTAGTATAAAAACAAATGTGGGTGCGCCCCAGGCATAAAACAAAATACTTGCTGCCAGGGCAAACAGATTCTTATGCTTATTGGGTAGCAGAAAATAAACGGTAAAAAATACCGGTACAAACAGAAACAGAAAGTAAATACTATTAAAAAGCATTTTATCGTTTAATATATTTAAAAATGCTCTCAGGTATCAGCCTTATAGCAAACATAATATACCGCCATATAGGTAAAACATAAATCTCTGTTTCTTTGTCAACAATGGCCTTACATATAGCTTGGGCTACTTGTGTGGCGCTGGCAGTAATAAGTGGAGGAAGTCTCAGGTGCGCAGTCATTTTAGTATCAACAAAACCCGGCTTTACTGCCAATACATTTAATGCAGGCTGGCTTCGTTTGCGTAGTTCGTTTAGATAGACAGTAAAGGCCGCTTTACTTTCTCCGTAAAAACGATTGCTTGGCTTTATCCTATCACCAGCCACCGACGATATTCCCACTATCAGGCCTCTACCCTGCCGGCCGAACCTTGTCGCTACACAGTTCAATACAGATTCAGCCCCCACATAGTTGGTATTCCATATTAACTCCCGTTCAGCAATATCAATTTCTGCCAGTTTTTGATTACCTAAATAGCCAAACACACAAAATACAGCATCAATATATTCCGGCAAACTATCAACAAAATCAGCGTGTGTATTATACTTCAATGCATCAAACTCCCTTAACTCTACGCTAACAGCATATTCACGCTCCAGTTTGTGTTTAAAGTCTTTCAGGCTGTCACAACTTCGTGCTGCAAGCAAAAGGTTAACCTTCTGTTTTGCCAGCTCAACAGCAATAGCCTTTGCTATATCCGATTTGGCGCCAAGTATCAATGCGTTATTCATACAAATATCCAATACGGTTACACTGGTTTGAATTAAACTTACCAGCACTGTTAACTCTCTTGACTACCTCTCTTAGTAGCGCAAGCTGCGGATATCCCTTCAACATTGCTTTTTTACTCATACAGACATCTTTTGCCAGATATACCCTCCCTCCTTTCTCAGCAACAACTTCAACAAAATTTTGTACTAAGTCCGGCAAACCCTCTTGATTCTTAAAATCAAGTGCAACCGTAAATCCCTCTAAAGGAAAACTCAACGTGCTTTTATGTTCTCCGGGGCCTAATTGCTTAATTACAGCCAGCGTACATACAATACCTTTTGATTTAGCGATATCCAATAAATGACCAGTTAAAGAACTAGCATATTCGGCAGGCACCGCATACTGAAACTGGATAAACCCTTGCTTACCATACAACCGGTTCCAGTTATCCACTGCATCTAAAGGAAAGAAAAAGGAATCGAACCCTACCTGCTGCTTATTTCCATAACCCGTTCTTAGTAATCTAAGCAGGTTCATTACCCTAATACTAAACCTATTGACCACCCATGAAGGTGTAAAGGTTGGAACATTAATTGCCGGATGGTTGTATTTTTTAAGAGGGATGCTCTTAATCTTTACATCTAATTCTTCCTGCTTCAGGTGCCTGCCGGTTGTACATATAGCTTTACCTGAAAAAACATCATACCAGGCTATTTTATATTCGGCCTGTAGCTCCTTTCCAAACCAGCTAAAAACATCTTTCAGGTTACTGCATTGTACATTAACTGTTTCTATCCATGTTGTATCAATCTTGCACAATATCAAATCAACTTCTGTTATAAAACCAGTTAGCCCCATTGCCCCAAAGGTTGTGTAGAATAGTTCTGAATTTTGTGTTGGTGAGCAATGACATAACTGTCCAGACTCTGTAATCAACCTAAACCCCGAAACACATTTACTAAAACTCCCACGGCAGTAATGATTTTTCCCGTGCACGTCGGCAGCAATAGCCCCGCCTATAGTTATGAACTTTGTACCGGGCACCACATCTAAAAAAAATCCATCTGTTACAATATGATTCAATACGTCGACCAACAATACGCCTGACTGGCATGTTAAACTGCAATTCGTCTTATCAAAAGATATAATTCTGTTCAGCCCTAAAGAAGAGATAATATGGGTACCAATCGCTGCATCGCCATAGCTACGTCCATTACCACGCGGTACCACTACAGATTCAGAGCTAATATAAGTTGCCGCTTCAGTAGCATTACCGGGCTTGCTCAACAATGCATCGCATACCGGATAATTTCCCCAACCGCTTATTTTGTTAGTTACATTAAACATTGTTGATTTGGGCTGAAATTCGATTTCAGGTGAAATTCCGATTTTATGTCTCAAAAACAAATTTACACTACCTTTTACTGTTTGCTGCTGGCTGGTAGTAGTGTTTGTTTCTGGAACAACCTGCAGGATGCTACCCTTTTACCGCGGGTTTTGTTCGCATTTGTTTGCCTGTTGTTGTTTTCGCCACTGTGGTATCGTTTGCTTTGGAATAAATCACTGGAGCTACATTTACCCGATTTGTTTTTTAGCGGATATGTGTTCTTTCATTTCTTATCCATCATACAAGCCATTAATAGGCCGGAGGCTTTTTTCGAGTCTGCCAAAATATTTATGGTCTCTATATGCTACCTGTTGTTTAAAGAAGGGCTGCTACAAAACAAGGTCTCCGTCAGCGCATTACTGAAAACGCTATTTTTTATTTGCCTGGGATATAGCCTTTTTGCCATAAGCCAGTTACTTGACCTAAGCCGCATGGCCACCTTAGAGGGTGACAACTTATATGCTATCAATGCTCTCGCCGGACATAAAAATCTGTATTCGGGCCTACTGGTAACCACATCTTGTCTGCTGGGTATTTTAGTAATAACCGAAAACGGAATTTGGCGTTATCTTTTAGGAGGTATTATCCTGCTTCAGGCAATATTACTATTACTGCTCCAAACCCGATCGGCTTTTCTGGCTCTTTTAGCGGTGGCTGTTGTGTTGGCGGTGGGTTTATTTTTTCAGAATCAAAAATCTGCACTACCGGTATTCAAAAAACTAATACTACCGGCTACGGCTGGCTTCATAATATTGATAGCTATTCTTGCGGCCAATGGTACACTTACTTCATTTTATAACCGACTGAATTTTGCCCATTACCTAACCTCCGACAC
This sequence comes from uncultured Chitinophaga sp., assembly GCA_964423405.1. Classification (GTDB taxonomy): domain Bacteria; phylum Bacteroidota; class Bacteroidia; order Chitinophagales; family LD1; genus Bog-950. The sequence continues at coordinate 31,122 of CAYREY010000015.1, read as the reverse complement.
GGGGTCGGAAAGGCTGGCACTCTGGTACAAATCGGCATACATAATACAGGACCACTGGTTAACAGGAGTTGGTGCCCGTAACTGGATGTTGGTATTTCCCTACTATTCCTACAAAGGTATGTTCAGGCTAATGTACCTTAATGTATCATTTCTTCAGCCGCACAATGATTTTATTTGGGTATGGTGCGAATTGGGTATTGGGGGCCTCATAGCATTTACAGGTATATTTTCATCTTTTTTCTACCGTATTATTACCTCTGTAAAAACTCTGGTAAACAGCAATACCAGGTTTATACTTGTACTATTACTTGCACAGCAGGTTGGCTTTATGGTGTTCTCTTTTTTCGATTTTCCTAAAGAACGGATGGAACACCAGATAACGCTGGCCCTTAGCTGGGCATTAATCAGCTACTATACCAATAAGAGCGGCTATATCATTAAACTTAAACCTATAGCAGTAAAAATACTTGTAATGGCAAGCATAGTATTGTTGCTTTTTAATACAACAGGGGTATGGCAACGCATGAAGGCAGATTCGCTGGTGCGTGATTTGCTGGCCGCCAGCGAAAGGGGCGACAATCAAAGTGTAGTACTGCTGGTGGAAAAGATGGAAACCCCTTACAGCAACCTTACTCCTTTATCGTTCCCCAAACAGTGGTACAAGGGCGTGGCCTATTACGCGCTTGGCAAACAAGAACTGGCCTACCAGTGTTTTAAAGAGGCTAAAAAGCACTCCCCCTACAATCCTAATGTGCTTAACAACCTGGGAGGCATGCAAACGTACTTTAAACACTATGATGACGCTTTAGATACTTATAAAGAAACCCTGCGTATTAACGATAAAAATGATGATGCCCGCTTTAATACGGCATATACACTTTATCAGCTGGGCAGGTATCAGGAGGCGCTGGATTCTGTACAAAAAGTATGGTCAAACAAAGCCAAAAAAGAAGAGTTTGTACATATAATTTCACAGGCATTAGACTCTGTTAATAACAAACCTGTATTAAAAAGCAGCAACTAGCACGGTATTTATAAATTTGCATAAAACCATATATACCATGCAAAAATTAGCTGTATTATTAGTTTTACTAGTCTCTGCTCTGGCAGGGTACAGCCAAATTACAGTATCCCCTTCCAGTGCCTGTGCAGGTAGTGGCAGTTTTCAGGTTACTATAACCGGCATCACTTCAGGTCAAGTGCCTACATCTACCTGTGGTAACATATCGGGTGGCGGTCTGTCCACTAACGGCAACGTAGTGTTAAATGCAACTAATTTTAGTGCAGCAAGTGGGGGCACTATAGTTACAGCCACCTTAAACATCCCTTCAAACTTCACAGGCGGCGCTTACGGGTTTAATATTAACTACGCTTGCGGAGCAGTTATTAGCTGCAACAACTGCTTTACAGTAAACACAGCACCCACCAACGTTACCGTTTCGCCTTCCAACGGTGCTTCTATCTGTGCGGGTACTACTACCACGCTATCCTGTAGCGCAACAGGTGCCACATCTTATCAATGGCGGATAGGGGGGGCTACTATCAACGGCGCTCAAAGTTCCACCTATCAGGCATCTTCATCCGGCACCTATACTTGCGATGCAATAAATGGTTGCGGAACTGTAACCTCTTCAAACTCTTTAACTGTAACGGTTAATAACAAGCCAACCGTAGCACCGGGCAGCACGGCAAACGCTATTTGCAACGGAGGCAGCGCTACTATATCGGCCAACGCACAAGCGGGCAGTGGCACCATAACATCATATGCATGGAACACCGGCATTGGCGGTAATCAACCCAGCGGCTCGGTAAGTCCGGTATCAAACACAACTTATACTGTAACTGTAACTAACTCTAATAACTGTTCGGCTTCAGGTAGTGTATCTGTAAATGTAAATACTCCGCCCACGGTAAACCCAACAGCCAGCCCGCAGGCTTTCTGTGCAGGTTCAAGTACCACTCTTTCAGCGGGCGCAGCAGCCGGCAGCGGAACAATAACCACCTATAACTGGAGCGAAGGCCCTGGTGGCAATGTTAGCAGTGGTAGTTTTTCACCTGCAAGCACCTCAACTGTTACGGTTACAGTTACCAATAGCAACAATTGTACAGCTACAGGCTCGGTACTGGTTACAGTATATGATATACCTACGGCAGCACCTTCAGCTACTCCGCCGGGTATTTGTAACGGTAGCGGCAACAGCACACTAAATGCGAATGCTACTGCTGGCAGTGGAGCCATATCAAACTATAGCTGGAGTAACGGTTTATTGGGTAATATATCGGGTGGCTCGGTTTCACCTTCTAATACTACCAACTATGTAGTTACAGTAACCAACACCAACAACTGTACAGCCACCGGCACTGTAACGGTAAATGTAGGAGCTACACCAACTGTAAGCCCTACCGCCACCCCATCTACAATTTGTGAGGGCGAAACAGCCACACTAGCCGCCAATGCTGCCCCCATAAGCGGAACCATACAATCGTATGCATGGAGCGCAGGAATAGGCGGTAACAGCGAAAATGGTGATGTTACTCCGGCTGCATCTACCACATACAACATCACTGTAACCAACTCCGACAACTGTTCGGCTACAGGGGCTGTAGCAGTTACGGTTAACGAAAACCCATCGGTTGCTCCAACTGCAACCCCATCAGCTATATGCGTAGGCCAATCATCAACACTTGCAGCCAATGCAACATCTGCCAATGCAACTATCACCGATTATCAGTGGAGCTCAGATTTAGCAGGTAATGTATCGGGCGGCCAGGTTCAGCCCACTGCAGATGCCAGCTATACTGTTACAGCAACCAACTCTGTTAACTGCTCAGCCACAGGCACCATATCAGTAACAGTACAACCACAACCTACGCAACCTGCTATTAGCAGTGCACAGGGCAATACTATTTGCCTTGGAGATACAGCCGACCTATCGCTCAACGTGGCTTACAATAGCTACCAATGGTCAACCGGTGCTACTACAGCAACAATTTCTGTAACACAAAGCGGTAATTATAATGTAACTGTAAACACAGCCTGTGGAGATATAACCGCAAGCGACATTGCCATTGTAGTAAGCGACCCGGGTACACCTGTAATTGTAGAAAATGTGTCAACCGGTGTTCGTGCCCAGTCATCAACTGCTGTTACATACCAGTGGTTTCTGGAAGGAAACGCAGTAACATCAGCTGTTACCGATTCATTCTATGAACCTACTGCAACCGGAAATTATACGGTAGAAATTACAGATGCCAACGGTTGTAAAGCCACTTCTTCGCCACTATATTATGTTTACCTGAGCGTTGATAACATTAACGCTGAAGTTTCATTCATAGTAATGCCTAATCCGGCAAAAAGCGAGGTGTTTATCAGAACTAACCTTAACAAAGGCTTTAATGCTAACATCTATAGCCTGACTGGTGCAGAAGTTGCAAAGTACACTGCTACCACCAATACATTACAGGTGAATGTAGAGCCTATGCAAAAAGGGATTTATTTTATACGTGTTATTGCCCAAAATGGTCAAACCACCACTCAGCGCCTGATTGTTGAGTAAAACATTATTACAGTAATAAAAACAACAAATCCGTCTACCTAATAGGCGGATTTGTTGTTTTACGGAGGTACATTACTATTTTTTTGATTTTTAAAATTGTTAAAATATATTTGTGACAACAAATTCTATTTCAAAGTGAGAATACTTTTACCTTTTTTATTGGTTTTAGCCGTGTTGGGAGTAAATGCCCAGATAAGCCTTAGCCCTAATAATGGCTGCACGGGCAGTACATTTGATATAACTATCACTGGCACTACAACAGGCTCTGCAGGTACACCTTGTTCAGCAGTTACGGGTGTATATCAGGGCGCTAGCCGGGTTATTGCGGTAAACAATCCCACTGCAAGTCAGGCATCGCCTCCGGTTACGGTATCTGTAACCATCCCCTCTAACTTTACTCCAGGCACTTACGATTTTACTGTGCGTTACCAATTTGGCAACTCGTGCTATACAGGTACCTGCGTAAACTGCTTTACAGTTAATACCAAACCAACCTCAGTTAGCATACAACCTTCCGGAGATCTGACCGCGTGCGAAGGCGAACCTGTAGCTATTGCCTGTAACGCCACCAACGCAACTTCATATGCATGGTTTAGAAACAGCAACTCCACCGGCGGCACCAATCAGGCGTTTGCCGCAACTACAACCGGCACCTATGTTTGTGTTGCAACTAATGCCTGTGGCGATACTCCTTCAGATACGCTTAACCTGACCTACAATGCCTTGCCGACGTTGCCAACAATCTCCGCTAACGGATCGCTGCTAACAGCAAATTCTGCTGTAGCTGTAGCATACCAGTGGTATAAAGATGGCGGCCTGATTGCCGGCGAAGTTAGCAGCACCTATACAGCTACCGCTAACGGAAGTTATGCAGTTGAGATAACCGATGCCAATGGCTGCAAATCTATTTCAGAAGCGTTAAACTATACGCAAACAGCTATTGAAGAAGTCGGAAGCAGTTTGTTTAACGTATCCCCAAATCCGGCAACAAACACTATTACAATAGCCACTACTTTAAGCAAAGGCTTCACAGCGTATATACTTGGCTACGATGGCAGGATTGTATCTACTCTCGAATCGGCCACTGCAACATTAAATGCCGACGTAAGTAAACTAAGTAAAGGCATCTACCTGGTAAAAATAAAATCGGGCACCAGTGAATTTCAAAAGAGATTAACCATCCAATAATCCTCACCAAAACATACAGAAAAGGGTTTCAGCTTTGAAACCCTTTTCTATTTTTAAGCAGTATGAAAGTAATGATGGTTTTGTCGCGGGTCCCCTATCCTCTTAATAAGGGCGATAAGCTACGGGCATATCACATGCTACGCCATATTTGTCTCAATCATCAGGTATATCTGTTTTGTATATCAGACCAACCAGTACCGTTTGATGTGAAGGAGCACCTAAATAGTTTTTGCGCCGAAACCCACTTCTATACACTTAGTAAATATCAAAGCCTGCTGAATTGCACTAAAGCAGTTTTTCAAACAATTCCTTTTCAGGCAGCATATTTTTATAAAAAAGATATTCATAATAGTATCTGTAGCCATGCTGAACGGATTAAACCGGATGTGGCTTTTTTTCAGTTGATACGCACAGCAGAATATGCCACCAATGTGGCAGCACCGGTTAAAGTACTGGACTATATGGACGCGTTCTCTACAGGCTATGAACGTATGGCAGCCAAAAGCAGCACACTTATGCATTTGTTGTACAAAGTCGAGTCTGGCCGCTTAAAAAAATATGAAAAGACTGTCTTCTCAAGATTCAACAAACACCTGATTATTTCAGAGCAGGACAAGAACCTGATTCCTCACGATAATAAAAACCACATACAGGTAATACATAATGGTGTAGATACCGGTTATTTCTCCCCACGACAACACACCCAAAAGTACGACTTGCTATTTCACGGCAATATGAACTACCTGCCAAACATAGATTGTGCCTGCTATATAGCAGAAAGCATTATACCGGCACTGGTTAAAAGAGGTAGAAAGGTTAGTTTTCTTGTTTCGGGCAGCTCGCCAGACAAACGGGTGCTGGCTCTTGCACGCAATCCCAATATAACTGTTACCGGATGGGTAGACGATGTGCGTAGCTCGTATGCAACCTCTACCATTTTTATTGCCCCGCTACAAATGGGCACAGGCATACAAAATAAAATACTGGAAGCCATGGCTATGGGGCTACCGTGTGTAGTTTCTCCTCTTGCCGCTAATGCACTGGGCCTGATACATAACGAGCATGTGCTGATAGGTAACACTACCGAAGAATACTGCAACCATATTGAACGGCTATGGAACGATAAAACCCTGAAAGAAAACCTTGTAAACAATGCCTTACAATACACGAAACGTAATTTCCGGTGGGATGATGAAACTGAAAAAGTGATGTTGTATATAGCTAATTAAGGCGGTATTGTTATTTTTCAATATGGCTTTGCTTCGCTTTTTGTACCTGGTACTTTTTTTTAGCCTCCCTTATTCAATAGAAAATCTGAGCCTTGGTTTTGGCATCAATATACCCGGCGAGCCTTTACAGATATTTATTGCTCTGGTGCTGCTTTATTATTCAAAAGATATCTGGCGGTTAGCCCGACAACAGGCAACAAACCCATTACTCTGGTTTATTGCCGGGTACATAGCATGGTCATGGATTAGTTGTGCCTATTCTGCCAGGCCAGTAGTATCGGCCAAATACACACTAATAGAAACCCTGCATGTTTTGGTATTTGTAGCGGGTTTTGCATTACTTGAAAAAAACAAGCCGGGATTTTATATAAAATGCATAGTTGCATATACTATTGGTATAGTACCAATTCTGCTACATGGTTTATACGTGCATGCAGGCTATGGGTTTGTTATAGATTTCTCAGCTGCTTCTATGCGGCCCTTCTACCGCGACCATCCTCTTTACGGAGCCACGCTGGCCGTTTTGTTCCCGTTTTGGGTATATTTCTGCATTAAACCCGGTACCCTACCCACATATTTGGGTAAGCGCCTCATAACATTACCGATACTATTGGTAGTAGCTGCCGGTTTATTCTTTTCGTATTCAAGAGCAGCATGGCTAACAACAGTTATCGGCTTTACAATTTCCACCGTATTGTACTTCTATGGCCAAAACTTAAGAAAGGTGCTGGCAATTGGCGCTATAAGTACACTTACAGGGGTATTGTTTCTATTGCTTGCCAGCCTCTTTTTACAGAAACAGCAATACATTAAAAACACAACTATCAGCAATCAGCTACTATCTACATTTAACTGGAAATACGATGTAGCCAACCTGGAACGTTTAAATAGATATAAATGTGCGTGGAGGATGTTTAAAGAAAAACCTTTAACCGGCTTTGGAAACAACATGTACAAGTTCACATACCTGAAATATCAAAAAAAGGAAGAGATGACACGTATAAGCCTGAATGAAGCACTACCAGATGCGCGTGCAGGAACCGGAGGCAATTCACATTCAGATTACCTGGCTGCACTAACCGAACTGGGGTTGGTTGGCCTTTTTTTATGGTTGGGAATAGTTATGCTATCACTTTTCCAGGCAGCAAATAACTATGTAAAAGGTAAAGAACAGATTATGTTGGTAATACTTACAGCATTACTTACATTTTTTATGCACACTTCAGTAAACAACTTTATACACGATGATAAGATTTCAGCCCTGGTATGGATGTGTTGTGGCCTGACATTATTAGCTACTGGCTCAAAAAGCAAACCAGCTGACTCATCTACTAGTTAATATGCGGATATAATAGGCAACAATACTTTAACTAAGGTATCGGCCACTGTTTTGTGGCCAACCGTGGTCAGGTGCTCATCATTCATATAATAAGTCTGCCCGCCTGCCCTTTCTCTGTGTACAAGAGCCTTAGTAGCATCCAGCAATAATAATTCAGGTAATCGCTCAGCCAACTTGTGCGTAAACATGCTGGTACTAACAGTATAATCATTCAAACCGGCACCCAACAATTGATAATTGTGGTAATAAACCGGCGAGACCATACTACAATGCGGCACTACCAAAAGCACAACCCTACCATCGGGCTTAACCGACTTGTAGTAAGCTGTAATAGATTTAATATAGTTTAGCTGTTTATCAAATGCAGTACTGTACTTACCTACTGCAACCAAGGCACTATTAACAATAAAACTACGATCCGCCTTTATTAGCAGCTTCACACGGCTGCTGTAGTTATTAATTGAAAAAGTATCGCTTGCTTGTGGCACAACAAAATACTGCTCATTGTCAACAAGTTGTCTTACTCCTGCAAGCTTATAATTAAGCCAACCCAGCGAGCACCAGTTGTCAACAGCCTGCCAATACAGGTTACGCAAAATCGAAACAGAATCGTAGTTGACAGGGTGAGATATATCTGTCAAATCATTACCGGGGTACAACTGTAGTATAAGTACGTCGGGGGCATACTTATCAATTCTCTTTCGGGCAATTAAGCTCATCTCGCGCATGCTGGTTCCTGGTATAGCCGAATTTATAACACTAACCCCGGCCAAAGAGTCGCTCAGCATGGTTACATACCCATTATTAGCAGCACTAAATGAATCGCCAAACACAAGTATTTTTTCCCCTTTGGGCGATTTATCAACGGAACTATTAAGTGACCTTAACTCTACACCGTAAAAATCAAACAATTGGTAGCGGAAAGCAATTTCAAGCAACAGCAACATTATAGTAATGGTGCATACTGTCACCAAAATGCTTGTAAATATAAATCTGATACGTTTTACCACTGTGTTGCGCAAATGCTGTTAGCAACAATAAAACTTTAATATGGGTATAGCAACATAGCATGGTTTTTCACATCTTGCAGGTGCAACATACAGTCATTGAGCAAGGTTTTACTTTTCAATCCGCGTAGTAACAATTATAAAGCACGAATACCCAACAGCGTGCTGCAGATTGCTGCGTCTATTACCCCTAAATACGATTGGGTAATAGTTGATGGCAATATCGAATCGGACCCTGTAGCCACAATAACCTCCTACCTGAATAGTGGTGATTTTACTGTGTTTGGCTGCACGGTTATGCCTGGCCCACAGTTAAGGCAGGCTATACCAGTAACAAGAATGATAAGTGAAAAGTATCCGCACATAAAAACTGTATGGGGCGGCTACTTTGCCAGCAATCAGTATAAAAGTGTTATTACATCTGGTTATATAGATGTGATAATTAACGGCCCCGGCGATTATGCTTTCCCAAAATTGCTCGAACATTTTGAAACTAACCTACCATACAACAGCATAAATAATCTGATTTTCAGGCAAGGCGATGAGATTATTATTACCCCCAAAGATACCCTGTACGACCAGGACCAGTTGAACGACCTGCCTTACGAAAAACTAAACAACTTTTACCCCATCAGTAGATATTTGGGTAAAAGCTACCTGGGTACCAAAACCATCGCCTATCATAGCAGTTTTGGTTGCCCGTTTACCTGTTCGTTTTGCGCGGTTGTGCCTATTTACAACGCAAAATGGAAAGGACAAAACGCTCAAAAGATATACCGAAACATAAAGCTGCTGCGCGATACTTATGGCGGAAATGCTATTGAGTTTCACGACAATAATTTTTTTGTAAGCGAAAAACGCACCGTTGAGTTTGCAAAGCTGATAATGAACGATGATATGGTATGGTGGGGCGAAGGCCGTATCGATACTATTGACAAATACAGCGATGAATCGCTGGAACTGATGAGAAAATCGGGATGCAAAATGATATTTTTTGGTGCAGAAACCGGAAACGATACCATACTGAAACAGATGGACAAAGGAGGCAAACAATCCGGAGAGCAAATACTAAAGTTTGCTGAACGGCTTAGGAAGTTTGGTATAATACCGGAGTATTCTTTTGTGTTAGGCTTACCAGCCGAAACACCCGGAAAAGTAGTGCAACAAATTGATGAAGACATTGCTTTCATTACCCGGGTAAAACAGGCTAACCCGGATACAGAGATAATCATTTATGTGTACAGCCCGGTACCAACCGAAGGTAGTGATATGTACAAGGCAGTACTGGCAAGTGGTTTCAGGTTCCCTGAAAAACTGGAAGACTGGCTGGACCCAGCCTGGGAAAAATTTGATCTACGAAAAAACCCCTTAACGCCATGGCTTACCGCTGAAATGGTAGATAAGATTAAAAATTTTGAAACCGTGTTGAATGGCTACTACCCTACTGTAACCGACACCAGATTATCGGTTACAGAGCGTAGAATGATGAAACTTGCCTCTGCATTTCGCTATAAAAACAAACTTTACAAGCTACCTTACGAGATTAAAGTACTACAGAAGGCATTCAAGTACCGGCAACCAGAATTGGAAGGTTTTTAATGAGAAAACTGTTTCGTAAAATCCTCTTTTTGTTTTACAGGCCCTACTGTATATGGGTAATATCCAACAACAGAACATATAAATACAGCGGGCTTACCTTGCAGGTGCCCAAAGGGGTGTTTCACCCGGGGCTGTTTTTCAGTACAAAGTATCTGGCAAAAGAGCTGCTGAAACTAAACCTACAACAAAAAAAAGTGCTTGAAGTGGGCTGCGGCAGTGGATTGTTATCAATTCTTGCAGCCAGCAAAGGCGCTTATGTAACTGCAATTGATATTAACCCGGCAGCTATACGCGCAACAGCTGACAATGCTGCTATAAATGGAGTATCTCTACAGGCTTATGAAAGCGATTTGTTTAGCAATGTTATAGGACAAACTTTCGATATAATGGTTATTAACCCACCATACTTCAAAAAAAATCCCACAACACAGGCCGCCGCAGCATGGTATGCCGGTGATAGCTATCAATATTTTGAAAAACTATTTGCCGGTATAAGCAAGCATATTAAAAGCGATAGCCTAGTACTTATGGTTGCCAGCGAAGATGTGGAGACAGACCTTATAAGGCAGATTGCAGGTAAATACAACTTTACGTTAAGTCTGTATTCACAGGCTGTGATAATGCTGGAGCGCAACTTTATTTTTTCTATCAAAAATTAAATCAACCAGATAGGTCATTTAACAGGCAAAATATCCAGCGTATACGGTAGCGATCCAAGCATTCCATTTCCATAATTTACCCATACCATGTATGTACCCGGTTTGCTTACATTGATAGATGGTGTAGTTTCGCCGGTACTCCACATGTACTTTCTATAGCCTACCGGTGCTTTTAATAATAGGCCTTTTTTAGTCTGGACTTTCTTTATTACAGGCCTCGGAAAACTCAATTGCTCTTCTACAAGGTAAGCACGATAGCTCATTACACTGTCTTCGTAAAAAACCTGAAACAACCGCTTACTGTTACTATCCAGCAACTCTATGGCAGGCTCAGGGCTAAGTACTTGCCCATAGCCAATCAGAGCTTTTTTCGCTTTATATATCTTAAAGCTACCCATACCGGCTGAGTATAAACCTACCTTTGTAGTATATGTGGTTATGTTAGTGGCTGTATGGTGTAAGGTGTCAATTACATATTCTACAACTTCCGATACATGTGGCTTTATAGAATTACCATTATTATAAGCTGTTATGTTACCATTAGGTAATTGTGCCACATCATGTTGCCCGCTCAGGCCCCGGTTGTTTACAAACCTGAATGCACTTGATTTTCCGCCTAATATCCAGATAGTCTGCCCTGTATGCTTATCGATTTTATGTACCGCATCCATATTCCTGAGCGACACCAGATAATTTCCGTCGTTAGCCACCGAAACAGAATTTCCGTGGCAGTAATCAAATAACGCTGCCTTGTAACCATAAACACCCAATGCATGGGTTGGGTTTATGTGCTCATTACTGTTCCATTGCCAAACAAGTTTATGCGCTCTACTAATAACCTGTAAAACAAACCCCATTAGCTTAGTGTTTCTACCAGTCGGCAATTCTATAGCATAGCTACTGTCTACATCAACTATCGAATCTAACCGTCCGGTTAGCAGATAGCTACCATTAGATAGTATATCAAAATCGTGGGCATCGGGCTTAACACCGTTCAGGTTTATTACAGAATCTATGATTCGGAGTTTACTATTTAGTATATACCGTATATAGTGCATCGAGTCTTTTACTGCACAATAAGAAAACAATTTGTGGGCTAAATGGTATTTAAAATCTGTATTTAGTGTGGCAGGCAATTTATCGCCGTACCACAACACATAGCCATTACAATCCAGCAATACCTGACTTTCTATAACAGAACCATCACCAGGACGGGTGGGATGTACATTTACAGGCGCTGCCAGTAAAAAACCGTTGCAGCTACTATCGTTCTGTATGTAGGCATAACGTGCCACGCCGGGCGGAACAGGCCTGTTACACTGCTGGGCCTGTAGTTCTATATCGCATAACAGAACAATTAATAACAAAAACCATACAAACCTTAAGCACCGCAACATTCATTAAAAATAGTAAAAAACAAAAAGCGGCCCTGGCAGGCCGCTTTTAGAAGGGAATTGGCATGAAAAAAAATTATTACCGGATTACTGTTAACGATCCTTTCAGATTGTTACGAACATACCCGTTTACAAAGGCTATTTTTGCAACATAAATGTAGGTACCCTGAGGAACGATTTCCCCTTTGTAAGTACCATCCCACTCAAAATTATGCGTAGATGATTCAAACACAAGTTCACCCCAACGGTTAAACACTTTCATATCCAGGAAAGATATCGTACCTACATCGCCAAACAACTGAAACACATCATTATTCCCATCGTTATTAGGGCTAAATGCATTAGGTATAAATATATCAGTTATAGAATTAACCGATACGGTAACCGTATCGCTTGCCCGGCAACCATTGGTATCCAATACCTGTATGGTATAAATCGTTTCCTGAGTTGGAGTGGCGTTGGTAGTAGCACAATTATTGCAGTTAATGTTTCCTATAGCCGGGGTCCAGCTATACACATTACCGTTATCTACATTGGTAACAGCACTCAGCTGTACAGATTCACCCAGATTAATGGTAGTAGATGGCATGGCATCTACAGTAAGGGAATAGCCATTGGCAACTGTATAAGTGGCAGTTATAGTGCAGTTACGGGCATCGGTCACAGTAACGGCATACGTACCTTGCCCTATACCCGAAACAGCCGAGACATTAGCCCCATTACTCCAATCATAAATATATCCCGGGTTACCTCCTTCTACAGTTACGCTGATAGCGCCTGTACTTACTTCGGCACAAGCATTATTACGTACAGCAGGGGTAAGTACAATTGCCGGCGCTGTACCCACTATATAACTACCAATATTGGTACAGTTATTACCATCGGTAACCGTAACCGAATAGCTACCGGTGGGCAAAGCAGTTATTGCCGATGTTACAGCACTATTGCTCCAGTTGTAAATATATGGTTGTTGCCCGCCAGCAGCAGAAATAAGTATCTGCCCATCAGAGCGGCCATCGCAGGCAACAGGAGCTACGGTAGCAGTAATACTGATCGGTGCGGGTTGTTGCAAGGTATACGTTTCAGTAGCTGAGCATGATTGATTATCGGCCACAGTAACAGTATATGTACCTGCCTGTAAATGCTGTAGTAGCTGAGCAGTAGATTGGTTACTCCATTGGTAGGTATATCCACCTGGGTTACCACCTGTTGCCGACACCTGTATAGCTCCATTGGCATCTGCATGGCAAAGTAGGTTTGTAATTGTTTCTGTAATACTGATCTCTATCGGCTGTGTTATAGTAGTAGTATCTGTTATTACACAGTTGTTAGAATCTGTTACAAGCACCCTGTAATTAGATGCCGGCAGGTTAGTTAAAGAACTACTGGTTGCACCATTACTCCACATATATTGATACGGCGCTGTACCGCCGGCAACAGTTAAATTAATTGTTCCGTTGTTTCCACCGTTGCAGGTAACATCAGTTTTAAGTATGTGTGTGGTAAGTACAGGCAGTTGGTTAATAGCTACCGCTCTGGTAGCAACGCATCCGCGTGTATCCTGAACAGTTACCTGATAACTACCCGATGTAAGGTTTGCAATATCCTGGCTGCTACTACCACTAGTCCAGTTATAGCTGTAAGGGCCGGTACCACCAACCACTTCCAGGTCTATAGCTCCTGGCTTACTGGCGCAGGCATACGGTTTATGTGTTTCGCTTAGTGTAAGCACCGCCGGCTGTGTAATAGTAACAGCAGTAGTTGCCGAGCAAGATGCAGCATCGGTTACAGTAAGACGATAGGTATTGGCTGTTAAACCAGAAATGTTAGCCGAACCAACATTATTACTCCATTGGTAAGTGTATGAGCCGGTCCCTCCGCTTACTGTAGTCTGTATAGTACCTGTTGAGTTACCATTACAATCTACATTGGTATGTGTTTCGTTTATAGCAATAGCCTGTGGCTGGCTCACAACAGCCGTAGAAGTTGACGAACAATTCTGTGCATCGCGTACGGTAACAGTGTAGCTGCCACTGGCAAGGTTGGTAATATTTTGTGTAGTAGCACCATTACTCCAGTTGTAAATAACAGCACCATTATTACCGCTAATATTGGTAGTAACAGAGCCATTGGTAGCTCCATAGCAGGTAGCATCAGCTTTTGTTAAAACAACTTGCACACCCTGTGCCTGGCTAACCGAAACCGCAGTAGTAGCAATACAACTGTTAGCATCGGTTACTGTTACCACATAACTGCCGGCAGTTAAACCATTTACATCTTGTGTAGTGGCACCATGGCTCCAGGTATAAATGTAGCCCCCGGCACCACCTGTAACAGTCAGGTCTATAGCGCCGTTTGCCGCACCACTGCAAAGCGCATTGGTAACGGTAGTTGTTAAGCTGATACCATTAGGCTGTGTTATGGACACCGGCCCAAGTGTAGCGGTACAGTTATCACGGTCGGTAACAGTAACGCTGTAGTTACCTGTAGAGAGGTTAGTTACATCCTGACTGGTTGCCGCATTGCTCCACGCATACGTGTAAGGAAAGGCACCTCCGCTTACCGATAAATCAATAGCACCACTAGTAGGGCTACTGCAACTAACCAGCGTAGGGGTGTGGTTAAGTACTATCGGGTTAGGCTGCGTTACATTTATGGTTAGCGATGTAGCACAGTTAGTTGCGTCATTTATAGAAAGGGTATAATTACCGGCTGATAGGCCGGTTGCAGATGCATTTTGGCTACCATTGCTCCAGTTATATACATAACCTCCGTTACCGCCAGATGTTTGCGTAACTATCGAACCGTTGTTACCACCGTAGCAGGTAACATTATTTAAGGCGAAGCTTATTGTTATCGGCGATGGCTGGGCTACAACTGTTGTATGTGTTGCAGTGCATAGGTTTGCATCGCTCACCGTTACGGTATAGCTGCCGGCTGTAATACTGGCAAGGTCCTGAGTAACAGAATTATTACTCCATTGATATTGATAGGTTGGAACTCCTCCGCTTACAGTAAGATCTATATTGCCGGTAGCAGCACCCGCACACGACACATCTGCCTTGGTTGATGACAATACAATGGCAGTTGGTTGTGTAAGTGTATTTGTTGTGGTTGCTGTACACCCGTTAGCGTCTGATACAGTAAGCGTATAGCTACCCGCCTGTAATGAAGTACGGTTTAGAGTATTTGCCCCATCCGACCAATTATAGTTATAGGATGTAGTACCACCGGTTACGTTAACGGTTATAGTACCATTACTACCACCATTGCATGTTACATTGGCCTGAGTAGAGCTTGCTGTTAACACTGTAGGTTGGGTTATAGTAATTGTAGCAGTATTGGTGCATAGGTTGTTATCGGTAACCGTAACAGTATAGCTTTGAGGGGCAAGGCCACTAATATCTTCTGAGGTGGCTCCGTTGCTCCAGTTATACAGGTAAGAACCCGCTCCGCCCGTTACGGTCACATTAATACTACCGTTATTAGCACCATTACAGGTAATATTCTGCTTACTGGTTGTAATATTTAACTGAGCAGGCTCAGTTACAACAGCATTGCTGCCAGCGGTACAGCCAGCTGCATCTGTAATGGTAACCGTGTAGTTTCCTGCTGTTATAGAACTAATATCCTGGCTGGTAGCTGTATTGCTCCAGTTATAATTATAGGAACCAGCACCGCCCGATACGCTTAAGTCTATTGACCCGTTCGACTGCCCATAACACCCCGGATTGATGACCGATAAACTGGTAACAATCTGACTACCCTGAACCACAGTTGCCGAAACTGATTGCGAACAGTTATTGGCGTCGGTAACAGTTACGCGGTATTGTCCGGCTATTACACTGGTAACATTCTGCGTAATAGCACCATTACTCCACGTATAACCATAGGCGCCTGTACCACCACTTACAGTTAGGTTAATAGCCCCGGTAGATGCGCCATAACAGGCAACATCAACTACGCTCGTACCCAATACTATTGAAGAAGGTTCGCTGATAGCTACCCATGAAGACGCGGTACAGGCATTCGCATCGGTAACTGTAAGGCTGTAGTTACCGGCATTCAAACCTGAACGGTTTGGTGTAGTAACACCGCCCCCCCAATCAAAACTATAAGAACCTGTTCCACCACTTACCGTGGTTATAATAGAACCATTATTCTGTCCGTTACAGGTTACTGAAGTTGCTTGAAGATTTATAGTAAGCAACGATGGCTGTAAAACAGCCGTATATTGACTGCCGGTACAACCATTGGCATCGGTTACAACAACGGTATAGTTACCTAATGATAAGCCGGTACGGTTCTGGGTAGTAATACCACTACCCCAATTGTAGGTATAAGGTATAGTACCGCCGCTAACCGAAATAGTAATAGCACCGTTGTTACCTCCAAAGCATGTTACATTGCTAACGTTAGCTGTTACTGCAATAGATGCATCTTGTGCCACCGTAGAAATACTATTTACAGCACAACCGGCATTATCGGTTACAGTAACACTATATGTATTAGCAGCCAACCCGGTACGGTTTTGGGTGGCAATCCCCCCACCCCAGCTAAATGTATATGGGGTTGTGCCGCCACTTACCGCCAAACTGATGGCGCCGGTATTACCGCCCTGGCAACTTACATTGGTTACGGTAGGCACAACTAGCAATGCTGCTGGTTGTGTAACAGCAACGCTGTGTGTTGCTGTACAACCAGTGTTATCGGTTACTGTAACACTATAATTACCTGCCGGTATATTAACACGGTTTTGAGTAGTAATGCCACCACCCCAGTTATACGCGTATGGGGCAATACCTCCCGTAACGGCAAGGTTTATTGCACCACTATTGGCACCATTACAGGCAGGGCTGTTTGTGGTTGAGCTAATTACAATAGCATTGGGTTCGTTTACTGTGTATGATGCCGATACAGAACAACTGCTGTTATCGGTCACCGTAACAGGATATACCCCGGCAATTAGTGCAGTTCGGTTTTGTGTAGTTATGCCACCGCCCCAGTTATAACTATAAGGGGAATTGCCGTTCGACAAAGATAGTGATATTGAGCCGTTAGCTCCACCATTACAGGTAACATCTGTAATAGTTGAATTGATATTAATAGGGAAAGAAGGCTGACTGATTGCAATAGTAGCCGTAGCTGTACATGTGTGGTTATCATTAACGGTAATGGTATAGCTACCTGCCGTTAATCCACTTATATCCTCAGTAGTTGCACCATTACTCCAGGTAAAAGTATAGGGTGTCCATCCATTGCTTACGCTTAAGTTAATGGCTCCGGTTGCTCCGCCGTAGCATACATTATTGGTTTTGGTATTGGTTAGTACCATAGGGGTATATCCCAATACGGTAGAACTGGCAGAAGCAGAACAGCCGTTACCATCGGTTACCGTAACCGAATAAGTGCCGGCATTAACGTTTGTACGATTAGGTGTAGTAATACCAGAGCCCCACCAGTACGAATAAGATCCAGTACCCCCCATAACGTTAGTAGTTACCGAGCCGGTTGGACCACCTATACAAGCCTGCGGAGATGGAGTAGCCGTTAAAGTAAGTTGCAGGGGTTGAGGAACGAAAGTTGATTGTGTGGCAGTACATCCCTTAAAATCGGTTACGCTTACTGTGTAAGTGCCTGTAGCAAGGCCGGTACGGTTCTGGGTAAAAACACCACCACCCCAGCTATATGAATAGGGTGAAGTACCACCGGTAACCGCAGTGTTAATTGCACCGTTATTGCTACCAAAACAGGTTAACATAATTGGGGTAAGGCTTACGTTTAATACAGCAGGCTGTGTAAGGTTAACCGTAGCAGAGGCAGTACATCCGGTTGTAGAGGTAGCCGTAACAGTGTACGAACCTACACCCAATCCGGTGCGGTTTTGAGTAGTTGGCCCATCGCTCCAGCGAAAAGTATAAGGCCCCACGCTACCAATTACGCTGGTAACAGTAATGGTACCGTTTGTTCCACCGTTACACGATGGGTTGGTTGACGTTGTGTTTATAGCCATACCACCACCCGATTGCCCCACTGTAGCAGTGGCACTTGCGGTGCAACCGGCCTGATCAGTTATTGTAAGCGAGTAATTACCCGCAGCTATGGCAGTACGGTCTTCGGTGGTAACTCCATCATTCCATAAATAGGTGTAGGCCGGCAGGCCCGATGTTACGCTGATATTAATAGCTCCGTTTGCACCGCTACCACAGGTAACATTGGTAATAACTTTACTTATTACCATCCCCGGTGGCTGAGTAACGTTAGCCGAATCTACCTTTATACATCCGTTGGCATCGGTAACGGTAAAATAGTAATTGGCAGCAGTAAGGTTGGCTCTGTCTTCTGTATATACAAAATCGCTCCAGGCATAACTATACCCGCCGCTACCACCTGTTACGGTAAGGTCAATAGCACCGGTATTTCCTCCACCACAATCTAAATGGGTAATATTTTTTGAAGTTATAATAGCTCCGGGAGATGTAATAGTAATAACAGCCGATGCTGTAGCGCTTAAGTTATCGGTAACAGTTACAGTATAGCTACCTGTTGTAAGGCCCGAGCGGTCTTCTGTAATAATACCATCGCTCCATAAATAAGTATACGGTGCTGCGCCTCCGCTCACCGTTATATTTATATCGCCACTGCTACCCGTGTAACAGGTATTATTGGTATGTGTTTCGCTTATTGAAACAGCCGCCTGCGTTGCAAAATGCCCCACAAACAGCAATAGCAATAA
Source organism: uncultured Chitinophaga sp. (assembly GCA_964423405.1). Taxonomy (GTDB): domain Bacteria; phylum Bacteroidota; class Bacteroidia; order Chitinophagales; family LD1; genus Bog-950. Next base: position 12,414 of record CAYREY010000015.1, on the reverse strand, counting down.
CAAAACATTACTGCGTTTAATTTTTATCATGCCGGTCCTTTTAGTGCCTGTGGTTCCCTTTTCCAAGGCATACCAACTATACGCCAACAAAGCGGGCGTTGTTACACACTAAATACCAGTACTTGTCAGGATTGAACAACCCGCAACTTGTGCAAAGGCCGTTTTCGTAGAAAATTGCATTAAAAACGCTACCAGCCCTTAAATAGAAGAGGTCGGGGGGCTACTTTCCCGTTATTCAGTTCAATGCCCGAAAACGGATCATTTTCAATAAGCCAGGGGCCGTCAAGGTCGGCATAATCGGCAAGCGGGGTTAGGTATGAGGCGGCAGTACAACCAACCGAAGACTCGCTCATACAACCTACTAAAATTTTAAAACCAAGTTTGCGGGCTTTATGTATAATACTGATAGCCTCAGTAATACCACCACACTTCATTAACTTTATGTTTATCCCATCAAAGCTATCACGCAACCGCTCAAGGTCATTCAGGCGCTGGCAACTTTCATCGGCATATAATGGCAACCCGGCTACTTGCTTTAACTGAGATGTATTAATTAAATCTGTCTTAGTATATGGCTGCTCAACCAACAGGCAACCTGCAGGTCTTAATAAATCATTTACATAGTAAGCAGCCTCATTTACAGCAAAATCCCATGCCTGGTTAGCATCTACTGCAAAAGGTTTATCCGTGCTGGCCCTGAACCAGTTTATAGTATCTGCTGGTGAAGCATTGGTCAGTTTCAGTTTAAAAATTTCGAAACCACAAGCCAGGCCATGGCTCACTTTATCCTGCATTTCTTCCTCTGTTTCACAGGCTCCTATGGTGTAAGTGCATAAAGGGTAATCAGCCAGGGCTATTCCCAATATACCGGCAACAGTTTCTTCAGTCTGTTGGGCTCTCATATCCCATAAAGCCATATCTAAAGCGGCTTTAGCCGACATATCAGTATCCACCACTGCTAGTTTCTCAAACCATACCTCTATATCTGCATCACCTACGCTCTTGTAAAATGTTGTAATAAAATCCATTACAGTCTTCTGTGTTTCTGGCAGGTAAGGTGGCAGGGTAGCTTCTCCCCAGGCAGTCAGCCCATCATGCTCAAGTTTTACATACACCACATCGGTGCCTGTACGCATACCATGTGCAATGCGGAACGGATACCTGAACCTAAGCCGATAAGGGTGTAATGACAAACGCATAAAGCAGGTTATCTATAAAAAGAAAGGCCACCGCTGTAGCGATAGCCTTTCCGGTATGTTATCAAGAGTTAGGTTAAGCTAAAGCTTTTTTAACTTCTTCAGCAGCTTCTTTCAACTGTATTGCCGAGCGTACTTTCAGGCCGCTCTCATCAATTAGCTTCTTGGCTTCTTCGGCGTTGGTGCCTTGTAAACGTACAATAATAGGCACTGGTATGTTACCTATAGATTTGTAGGCATCTACTATACCCTGTGCTACACGGTCGCAACGTACTATACCGCCAAATATATTTACCAGTATAGCTTTTACATTCGGGTCTTTCAATATAATGCGGAAAGCTTTTTCTACACGCTCTGCATTGGCAGTACCACCCACGTCAAGAAAATTGGCAGGGTCGCCACCGCTAAGTTTAATAATATCCATAGTAGCCATGGCCAAACCGGCACCGTTTACCATACAACCAACGTTTCCGTCAAGTTTTACATAGTTAAGCTCTGCATTGCTGGCTTCTACCTCTGTAGGGTCTTCCTCGTTAAGGTCGCGCTGTGCTTCCAGATCTTTTTGACGGTAAAGTGAGTTATCATCCAGCGATATTTTACCATCCACAGCTATTATACGGTTATCCGATGTTTTAAGGCATGGATTAATCTCAACCATGGCAGCATCAGCATTAATGTAAGTATTATAAACCGCACGGGTAAATTTTACCATTTCTTTAAATGCATTACCGCTAAGGCCCAGGTTAAAAGCTATTTTACGGCACTGAAAATCCTGTAAACCTACCGATGGGTCAACCCACTCTTTCTGTACTTTATCCGGGGTGTGCTCGGCTACTTCCTCTATATCCATACCGCCCTCGGTAGAGTAAATAATTACGTTTTTACCTGTACCACGGTCAAGCAGTATAGAGAAGTAAAGCTCTTTTGTTGGCGATTCGCCCGGATAGTATACATCCTGTGCTACAAGCACCTTTTTAACTACGCGGCCGGCAGGACCGGTTTGTTTGGTAACCAGTGTGCCACCTAATATGTTGCCTGCAATGGTTTTAACAGCATCGTGATTTTTAGCAAGGGCTACACCATTCTGTTCGGTGCCTACTATTTTGCCTTTACCACGGCCACCGGCATGTATCTGGCTTTTTACCACTACCCAGTCGCTGTTATATAGTTCTTTCAGTTTTTGTGCTGCAGCTACAGCCTCGTCGGCAGTTTCTGCTACAATACCCTCCTGTATAGCAGCGCCATTTTTTTTCATTAATTCTTTCGCCTGATATTCATGTAAATTCATGGATAGTAATTTTTTAGTGCGACGAAAATAATGTTACTGGGTAAATAGGCAAGTGTAATTCACAATTGTTTATGCACCTATTAACCCTGCCTGCTGCATATTGCTACAATTAGCCGGGTTAACACTCAGTTTACGCTGTTTATCTCCCTAAATACTATACTATTGCCATTTGGCTATTCGCTATTAAATTCACCCCATGATTTTACAGGCTAACCGCATAAGCAAAAAATACGGAAACCTCGAGGTACTGAAAAATGTATCCTTACAGGTAAACAAAGGCGAAATAGTTTCGCTGGTAGGCCCATCGGGGGCTGGCAAAAGTACGTTGCTGCACATACTTGGCACGCTCGACAGGCCCGATACCGGCAACGTAACCATACAACAGCAGGATGTATTTAAATTAAGCGAAAAAGAACTGGCCGGTTTCCGCAACCGTAGTATCGGGTTCATTTTCCAGTTTCACCACCTGCTGCCCGAGTTTACAGCCATAGAAAATATATGCATACCGGCCTTTATAGCCGGTAAGGCAAAACATGAAACAGAAAGCCGCGCCAAAGAACTGCTGGCCCTGCTTAACCTTTCGCACCGCGGCAACCATAAACCTACCGAGCTTTCCGGAGGCGAACAACAACGGGTGGCCGTGGCCAGAGCGTTAATTAATAACCCGGCACTGATTATGGCCGATGAACCATCCGGCAACCTGGATACCAACAACGCACGCGAGCTACACAAGCTGTTTTTTGAGCTACGCGATAAGCTAAACCAGACCTTTATTATAGTAACCCACAACGAAGAACTGGCTAACATGGCTGACCGTAAAATTCAAATGAAGGACGGCAACATAGTTAACAGTTGATTTTAGTATACTTGTATAGTACACACAACTAATCAACATGAAAAAGCTACTCCCCTTGCTGCTGGCTATGCTGGCAGGCACTTTCACCTTTGCTCAATCTCCCCAGGGAATGAACTACCAGGCCGTAGTTCGCAATACCAACGGCCAACCTGTTACGGCTAACACCCCTGTAAAACTACGCTTCACCATTCACGACCAAACAGCGAATGGCACGGCAGTATATAACGAAACGCTGAATGACACCACCAATCAGTTTGGATTAGTGGGTGTGGTTATTGGCAGCGGAGGAAACTTATCTACCGTCAACTGGGGCAATGGTGCCAAGTTTTTACAGGTAGAAACCGAGGTTAACAACGCTGGTACATTTATCGATATGGGCACCACCCAGTTAATGAGTGTACCATATGCCCTGTATGCTGCCAACAGCGCTATGGGTCCGCAGGGCCCTGCCGGTAACAATGGTAATGATGGAGCTACCGGCCCTACAGGCCCCACAGGTGCCGACGGACAGCCGGGTGCAACAGGTGCTGCCGGAGCACAGGGCATTAACGGTAACGATGGGGTAACCGGACCTACAGGCCCAGCCGGACAACCTGGCACCAATGGACAAAATGGAGCCGATGGCACAACAGGGCCAACGGGACCTGCCGGAGCAAATGGTAACGATGGTGTTACAGGCCCTACCGGCCCTGCCGGACAACCGGGTAGCGATGCGTCTATACCTGCTGGTGTAATTGTTATGTGGTCGGGCGCAATAGCCAATATACCGGCCGGCTGGGCATTGTGCGATGGTAACAACGGCACCCCCAATCTGCTCGACAGGTTTATAGCATCGGTACCCAACGCTGGTACTAACCCGGGCACAACCGGTGGCGCTAACTCGTACAACCTTACCGAGGCGCAGCTGCCGCCACACAGCCACACAGGCTCGGGTACTACTTCTGCCGATGGGGCACATACCCATACCCTGCCGGGCTACCACCTTTACGGAAACGGTGGAAACATACCTTTTTACAACTGGTCCAATAACACCTACGCCCAAAGTACCAACACCACTTCGGTAGATGGCAACCATACCCATACGTATAGTTTTACTACCTCGCAAACCGGTGCGGGTGCTGCTATTGATAACCGCCCGGCATACTACACGCTGGCTTTTATTATGAAACTGTAAGGGCACATTAACTGTACAGGATATTTGAATTTCAGCTTATCTGACTTACTTTGCAAAAACAATCAATCCCCAATGAAAGAGGAGCAGGAACGACTTTTACGTTATATAGGCGAGATATTCGAGAAAAGAAGATCGGAGAAATCGCAAAGCCATACCCCCAGTAACGAAGAGGCCGATATTATTAACGCCTGCAAACGTATCCGTAAAATACGCGAGCACAAAGGGATTACGGTTGAGCAGCTATCTGAAAAAACCGGCCTGATAGTACCTTATATACAACAGATAGAAATAGGTGAGGCTAACCCTTACATGACCGAGATATACGAGATAAGCAAAGCCCTGGGGGTAGAAGTAAGCGAGCTGTTTGCCAAAAAATAGCACTTACGCATTTTGTACGGCCGGCTGAAACTGCACACGGAATTCGCGCCAGTAACCGGGGCCATAATTTACCAGTATCTCCTCTCCTGCTTTTATGTTACGGGTAGCTTCCAGATACATCGAGTGATCATCGCGTGAGCAAAACTCTGCATTGTTTTTTAACCCGGGTACGTTTACAGCACCCTTGGCGTCGTTCGCATAGCGCGAGCCATCCATTACCTCTATACAATCGCCGGTGCCGTCATTAAGTTCCAGCAGGTAGTCATTATCGGCATATACGGTATCTACCTCGGCAGCCAGCCGGCGTGGGCCGGTTACGTCCATAATGGCCTGGCCTTTCTTTATATCTTCTTCAGCAAACAAACCTTTACCGGCTCCGGGTATACGCGACTCAGCTACTTTAACTTTCATAGGGTAAAATTACAGGCCGCAAGTATAGGATATACAACCAGAATTTACACATAGAATTTGCTTAGAATTTTATGCCGCTGCCATTTTCTATTATCTGGCAAATAAAACACTGCAGAAACACAATCTCATAATCTGTAATGCGTTTAAAATGCAACCAAACATTCATCCTATGAAAAACCACCTAACCACACTACTACTACCACTATTCATTTCTACATCCCTATTTGCAGGTTCCGATACTGGTACCCTGCCCGCCCCCGATCAGGCATACCCGTTGGATATGCTGCCCCAACTGGAAACCCTCTATTTTAATCAGGAGATAGAGTTTACCCTGACCAGACCCGATGTACAAATTGACCATGTAGAATTTAACCGGGGCATAACAGAATTGACCGGTAAAGGCTTTAAGCTATCGGTAGAATATGCCAATGTTGAAGAAGCCACCGGCGTACTTAAAGTGTACACCCGCGATGCGGCCGGCAACATCGCCCTGTCGTTTAGTAAAAAACTGATACTTACCCAAAAGCTAAAAAACGATGTATCGTACCACGATGACCTGTTTATGCTGGATGATAAGGTTATAGACCTGAACAGCAACCTTAGCAAATATGAACTGGCGCAGGCTAAACAGTTAAAGCTTAACGCAACAAGGTTCCAGGCTCACAACATTAAACTCAGCAGTTTCGATATGGTAATAAACACGGCCAACGGCAAACAGAAATTACACAGCGCAGATGGTATCATTACCAACGAAATGAAAGAAGCCCTGCGTAAACTAAATGATGGCGATACGTTAATGATTACCAATGTGTTGGCCGACTATGAACACACAGGGCAAAAAATTAAAATGAACATTAACTACACCCCGGCTGTTACTATAGGTACAGCCGGTTAAACAATTTGCAGTACTCTTAAAAGGCGCAAAGCTGTTAACGGCTTTGCGCCTTTTTTGTGCCACATTACCAATGATCTGAATCAGTAGTATTTGCGTAACTTTAAGTGTAACTTTAATCTTAGTTAAAAAGCAGCACGAACCTAAACTATAGCCTATAGCTTCAGCATCTTTACATTACCAAAAGCAGATTTATGAAAAAGTTAAAGTATTTAATTACCGCTCTGGCAATGATGATTACCTGTTACAGTTTTGCCCAGGGCAATATGGAGGATGTGATATACCTGAAAAACGGTAGCGTGTACCGCGGTACTATTATAGAGCAGGTACCCAACGTGAGCTATAAAATACAGATTGCCGGTGGCAGTATATTTACCGTTACCATTGCCGAGATTGAGAAGATAACCAAAGAAGAAAAATACGACAAAGCAGAAAAGAACTACGATGGCTACGGTATGGGGATGGGCATGCACCACTTCCCTTTTTACAAAGGCGATAGCACGGCCAAGCGTACACCTTACTACGCCCGCAAGCGTAGGTTCTATACCGAGCTGGAGTTTCGCCCCGGTCTCAACAACGTATCGCTTCGCCTTACACACGGCTTTAAGTTTGGTCGCTTTGGCTTTATAGGTTTTGGCATAGGTGCCGATGCCGTTTCGTTCAGCCGTGGGTTCTCTACCGGCAAAGGCATATTCGACAATACCAATGCCGACAACGGCCTGTACCTGCCCCTGTACCTTAAATACCAGGGCGAGATATTGAAAAAACGCATTACCCCCTACTACTATGTAGAGGCCGGTTATGCCGCCCATCCCAACAATCCGTTTACCGGTTCTAATGGTAACAAAAGCTGGGGTGGCCCCACCGCTGCTGCCGGCTTTGGCGTACGCTTTTACAGCCGCAACCGCGCCAGCGTAGCCCTTAACGCCAATGTAACCTGGCGTACTAACCGATCGCGCTCTACATTTACCACTACCGATGTGTTCGGAAATCCGTATACTTATACAACCAATAACTTTAACAGCAGGCTCTTTGGCTCGCTGGGATTAAGCATTGGTTTCTAAACTTCTTTTCGGACTATGAAAGGAAAAACGGCTGCCCTGTAATGGGGTGGCCGTTTTTATTTTTAGTATGCCTATAATACCGTGTTAATACCCAGCCCACCTAAATCGCACATTACCAGTTACTTGCAAAATTCAATGTTAACACCCCTACGCTAAAAATGTAAACACTTTTTAAATATTAATAAATATTTAAATTTATTAATAGCAATAATGTAAAAGAAAATTATTCCTTAACAAACCGGCGGGTAAAACTGCCGCTCAGGGTTTCTATAGCTACTACATACACCCCATTTACAAGCCCCGATATATCAATGGCATTACCAGTTGGCAACCGGCTTACAGTCAGGTATCTGCCCATGGCATCGCAAAGGGTTACATTGGTTATTGCTGTTTTTGTGGCAGATAAATACAATACACCATGCGCGGGGTTAGGGTGTACAACAAAGCTTTCGCCATCATCTGCACGTACAATACCAGTACCCAGTATGGTTACAGTCATGGTATATTCGCAGCCGTTTGCGTCTGTAACAACCACCACATATGCTCCATCACTACTGTAAGTATGCTGCGCTGTGGCTATAGATGTGGTTGCTGTACTATCACCCCAGTAAATAGTATATGGTGTAGCCCCCGAAACCATATTCAGATAAAGAACATCAGAATTAACACTGCTATTTACAACTAGTGCTACACCGGGCGAATTTATTGTAAACTCCTGCGATCTCCACTCACATCCAAGTGTATCACGCAGCAACACATAATGTATACCAGCGCTTAATGAATCATTGCAAACTCCGCTGTTATATATAGAATCCCATAAAAACGTATATGGTGGCTGGCCATTGGCAACAGTAACACAGGCTTTACCTGTAGCTTCGCCATAGCAACTTATAGGGTCGGTTACGTCCACTTCAACATCAACAATAGTACCGGTTAAGTTAAAATTGTAGGTAGAAAACGAACAAATAGTATCGTAAACATGAAGAGTATATGTTCCACTTTCTAATCCGCTAAGGTTTATAGAATCTCCATTTACAGCAATGCCATATCGTAGTGTGTCTGATAAATTTACCGCACTTAGCCAATAGTTTACGCTATCTGCCAATGTGTTAACTAATACAGTTGCGGCTCCGTTACTATTACTTGCACAGAAATTATTATCCGGTATTATCTGAAAATTGGCCCCGTTTTTAGTGGCTATAAAAATTGAATCTGTTATTGCACACTGGTTGTCACTAATTGTAAAATAACAATAACCCGATGCATTAATAGTTGCTCCCGAATTAAGAAGCAATTCATCTGTTATAGCAATAGTACTATCTACATTCCAGCTAATAGTATACCCAATTAAGGGCACAGGGGTAATAGCCGATGTACAATAACTAAACTTTACATTGGGCCGCAGGTAATAAGCAGTTGGTGTAGTGCCCCCGCCACACTGGTTAGTGGTACCTACCGAGTTTAAATAACTTTTAAACGGAGTTTGTGTACACTCTGCTTTATTGTTTTGGTTACCAAAGGTAGTAGGGTTATAGTTACAAATATCTATCAACAGGTCTGAGTTACCATCCCAATAATACGGGGTTTGCAATACAATACCATTTAACCAGCCGGGCTGTGGTGTATAGTTACCTACACTATATACTGTAAACAGGTTATCGTTCCAGGTAGTAAGGCTATCCTGAAACGCGCAACCCATTTTAATTGTAAAGTTTTGCAAAAAAGCACTACTGTTAAATACCCCATTACTAAACGTAAGCGCCTTAATTACAGCAGGGCCGCCCAATGCAGCTTGTAACTCTGCCCTGGTATATAGCATCTGGCTCCGGCTGCTTCTTAAAAAATTACCAAACAATGTTGGTGGTTGCACTGAATTGCCGGGCTGTAGTAATGTATCAGTACCTATTGATGGGGTAAGTGTATTACCGGTACAAGTAGCGGTTGCACCACAAAACGGCGACGATACATGCGCCGTTAACTGTACCTGCTGGCCCGGGCACACCAATGTGTCGCTGGCAGTTATATAAGTATCGCTAAACTTAACGCTTAGCGTTACACTATCTACGCTTACCACCCCATTGGCATCGCTGCTGGTAAGGTAATAGGTGGTGGTTACTGCCGGGCGGGCCACCGGTTGTGGTACATCGGTAGCACTAAGCCCGGTGGCAGGTTGCCAGTGGTAACTAAACGGTGCAGTAGCATTGGTAGCAGTATCGGCGCCGCCCAAAATCACACTATCGCCGCGGCAAATGGCTCGGCTTAATCCGGCATGGGTATATAGTTGGGCGTTACCAAAGTAGCACCATAGGCATAAACAGCAACTTAACAGCAGGGTATAATGTATTTTCATAGGTGCTATAAATGTACAATTAATTATATAACTACCCTCATTCAGTCAAATAACCGGCCGTTGCCTTCTCATTTCCAAGAAATCTACGAATACAAAAATTTTGAAATCGGTATTATAAGCCTTACTGCACCATATTAACGTATCAGGAATAATCTTTGTAACCTGTACATTAAATAAGTGCTATGAAAAAGATATACCTGCCGCTGCTTTTAACTGCATTTATACCAATGCAACTGTTTTCTCAAAATGTCGGTATCGGCACCAACTCGCCGGTATATAAGCTGGATGTAGTGGGCGATGTAAACGTAACCACCGGCAATGGCTACCGCGTAAACGGCAGCGCCGGTGCCGGGCAATACCTGCGCGGCGATGGTACCCGCTTTACCCCCAACACTATACAACCTACCGATGTACCACAGGGTAGCAGCTATTATATATGGAACGGCACTACCCCGCAAACCGGCGATTTCCGCATCAGCGGTAACGGCTCGGTGGGTACATTCAGTATAGGCAGTGCCACGCCTAATAGTTCGGCTATATTAGATATTACATCTGCCAACAAAGGCGTCTCTTTCCCCAATGTCGATTTACAGTCGGCCACCGATGCCACCACCATTGCACTACCCAAAAAAGGTCTGGTAGTGTACAATACAGGCAACACGCTAGCGCCCGCCGGATTGTACATTAACACCGGCCTGCCGGCCTCGCCCAACTGGCAAAACCTAAGCGCGGCGGGTGGCTCTATAGCCAGCATAGGGGTTACTTCGCCCCTTACCAGCACAGGCGGCGCTAACCCTACGCTGGGCCTAAGTGTGGTGCCTGTAAGCCTGGGCGGCACAGGTTTAACCACTATTGGTGCCGGACAGTTACTGATTGGCACCAGCAGCAATACCTTCTTGAATACTACACTTACCGGTGGTACTGGTATCAACATCAACAGTACTTCGGGCGCAGTTACCGTTACCAATACCGCCCCCGATCAAACCGTGGTGCTGAACAGCGGTAGCAATATTTCGGTTACAGGCACCTACCCTAACTTTACCATCAACAATACCGCTCCTTCATCGGGCGGCACGGTTACATCTATATCGGCAGGCGCAGGTATCACGCTGTCGCCCAACCCTATTACTACTACCGGTACTATTACCAATGCCGGCGTTACCTCACTTACCGGCACCCCCAACCGCGTAACTGTATCGGCGGCTACGGGCGCGGTAACCGTTACCGCCCCACAGGATATACATACCGGTGCATCGCCCGCCTTTGCAGGGCTTAACCTTTCGGGGCTTACTGCCTCTACCGCAGTATATACCGATGGCTCTAAAAACCTTACTTCTACCCCGCCCAATAACGGCAGTATTGGTTACTGGACGCGCGATAACACCAACAGCTACCTGTACCAAACCACCCTGGCCGATAGGGTAGGGCTGGGCACCGCCACCCCTTACGGTAAACTAAACATAGCCGGCAGCGGCACGGTACTTTCGGGCAATGGCCTGCTGTTGGGTACTATTGGAGCGTCTATAGCTACATCAGTAGCCATAGGTGCCGAAACCGGCCGCTTTGAAATTGCCTTTGCAGGCTGGCGCGATTCTGAACCTAACCAGATAGGCGCTAAAATAGCCGGCATACGCCGTAACAACTATCAGGCAAACAACGCGCTTATACAATCTACCGACCTGGCTTTCTTTACCGGTACCGGTACCACCGGTGGCAGCAGTACAAGTTTGTTAGACATTACATCTGAAAAAATGCGGATTGATTTTAACGGCAACGTAGCCATAGGTAACACCAACCCTTTAAGCGGTGGTAGCGGTACTACCAGCCTGCAAATAGGCCGCGATAACAACAGCCCTGCTACTGCCGCCGATGGCCAACTGATACTGAGCAAAACATCGGGCTCGGGCAGCTACCGCTCGTTTAAAATGGGCCTTAACAGCAGCTACCATTTCAGCCTCGGCGATTTTGGTGGCAATGGTGCCAATACCTATACAGAGCACATGACCGTAAGGTACGATAACGGTAACGTGGGCCTGGGCAACTCGCCCTCGCAAAAACTGGATGTACAGGGCAACATAGCTTTACAAGGCAAACTGGCCCTACAGGGCAACGATACCTGGCTGCGCCTTAACCAAACTTCTGCTTTCTCTAACGGCACCTACACACCGGGCCTGCTGCGAGCAGATGGTGGTATTGCATCGGGCGGGGTAGCCCCGGGCGGCGGCAACATACAGGCCACCGGTTGGCTGGGTGTAAACTCGCTGGGCAATGCCTATGGCGGTGTAAACGGGGTTAACTCGCCTTATTACCATACCAGCCTTAACGATTCGTGGTTTCCGTACCCCGGCAATAACTACAACTACCTGCGCGGCCTTACTTATGCCTTCAACAACACCTGGTACGATGAGAACGATGCCACCTACTACGTTGACCCAAATAACACCACCAGAATTAATGCACTTAATATGCGTGGTGCCTCGCCTACCATTACATTTGAAGATGTAGATAACACTGACTACTATGTACATATCAACTCCGATAGGTTCTACCTGCTATATGGCGATGGTGGCTGGAACGGCGACAGGCCATTTACCGTTTTGCAAGGAAATAAGGTAGGCTTTGGTACAGCTTCGCCTGCTTTTCCGGTAGAAATTAGCGGTGGCATAGCCACCGGTAACAACAGCTATGGCTACTTAAACGGCAGTGGTAACACCGGTAGCGCCAGCGGCAACATAGCTTACTCGCTGGCGGCCAGCAACCGTATCCGCTGCCCCGAGTTTAATGCTATATCCGATAAACGTATTA
>CAYREY010000014.1:56112-73477 GCA_964423405.1 uncultured Chitinophaga sp. | reverse complement strand
GCCTATTTGAACAAATCATTTTGAAAATTGGCTTTTCCATCTATTTTCGCACCGCATTTTAAAAAGCAATAAACAATCAATCCATATTAAGCATGGCAAACGTTGGTAAAATTAAACAGATCATCGGTCCGGTAGTGGACGTGAGTTTTGAGGCCGAGGGCTCGAAGCTGCCTCAGATTATGAGCGCTTTGGAGGTAACCCGCGATAACGGTCAGAAAGTAATACTTGAGGTGCAGCAGCACTTAGGCGAAGACGGAGTACGTACCGTGGCCATGGACTCTACCGATGGTTTAAGAAGAGGTATGAACGCGGTTGATACCGGTGCCCCTATTACCATGCCTGTGGGCGATGGTATTAAAGGCCGTCTGTTCAACGTTATTGGCGAAGCTATAGATGGTATAAACGTACCGGTTAGCAAACAAGGTGGTTACCCTATCCACCGTATGCCCCCTGCTTATGAGGACCTGGCTACCGAGAGCGAAGTACTGTTTACCGGTATTAAAGTAATTGACCTGCTGGAGCCTTATGCAAAGGGTGGTAAAATTGGTTTGTTTGGTGGTGCGGGTGTAGGTAAAACCGTACTTATTATGGAGTTGATAAACAACATTGCAAAAGCCTATGCGGGCCTTTCGGTGTTTGCAGGTGTGGGCGAAAGAACACGTGAAGGTAATGACCTGCTGCGTGAGATGATAGAAAGTAACGTTGTGAAATACGGCGATGAGTTTAAGCATAACATGGAGCAAGGCGGATGGGATTTGAGCAAGGTAGACCCTGCCCAACTATCGCAAAGCCAGGCTACGCTGGTGTTTGGCCAGATGAACGAACCACCGGGTGCCCGTGCACGTGTGGCTCTATCAGGTTTGACCATAGCTGAATACTTCCGCGATGGAGATAAAAACGACGCTAAAGGCGGCCGCGATATCCTTTTCTTTATCGATAACATTTTCCGTTTTACCCAGGCAGGTTCTGAGGTGTCGGCACTATTGGGCCGTATGCCATCGGCGGTGGGTTACCAGCCTACGCTGGCTACCGAGATGGGTTTAATGCAGGAGCGTATTACCTCTACCAAACGTGGTTCAATCACATCGGTACAGGCGGTGTACGTACCGGCCGATGACTTGACTGACCCGGCTCCGGCTACAACCTTTGCCCACTTGGATGCAACTACGGTACTAAGCCGTAAAATTGCCGAGCTTGGTATTTACCCTGCGGTGGATCCATTGGATTCAACTTCACGTATTCTTAACGCACAGGTATTGGGCGACACCCACTACGGTTGTGCTATGCGTGTAAAAGAGATACTTCAGCGTTATAAAGAGCTTCAGGATATTATAGCCATATTGGGTATGGACGAGCTTAGCGAAGACGATAAACTGGTGGTACACCGTGCCCGCCGTGTGCAGCGTTTCCTTTCGCAGCCATTCCACGTAGCTGAGCAGTTCACCGGCTTAAAGGGTGTACTGGTGCCAATAGAAGAAACCATCAAAGGCTTTAACATGATATTGGCCGGCGAGGTTGACAAATACCCTGAGGCAGCTTTCAACCTGGTAGGTTCTATAGAAGACGCTATTGCCAAAGGTGAAAAACTGATTGCAGAAGCAAGTAAATAATTTGATAGAGCTAAGAGCCAAGAGCTTAGAACCCAGATGGTTCAGGTCTTGGCTCCTGGTTCTTCGTTCTAACATCTAATACAAATGACTTTAGATATTCTTACTCCGGAAAAAAAGCTATACAGCGGCGATGCTACTCTGGTGCAGTTGCCGGGTGTTGATGGCCTTTTTGAAATACTGAACAACCACGCCCCACTTATATCAGCACTTAGTAGTGGTACTATTAAGGTAAAAGGTGCCGGTGCCGATAAAAGCTTTACCATTACAGGTGGCTTTGTAGAGTGCCTCAACAACAAGGTAATTGTGTGTGCCGAGGGCGGTTCTGCCAAATAGGTACAGGTTCTATACTGTAAATTTTATTATCTCTTTTTCAAAATGCCCGCAAGGGCATTTTGTTTTACTAATGGTTTTCGTTTATTTAGTAGCAGTTATTGGCAAGTTGCATAGCAGTTAAAAACAGAGGCGGCAGCGGGTGGTGCAGATTTTTGAGCTATTGTGTAACCTTTTGTGTGAAAGTATTGTACAACCCACAAGGCTCGCCTTGTTTAAACCCACTGCTTATGGCCAAACTTTACGAAACCACCTCTGAACTTACTTTTACCGACATGCCAACTGAATACGCCCAGAAAGTAGAGGCCAATGAAATGAACCCTGTTAAATCGGTTTATATAAGCCTGCTTAACCTGGGGGTAGATGCCGTTGAACGCAAGAACCAGAAGAAGTATGTACGCATAACCAATTTTGTGGCTATAGTTACCTTTTTAGGTACGCTGGCTTATTTAAGCTTTGCCATTTTCTGGGAGCAGTGGTACTGGCTGTATGCCATGCTATCGCTTAGCCTTACCTGTTTGGGGGTGCTGGCACTAAACAGCTTTGGGTACATTACTGTATCCCGGGTTACGTTTATACTGGGTTTCAGCAGCCTGGTATTTGTAAATACACTGTTTGTAGGGCCGCACGTAATGGGTATAAATTACCTGTTTATAGCCCTTATAATGCCTTTTTTGCTGTTTGATGTAAAGAGCACCTTTTGGATACTTACGGGCATTATAGTGCCCCTTGTACTCATTTATACGTTCGATTTTGTGCTACCCTACTTTAGCACCTATAACCTTACTGCCGAGCAACAAAACCTGCTGGAGCGGATGAGTATAGTGCTGCAATGTGTATTGCTGTTATCCTCTGTATACCAGTTTGTGTTTTACAACCGCCGTACTGAAAAAGAGTTGGAAAACAGCAACGGACAAATGATGCTGCAAACAAGCGAACTGCGCCGCAGCAATAGCGACCTGGAACAGTTTGCCTATATCATTTCGCACGACCTGAAAGCGCCGGTACGTAATATCAGCAGTTTTATGAACCTGCTGGTAAATAAATATGGCAACACTATGAACCCCGAGGCCCGTGAGTTTGTAGATTACTCACACACCGGAGCTAAACGGCTGGAAAGGCTAATAGACGATGTATTGGCTTATTGCCGTATAGGCACCAATCTGCCAAAACCAATACCGGTTAACCTGAACGATGTGGTGAGTACCATCCGTTTTGAGCTACGCGAAAAACTAAGCTCGCAGAATGCCAAGATAAATATCAATAAAGAACTGCCGGTGGTAAACAATGTACACTCATCGTTGATGTACCACGTGTTTCAGAACCTGATAAGCAATGGTTTGAAGTTTAATAAACACGATCAGCCCGAAATAAATATCAACTGGACCAACTCGCTCAACTACTATACGTTCTCTGTTTCAGATAATGGTATTGGTATATCTAAAGAGTACTCAACTACCATCTTCCAGATGTTTAAGCGCCTGCATAACGAACAGGACTACGATGGTACAGGTATAGGCCTGGCTATATGCAAAAAAATTGTAGAGTACTACCACGGCGAAGTATGGTTTGACAGTGCCGAAGGTGAGGGTACTACTTTCTACTTTACTATCCGTAAGTTCTAGTTGGCATTTGGCAGTTTACCGTTGGCAGGAATAACCGTTTTTGCATGTAGCTTATTGCTAACTGCCAATTGCCAACTACTTGCTAATTACTTACCCTTGCTTGTTTCCTTCATTTATTTATTTTCACGGCTCACTTAAAAAATAAATACTCATGCCTTATCTATTTACGTCTGAGTCGGTATCGGAGGGACATCCGGATAAAGTTGCCGACCAAATATCTGATGCACTGATTGACCAGTTTCTGGCTTACGACCCGCAGAGTAAGGTGGCGTGTGAAACACTGGTAACAACAGGTCAGGTTGTACTTGCCGGCGAGGTTAAATCGCAGGCGTATCTTGATGTGCAGGAAATAGCCCGCGAGGTAATCCGCAAAATAGGCTACACCAAAGCCGAATATATGTTTGAAGCAAATAGCTGTGGTGTATTCTCGGCTATTCACGAGCAATCGTCGGATATCAACCAGGGTGTAGAAAGAAAGAAACCAGAAGAGCAAGGTGCAGGCGACCAGGGTATGATGTTTGGCTACGCCAGCAAAGAAACCGATAACTACATGCCTCTGGCACTTGATTTAGCACACACATTGCTTCGCGAACTTGCTGCCCTACGCCGCGAGAACAAAGCTATAACTTACCTGCGCCCCGATGCAAAAAGCCAGGTTACTATTGAGTACGGCGACGATAACCAGCCAATCCGCATTGATGCCATTGTAATATCTACCCAGCATGATGATTTTGGCAAAGATGCCGTGATGCTGAAGAAGATTAAAGATGATGTAATAAACATACTGATACCTCGCGTTAAGAAAAAACTACCTAAGCGTGTACAAGCCCTGTTTAACGACAAGATAAAATACCACATTAACCCAACCGGTAAATTTGTAATAGGTGGCCCACACGGCGACACCGGCTTAACTGGTCGCAAAATTATAGTGGATACTTATGGTGGTAAAGGTGCACACGGTGGTGGCGCTTTCAGTGGTAAAGATCCTAGCAAAGTTGACCGCTCAGCCGCTTATGCTACCCGCCACCTGGCTAAACACCTGGTAGCTGCCGGTGTGTGCGATGAGGCTTTGGTACAGGTAGCTTATGCTATTGGTGTAGCTAAACCGGTAGGCCTGTTTGTAAACACTTACGGCACTGCTAAAGTTAACCTTACCGATGGACAGATAGCCGATAAAATAAGCAAGCTGCCTGAGTTTGATATGCGCCCTTACTTTATTGAAAAACGCTTTAACCTACGCACACCAATATACCTTGAAACTGCCAGCTACGGACACATGGGCCGCGAGTGCAAGGTAGTTGAGAAAACCTTTAACAAAGGCAAAGCCAATGAGAAGAAAGTAAAAGTGAAACTTTTCCCTTGGGAAGAACTAAACTCGGTGGGTGCTGTAAAAAAAGCTTTCGGCATTAAATAAGCACCAGATACCACACAATAAAAAAGGCGATTTTACAATCGCCTTTTTTATTGCACCTTTATTGCCATGACCAGAGCCGCCAAATACGTTTTGATATTACTGCTGCTGGCGGCACTGGCACCGTACCTTGTAACATGCTTTTATGCGCTGCCATTTGCCGATGATTTTTGTTTTGGCTGGACCGCTTCGGCCCCTGAACCGTTTATTCAAAAATTTCTGAACCAATATTTGCAGTGGAACGGGCGCTACACCGCCGATGTATTGGTGAACCTGCACCCGCTTGTAAGCGGAAAAATTATGTACTACCAGCTAAGTAGCCTGGTTGCTATAGTGGCGATGCCGGTAGTGGTGTATGGGCTTGGTTCTGGTTTATTGAAAATACAAGATTCCTCACTCCGCAGAGCCTACGTTCAGAATGACAAAACACTGAAATTATATATTGCTATCTGTTCACTTTTCATCACGCTGTTTTACCTGACCTACCAACCCAATATTACCGAGGGCATATACTGGTATATAGGCATAGCCAATTACCATTGGGGCAACTTACTGGTGGTAGTGCAACTTACCTTACTGCTAAGAGCATTAACTGCTACCGGTAAAACAAAGCATATACTACACACGCTGTCGCTATTGCTTTTAGTAATAGTTGTTGGCTTTAATGAAGTTGGCGCTCTTGTTATTCCGCTTTTTTATTGCTGCCTTTGGGCATTTAGTTGCCAACTGCAGACGGCCAATTGCAGACTATGGGCTTTATATTCGGGTGTAGCCATTATAGCTTCGGCATTTGTATTTTTCTCGCCGGGCAATTTTGTGCGGGCGGTTGAATTTGAAAACCGGTACAACCTGCTACACTCGCTGCTATACGCTACACTGCAAACGGTTCGCTTTATAGCGCAGTGGATGCTGAATGTACCATTTGTGTTGCTGAGTGCCATAGTAATTGCTAATGCAGATAAGATTAACAGTAATGTAAAAGCAGATTACAGAATACTTTTTGCTGCTTTGGTGGCAATAGTATTCTGCGGTTCGTTCCTACCCTACTTTGCTACCGGCGTGCTGGGGCAGCACCGTACTATTAACTATGTATTTTTCTATTTCATACTGCTGTGGCCATTGTTCTTACTTGCAGTTTCTGCGCGGTTTAATTTACCAGATAAACTACAACTCCTTAGCAAAGCCAAAGTGATTGCACCACTACTACTTACAAGTATTCTGCTATTGGCTATAACAGGCAATAGTGTTAGGATATTGGCCGATTTTAAACAACATACATTCAGCAAATATGAAGCTGCCTTTTATAAAAGGCAGGCCGCTGTGATAGCGGACCCCGATAAACCCATAAACAAACTAGAGGTAATACCCGCTATTTTTGACTTAGTAGATGTACGCAGCGACACCACTTGGTGGGTAGATAAGTGCATGAAAAAGTATTATAAAGAAACAGGCAAGGCAGTACAGTAAAGGCTACTTACCGCGGCCATACAGCACCGTAAGCACGGTATAAACCATTATCTTCAAATCGAGCATAAAGCTCATATTCTCTATATAAATAACGTCGTACTTCAGGCGTTTCACCATTTCATCAACGGTAGAAGCATAGCCATACTTAACCATGCCCAGCGAGGTAATGCCGGGTTGTACTTTAAATATATGCAGGTAGTGTGGTGCTATTTTCACTATACGGTCGGCAAAGTAGCGGCGCTCGGCGCGGGGGCCTACAATGCTCATTTCGCCTTTTATTACATTAATAAACTGCGGTAGTTCATCTATCCGGTACTTGCGTATTATTTTACCAATAGGGGTAATACGGTCATCGTTCTCTTTGGTAAGCTGCGGGCCTGCCGATTCCGCATTCATTTTCATACTGCGGAACTTCAGCATTTTAAATGGTACGCCATATTGCCCTAAACGCTCCTGCATGTAAAATACAGGCCCGCCATCGGTCATTTTAATGCGCAGCGCTACAAACAGAGTAACCGGTAAAGTAACCAGTATTGCCAGTACAGAAGCCACTACATCGAACCAGCGCTTGGTAATACGCTCCCACTCGTTGAGCAACTGTGGAGGTATTTCTATAAAAGCCTCGCCTATGGCATGGTTCATTCGCACTGTACCCGAAAGTATATCGTACATATCGGGGATAATGCGGACAGTTACATTGCGGTCGGCCAGGCGGTTTAGTATATCGTTCAACCGGTGGTGCTCCGAACTTTCCACAGCAATAATTACTTCTTCAATATCGTTGCTGTCTACTACTGTTTCAAGGTCGGCCAGTTTGCCCAGTTCTTTCAACTCGGCGGTAAGGGTGTTCCGGGGGCTGCCGTTAAGCTCTAAATAGCCAATAAACTTAAAACCAAATGAGCGTTCCTTTTCTTTCATTTCGCAGTACAGCTCATTGGCCTTGCTGCTACTGCCTATCATCAGCGTATTAAAACCAACCCGCCCGCTCCAAATGTTGCGCTTTACTATTCGCAACAGGATATACCTACCGAAAAACGTAAACAGAAATTGCAACGTGAGCAACACAAAAAAAGTAAGATAGTAATCGGAGTAACGGCGCACCCAGTCATCCAGCAGTAATACAAAGAATATAATTACACTGCCCAAAAACGATACCACAAAAGTTTTACCTAACTCCTGTAAACGCGATTTTTTGTACAAATCGGTATAGGTACCGGTAAGGTAATGAAACAATAACCACACCAATGGCACTACTGCCATGGCTATCCAGAACTGGTTATCGAGAAAAGGAAGTTTAACGTTAAACGGGTTACCCTCTATAATGGTACGGCGAAAAAGAAACAACGAATACCAGGCAAACACTGCTGCCACATAATCGCTGAAAGCATACCAAACCAATATCGATTTTCTGTTATTCACCGTTCAAGCCGTTGTATCGCTATTGTTTAAAAATGCACCAGTTTTACGTTATCTATATACACATTGCCACCAGCACTTTCGTAAGGGCGCAGGGCTTCGAAATAAATACGGTATTGGGGGGCGCGGGTCTGGCCTATTAACAAACTTAGTTTTACATATACCTTGTTCCAGCCGGCTTGCGGTGTAACAAACATGGCCGGCACTTTAATGGTAGTACCAGCGCCTGTGCCATAAAAGCCAATATAAAAAGGCACTTCAGATTTATAATCTACCTCCAGCCATATCTCCTGGCCTTCGGGTAAATCAATAGCTGGGTCGCTGGCCGATTCGGCAGCCGAATCGGCAGCGGTAACATTCAACTTTAAGCAACGGAAGCCCCCGAACGCAGGGTCTACATTTCCATCGCTCTGGTCTACTATTTTAGATCTCACGCCATCGGTACTAAAACCGCTGCTAAAGTCGAAGTTCTCGTTGAGGGCAAAAACCGAGGCCTCGCGGTACCGGAATACGGCATTGTGATGGTATACCTGCCCCCTAACACCGGTTATACTAAAGGTATCGGGCCGGTAAAACGGGTAGGTAACCCGTATGCCCGATTGCCCGCTTTCTTTAATACCCGCATTAATAACAAACCGCACCTCGTTTTCCTGCAACACAGGTATATAAATGGGCAAACCGTAAGCTCCCAGATTGTCGGCATTTGCCTCTACCCATATATCGCCAATATTATGCGAAGCCGCCCCCTGGCCGTTGTTGGGGCTAACCCTAACGGAATCGACATGCAGGTAAACAGGAATACCATCGTTAGGCATTTTACAGCCGGCATAGCCAAACAGCATAAAAACCACGGCTACGGTAATAAGCGGATAAAACACCTTCAACTCAGAGTTTCGCAGGCGATTAAAAAGGGACGATAATTGTATAAGTAGTTTCATAGCGCGGGTACAACAAAAGCAAACGCGTGTTTACCAAAAAGATTGCGAAGTAAGCAAGAAAATGTGAATGAGGAAGAGATGTAAAGACTTGGCAGGTTTTAAAAACCTGGCAAGTCTTGTTTTCAGGCCTTTTTGCCTTCTAATTGGGCGGTTATCTTATCCAGTATGCTTTGGGCCACGTGCATGGCGTTATAGCCCTCAAGCACGCTTACGGGCACCGGCTTATCCTGCACAATAGACTTATGGAACAATTCCAACTCCATTTTAATGGCGTTTACGTCCTTTTTATCGACGGTTTCGTAGGTGATGTATTTCTTGCTGTTATCGGGCAGGTCCAGCTCAAAATGATTGGTTTCTGCATCCTCTGCCGGCTTTTTATCTTCAATCCTGAACATGTCGCTTTTCTTTTTCAGAAAGTCCATGCTGATATACGCGCCAGGCTGAAAAATGCGCATTTTACGCATACTTTTTACCGATACACGGCTGGCTGTAACGTTGGCTACACAGCCATTATCAAACTCAATTCGGGCATTGGCTATATCGGGTGTTTTGCTAAGTATAGCTACTCCGCTGGCGCTAACGCGCTTTACATTTGCTTTAACCAGGCTCAGTATTATATCAATATCATGTATCATTAAATCGAGCACTACCGATACATCGGTGCCCCGTGGGTTAAACTCGGCCAGGCGGTGCACCTCTATAAACATGGGTTTCAGTATCTTTTTATTTAACCCCAACAGGGCAGGATTAAAGCGCTCTACATGGCCCACCATGGCTTTTACGCGGGCTTCGTCTACCAACTCTACCAACTCGCGGGCTTCTTTTACGGTAGATGAGAGGGGCTTTTCTATAAATACATGCTTGCCGCTTTTAATAGCTTGCTTGGCAATAGCAAAGTGCGTGGTAGTGGGCGAAACAATATCGATGGCATCACAGGCTTCTATCAAATCGGCAGCCGAAGTAAAACGGGTGATCCCGAACTCTGTTTCGGCCTTGTAGGCATTGGTATCGTCGGGGTCGTAAAAGCCAACAATTTCATATCCTTCTACTTCTTTTAGCAGGCGCACGTGTATTTTGCCCAGGTGGCCCACACCAAACACGCCTATACGAACTACTTTTGCCATACAGCGAATGTAATGAGTAACACATAGCTGTTACCCTTTAAGTATAAACGATTTGCAACAGGTATTGTGGATTGTAGATTGAATAGGATAAAGACCGGGGTATGTATTATGAGCCTAATTTATACTTTTAATGCTATGCTAACAGCGTTTTTGATTGATGATGATGTGGCGTTTCAGGTACACCTGAAAGAGTTGCTTGCCAAGGACCATGCCGATGTAAAAATAACCGGCACCTACAGCCAGCCCGAGGATGCGGTAATAGCATTACAGCAAAACCCGCCCGATGTGGTTTTTCTGGATGTAGAAATGCCGGGGCTTACCGGTGTAGAGCTACTGGAGCATTTTCCGCAGCGCAGCTTTGCGGTGGTGTTTACTACCTCGCACGATAAGTATGCCCTTAGCGCTATAAAAAAAGAGGCCCTTGATTATTTGCTGAAACCGGTAAACCGGGTAGAACTGGCAGGAGCATTGGCCAAGGTAAAAAACAATATACCGGTACGCAAAATGGCG
Organism: uncultured Chitinophaga sp.; assembly: GCA_964423405.1. GTDB lineage: Bacteria > Bacteroidota > Bacteroidia > Chitinophagales > LD1 > Bog-950. The sequence goes on along the minus strand of CAYREY010000014.1, from coordinate 63,046 downwards.
CAGGGCACCATAACACAATCGCCCAAAATACCGCTGCACAGTGCTGAGGGTATTACACTGGTAGAAGTAAAACAGATAGTGTACTGCGAGGCCGACAACAACTACACCACCCTGTACCTTGCCGATAATAAAAAAACAGTAGTAACCCGCGGCATTAGCGATATTGAAACACAGCTACAGCCACATGGTTTTTTCAAACCTCATAAATCGTACCTGGTAAACCTTAACCATATTGCCCGCGTAATGAAAACCGATGGTGGCTTTATTGTAATGAATACCGGGGCCGAAATACCGGTAGCCCGGGGACGCAAAGAAGAACTGATGCTGCTAATAGAAAACCTGGGTTAAAGTTGCTGAGCCAACAGCGTACGTAGTGTTTCGGTAAACTGTAAACGTGTAAATGGTTTAGGCAGAAAACCGGTAAAACCATAGGCCTGTATATCGGCGGGGCTTACTACCACATTGGCCGATGAACCAAGTATTTTTTGTTGCGGATTTAGGGCCAGTATGTTTAATGCGGCCTCTATGCCGTTCATTACAGGCATATCAATATCCATCACTATCAAATCGTAATTGTTTTTATGTATAGCATCTACAGCCTCTTGCCCGTTGGTTAGCAATGTTACCTGCGCAGTAGGAAAAATAGCTTTGAGAAGCATATCGAATACATAACGATTATCTTCCAGATCGTCGGCTACCAGAAATTTAAATACATAGGGGCCGCTGTACACAAACTGATGCGATAAGCCAGTAGCGGCAGGCGGCTCACCAATAGCAAATTGCAATACAAAACCAAAGGTACTGCCCTTACCCTCTATGCTCTGTACGGTTAACTTACCCCCCATTAACTGTACCAGCTCTTTCGATATTTTTAAACCCAGCCCGGTGCCGCCGTACCGACGGGCAGTGCCTGCTGTAGCCTGTGTGTAACCCGAAAATATTTTATTGGTAAGCTCTGCCGGTATGCCTATACCTGTATCGCTTACTGTAAACTGAATGCTGACAAGCCCGTTTACATCTGCAATATGTTTTACACTTAATGTTACACTACCCTGCGTTGTAAATTTTACAGCATTGTTAAGCAGGTTTACCAGCACCTGCCTTAACCGGGTAGGGTCGCCGGTTATGAAGGCGGGTAAACCGGCCTGATGTTCGTACAAAAACGTAATACCCTTTTCATCGGCCCTGTGTTTAAGCAAAGCAATGGCATCATTCAATAAATCGGGCAGCGAAAAGGATACGTTCTCTATAGTAAACTTACCCGACTCTATTTTGGCATTATCCAGCACATCGTTTACCACATTCAGCAGGTTTTCGGATGAGCGCCTGACAATACCGGCAATTTCTTTTTGCCGGGGTGGTAAATCTTCGTCGGCCAGCAAACCGCTAAGGCCGATTATTGCATTCATAGGCGAGCGGATCTCGTGGCTGATGTGTGCCAGAAACTGTTGCTTAAGCTCTGCCAGCTGCTCGGTCTGCTGCTTATCGCGTTTGGCATCTGCCAGGTTTTGGCGTATGTGTATAGAGCGCAACCGCGAGCGATGCTCATCATCATACTCTGCTGCGTTATTAGCTACTACCTTGTTACAATATTCGTACGCTTGCTTATAATCGCCAAGCTGGGCATAGTAATACGATAAAGCATCTAATATATTTCCCCGTTCAAACGGTTGTATAGTATGCTCCAAAGCCTGCTGCAAAATGGGTAAAAATGCAACCGCTTCGTTTAATTTACCCTGGTGTGTAAGTGCCAGCAAACGATAGTTGGCTATCATATACCGGTAGTGGCCATAGTAATTACGTTCAATTACGTTATCGTATTGCCGCATTATTGCCACTATACCATCCAGGTTGTTGTGCTTGTGCTGGTTCATTAAATACTGCAAAATGGCCCATATAAAACCATACTCATCTTTAGAATTTTCATAGTTCTTTATTCCTGTTACAAAAAAGGCTTGTGCCAGTTTCCGTTTTTGTAATTTATCCAGCATAATAGCCATATCGATATGGCAACTAATAAACTGCTGAGTGAGATTATGCAAGCGTGCAAAGCGTATAGTTTGTACAGTTGTAATAACCGATTCGTGCATATTACCAATGCGCCCATGTAACACACTTAAATAGTATAGGGCAATAGCCTGCTGGTGCTTATCATCGTCTCTCACGGCCAAATCGAAATGCTGGCGGTTATACCTGAAGGCATTTTCATATTCAACCAGCAGCAAACAATTATATGTTAACCCGGCCACTACCTCTATGTAATTTCCTTTTTCGAATCCGTATTTTTCGAAAACCACAAGGGCTTGCAACGCCAATGCAAGTGCAGGTTTATACTGCCCGCCGTAGCGCAATGCTTTTGATTTAAGATACAACATCTCGGCATGCAGCAATTCGTTTTGCTGTACCTGGCTATACTGTAGGTATTTATCGGCCAGCGCAATTGTTTGGTCCAGCCCGTTGGCACCGGTTTTTAAATACAGTGAAAAAAGCAGGCGGGGCATTTTTACCTGTACCGTATTATCGTACAAACAAGCTTGCACATAAGCCTCCCAGGCGGGCAACAATAGTTGCAACCCCTTATCGGGTTGGTTATTACGGTACGCCTCTGCCAGCTCCAAAGCCTCTGTTATCTGTTGTATCTCCACCATGTTAAAATAGAACAAAAGCCATACAACAAAAAACATTTAAAACAGCCACAGCTGCATTTGGCACAACGGCTACCGCATTTGGCACAAACGGCCAAAACACCAGCCCGGTTCGGGGCACATTTGCCCTACAAATTGTATAACCATCAAACATTATTGTTATGAAAAACAAATTTCTTCTTTTAATAGCGGCCTTTGCCCTGCCGCTTTGTATGTGGGCCAATAACATACGAGTAAAACTGAACAGCTATAACCCCACTACCAAGCAGCTAAACATTAGCCTGGCCTGGGATAACAGCTGGCATGATGGCAGCGGCCAGTTTAGAGATGCAACCTGGCTGTTTGTAAAGTATAAAGATATAACCAACTCTGAATGGCAGCATGCTGTGCTGGCTAACCCGGGATCTGCCAATAACGTACCTGCAAGCATAGCCGATACACTTAATACACCGGGGGTACAGTTTGATGTGCAGGCTAAAAAAACCGGCATTACCACCGGCCCGGTAACCGGCTATATGGTACGCCGGCAAAAAGGCACCAGTGCTGCCACACAAAACAACCCCGAATATGCTGGTGTGTACAACGTGGCTATGAGTTTTAATGTAGTGGTAACGTTACCTGCTGGTGTAACTTTAGCCAATCCAGAGTTTAGAGTATATGCGCTGGAGATGGTGGATATACCGCAGGGCAGTTTTTGGGCGGGCGATGGCAGCAGTACATCCTATATAAAAACCAACCTAACCACCAATGCCCCATTAAACGTAACCAGTGTAGGTGGTGGCACCGGGCTTACCGCCACTACTTACCTCAACAACATGCATATAGCTGTTTCATCTACTTACCCGAATGGTGTAGCTGAATATTTTATTATGAAATACGAATTGAGCAACGAAGCCTACTGCGAGTTTATGAATACCCTTACCCGCACGCAGCAGAATATACTGGCCCCGGGTTACGATTTTGTAAACAAGTCATCGGGTGCGCTCTCATACGGAAGCCCGTCATGGGCTGTAACATCGGCCACCTTTACATCGTTAACAGAGCCTGCTGTATTTGGTTGCGATGCCAACCGCAACGGTATTTTTAACGAAGCCAACGATGGGCAGAATAATGGTGTGCTGGTTGAAAAAATGATAGATGTATTGGCATACCTGGATTGGGCTGGCCTGCGCCCAATGACCGGTTATGAATACGAAAAGGCCTGCCGAGGGCCGTTGGTACCGGTACAGGGTGAATATGCCTGGGGTAATACAACCAAAAACGAGGTTACTTTAGATTACGACAGATATGGCGCCAATGAAACAAGTACTACTGTAGTAAACGGACCAGGTAGCAATGCCGGCACCCGTAATGGAGCATTTGCCAAGCCTACGGGTTCTACCAGGCTAAACAGCGGCGGTAGCTATTATGGCGTAATGGAGTTAAGCAATAGCTGCTTTGAACCCCATACCGGATATGGTTATGGCCTGGCGTGGTCGCTATGGAACGGCACACATGGCGATGGTATTGTAAACAGCGATGGCTATACAGGAGCTGAGTTAACATATACGGCTTTTACTGTATCTAAAATTGAGCCCTTGGGAGTGCCGGGTTCTACACTACCTCTTTTTGCACAACCTACCGATTTGCTTTACCGTTCAAGCGGACCAACTTCATCTTTTCCGGCACAGCAGGGCATAAGAGGCGTTATTAAATAACCATTACAAAAGCAAGTTGAATACTACAAAGAATGTGTATTTAACTATTGTACTTAAAACATTTGCTTATGAAATGGAGCCTATTAATAACAAGCCTACTTGCAACTATTACAGGTATTGCCCAACCTAACTTCAACGGCGGGGGCAACGATGGCAATAGTGCATCTAAGATAGAGCGTAGCTATGGCGCCGATATGTATAACCAATGGAGCTATGGCGATGGTTATGCAGCGGGTAAGCTGGCAGCCCCATCTACCTTTAACCCATTTAAAGGTGGCAGCAGCGATGGCTTTGCCTGGCACAATGGCTATTCGCCAGTAACTGTAAACATGTATAACGGCGGCAAGAACGATGGCTATGCCTGCTACAATACCACTGCAACAAATTTTAATATGTATGCGGGTGGAACAAACGATGGACAAAGTGCATCGGCACTAACCCCTGCGGCGGCATTTAATATGTATGCAGGCGGAACAAACGACGGCTTTGCGTGGCATAATGGCTACTCGCCCGTACCGGTTAACCTGTTTACCGGTGGCAGTAACGATGGATTTGGTAACAGCCGTTTACTACCAGCAGCTACTTTCAACATATTTGCCGGCGGTAACAATGATGGTTTTGCTAACTCACGTATTACACCTTCGGCAGCAGCCTTTAACCCTTACAAGGGCGGCAGTAATGATGGTTTTGCCTGGGGTAGCAGTGTAACACCACCTGCGGTTGAGTCATGCGGCACGCCTGTACTTTTGCAAATACAATGGCTAACCAATATTACCAAACACAGTGCTACGTTTACCTGGCCTAAGTTTAACAGCGGGGCTACCAGTTACACCATACTGGTAAGAACCGACGGTGTAAACGGCACTATTGTACGCAACATCGCCGAGCCCTATGGCAGTAACACAACTGTATCGGTTGAATTTACGGGCCTTACAGCCGGCAGAAATTACTGTTTCAATTTACAGGAGCATTGCGGCCCGGGCGTTAGCACCGAACCAAGCCCGCATTACTGCTTTACAACCCTGCCCGATGATTGCCCTGCACCTACTACACCTCAGCACTTAGGTAGTAGTGGCAGCACAGTAAGCATTGGTTGGGAACCAGGGGTAACAACAGCCGGTGTAAGCAACTATGGTTACGAGATTGAACTAACACCAACAGGTAGTACAGCCACCTACAACTTTGGCGGCAACATTACCGGCACACCTATGAGCCGTACTGTAACATGCCTGCCTACCGGTACTTTTTTTACCTACAAAATACGCGAGCAATGCGGGGTAAATAAGTACAGCGACTACATTACCGGCACCACATATACATCGCCGGGTTGTACCGCCCCTACTGATTTAGCAACTACAGTACTAAACACGCAGAATGCAAGGCTGAGCTGGAACAGTATATACACTACCGAAACCAACAAACCTTACCAGTTGAGTTATGGTGTTGGTATTACATCGCCAGAGGCCGGCATATACTCACCGGTGTATGTTATACAACCTGCTAACGTTAGCGGCACCATACGCTCGCACAATTTATTTGCCGAAGCGGGCGTAGGCAACTTAACCTGGTACGTACGCGAGATATGTGGCATGTGCGATACTACCACCTGGGCAGGGCCTTACACTATTACACCACTTGCCTGCACTGCGCCTATAGCTGCTAACATGAGTGTGGGCACCGTTACCGGTACCACGGCAGTGCTTAACTGGGTAAGTGTAAACAACAACACGGCGGCCATGTTAGAAGTACGCAACCAAGCTACCGGCGGCACTACTGCCTACGAAGTACCAGCCACCACCGGTTACAACTTTGCCGAAACGGTGAGCGGATTATCGCCGGGCACTACTTACAATTGGCGGGTAAAACAATATTGCCCCAATGGCGATAGTACTGACTTTACCACCTGGAACGAGTTTACCACACCGGGTGGTGGCAATGCCTGCGCAGCCCCTACCAACCAGGGTATATTTGTAACATCGGGCACGGTGCTGATAGTAAAGTGGGATTCGCCGCTATACCTGGATGGCAGTAAAAGATACCAGATAGCTGCCGGTATGAATATTACTTCGCCTAACGGCGCGCCAATATCGCAAACCAGTGGTTACTACCGTACACAAAGCCCTACCAACCCAACTCACTTCTTCAGCAGCGGTAACACACCGGGCTTTACCTGGTACGTACGCGATGAATGTAGTGCTGGTTTGTGGAGCGACTGGCTGGGGCCTTATGTAATGGGTGCTTCTAAAACAGATGAAACTACTACCAGTGTAAATGAGGAACCTGCTATTGGAAACGATATGAAATTGCAGTTGTTCCCCAACCCCAACAATGGCCAGCAACTGTACATAACCGGTATAAGTACCAGTGATGCTACGCTAACCATGTATAATATGCAGGGGAGTGTAGTATTAAAGCAAGCCTTGCAGGCCGGTATGCTTAATACCATTGATATATCGGGCATAGCCGATGCGGTGTACCTGTGCCATATTACCACACCCACCCTACAACGCAGTGTAAGATTGGTTATACATCGATAAAGCGCCAGGACGCTTTTTAGTTTACCCCGCCCAACAATGTTGTGGCGGGGTTTTG
>CAYREY010000014.1:0-56012 GCA_964423405.1 uncultured Chitinophaga sp. | reverse complement strand
AGCGCCAGGACGCTTTTTAGTTTACCCCGCCCAACAATGTTGTGGCGGGGTTTTGTTTAATACACCAAACAAATATAATTTTTATTTAATTTATAAAAATGGCCGGGTGTAGGCAAAATAAGCAGAGGGGTATAGGCAGAGCATAGGCATAAACAACTAATAATAAGCAAGTTAAAAGACAAGGGTGTAGGCAAGGCATAAAAAACGGTGTATTTTAACAACTTATTATAATGGCTAATAGCTGCTTTAAGTCAGGCTATTAAAGTGGTATTTTGCTATCTTCGCGCCCCGATGTATTACAACCGTAAAATAGCACTGCATACCCTGGGTTGCAAGCTCAACTTTTCTGAAACCTCGGCTATAGCCCGCATACTAACCGAGCAGGGTTTTGAGAAGGTAGAGTTTAGCGACCGGGCCGACTATTATATAATAAACACCTGTAGCGTAACCGAGAATGCCGATAAAGAAACCAAGCAGGTAGTAAAAAATGCACTGAAAACAAACCCGGATTCCAAGGTGATAATAGTGGGTTGCTATGCCCAGTTAAAACCCGAAGAAATAAGCAAGATTAAGGGCGTAAGCATGGTGCTGGGGGCTAATGAAAAATTTAAGATACACGAGTATATTGAACAGCTTGAAGAGCAAACTGCACCGGTAGTAATAAGCGGCGATATAGATAATGTAGAGTTTTATGCCGATGCCTATAGCCAGGGCGAACGCACGCGTAGCTTTTTAAAAGTACAGGATGGCTGCGATTACTTCTGTTCGTTTTGTACCATACCTATGGCGCGAGGCAAAAGCCGCAGCAATACCATAGCCCATACGGTAGAGGTTGCGCGTAAGGTAGCTGCCACCGGTGTAAAAGAAATTGTGCTAACCGGTGTAAACCTGGGCGACTATGGTAAAACCACCGATGGCAATGAACGCACCGATGAGAATTTTTACAAGCTGGCACTGGAGTTGGATAAAATAGAAGAAGTAGAAAGGTTCCGTATATCATCGATAGAGCCGAACCTGCTTACCAACGAGATTATAGAGTTTGTGGCGCAGAGCAAACGCTTTATGCCGCACTTTCACATACCATTGCAAAGTGGCAGCGATAAGATACTGAAGCTGATGCGCCGTAAGTATTTAACCAAACTATACCGAGAGCGGGTAGCTAAGATTAAAGAGGTAATGCCACACGCCTGTATTGGTGTAGATGTTATAGTGGGTTTTCCGGGAGAAACAGAGGAGCAGTTTTTAGAGACTTACAACTTTATAAACGAGCTGGATGTATCGTACCTGCATGTGTTTACCTACAGTGAACGTGCGAACACACGGGCGCTGAACATTACGCCTATTGTACCGGTACCAGAGCGTAAAGAACGCAACAAAATGCTGCGCATACTAAGCGAGAAAAAACGCCGTAAGTTTTATAGCGAGCACGTAGGTACTGAGCGTAAAGTACTGTTTGAAGCAGAGAACGATGGCGGTATCCGTTATGGCTTTACCGATAACTACATAAAAACAGGCATACCTTACGAAGAGGATATGTGGAACACCATACAAACCATCCGGCTAAACGAAGTCTCGGATTTTGGTTATGTAAAGGGAACCAAACATCTGGAGCTTTCCATAGCATAGCCAAAACCTGCATTTAACAACCGGTATATTATTATACCGGAAAGCGCGTTATATATGCACTGTATTTAACCAATGCTTATGCTATTGCGCTGCTACCCCAAGGTAACCGATTTTATCTATCATTTTTTTAATCAGTCCCCCGCTGCCGATTTTCGTTTTATACCCATTTACAGTTATGGTTTTTGGGTAGCAATGGGCTTTTTTGCCGCTGCTACCATGGCGGTAATAGAAATGCGCCGCCGCGAACAACTTGGATTATTGGCAGGGCAAGAACAGGAGATAACGGTTGGCGAAGCCCCCTCACCTACCGAAACACTGGTTTACTTTTTGTTTTCGTTTGTAGTATTTGCCAAGTTGTTTGGCCTGTTTGCCTATAAGCAGGAGTTGATGAGCGGATTAAGTATTGCCGATTATCTGCAGTCGGCAAAGGGCAGCCTGATAGGTGGTTTGCTGGGCGGTGCGGCCATGGCTTACTACCAATACAACGAAAAGAAGAAACAACAACTGCCTAAACCGGAAAGAAAAAAAATTACCATCTACCCATCGGATGGTATAGGCGACCTGGTGATAATAGCCATGGTGCTGGGTGTAAGCGGTGCCGCATTTTTTAACTATCTGGAGAACCCCGGCGACTATGCCCACTTTTGGGATGACCCTATAGGCTCGTTATTCAGCGGGCTTTCGGTGTTTGGCGGTTTGATATGTGCCGGTGCAGGTTTTGCATTTTATGCCTGGCGTAAAAAATTCAGCATACCACATTTTTTTGATGCTGTAGCACCGGGGTTTATTCTGGCCAATGGTATTGGTCGTATTGGTTGCCATGTATCGGGCGATGGAGATTGGGGCTTACCTAACCCTCATACCAAACCCGATTGGTTTCCGCAGCTATTGTGGAGCAACCACTATGAGCACAACATTATTGATATGGACCCGCAGAACGTAATACCGGGTTGTGCAGAGGAGCATTGCCACTTTTTAACCTATGCGGCCTACCCAACACCATTGTATGAATTTTTAATGTGTACCACGATATTTTTAATACTGTGGGCACTACGCAAAAAAATGACCTATAAGCCGGGTATTATCTTTACCATATTTATGATATTGATAGGCATACAGCGGTTTGCCATTGAACAATGGCGCGACCTTAGCGGCCGCGACCTGTACCATATAGGAGGACTTGCCTTACGCCAAAGCGAGGTGATATCTATTGTAATGTTTTTGCTGGGTATTGCAGCTACTGCGTATATCTGGAAGAAAAATCCGTTTCTGCAGCAAGCAAAAAAATAGCGAGGCAGCAAATTAACTACTTTTAAACCCACCGGTATGAGCACCGAAACAACACCAGTTAAAACACTAAGCACCCCTCCATCGCCCAAAGAAAAACACTGGCTGTTTGGTAGTGGTTATATACTTCGCAACAATGCTCACGAAGTAGTGCCACAGCTTATAAAAAAGTATGGTAAAATCATTTCGCTTTCGCTACCATTTACACGCATTGTAATTGCCGCTAAACCAGAATATGCCCGCTATGTATTGGTAGATAACAATAAGAACTATCGTAAAAGTCTGGCCTATGATATGATTAAGCTGTTGCTGGGCAACGGCCTGTTAACAAGCGAGGGCGACTTTTGGCGCAAGCAGCGCAGGCTGGCGCAACCGGCGTTCCATAAGCAAAAGCTGGCCGACCTTACCGCCATGATGGTACGTAAAGCACAGGGAGAAGTAGAACGCCTTAAACCTAAAGCAGAAAGCGGCGAGTACTTTGATGTAGCACCGGATATGACCAACCTTACGCTGGATATTATATCGGAAGCCATATTCAGCAACGGGGTAGATGATAAAGCAGAACTGGTAAGCCGGCAGATTACCCTGCTTAACCAGATGGCTACCGAAAAACTGAACGCCCCTATCCGCTTACCGGCATCGATACCTACGCCTACTAATATGAAAGAGCGTAAATCGATAAAAATACTGGATGATATTATTTACGGCATTATAGAAGAGCGCCGTAAATCGGGTGTATCTAAAAGCGACTTACTATCGATGTTACTGGATGCGCGCGATGAAGATACCGGTGAGGGTATGGACCAGAAACAACTGCGCGATGAGATTATGACCATCTTTATAGCAGGTAATGAAACCACTGCCAATGCTATGGCGTGGATACTTTACCTGCTGTCGCAAAACCCGGATGCTGAGGAGAAGATGATAAAGGAGATAGACGAAAAAATGGATGCCGGCACCGAGCTTAACTTTCAGAATGTGCTGGGCTTTCAGTATGTGCGGCAGGTAATTGACGAGGCTATGCGCCTGTACCCACCGGCCTGGGTGGTAGGCCGCCGTAATTATGAAGACGACGAGATAGGCGGCTACCGTATTATTAAAAACACCAACGTGCTGGTGCCTATCATGTATTTTCACCGCAGCGAAAAATACTGGGATGAACCACTGAAGTTTAAACCCGAACGCTTTGCGCCCGAGCTACGCAACAATATAGACCGATACGTTTACTTTCCGTTTGGTGGCGGGCCAAGACTATGCATAGGCAATAACTTTGCAATAATGGAAATGCAGATAATACTGATTCACCTGTACCGTAATTACAAATTCAGATTAAAACCGAGCTTTACAGTAGAGCCGGAGCCACTGATTACGCTACGGCCTAAGTATGGTATGATGATGCAGGCTGTTAAAAGATAACAGCCAAAACCAGATTATTTCTTAACCAGCTTCTGTATCTCTTCTTCCAGTATGTATTCGTCGCCGTCTACATAGCCGCTGTGGGTATAAACTATTTTACCGTTTGCATCTACCAATAAGGTAAACGGTACGCTTTGTATATTCAGTTGGCGTTTCAGGTCCTGGTTAACATCCAGCAGCACATCGTACTCCCAGCGCTGGCCTTCTACAGTAGGCTTTACCTTGGTAGCGCTACGCGAGTCATCGATACTTACCGCCACTATCTGCATGTTATATTTTGTCTTCCACTCATCGTACAGCTCTGCCACATTGGTAAGCTCTTTTTTGCAGGGCACACACCAGGTAGCCCAAAAGCTAATCACGGTTATTTTACCGCTTTTACCGTAGCTGGCAACATCTACCTGCTTGCCGTTCATATCGCTTAGCGTAACCGATGGCAAGGTCTTTTCACCCATTATTTTCTCTACAGGTGTTTTTTCGCTTTGCGCCTGTGTAAGGAAAACTGTAAAAAGCAGTACTAATGCCAGAAAGGATTTTTTCATTGTGTGTTTGTTTGGTGCAATAAGGCAATGCGCGTGCCAATTATTTGCCTAAAAAACAAAAGATTTTTGAATAATAACGATTAACATAACTTTACGCCCCAGAATTTGATTAGTTACATGCAAAAAATCAACACCTTACCCACATTACTCTTTTTGCTTTTATTCACAACCGCAGAGGCGCAGTGGGGCTATTTTTCGGGTTCTTTCCAAAATAACACCAACTTCTTTATCCGCGATGAAAAGATAGGTGCCTTTAACCTGCCGCACTACGATAACCTGAAAGTAGGTACAGATAACTGGCTGGAGCTGAAATACACCAACGATAAATTTGAGCTGCAAACCGGTGTACGTATCGATTTTTTCTACAATTCAATATTACGCGTACCTACTTCGCCCTACACAGGTGTAGGGGTAGGCAATTTCTTTATTAAAAAGAAGATAAAAGACCTGACCATAACCGGTGGATATATATACGACCAGATAGGCACCGGCATTATATACCGTACCTACGAAGAGCGGGCGCTGGGTATAGATAACGCCCTGTTGGGTGCGCGCCTGGAGTACGATGTAAAAGGCAAACTGAAACTAAAAGCCTTTGGCGGCGCACAGAAGTTAAAATTCAGTTTTCAGAAACCGCTGATACTGGGCTTTAATGCAGAGGGTAACTTTACCACAAAAAACGGCAAAGCCACTTTTCAGCCGGGGGTAGGTATAGTAAACCGCAGTATGGACCGCGACAACATGGCCCTGCTGGTTTCTACCATAGAAAGCTACGATACGCTGGGCCGTTTTGTGCCTAAGTTTAACACCTACGCTGTTACCGCTTACCATACGCTTACAGCTGGCCCTATAAGCTGGTATGTAGAGGGAGCATACAAAACCACTGAGGCTATAAAGAAAGATCAGATACACGACGCCAAAGACTCGCTGATAAACTCGGCAGGCAACTGTATTTTTACTACGCTTAATTTCAGTAAGCCCGGTATAGGTGTAATACTACAGTTTAAGCGCACCGAAAACTTTTATATGCATACCTCGCCCAACCCTACCGAGGCGCTGTTTGATGGTATGCTTAACTTTTTGCCACCGGTATCGCGCCAAAACTCGCTGCGCCTGCCGGCCCGTTACTTTGCCCCATCGCTGGAGAACCGCGAGTTGGCATTTGGTGCTGAAATTACTTACTCGCCTAACCGTAAAATGAGCTTTACTGCGCAGGGATCGTACGTACGCGATTTATTGCTAAAAAAATACCACCCCAGCGATACTGCTTTTTTTGGCGAGGCCTACCTGGCCGGCACATTTAAACCAACCAAAAGTATAGAACTGGAGGTAGGCTTTATGTATGCCCGCTACAACAAGTTTATTTACCGCAAAGAGGGTGAGCACGAAATAGATGCCTACACCCCTTTTGCCGAGTTTAGCTACAAGATAAACAAGAAACACTCTATACGCGTAGAGGTGCAATACCAGCATGTAAAAAAAGACTACGGGCAATGGATATACGCCCTGGTAGAGTATAATTTTGCCCCACATTTTTCGTTTGCAGTATCGGATATGTGGAACTTTGACCCGAACCCCGATATTAACCCCAACCCGAACCACTACTACTCGGTATTTGCAGGTTACACATTGGGGCCGCACCGCTTTACGCTTAGCTACGTAAAACAGGTAGAGGGTATAGTATGTACCGGTGGGGTGTGCCGTATAGAGCCGGCTTTCAGCGGGGTAAAACTGGGTATCAGCTCGGTGTTTTAAAGGCCCACCCAACCCTCCCGAAGAGAGGACTTTGGTGTAGCCGTAAAAGTTAATAAGAAGTAATAAACATGAATACGTACATTAAACCAGCAAAACATCTTACAGCACCTTTGGCAGGTGTGGTCGCTCTGTTGTTGCTACTCTCATCGTGCAAAGAGGTGGGGCCAGAGATAACCCTGAAAAACAACCAGAATGCCGTTTCGGATACTACGTATGTAGAAACTCCGCAGACCGCCGAAACCAAAAATGTATTGGTAGAAGAATTTACGGGTGTACGCTGCCCCAACTGTCCACAGGGGCACCAGATAATTGCAAGTATAAAATCGGCCAACCCCGACCGCGTGATATCTATCAGTTTTCACCCGGTTAACTCGTTGGGCATACATTACTCGTTTAGTAAAGATACGTTTCAGAATGCCAACGCACAATCGCTGTACGATTTTATGCAGCCGCTGGGTTTTGAACCGGTAGCAGCCATTGACCGCATTGCTTCTACCAACAGTGTACTATGGGATAAAAATGTATGGAGCAGTAAAGTTACTGCCGAGCTGGCACAAACCACACCGGTTAACCTGGTGCTGGAGAAAACCTACAACCCTGCCAACCGCGAACTAACGATAGTAACCGAGTTGCACTACACCAGCGATGTAGCCGAAAAGAATAAGCTAACCGTGGTATTAAGCGAAAGCGATATAGAATCGGCGCAGCTAAACGGCTCGGTAATAGATACCTTTTACGTACATAAAGATGTGCAACGCGCATTTGTTACCGCTATACAGGGCGATATAATTGATGCCCCGCTGGATGCAGGGCGCGTGGTACGCAAAGTGTACAAAACCACCCTGGCCGCTAAATGGAAACCCGAGCATATGCACATAGTAGCATATATACATGAGTACGAAAACCGCAAACTGGTGTACCAGGCACGGGAGTTGAAAGTGCAATAAACAACCCTGTTAAAGGGCGCTAATAAATCTCATACAGTATTAGAGGCATTCTGCTACGCAGCCCCGCGCATTTTTATAGATTTGCGCCTTATGAAGATTTCGTATAACTGGCTAAAGAACTATGTAAATTTTAACCTGAACCCTAAAGACCTGGGCGAGGTACTTACCGGCGTAGGGCTGGAGGTAGAAGATATTACCCCTTTTGAAAGCCTGCAGGGTGGCCTGGAGGGCGTTGTAATAGGCGAGGTGAAAGAATGTGGCAAACACCCCGATGCCGATAAGCTATCGGTAACCAAAGTAGATGTGGGCGCCGGCGAACTACTGCAAATAGTATGCGGCGCGCCCAATGTGGCTGCCGGACAAAAAGTGGTGGTAGCACTGGTAGGCAGTACCCTGTACCCTGCCGGAGGTGAGAAACTACAAATTAAAAAAGCAAAAATACGTGGTGTAGAAAGCTTTGGTATGATATGCGCCGAAGATGAAATAGGCTTGAGTGGTAACCATGCCGGCATTATGGTACTGGAGCCAACAGCCATAGTGGGCACTAAAGCCGCCGACTATTTTAAGATAGAAAAAGACCATGTGCTTGAAATTGGCCTTACGCCTAACCGCGGCGATGCTAACAGCCATATAGGTGTAGCCCGCGATGTGGTGGCAGCGCTTAATGTAGCCTACAAAGCACCGGTTAGTTTTACTAAACCAAATACAAGTACTTTTAAAGTTGCAAAAGCGGCTAACAATATACAGGTAGAGGTATTGGATACTACTGCCTGCCCGCGCTATTCGGGATTAACTATTACGGGTATAAAGGTAGGCCCATCGCCCGATTGGTTAAAAAACAGGCTGAAAGCTATAGGTGTACGTGCTATAAACAACGTGGTAGATATAACCAACTATGTACTGCACGAATACGGACAACCGCTACACGCCTTTGATGCTGCCAAAATACGTGGCAACAAAGTAGTGGTAAAACAATTGCCCGAAGGCACGCCTTTTATTACGCTTGACGAGAAAGAAGTAAAACTGGCCGCCAACGACCTGATGATATGCGATGCCGAAGGCGGTATGTGCATAGCCGGCGTGTTTGGTGGTGCAACCAGTGGTGTTACCGATAATACAACCAGCATATTTTTAGAGAGCGCCTGCTTTTCGCCAACCGGCATACGTAAAACAGGCACCCGCTTAAATCTGCGTACCGATGCGGCCATGCACTTTGAAAAAGGTACCGACCCAAACATTACCGTAGAAGTACTGAAACGTGCTGCATTGCTGATAACAGAGATTTGTGGCGGCGAAGTAACATCGGATATAGTAGATATTTACCCTAACCCGATAGAGGGTTGGCGTTTTACCGTATCGTACAGCCGTATGCTGCGCCTGGCCGGTTTTGAGATAGATGCCGCTGTTATAAAACAGATACTGCAGCACCTTGAGATTAAGATTGAAAAAGAAGAAGGCGATGAATGGCAGCTATTGGTACCGGCCTTTAAAACCGACGTTAAACGCGAAGCTGATATAGTAGAAGAGATAATCCGCATACTGGGTTATAACAGCTTTACCCTGCCCAAAAACCTGAAGACGAGTTTATCGTTTAGCGGCAAGATAGATGCCCAACGTACCGAGAATACAGCAGCCAACCTGCTTACCGGTGCGGGCTTTAACGAGATATGGACCAACTCGGTAACCCAAAGCCGCTACGAAGAAGATGAACTGTTGCAAAAACAACAGGTGAAACTACTAAACAGCCAGACCAGTGAACTGGACTCGCTGCGCACCTCTATGCTATACTCGGCACTGGAGGTAGTAGCCTATAACCAAAACCGCAAGGCAACCGACCTGCGCCTGTACGAGTTTGGCAAAACCTACCACAAAACCGATAGCGGCTACAAAGAAAACCGCCACCTGCAAATACTGATTACCGGTAAAGCGGCTGAAGATAACTGGCTGGCAAAAGGACCGTCTTTTAGTTTTTTCCATTTAAAAAGTATAGTGCTTAATGTACTGGAGTGCCTGGGCCACACCGGTTTTGATAAAGAGATAGCCGAAGCCAGTCCGTATGCTTTTAGCCTGGTGCTTAAAAGCGAGGGGGTAGAGGTAGCCCGCCTGGGTAGCATCGGCAAAAAGGTATTGGGCAAGTTTGATATTAAAAACGAGGTATTTTACGCCGACCTGAACTGGGATTACCTGTTGGAAAAATCGCAGTTTACCAAAGTTACCTTTAGCGAGTTGCCTAAGTTCCCATCGGTTAAACGCGATTTGGCCATGATAGTGGGCGAAGAATTACAGTTTGAAGCGGTAGAGAAAATAGCGGTAGCAGAATCGAAAAAGCTATTGCAGGATGTATCGCTGTTTGATGTGTACAAAGGCGATAAAATGGAAAAAGGCAAAAAAAGCTACGCCGTAAGCTTTGTTTTTCAGCATCCGGATAAAACCCTTACCGACCAGGAAATAGAAAAGCTGATGGGTAAGTTAATGGCCCGTTACGAAAATGAACTGGGGGCCACAATCAGAAAAAACTAAATAATGGCTAAAGAAGTTGTTCAGCGCATAGAGGAGGCACGTAAGCGTTTACTGGCACTAGTTGAGAACAATAGCCGGCTAACCGTTAAAAACCAAACACTTGAAGCAGAAGTTAAACGGCTGCAACAAGCCCTTGGCGAGGAAACACGGAAAAGCGAAGAATTAGTTAATAAAATTAAAATAATTAAGTTAGCGCAGAATATAGGCACAACCGACAAGGAAAATGCCGATATTACTGAGCTGAAAAGGAAAATTAACGAGTATATTAAGGAGATAGACCATTGTATTACGATGCTGAATGATTAGGATGGCGGAGAAAAATGAAACGGTCAATATCAATGTTTTAGTTGCGGAGAGGCCTTACCCTATTAAGGTAGCGAAAGGCGATGAGGAAAAAGTGAATAGTGCAGTAACCCTGGTGAACAACAGAATTAAAGAATACCAGCAGCTGTATGTAGGAAAAGACAAGCAGGACTATCTGGCTATGTGCCTGCTTAACTTTGCCGTAGAAAACGTAACCCTTAGGGATAAAACGCAAAAAAACGACCGTTTACTGGAAGAAAAAATAACAGAACTGGAAAAGGTAATAACCGACCTGTCTAAATAAATCTTCTCTCCCACTATCCTGCCTTAATATAATAGTTAACCTGCCTTAGCATTAGCGGGCCTATTTTCGGTTATTTGTCGAAACTGGAACTATTTTTTAATCATTTATAAATCAATAAACCAAATGGATAGTACATACATCATCATCATTGCGGCAATACTTGCTGTGGTGGCGGCCATTGTAGGGTTATTGGTGGGGCGCTCTATAACGCAAAAAAGCAATGCCGATGTAGAGCAACGTGCTGCTGAGGAAGTTGCTAAAAAACTTGCCGATGCACAAGCCACCGCCGATAAACTGATAGCCGATGCCAAACGCAACGCCGAAGCTGCAAAAAAAGACAAAGAACTACAGGCCAAAGAGCACTTTATACAACTAAAGAGCAAGCACGAAGCCGAGGTAGCTGAACGCAACAAAAAAGCACTTGAAAAAGAAGCGCAGCTTAAAGCCCAGCAAACCGAAATAAACCAGCGCACCGCCGAGGTTTCGAAAAAAGAAAACGAGATAGGCAGCCTGAAAGAAAACCTGAACAAGCAACTGGAGCAGGTAAATGCCAAAAACGAGCAGCTTAAAAAGAGCCACGAAATATTTGTAACCAAGCTGGAGCAGATAAGCGGCCTAAGCAAAGAAGACGCCAAGAAAGAGCTGGTAGAAAACATGACCAAGGCTGCGGAAACGGAAGCCCTGAGCCTGACCAAAACCCTGATTGACGATGCTAAAAGCAAAGCCAATAAAGAGGCTAAGAAAATTATTATTCAAACCATACAGCGCACTGCTGCCGAAAACGCCATAGAGAATACCGTATCGGTATTTAACCTGGATAGCGATGAACAGAAAGGCCAGATAATAGGCCGTGAAGGCCGTAACATACGTGCCCTGGAAGCCGCTACCGGTTGCGAATTTGTGGTTGATGATACCCCGGAAGCTATTATTATTTCGGGTTACGACCCAATACGCCGTGAGATAGCCCGCCTATCGCTACAGCGCCTGGTGGCCGATGGCCGTATACACCCGGCACGTATTGAAGAGATAGTTGTAAAAACCAAAAAACAACTGGAAGAGCACATACTTGAAATAGGCGAACGTACGGTTATTGATATGGGCATACAAGGCCTGCACCAGGAACTGATACGCTACGTTGGCCGTATGCGTTTCCGTTCATCGTACGGGCAAAACCTGTTGCAGCACAGCCGTGAGGTTGCCAACCTGTGCGCCACCATGGCTGCCGAGTTGGGCTTAAACCCCAAACTGGCCAAGCGTGCCGGTTTGTTACACGATATTGGCAAAGTGCCTGATGAAGAGAGCGAACTATCGCATGCGTTGCTGGGTGCAAAACTGTGTGAAAAATATGGCGAACACCCTGCCATTGTAAATGCAGTAGGTGCCCACCACGATGAGATGGAGATGAAATACGTTATCTCGCCTATTATTCAGGCATGCGATGCTATATCGGGCGCAAGGCCGGGTGCACGCCGTGAAATAATGGAAGGCTACCTGCAACGTATTAAAGACCTGGAGGCGCTGGCGCAAGGTTTTGAAGGCGTAGATAAAGCTTATGCTATACAAGCAGGCCGCGAGTTGCGTGTTATTGTAGAAGCCGATAAAATTGATGATAAGAAGAGCGAGGAAATGTCGTTTGCTATTTCACAGAAAATTGAAAAAGAAATGACTTATCCGGGCCAGGTTAAGGTTACCGTTATACGCGAAAAAAGAAGCGTAAGTGTAGCCCGCTAATCAATTACAGCCAACTAATTTTGTAAAAATCCTGTCTTTTCAACAAGACAGGATTTTTTATTTTAAGCAAACCATTATATTACACTATCTTATTCGCTCAAAATTACTGATATGAAAAAACTTTACCTGTTGTTGTTATGCGCAATTACATATATACCGGTATGGGCACAGAATTATACCATACTGGGTAGCGCAAGCTCTGCAGGCGGCTGCAATTGTTTCAGGCTTACACCCGATGCCGAAAACCAGGCCGGTGCTATCTTTCAGAACCAAACTATCAACCTTAATAATTCTTTCGATTTTTCGTTCAACGTTTTTCTGGGTTGTAACGGCAGCAATGGCGCCGATGGAATTGTATTTGTACTTACCAGCAACCCAAATGGCCTGGGCAACCAGGGCGAAGGTATGGGGTATGCCGGCAGTAACCAGCCCTTTTCGCTGGCAGTAGAATTTGATACCTGGCAAAACGGTAGTGCAGGCGACCCCGGTTACGACCACATTGGTGTAAACTATGCCGGGCAGTATAACCACAACCTGGGTGCAGCAGTACCTGCCCAGCCCAACCAGAGTGTAATAGATGATTGCGCATGGCACACGGTGCGGGTTGTTTGGGATGTTAATACCAACACATTTACTGTTTATTTTGATGGCAACATCCGCCAGCAGCTGGTAATACCTAATATGGTTAATGGCTATTTTGGTGGCAACCCTATAGTAAACTGGGGCTGGAGCGGTGCCACCGGTGGCGGCACTAACGACCAGCAGGTGTGCGTATTAAATACCAGTAACTGGGTGGGTGGTGTAAACTATCAAAGCTGCAATACCACTTTTCAGTTTCAGGATATATCTACCAGTAGCCTGGGTAGCGTACAATCGTGGGCATGGAATTTTGGAGATGGCACTACATCTAACCTGCAAAACCCTACACATACCTATGCCAGCACCGGTACGTACAACGTATCACTTACCATAACCGACTTAAGCGGTTGTACCAATACCTACAGCCACGATGTAGTAATTAACCCACCTATTACGCTTACACAGGTAACTACACCGCCGCTTTGTAACGGTGGCAGTAACGGCAGTATAGCATTAACACCTGCTGGTGGCTTTGGCCCATCGGCAGGCTATGGCGGCTACACCTATACCTGGAGCGGCAGTGGCAATACCTCGGCCACCTTACCGGGTA
This sequence comes from uncultured Chitinophaga sp., assembly GCA_964423405.1. GTDB lineage: Bacteria > Bacteroidota > Bacteroidia > Chitinophagales > LD1 > Bog-950. Next base: position 42,392 of record CAYREY010000014.1, on the reverse strand, counting down.
TTACAGCAGGCACTTATGCAGTAACGGTTACCGATGGTGTATGCACCAGCACGGCACAATATAACGTTACGCAACCCACCGCATTAACAGCTACTACATCGCACACCGATGCGCCCTGCAATGGCAATGGTACTGCTACTATAACCATTAGCGGAGGCACACCGCCTTACAGTGGTGTTAACTGGGCGGGGTTTCCGGGCAACACGGTGTCGTTACCGGCCGGCACCTGGATAGCCGATTTCCGCGATGCGAATAACTGCTCGGCTTTATTACAATACACCGAAACTATTGCCGCGTTGCCTTGCGGTATTACCTCATCGGTATCATCTACCAATGTAACCTGCTTTGGAGGCAATAATGGTTCGGCTACCCTTACTGTAACCACCGCCAACCCTCCACAAAATATTACCTGGAGCAACGGTGGCACCGGCCCTACCATAAGCAACCTTACCGTTGGTACGTACACGTACAATTACAGCGATGGTTTACCAAGCCATGCGTTTAGCGGCACCGTAACCATTACCGGACCCGGTGGCCCTATTGTCCCAAGCCTTACTACCGTTAACACATCCTGCGCCGGCACTAACGATGGGCAGGCAGTGGCTTCTATTACATCGGGCGGGGCAGCGCCTTTTAATTATACCTGGAGCCCGCCCGGGCCCAATAACCCCGTGCGTACCGGTTTAGCTGCCGAGCCTGTTAGCGTAACTGTAACCGACAACACCGGTTGCACAGCAACAGTATCGGGTACCATAACCGGGCCACCAGCGCTAACACTTAATATTACAACCGTTAATGATAGTTGCTACCAATCGGAAACCGGTAGTGCACAGGCTAACGTTGCCGGTGGCAACCCACCCTATACGTATTACTGGAGCAATATATCATCGGCCCAAAACAACCTTAGCCTGGGTGCAGGTACTTACACCGTAACTGCTACTGATGATAAAGGTTGTACCATTACCGGCAGCGCTACTATTAACCAACCCACACAGTTTACACACACACTGGCATCTACCAATATAAACTGCTACGGAGATGCCTCTGGTACAATAACCATAACAGCCAATGGCGGCACACCAGCCTACACCTACACCTGGAACAACGGGGTCTCGTCCATTAATAACCCTACCGGTTTAACTGCGGGGCAATACAATGTTACTATAAGCGATGCCAACAACTGTATGCGGTACGATAGTGTGGTATTAACACAACCGGCCAGCGCACTCACCGTTACCACATCGCATACCGATGTAAAATGCCACGGTGGTAACGATGGTACGGTTACCCTTAACATAAGCGGAGGGACAACACCCTATACCTATCTAGGCAATCCGGTACCGGCGGGCACCACGGTGCTGCCAAACCTTACAGCCAATACCTATGCCGGCAATATAACCGATGGAAACGGCTGTACAGTAGCAGTATCGGAAACGGTTGCCGAACCGGGCCCGCAGAGCCTTACTACCAGCAACACCAACGAGCCCTGCTACGGGGCTACTGTAGCAACCGCATCGGCTAACTTTGTAAATGCTACTGGCACGGTTACCTATAACTGGAGCAATAACCAAACCGGTGCTAGCCTAAGCAACCTGCCGGCAGGCACCTACAACATTACAGCTACCGACCAGAACCTGTGTTCGCTTACAGGTAGTGTAACAGTAACCGAACCAGCAGCAGTACCGCTACCGGTTACGGCTACCGATGCAACCTGTTTTGGCAACAACGGCAGTGCTACAGCTAACCCCGTAGGTGGTACTACGCCTTACACATACACCTGGAGCGGTGCAGGGCAAACTACCGGACAAACCGTAGCCAAACCAGCAGGAACATATACCGTTACAGCTACCGATGCTGCCACCTGCCAGCAAACGGCCACCTTTACCATAAATGAACCAGCCGATATGGTAATACAGGAAACGCACACCGATATAAGCTGTTATAATGGTAGCGATGGTGATATTACACTTACAGTTTCGGGAGGAACAGGCCCCACTTATACCTATACCTGGCAGCCTAACGTTAGTACTACCAATACGGCCAACACACTTGCAGCAGGCAACTACGATATAACCGTAACTGACCAGGCCAGTTGTACCAAAACCATACAGGTAGTGCTTACCCAACCTGCACAACCGGTAACGTTGGCCATACAATCAAACAACATATCGTGCTTCGGAGCCAACGATGGCTCTATTAACCTGACAGTAACCGGTGGTACAGCACCATACACCTATGCCTGGAACCCGAACGTAAGCACCAGCAACTCGGCTACCGGTTTAAGCCCGGCAATTTATAGCATTACCATTACCGACTTTAACGGCTGTACCACCAGCCCTAATATTACCCTTACCGAACCGGCACAGCCATTGAGCCTTACCCCATCGCAGATAGATTTAACCTGCTACCAAAGTAACGATGGTGAAGCATCGGTAATTGCCAATGGCGGTACAGTACCTTATACCTTTAGCTGGACTGGCTCGGCAAGTACCACCGGAACCGCCAGTAACCTGGCTGCCGGTAACTACAGTGTACTTGTAACCGATGATAATGGCTGCACCGCCAGCAATGCCTTTATTATTATCGAACCATCGCAGCTAATAAGCAGTGAATCGCATACAAATGTTGATTGTTTTGGCAACTTAACAGCAGACATTAACCTGACGGTATCGGGTGGCACACCGGGGTACGTGTACACCTGGAGTGCTGCCGTAGGTACCGATAGTATTGCCACCGGTGTGGGTGCAGGCACCTACAGCATAACTATTACCGACACACACAACTGCACGGTAGTGCAGGCCATAACCGTAACCGAACCGCAGTTGCTTGCGTTAGCTGCACAAGTAGATAGTGTACTATGCTTTGGCACGGCTACCGGTACTATAACTACTACACCTACCGGCGGCACCCCAACGTTTAGTTTTGCAGCAACTGATGGCACCAATAACTACAACTCGGCCACCGGCGTGTTTGCCAACCTTGCAGCCGGTAGTTATACCATTACAGTAACTGACTTTAACCAATGTACGGTAACTACTGCGGCTACTGTATATGAACCACAAGAGCTAACCGCCACCGAAACTCCGGTACCGGCAACCTGTTATCATTATACCGATGGTAGTATTACGGTATTACCCGCAGGCGGCACACCGGCATTTACCTACAACTTCTCTACCGGCGATATTAATAGCACCAGTGTACTAAGCAACCTGGGGGCAGGCAGTTACGCCTATACTGTTACCGATGCCAACGGCTGCCAGTACAACAGTAGCAGCATTGTTACGGAGCCCGATTCGCTTACCCTTAGCGTAACACCTACGCCGGTAGAGGTAAAGCTTGGCAACACGCTGCAAATACAAACCAGCACCAACTACCAGGGCACTGTAAGTTACGACTGGAACCCCAAACAGGGCCTTACCTGCTACGATTGTGCCGACCCTGTTTTCGACGGTATATACTCACAGGAGTATTTTGTAGTACTAACAACGCCTGAAGGATGCACCGGCCTATCGCAGTTTGAAGTAACAGTGATACCCAACTACGACATTTTTATACCTAACGCCTTTACCCCTAACAGCGATGGCACTAACGACCTATGGCAAATGTATGGCAACCTTAACGGGCTGAAACAGATAGAGGTAAAGGTATTTAACCGCATAGGCGAAAAGGTGTTTGAAAGCACCGATATTAACTTTAGCTGGGATGGCACTTACAAGGGGGCCAAAGCCCCATCGGGCGTGTATGTTTATACAGCTAAGTTTGTATGGATAAACAACCACAGCGATGCCGACTATAAAGGCACCATTACGCTATTGCATTAATATGGAGTGTAGTTATAAACTGGACAATGCCCGTTTTGATTAACACAACAATAGTATTAACATTGTTGTAGTGTACGATTGTATTAATAATTTGCCTGCGTGAATTCAACCATCTTAATAATTGATGACGACAATGATTTCCGTGCCCTGCTGGTGCGGATTATATCTAAAGAAGGCTTCCGTGTGCTGGATGCAGAAGATGCTGCGGCGGGCCTTAAATTATTAGTTAAAGAAGAGGTTAAAGTTGTACTGAGTGATGTAAACCTGCCCGATGCCAACGGTGTAGAGCTGGTGCAAACCATTAAAGGCAAATATCCGTTTGTAGAAATTATTGTAATAACCAGTTTCGGCACTATTGAAGACGGTGTAAAATCAATTAAAAACGGCGCATTTGATTATCTGGTAAAGGGTCAGGACAATCAAAAAATCATTCCTCTATTGAACAAGGCGATAGAAAAATCGCAGTTACAATACCGCATACAACAGCTTGAAAAAAAGATATCAGACAAGTATAGTTTCGACAATATAGTAGGCGAATCGCCGCTGATACAAAAAGCTAAAGAACTGGCTGCCAAAGTAGCCCAAACAGAGGCCACGGTACTATTGCTGGGTGAAACCGGCACAGGTAAAGAAGTTTTTTCGCAAAGCATTCACGAATCGAGTAAACGCCGGTTGAACCCGTTTGTAGCGGTTAACTGTAGCGCCTTTGGTAAAGAGATACTGGAAAGTGAGCTGTTTGGCCATAAGGCCGGGGGCTTTACCGGTGCGGTGAAAGACAAAAAGGGCCTGCTGGAAGAGGCCAATGGTGGCACTATTTTTTTAGATGAGGTAGGCGAAATGAATATAGACCTGCAGGCTAAGTTTTTGAGGGTATTGGAAACACAGGAGTTTTATAAGGTGGGCGATTCTAAGCCAACCAAGGTAGATGTACGTATTATTGCAGCTACCAATCGTAACCTGCAACAAGAAGCCGATAAAGGCACGTTCCGTTTAGATTTATACTACCGCTTATCGGTGTTTCAGATACACCTGCCATCGCTGGCAGAGCGCCCTACCGATATGGAGCCACTGGCGTTCCATTTTATTAAAATGTTTTCGGACCGGATGAATAAGCCGTTCCCCAAAGTATCGAAAGAGTTTTTAACGGCTTTGAAAAAGCATCCGTGGAAAGGCAATATACGTGAGTTGAAAAACGTAATAGAGCGCTCCCTGATACTATGCGATAAAGAACTACTGGCAGAGCATCTGCCTTTCGATTTCAGCGATGGTACATCGGGCGAATACAGTTTTGACCTGGCCGAGGTAGAAAAGCAGCACATAAAGAAAGTGATGCGCCATACCAATAAAAACAAAACCGAAGCAGCGCGCCTGATGAACATTGGGCTTACTACGCTGTATCGAAAACTACAGGAATATAAGCTGGAGGAGTAGCCCGATAGTTATTTTTTACCAGTAGGTCTGATTACTCTGATATTTTTTATGTTTCAATAGCTACATTAAACTTACAAAAGTGCACCCCGAGCTAAAACCTGAACTATGGATTGACCTATACAGCGATGCCTTGTATGGCTATGCGGTAGCACGGGTAAGCAAAACCGAAGTAGCCGAAGACCTGGTGCAGGAAACTTTTTTAAGCGCATTAAAAGGCCGCGATAGTTTTTTAGGTAACGCCAGCGAAAAAACATGGCTAACCGCCATACTTAAGCGCAAAATAATTGACTACTACCGCAAAAAATCTACCCAAAGCGAGCTAAGCATTTTAGATAAGGACACGAAAGATGGTTTTATGAACCACTTTTTTGATAGTGATGGAGGTAGCGAAGGCCACTGGACCAATACGGCAGCACCAACCGGCTGGAAAAAAGATCTGGAAACAGAGGTTGAAGCCGAAGAATTTAACAATACGCTGAAAGGCTGTCTGGATAAATTACCCGAAAAAACAGCAGCCGTTTTTGTGCTTAAAAACATGGAGGATCTGGACACCGAAGAAATTTGTAAAGAATTGGGCATAACCCCGTCTAACTACTGGGTACTGATGCACCGCGCCAAACTACAGTTGCGCGAATGCATACAAAAAAACTGGAAGTAAAAATCAGTCGGCAGTCAGCAATTGGCAGCCGGCAAAAAACTAATAATAGAGAAGAAAACTATACATTTAAAAAAATGACCTGCAAAGAGGCTACCTACCTGCACGAAGTAAAAAAAGAGGGCAAACTAACGTTTAGCCAGCGGTTAGGCTTATGGGTACACCTGTTGTACTGCAACCTGTGCCGCAGGTTTGTTAAGCAAGCTGCCATACTGGATACGCAGGCAAAGCAGATAAGCAACAGCGCCGGCACACTCAGTGCCGATGCTAAACAAAAAATGCAGCAGGCAATAAACAACGGGCTTACCAACAACCCGTAAACCGGCACCCCTTGTTTTTAAAGGGCATTTTCTAAATTCGTTACAGCAAAAACAGAATTATGGCAGAAGCGATACGATTGGGACGCATGACCGATACCATGGAAGAAGGTTTCCTGGCAGACCTTACTATTAAAGTGGGCGATAAAATAAAAAGCGGCGATACCCTGGCCGAAGTAGAAACCGATAAAGCAACCTTACCGCTCGAATCTTACTACACCGGCACTATATTACACGTAGCTGCTAAAAAAGGCGATACACTTAAAATAGGCGACCTGATAGCCGTAGTAGGTAAAGAGGGCGAAGATTTCAGTGCCCTGCTAAATAGTGCGCCTGCCGCCGAACCAGCCACCAAACAAGAGACTAAAACAGAAACTACACCTGCTAAAGAAGAACCCGCTGTAACTACCGTATCACAAACTACCGTAACAGAAAACAGCAGGGACAGGATTAAAGCATCGCCACTGGCGCGTATGATTGCCAAAGAAAAAGGCATTGAACTGGCCAGCGTAAAAGGTACCGGCGAAGACGGCCGCATTACCAAACGCGATTTAGAGAATGTATCGGCTACTACTGCCACTACTACCGTAGCCGCAACAGTTGTAACCGGCAAAGAAAGCTACCGCGATATACGCGTAAGCCAGATGCGCAAAACAATAGCCAAACGACTGAGTGAAAGCAAAAACGGTGCACCGCATTTTTACTTAACCATGGATATAAACATGGATAATGCCGTAGGCCTGCGCACACAGTTAAATGCTGTACTACCTAAAAAAGTATCGTTTAACGATATAGTAATTAAAGCCGCCGCACTGGCGTTAAGACAAAACCCTAACGTTAACAGCAGCTGGCTGGGCGATACCATCCGCTATAACGACCACATACACATAGGTATGGCTGTTGCCGTAGAAGATGGCCTGCTGGTACCGGTAATTAAATTTGCCGATAACAAAACCGTGGCACAAATATCGGCCGAGGCAAAAGCACTGGCAGAGAAAGCTACCACCAAAGCACTGGCACCTGCCGAAATGCAGGGCAACACCTTTACCATATCTAACCTGGGCATGTTTGGTATAGAAGAGTTTACAGCTATTATTAACCCGCCCGATGCGTGCATACTGGCAGTAGGCGGCATACGTCAGGAACCGGCTGTGATAAACGGCGAAATAAAAGTGGCTAACAGAATGAAAGTAACCCTTAGCTGCGACCACCGGGTAGTAGATGGCGCTACGGGTGCTAAGTTTTTACAGTCGCTTAAAACCGTGTTAGAAAATCCGGTTAGTATTTTGCTGTGAGTTATCCATCTCAACATAAGCAATCGACTCAATTGGAATAAACGAACCGCCCTGTAGCAGTATGTATTTTTCGGTAGTAGCCCACACGGTAGTGGTTATTTCCCTATAACCCTCTACGGTGTTAAACACAATCTTCACTTTGCTCTGAAAGTTATTGCCCATCAGCATGGCCAGATAAAGCCTGCGATTGCGTTCGCGCAACTCATAGTCTTCATAACCTGCCTGTGGCTTTTCAAAAGCACACTCTTTCAACTGATCTTTTTCTATTTTCCGGCTACGTGGTTTATTCATATAATAAGCTTGTTCTGAGTATATTTTACGGCGACCAGCAGTAAAAGTTGCTGGCCTACAACCATGTTCTAAACCACATTTCGATTGTTTTACTCAAATAACAGTTTGTTTACGTACGTTTGTGTTCTGTTGTGCCTGCTTGTTTAACCTACTAACAACTAACGCATTATGAAACAATACGCCTACATAGGCATAGCCGGGGCCCTTACTATGGCCATTGCCGATATAGTACTGCTGGGGCAGCCGGTAAGCGGCAGCCACTTCGATTTATCCAGTCTTGGCGCAATGGAGTACACAGATAGCCAGCGCGCCGCAACCGGTTCGCTCATGGGCCTGGTGGCGGCCTTTTTTATCTGCTTTGGTTATGGCTATCTCAGGTACTATTTCAAGCAGGCCGGTACTGTAGCGGCCAACTGGTTGTTTATCTCGTTATGCAGCACTATGTTCTTTGGCGGAGCCTTTCATGCAGGCTATTATTTTCTGGTTCATCCGTCCACCGGCCCACATATCCATCCGCTCATATACCAACAATACATCGACTACCTGCAAACCATATCGTACTTAGGGGTGCCGGGGTTTATTGCCGGTAGCATTCTGTTTTTCAAGCTTAGTCTGCACCCGGCATATCCGGTATGGCTGCGGTATGCCAATCCATTAGTAGTAACCGTACTGGTGCTGGCTGTATTATACTTTTTGCCGGCACCGCTTGGTGGTTATATCAGGCCGGCATTTATCAATCTGGCTACAGCTATAGTATTTATTACAGCGCTTAAAGCCTCTGGTCAACAGCTATGAGAAAACATATTTTCCATTTTTTCGCATGCCTGTTTGGCATTGCAGCTGTTTACCACCTGGCTGGTTTATTCTACCCGGTAAACAACGCCCCCGTATGGCGCCATGCCTTGTTTGTAATAATAAATGCCGGCTGCATATACGGTTTGCTTAAAAGGCCTAAATGGTTTGCATATGTATTTTTTGCATTTACCATACAGCAGTTAAACAGCCACGGTGGCTCGTTAATAGACAACTGGAACCTGCATCATAAAATTGCATGGATAGACCTTTCGGTTGTAATTATAACCCCACTCATTTTTCTGGCGCTGCTGTCAGAGCAGATGAACAGCAACTAGCACCTGCATAAAGCAGCAAAGGGCAGGTCCGCTTGCGCAAACCCACCCTTGCTGTTTTCTCAACCCACGAGAAATCTTTACCCGTTCGCCTGTAAAACAAAGGTACAGGCCCGCATTAGCGGGCCTGACCTGTTGCTTTCTCAACCCACGAGAAAATCTTGGCAGGTAGAAAAGCCGGAAACAGACCTGTACTACAGATCTGTTCCGGCGGTTTTCTCAACCCACGAGAAACTCTTTATCGTGGCGAGACAAACAAAGGGGGCCTACCTAAGTAGACCCACCTTTGCTGTTTTCTCAACCCACGAGAAATCTTAATTAAGTTCAGCATTACAGACAAAGGGAAAACGCTTCCTCCGTCTGTTGCTGCTGCAGCGGGTGATTGACACAGGCGGGCCCGCTGCATATATCTTCAAAGAACATATATCAATTGTGTAGTGCTACATGCATGGTATACACGCAAACAGCAGCTGTACATATGTCATTACATACGTAGCAGACTTAACCAATAAATCTAAATGAGAATAACCCTGATGCGCTGGTAGATCTTAAACGCATCTTCAGGTAAATGACTGTAAAGCAGCCGCTGCGAAAAATTGATAACCTTATCTTCTAACACAGGCAGGTATACCTGCAAAGCTGTTGCCAACAAATGCACTGGTGCCAAAGTAGGACGCTCGCCACCATTATTGGCGTGCTTAATAAACTTCATATAAAAACCAGCGGGCGATGACTTGCCTTTTCCCTGATCGGCCTTGTGCGACAGATAGGTTTTAAAATACTTGGCAGGGGCCAGACTTGAAGCCATAGCTGCCTGAAAAAAAACAAGGTGAAGTAAATACACACCAAGCAACAACAATGCGTTCCGCATTGCCTTACTCCTATTTATGTGTTGTACTTTGTTCATGTTTTTATAAAAACGTAATGTGAAAATAAAAAAACAGCAATAACATGGCTATACATTATCTGGCTTTTTTACTGACGCACAATTTTTTTAACTAAATACTGCAAATCGTCTGCCTTTATACGCACCAGGTAAATACCGGCTGCAAAACCCTGTGTATTAAATACATGCGCGCCATTTTCTACAGCTGCACTGTACAATAACTGACCCTGTGCATTAAACAGTTCCATATAACATACCTGTCTGCTATTTACTGCAACCTTCCAGTTATCGGGTTGTGTTTCGTAAATGGTGATAGCTGTATGGCCCGGCTCATTTATACCGGTAGTAGTACAGGCCGGGTAGTTTACATATACATCCGTCGATTGGGCCCTGCACATATCCGCATCGGTCACTACCACATAATAGTAAGCTGTTTGTGCTGCGGTATAAAAACGGGTAGTAGCGCCCTGCAACAGGCTACTGTTAGCATACCATTGGTAAGTTACGTTGGGTATGTATTGTGCAGCCAGTTCACACCCATTTAACTGCACATCGGGTATTACACTGCCTCCTATCTGCATTTGTATGGCATTCGATTGGACGGTTTGACTGTTAACACAACTCAGCGAACTGGTCAACACACATTTTACCACATCGCCATTGGCCAGTGCCCCCGATGAAAAAACCTGACCGCTGCCGGTAGCCAGGTTGTTTACGCTCCATTGGTAAGCAGGTGTTGCCCCTCCATTAACACTGGTAGCAGTAAACGTAACGGTTTCATCGGCGCAGGCCTTGGTACCATGATCGGATACAATAGTAACAGATGGCTGCATCGCCGTTTGCACCACCGCAACAATAGTGTTAGATACTACAGGGTTCTGCGTAACACAACCCGCATCGCTTATCATTTTGCATACAAGCGTATCACCATTTACTAACTGCGTAGTGCTGTAGGTAGTTCCTCCACCGGCGTTATTGCCATTCAACAACCATGTATACACCGGTTGATTACCACCATTAACTCCTGTTGCTGTAAAAACAATAGCTGTACCGGCACAAACAGTATCGGGCTGGTTAGCTGTAATAGTAACCGATGGTACCAGGGCTGGTACAGTATTTATTACTACCATATTGGATGTAGCTGTGTAAAGCACCGGGCATTGCTGCAAGCTGACAGCATAACAGATAACTGTATCGCCATTATGCGGCGACTGAACGGTAAATACAGAATCATCGCCCCCCTGCGTTATCACACCATCTACATACCAGGCATAGCTGAGTGTGGTACCAGGTGTGGTATGCGAAGCAGTAAATGTTACCGCTTGCGTTTCGCATACAGGTAGCGGCACATGGGGTACAATAGTTAAAGTTGACAACACGTTGGGGTTAACCGTAAGTGTAATTGTGTTTGAATAAACGGTATCTATCAATGCACAGGCTGCCGATGATATCAACCTGCAACTTACTACATCGCTGGTACTAAAGCCTGCCAGTTGCAACGTGGTAGATGTGGCACCTATAACCGGTGTACCGTTTTTAAACCACTGGTATTGCGGCGATGATCCACCACCATTAATAACTGAACTGAAGTGCGCTGTATCGCCGGTACAATAGCTGGTAAGGCTTGTATATATCTGTATAGTAGGGTTCACACTATTGCTTACACTCATTACAATGGGCTGCGATAGTGCCGTATCTACTGCCATGCAGCCAAGGCTACTGGTAACCAGGCACCGCACCACATCGCCGTTGTTTAATGTATTGGTACTCCATGTACTACCGGTTGCTATGTTGCTACCATTTACCCGCCATTGGTAAACCGGTGTACCTGTATTAACTGATGTAGCTGTAAATACCACACTCTGCCCCGTGCAGATAGAAGAACCTGAGTTGGCTGTTATACTAATCTGCGGATTAAGCAGCGGCAACACGCCTACTACCACTGTATCGGAGTTTACCACTTGTGGGGTAGCACAGGTAGCCCCAGATTGTAACACACACCACACGTTTGCAGTATTGGTAACCGTGGTGGTATACGTAGCTGCATTACTGCCAACTGTAACACCATCCCTCTTCCATGTGTAAACCGGATTATTACCTGCATTGGTAGCTGTAGCAGTGTACGTTACAGTGGTACCTGAGCAAACAGCTCCAACAGTATCGGAGGTAATAAAAACATTGGGCACTACCGTAGCCGTTACGTTTATGGTTAGTGCATTAGAAGTGGCTGTAGTAGTTGTAGCACATACAGCATTTGAGGTAAGCACTACCCGTATCACATCGCCGTTGCTTAATGCCGATGTGGTATATACTGCCGAGTTAGCACCTGCTATGTTGTTACCATTCCGCGTCCATTGATATGCCGGTGTAGTACCGCCATTGGTTGGGGTAGCCGTAAACGTTACAACAGTACCCGCACAGATGGTGGTGGCAGTTGCACTGATACTTACAGTTGGTGTAACCACCGGCGATACAGTTACCCCGTATGCATCCGATACAGTGCTGGCGCAACTGTTGGTGGCTGTTACCCGGTAAGTACCCGAAACAGTAATGCTTATTGATGTGCCGCTGCCACCGTTGCTCCAGTTATAGGTGCAACCACTACAGGTATTGGAAACCGATAAGGTAGTGGACTGCCCCTGGCAGATAGACTGTACACCTGCAATAACCGGTTTAACCGGTGCGGTACAGGGGGTGGTTACGCATATTGTAAAAGTAGTGGTGGTGGGTGGGTTATTGGCACCGGTGTAATCATACACCCTTACATTGTAAGTAGCCCCTACTGTTAAACCAGTTGCCTGCAATACTTCTGTTGCACCTTCTCCCCCACCGCCATCGGCGCAACCAATACTGGTGCCAGGGCAACCGCTACGCAGGTCAATTACTGCATCCAGCCCGCTGGTTGGCACTACGGTTATATCGTGTGTGGTAGATGTAGCAGTAAACTTAAACCATACATCTTTTGCAAGCGTAGAGGTGTAACCACCACAGGCAATAGGGGCCGTACTTTGTGTAGCACCACTCAGGTTACCGGTGGTAGTAGCGCCACAGGTAGTGCCATATACGGTAAGGGTGGTTTCGTTACCACAGTAATCGTTGGCCGGCTGAGAAGATGCAGCGCTGCACGAGCCGCTGTTAAAGTAAGTAAACCAGGTGCTCCACGGTATAGTACCGGGGCAATCGGTATTGGTGCCAGGCATATTCTGGTGACCACATATACCCGGCGAGGTTAAATTCTGGTTAGTGGGTATGCTGTACAGGTTGCAAAAATAACAGGCCATGTTAGCCGATGCCTGCAGCATAGCCGTACTGTTCCAAAGGCCGGGGTTGGCGTTGGTGGCTTCGTGCTCCTGCCCTATGCTACGCCCGTTGTTGTACGGATACCCGCTGGCACCGCAATGCCACGCCGTACTGGCCACCGGCACCACCTGATAGATAGTACCGTTGTTGGCCGTTACAAAATGCGCACTGGCATTGGCCGAACAGTTTTGAAACCACGATACCGCACCGGCAGCCGTGCCCACACCTATCCAGTGGTTTACCCAGGTATCTATACTATGGTTACGGGTACTGGTATAATTGCAGGTAGTCAAATCGGCAATAGCGGGGCCGTAATCTGCACTTCTGGATGCATCCTCATTCACAGGCGCATCGTTATACATCGATTTGATATAATTAAAATCAATACCCGGATAGCGCTCCAGTTGTATCTCCTCCTGCCACAAGGTAGTGCTGTGTACGCCATCGACCAATGTACCGTAGTACCTGTCGGCCTGTATGGTTCGCAGCTTGTCCGATATTAATCCTGAAATTCTCTTAACAGCAGGGTACCAGTCCTCTATCCGGTTACCGGTTACACCCGATTCATTTTTATACCGGGCCAGCAAAGCCGCCGCCCCGCGTATGTTCTGCCGGGCATCATCTTTTAACACCTGCTCACTTACCCCCAGCAACTGCGATGCCTCGCTTAAGGTGTTGCAATAATCATTCTGCACCAGGTGCATAATACCCCAGCCTTTATCTATAGAGGGGCCCATCTGGGTCCAGTTATTTTCTATCTGCCCAATGGTTTTAAGTAACTGCATCGGCACACCAAACTCTGCGGCAGCACTTTCAAAGTAGCCATTAATAACCGAAACCGATGGATGTGGCTTGCTCAGGTAATATGCCCACAGTTCGTGGCTGTGCGGTTGCACCTCTTTATCTATATGGTCTTCTACCGTTTTAAGTTCCCGGGTTACATCGCGTTGTAAGTGCAAAGCACCATTAATATAAACCGAGTCGCATTTTTGTTGCGCCCGGGTAGCGTACATACACATTAAAAACAAAAAAGTATATATCGTTCTCATCAATCGCGTTTATAAGTGTGCCTTATGAAATTACAAAAACTACCATAATGGCCTGCTTTTTTTACTACAGCTGTGTAAAACTAAAAGCCCCGCTCGTATGAGCAGGGCTTTCGTTTCAATCGCTTAATAACTTATTGCTTAGGAGCTTCGCCTGCAGCTGCATGCGAGCAACCGGCAGCGCCACCATTTTTCTGGCAGCAGGCTGGTGCTGAAGCACCTTTGGTGCAGGCAGCCTTTTCGCTATGACCACTGCAAGCGGCTTTTTCTGTATGGCCGCTGCACGCAGCTTTCTGGCCTGTAGAAGATGCGGGCGTAGCTGCATTAACGGTAGATGGTTTAGAATCTACTTTTACAACAGGTGTAGCTTTTTGAGTAGTGGCAGTAGCCGTTTGTTGTGCATTTACAAATGCAACCAGAGCTATAAAGCTCAACATAATTCCTAATTTTTTCATTTCGTTGTTTTTCAGATTAAAAAAATAACAAGTCTAAATTACTAGCCTTGCAGTGTTCCTATTACGGTAATTCCGCCTTTAACTTTCTGTTTCAGGTCAACTTCAATTTTGGTGCCAACGGGTAAAAACAAATCTACCCGGCTACCAAATTTAATAAAACCCAGTTCGCCGTTTTGTTCTACTTCGTCGCCTTCGTTCAGGTACCAGCGTATTTTGCGGGCCAGTTTACCGGCTATCTGGCGCACCAGTATTTCAGCATCCAGCTCATCGTGCTCTATCACTAATGTATTACGCTCATTTTTCTCCGATGATTTTGGATGCCATGCCACCAGGTACTGGCCAGGGTGGTATTTCTGGTACTTTACTACCCCACTAATAGGGTTACGGTTTACATGCACGTTAGCCGGGCTCATAAATATAGATACCTGTATGCGCTTGTCTTTAAAGTATTCATTCTCTATCACCTCCTCTATTACCACTACACGGCCATCGGCAGGAGCAATAATCTGGTTATCGCTGTTAAAAAAGTTGCGGTAAGGTATCCTGAAAAACGAGGCAAATGCCAGCAGTATTACTATAGAGGCGCCCCCTGCTATGTAGTACACCGTTTCGCTTTTAAAAATGTAAGCTACCAGCACATTAACTGCCAAAAGAATGATTCCTGAAACCAGAAGTATTTTATGCCCTTCTTTGTGAATCTTAATCTTCTTCTTCATCTATCGTTTTTGAATAAAGGGCAAATGTAAAGTAAAATTCGCTAAATGACTTAGCTTAACCATATCACCCGTCTAATTATTTGCTCAGGTACTCTATTACCAGTATCAGGTTTTTAATTTGCCCTGTAAACCAAAGGGTTGCAGCCACAAAAGGCACCACAAGAAAAAACGAATCCAGCCTGTCTAAAAAGCCACCGTGGCCGGGCATAATGCTACCCGAGTCTTTAATACCCAGGTTGCGTTTAAGCAACGATTCTACCAGGTCGCCATAGGTAGCGGTAACTGTTATTACCAGGGTTAGTATTACCCACTCTACCGATGAGAAAGCCTGTAACTGCGGCAATTTGTTGGCAAAGTAGTAAACCGCTATGGTAGCCAGCCCACCCAACACCGAGCCCTCCCAGGTTTTTTTAGGCGATACACGCTCAAACAATTTATGCTTGCCCAGCAACGATCCGAAGATGTAACAAAACGAATCGTACATCCAGATACAGAAAAACATAGCAAACAAAAACCACTTACCCTGCTCGAAATAAATTTTAGTGGCCAGTATAACCGGTATAGTTATCCAGAACACCGCCACCGATTTCCAACCCAGATTTTCGAAAGGCTTTTCTGATTTAGAGTATAGCTCGGTAATAAAAAGAATGAAAACAGCTACCGGTATTAAGGTGGTAAGCCCTAAAGAGCCATCGCGAAAACGCACCAGTTGCTGAAAAAATGCCAGCAGCAAATTACTTAAATCGGGTAACCCTTGTGCCGGTGGCGACATCAGTATAAACGACTGCACAAATACCAAACACAGTAGCAGTATAGTAAACTTTTTACCCTGCCAGAAAGAGTTAGGCTGGTTGCGGCGTATTTCTGTAATATTGAAATACTCGTTAAGGCTACCTACCAGTATAATACTCATTAATACAAAAAAGGTGTACTGGTTGTACAACAAAGCAGTAATAGCCAGCGCCGCTACTACAAGGCCGGATGAAAGACGGATAAGGAAATTTTTCATAGCTAAGGTAGGGGTTAGTAGGTATTATCTGTTTCTATGGGTAGTTCGGGTTGGGTAAATGTTACTGGCTTTTTCCACTTATTAAAAATAAAAACAAAACCCATAAACACAGCAAACGATAACAGCGAAAGATAAAGCGGTGTCTCTGCATTGGCTACTTCTTCGCTTATTAAGCCATTGTTGTAAAAATATTTAAGCAGCACCGCCAGAAAGTTATTGGTAAAATGCGCAGCTACAGGTAGCCACAAGCTACCGCTTATATAATACAGGTAGCCCAGAAAGCAGCCCATTACCCATATAGCCAGTACATTGTACACCTCAAAGTGCGCTACTGCAAATAACAGCCCGCTGGCTACTATTGCTATAGCCGGATGCAACTTGCCACGCAGCAGGTCGCCCATTATCAGCCCCCTGAAAAAAAACTCTTCGCCCAGTGCAGGTATAAGCGCTATTACTATAGTAGTAAACAGCAAGTGCCCTATATCGCTAAAATTCATGATAGCCTCTGTAAGCTCTTTATTGCGCTCGTGTGCTTCATGCAAAAACTGCAAGCCGGCGGGTATGGGCACCAGTTTATTTACATTAACCAGCAACTCTATAAAAAACTGTGCTACAACAACCGACACAAGGGCCAGCAACACCATTTTTAGCGAAGGTTTCAGCGTTAGGCCCAGGTGGCGCTTAAACTCTCCGCTCTCCAGCACGGCAAACATCATGGCTGTAAGCAAAAAGCCGCCCAGCGAACTAACCCCCTGTATAAACAGGAATGCATTAAGCCCACCGGTAGTGGCAAACCTGCCGCCTGTTACGTTGGTAATATCCTGTATGCCAAAAATGGCGTTAGATGCGTACAGCGCTATGGCCGATGCTACACCCATATTAAAAATGAACATGCTGCCGATTAGTAGTATCCGCAGCACCAATGGGTAATGCTTAAATGGTGGAGTCATTGTACTCCAAACATAAAATTATTTACGGAAGTGCAACTTAGCTATAAGGTCGGCCGATGTAGAATCGGCGTAGGCACCGTAGGCATTTACCAGCGTGCCCTTTAACCCCGATTTAGAAGTTATGGCATACAATACCACTTCATCATCTACATCGGTAGAACCATCAAAATGATACGTTTCGGCAATTTCAAAATCGGCCGCCGATAACTGTGTACCCGAAGCCGAACATTCAATGCAGCTTTCGCGCAGGTTAAAATCGCGGTCGTAGCCACGCGCTTTCAGGTCGTTAATGGCCTGCACCAGGGTTTCGTAATTTTTCATAGCCTGTATTTTAGTACAAAACTAAACCAGCCAGCCAATAACCGAAGCTATTACCTCAATTAAAATAAGCACTATTAAAAAGTTGCGGGCATAATTGTAGGTACGCTGCTGCGGTGCCGAAAACGGTGTTCCGTTAAACTCGGTAGTGGCTATTATCTCTCGCTGTTCTGTCATACTACAAAGTTTTAGTTATTAAACAATTAACGCCGTTGCCGGCTAAACATTTCGATAGATACCGGTTTAGCTGTGTTAAATTTTAGTTACTGATAAACAACTAAAAAATATATGCGGGCAGAGGTATTTCACTCCGACCCGCATTTCAAAAAAACCACATTTATCCACTACACATTCAGTATGTTCTATGCTACCAGAAACGGACACCGCCCATGCGGCTTAGCTCCAGTTTAGATAACAGCAAATTATATTCCAGTTGAATTTTCCCCAATTGGGCATCCTGCAGGTTGGTTTGTGCCGTAAGTAGTTCCAGGTTAGTAATTACGCCACCGCGGTAACGCGTATTGGCCAGACTGAGCGCTTCATTAGCCTGCTCTACTTGTAATTCGTAGTTCTGTAGCTTGTTTTGTGTAGCCGACACATCATTTTTTGCCTGTGCTATATCTTTATTCAAATTCAGCTTTTGTGCCTCCAGTGCATACGTATTTGCCTGCAGGTTTATTTTGGCAATTTTGGTTTGGTAGTTGGGGCGTGCCGCAGAAAAAATGGGAATATTTAACCCCACCCCAACATTGTAGTTAAACATCAGTTTATTAATGTCGGGTACAAAACCGTTTTTATACCCCGCACTGGCATTAGCCACCAGCGATGGCAACCAGCCACGTTTTGCAATTTTTACATCCCAGGTAGCTGTTGCCAGTTTATCGTTCAGCACTTTAATATCGTAGTTGTTATCGGCATTCACCGCATCGGCGCTAAACAGCCTACCATCGGCATCGCGGTCGGTTATGTAATCGTAACCGGTATTGGCGGTTACCATGTTAAGTATATCGTATTGCTTTTTAAGTTGTGTTTGCAGATCTATCAGCCGGTTTTGCGCAGCATTCTTTTTTACCTGTGTAGAAAGCAAATCAAACTTCAGCGCATCGCCGTTTTTTATTTTATCGCTTATCAGTTTTTCGTTGGCTTCCAGTAATTTTATCTGTTCGCCCTGCACATCTACACTTTTATTTAAAAACACAATGCCGTAATACACCTGCGCTACCTGGTAGGCCAGCATTAGTTTGGCACTTTCCAGGTTATCTTTAGAGGTGGCTACCTCGCTCTTCGATTTTTTAATACCGGCATCGGTACGGCCAAAGTCCCAGATAGGCTGCTGCAGTTTAAGCCCCATATCGTAATTATTGGCAGGTATAAATTGTACCTCTTGTGTTACACCCGGCCCCACCGGTATGCTTATAGAAGGTGTAGGGCGGCCATAGCGGTAGCTGGCATCGCCGCTTATTACCGGCATGTAGCCACCGTACGCCAGATCCTTACGTGCCTCGCTCAGGTTTACGTATTCATTAGCCTCTTTCAACTTGGGGTAGTTGGCTATGGCTTTATCTATCAGTTCGGTTAGCTTGGCCGGTGCCTGTGTTTGCGCTGTAGCTATTGCTACAGTGCCCAGCATTACTAATGCAGAAAATATTTTCTTAATCATAACTATGTATTTATTGGCTGTTAGGCCTTTATCTTAACACTGAATTTTATTACTGTTAGTGCGCGCTTTCGCTGGCTACTTTCATTTCTTCGGCGGTCAGTTTTTTATTACGCAATCCAAAAATTATGGGAAACACCGCCAGCACCGCCACCGTAGAAAACAAAAACGCATCGGCGTATGTAAGCAGGTATGCCTGCCGGCTAACAGACAAATCAAGTAACTGATAAGCTTGCTGCTGGGCATTGGCCGCCACCGCTACTTTAGAGCTTATACCCTGTACCAGAGCGGTATTCCGCTCAATAAAATTGGCAGAATCGGCCGTTACATTGGTCAGCAAATCATTGCGGTGTATGGCAAAGCGCTGGGCTATGTAGGTATTCATAATAGCTATACCAAAAGCCCCACCCAACTGGCGCATCATATTATTCAGCGCCACCCCTTGTGGTATATCGCGCGGCGAAAGCCCCACTACCGCCTGGTTGGTAAGCGTTACGGCCATCATAGATATACCTACTGTACGCACCATCAGCGGCAGAAAGAAATCATCCATACCGCTGTTCATATTGGTAAGGTTGTAAAGCAACCAACCATAAAGCATTACTA
The DNA here is from genome assembly GCA_964423405.1 of uncultured Chitinophaga sp. GTDB lineage: Bacteria > Bacteroidota > Bacteroidia > Chitinophagales > LD1 > Bog-950. The sequence goes on along the minus strand of CAYREY010000014.1, from coordinate 22,512 downwards.
TAATAAAGCCTATGGTGATGAATATTTTGGGGGAGTCGCCGGCCTGCAAACGCTTACCAACTATAGGCATTACTACAATAGATGCCAGCGCACTGGGTAGCAGCGACATACCTACCATAGTAGGCGTGTAACCCAGCACGCGCTGCAATAGCAGTGGGTACACAAACACCGAGGTAAACAAGGCAAAACCCGAAACAAAAGTGAGCAAGGTGGTTAGCGTTAAGTTAGGGTCTTTAAGCAGGCGGATGTTAACCACCGGTTCATCTTCGTATAGCTCCCACAATACAAACCCAATTACCGAAAGCACCGTAACTACCGCAAACACCTGTATACTTCGGTCAGCAAACCAGTCGTTGGCTTCGCCACGTTCCAGCACATACTGTAACGAACCCACACCGGCCGATAAAAGCAGTATCCCAATCCAGTCGATACTCGGCTTGGTAGTATGGTGTTTCGAATCTTCTACAAACAAATACGTAAGCGTAGCTGCCAGTATACCAAAGGGCAGGTTGATATTAAATATTAAAGGCCATGAGTAATGATCGATAATTAAGCCACCTACCGTAGGGCCCAGTGTAGGGCCCATTACTATACCTACCCCAAACATAGCCGAGGCTACACCGCGTTGTTCTATCGGAAAGGTATCGAACAAAATACTTTGCGAGGTTGAGAGTAAGGCACCACCACCTATACCCTGTATAAAACGCCAGAACACCAGTTCCCACAGGCCCGATGAGTTACCGCACATTACCGAAGCCGCAGTGAAAAGCACTATAGAACCCAGGTAATAGTTTTTACGACCAAAGTACTGGGCCAGAAAGCCAGTCATGGGTATGATGATAACGTTGGCAATGGCATAGGCTGTAATTACCCAGCTGGCATCTTCGATAGTAGCCCCCAGGTTACCCGCTACGTTTGATAGTGCTACGTTTACTATCGAGGCATCTATCAATTCCATGATAGCCGCCGAGATGGTGGTAAACACTATTATTATTTTTGCAAACGACTTCATTGTCTTTTCAATTTATCAATGGTCAATTGTCTATCGTCAATGGTCATTTTAATAAGCTACTGCAACCTCTACACTCATACCGGCATGTAGCATACTGCGATATTTATCCATATCCTGTATTTCTATCTTTACCGGTATACGCTGTGTCACTTTCACAAAGTTGCCCGTAGCATTGTCGGGCGGCAGCAAACTAAACTTGGCACCGGTGGCTTCGCTAACCGATACTATTTTACCTTTCAGCGGCTGATCTTTGTATGCATCAATTTTCACTTCTACCTCATCGCCTACTTTAATGCGGTTAAGCTGGGTTTCTTTAAAATTCGCAACTACCCAAAAATCTCTATCGTTTATAATAGTAAATAGCGGAGTGCCTGCCTGTACAAACTGGCCGGCATCTATATTGCGGCGGCCTATTTTACCATCGGCGGTAGCGTATATTTTAGTGTAGCTTAGTTTAAGTTTCTGCTGCTCTATACGCGCCTTTTTAACGGCTATTTGTGCCTGTGCTTTTTTAAGGCCGGCCTCGGTTACGTTTATGCGCGATTGAGCCACATTCACTTCATTTTTGCTTACCTCTAACTGTTTGGCTGCTACATCCAGGTTAGCCTTACTATCGTCAAACTGCTTTTGGGTAATGGCCCCGTCTTTAAACAATGCCTGGTCGCGCTCAAAATCGTGCTGGGCTTTATCTTTACGGGTTTGGGCAACATCCAGGTTGGCCTTTGCCGATATAACCGATACGCTGGTATTGTTAAGGTTAGCGCGGGCATTATCAATGTCTGTTTCGGCCTGTGCCAGGTCGGCTTCCATTTCTTCTAATTGTAAAGCCAATTCGCTATCATCAATCTCTGCCAGCAGCGAATCCTTTTTTACATTGGCGTAATCCTCTACATACAGGGTTTTAATGTAACCGGCAACGCGGGGCAGTATGGGTACAAAGCGCGCTTCTACCTGGGCATTGTCAGTTGTTTCGTGGTGCATTTCGTAGTTTATTTTTTTGTAGCCGAAAAAAGCTGCTACCAGCAGGCCAGCTACAAGCACACCACGTGTTATGAGGGTTTTGGTTGTTTGGTTTGACATAACTTTTATTTTGACGATGCAATAGTAAACCAAGTTGACTAAATAGTCAAGAGGGTTGACTATTATTTTTTAAACTGCTATATTTGCAGGGTGAAACGGAGAAAACTAAATTTGAATCGTGATGCTGGATAAGAAAACACAAGCAAGGCTGGAGGAACTGATAGCCAAAAGGCGATATACCCTTACCAAGGGCATTTATATAACCCACCGCTATGTAAACGATTGGGCCCAACGCAAATGGAAAGAGGATGGCTGGGATGATATACGCCCCGACCACCTGCGGTTAATAAGCATCATTAGTATAGAACCACTGAATATCAACGAGCTATCGCAACGGGCCCGCGTAAGTAAACAGGCTATGAGCAAAATGGTGGCCACACTTATCGATAAGGGTTTTATCAGCTACGAAACCGACCCTAAAGATTCGCGCTCTAAAATCATATCTATTACCAAAGAGGGGGTAGACTTTATGTTTTACTTTATAAGCTGCTCAGAAATAATAAAACAGGATTTTGAAACCATTATAGGGGCGAAGAAAACAGCACAGCTAATAGACATACTAACCGAGCTATCGGAAGGCATATTGGAAAGAGAACGTAAACTGTGGACTTCTAAATAACCATCGCCCCCTGTTACTTCACAGCTTTCAGCGTTCGGGCTATCTGCTTTTTGTGCCGGTTAAAATGTATACCGAAAAACGCCAGCATGTGATACAGATTTAGTTTGCCAGCTATAGCATGTTTCCATAACTGACTGTTAAGTTCCTTATCACTTAATTTATTTAGTATGGCAGCCGTCTGGCTACGGGTGTCGCTCCAGCGTTTATCCAGCTCGGCCAGTGTAGTATAACCCATTTTAGGGGTTACAATATCCGGTGCTTTAAATTTAATATCAAAAGTAAATACTATTTGCACCAGCAACCAGCGCCACTTTTGCTTTAATCCCTCCGGCCTTGCCGAAGAAGTATCCTGCACTTTCTTTTTCAAATACGCCAGCGACATCTCCTCGGCCGTTAATAAATGGCCTATCACCTCGACTACACTCCAGGCATGTTCCGATGGTTTCCTGTTCAGCAAATCATCCGGGTATTGTTGCAATTCAGCAAACAATGCCTTGCGGTCGCTTTCCAGTTTATTAAGTGCGCTTTGTAGTTGGGCATTCATGGGGTTGTGTTTTACGTAAAGTAAACCACTCTTTATCTAACCCGGTTCGATAACGTAGTTGCTTAGTAACTGCTGTTCTGCTGGTTCATGTAGTACACCACAGCCCCTACTATTGCCAGTATAAACAATACGAAAAAGAAAATTTTGATGGCACTGTATGGCCGCTGGCCCTGCACCTCACCGGTGCGGCCGTTAATCATAAAGTTGTATACTTTATTGTTGTAGCTATAGGCGCTTATCCATATAGGCAGTAATATATGCTTAAAGGTAATATTGCGGTAATCGGAACTGCTACTGCTAATACGCTGATGATCGCCCCCTATATCGTTGCATATAGTATTATTAATAGCAGGCTGCATCAGATATTTGGCATGTAACAACCCCTTCTCTACGTCTATCTTATATATCTCGGTACGAAAACCCGCCAGATACTCATCGCGGTATACGGCCAGTTGGGCCAGGTCCCAGGGTTCCAGATTTTCGGCATACTCTGTCGGTAGTGAATCGCTGGCCAGTACCAGCACATCGTTAAATGTATTGTACACTGTACCCGATGCGTTACTCCATCTTGTTTTTTTAACCCTGCGCGATTCGGTTACCGTTTTACCATTACGGGTAGTGGTATAATACTCCGTTTCCCAATAATCATCACCCCGCTGGCCACTGTAGCGGGTAGTGGTATTGGTATCATAAGTCCAGTAAGGCATATACATACCCGCCAGCTTAGCGGCATTTTCGGCATAGCGCACCAAATCGTTTGGTGCAAACCACAGGCCCTTTATCCATTTTCTAAACTCATCAAAAGCACGGTTACTTTCTATGGCAAACGGCAACAGATATTGTGGTTTTACTATGCGGTTAGTATGCCCCTTGTTTACTATCAGTGCAGTGTTGCAAAACGGGCAGCAGTCAGAAACTATGTTATCGTTTAGCGATGTAGTAGCGCCGCATTTATTGCATTGCACGGTATATACCTCTTGCAGGGTAACATCGCCCGCAGCATTATTGGCAATAAATTTTTCGTAATCTATTTCAAACTGTCTGCCAGGTAATGGCTCGGCACTTATTTCGTTTTTAGAGCCGCAGTATTCGCATACAATGCTGTTGGTGCCGGGTGCAAATTTCATTAGCGCCCCGCAGTTTTTACATGCCAGCTTATTACTAACCGGTGTAAAGGTTATATCCTGTGCCACAACTATAGTTTATAAATCAAACAGCCGGTGGTGGTGGTGGAACGTTTGAAAATAGTGCATTAACATCGGGTATAGAAGAAGCCAGTGCCCAATCGGCCATACCCGTTTTCCATATCATACTGTTGCGGTTCAGCTGGCCATTTTGAGCCATTTGCGCTAACTGCGCCAATACAAACGGACCGGTTTGCTGACCATTAACGGCTACAAAATATTGTGTAAGCGGCGGCGGTGTCTGCTGGTTTAGTTGATTAGCCATCATGTTGGTCATCATATTACCCATGCCCATCCCCATACCAAAGCCCATACCGGTACCCATGGCACCACCGGGGTTCTGCGCCGCCTCTTCAATACTCTTAGCGGCTTTAAACTGCGCCAGTTTCTGCATGTCAATTTTGTTCAGCCGCGAGTATTCGAATATTTCCTTCTTCACCTCGTCCGGCATGGAAACATTCTCTACAAAAAACTTCGTAACCTGTATACCGTAGCTCTCAAAATCGGCGTTAATTTTAGTGGCACACAGTTGCGATAAATCATCGAGGTTAGCGGCAAAATTTTCTACCGGTATTTTGCCTTCGCCAATAGCGTCGGTAAAGCGGGTTATTACCAGCGTGCGCAGCTGATCCAGTATTTCGGTGGTAGTGTAGGTATTTTGTGTACCGGCTATTTCCTTTATAAACTTACCGGCATCGGTTATCCTGAAACTGAAATTGCCAAAAGCGCGCAACTCCAGTAACCCAAAGCGGTCATCATTAACTGTTATAGCATTACGTGTTCCCCATTTCTGGTCTATAAACTGTTTGGTGCTTACATAAAACACATCGGCCTTAAACGGACTGTTGAACCCGTACTTCCAACCCATCAGGGTGGTTAGTATGGGCATGTTCTGGGTTTGTAATGTGTACAGCCCTGGGTTAAATACATCGGCAATGCGGCCTTCGTTAAAAAACACTGCCTGCTGGCTTTCGCGTACGGTAAGCTTAGCGCCCATTTTTATCTCGTTCTGAAAACGAGGGAACTTCCACACTACCGTATCGTTGGTGTTATCTACCCATTCTATTATGTCAATAAACTCGTTGGTGAATAAGCCCATTGTATGTTGTTTTAATTTGTTCTACCGAACGTACTATTTATAAGCATAACAAACAAATGCTCTATCAAACAAAAACATCCGAAGTTTTAAAAACTTCGGATGTTTTGCAGTATAAATAAAATGACTTGCCCGGTTTTTAAAACCGGGCAAGTATATGTTACTACTTACGCGAGTAGTTAGGGCTTTCTTTGGTAATCATTACATCGTGCGGGTGGCTCTCCTGCATACCGGCGTTGGTAATACGCACAAACTGCGCCTGCTGTAATGCTTTAATATTTTTAGCGCCACAGTAACCCATACCGGCACGCAAACCACCAATGTATTGGTACATTACCTCCTGCACCGAGCCTTTAAACGGCACGCGGCCTACTATACCTTCGGGTACCAGTTTTTTAATATCCTCCTCCACATCCTGAAAATAGCGGTCTTTACTTCCCTCCTGCATAGCCTCTACGCTACCCATACCACGGTACGATTTAAACTTACGGCCTTCGTAAATAATAGTCTCGCCCGGGCTTTCGTCGGTACCGGCAAAAATACCACCGGCCATTACTGTATCGGCACCGGCAGCAATAGCTTTTACAATATCGCCGGTATAGCGTATACCGCCATCGGCTATAATTGGCACACCGGCTTTTTTACCGGCTTTGGCAGCCTCAAATATGGCGGTTAGCTGTGGCACACCCACACCGGCTACTATACGCGTAGTACATATAGAACCAGGACCCACCCCTACTTTCACACCATCTACACCGGCATCTATCAGGGCTTTGGCACCGGCTTCGGTAGCCACGTTACCACCTACTATATCCAGGTGCTTAAATGTTTGCTTGGCTTTTTTTATTGATTGTAATACACCGCGGCTGTGGCCGTGTGCTGTATCTATACAAACCACATCTACGCCTACAGCAGCCAGCGCTTCTATACGCTGTAGCATATCGGCAGTAACACCTACGGCTGCCCCACATAACAAGCGTCCGAATTTATCTTTAGAACCGTTCGGGTGGTTTTTAACTTTCAGTATATCCTTATAGGTAATAAGGCCTACCAGTTTACCAGCAGTATCTACCACCGGCAGCTTTTCAATTTTATGTTTCTCCAGTATTTTCTCGGCTTGTTTAAGATCGGTGCCTTTAGGGGCGGTAATCAGCTTTTCTACGGTCATTATATCCGTTACCTTGCGTTTCATGTTTTTCTCAAAACGCAGGTCGCGGTTGGTAAGTATACCTACCAGTTTACCCGCTTTGCTTACAATGGGAATACCACCAATACGGTTTTCGCTCATTATACGGTGTGCCTGGCCCACAATCGCATCTTCATCCAGTATTATAGGGTCTATTATCATGCCGCTGTCGGCACGTTTAACTTTACGCACCATTTCGGCCTGTTTTTCTATGCTCATGTTTTTGTGCAGTATGCCTATACCGCCCTCGCGGGCTATGGCAATAGCCAGTGCCGATTCGGTTACGGTATCCATGGCGGCCGACACCAGGGGAACATTAATGCGGATATTGCGGGTTAGTTGCGTGCTTATTTCTACCTCGCGCGGAAGTACCTCTGAGTAAGCCGGAACCATTAAAACGTCATCGAAAGTTATTCCCTCAAAGGAGAATTTATCGGAGAAGGATTTTTTTGCTGCCATGCGCAAATATGAATAAAGCTGTACGGTTTCCAAAACCTATATCATTTTTTTAAGCATATTCGGCGTTCAAATGCCGAAATATGAATAAGAAACTGGGGTTTATTGCCATTGCACTGGTTACTATTTTCCTCGTTCCGCTTACTTTTATACTGCTGCAGCCTGATATGATAATAAGTAAAGAGCAGGCCAAAAAAGACCTAGGTTCTCCGGCTTCGCACTTTATTACCTGGCGCAATGCCGAGGTACACTATACCGATGAGGGCAGCGGCTTTCCGGTGCTGATGATACACGGCTTTGGTGGCTCGTACACCAACTTTAACGAGCTGGCCGCCCTGATGAAAGACAAGTACCGTGTAGTACGTATAGACTTACCGGGGTTTGGCCTGTCGGATTTTCCGGCAGTAAATGAAAACGAAAATTACCTGCAGGATTACCGCGACTACATCACTTTTATACTGGATACCCTGCACCTCGATTCGGTATATGTAATAGGCAACAGCATGGGCGGCGCGGCTACCTGGATGACCGCCATTGACCACCCCAATAAAGTACGCAAAATTGTATTGCTGGACCCTGCGGGCTACGATTCGGAAAAAATTGCCGGCAACCTGATGATGTTTAAGTTTAAATCGGTACGCCAGATGTTTAATAAAGGCATGCCTATGTTTATGAGCCGCGAGGGTGCCCGACGTACATTTTTTAAAGATGACTCGATACCGGCAGAATTTATACTACGGAACAACCGTTTTACCAACCGCGATGGCAACATAGCCCACATGCTTAACCTGGCAACCAGCAACCAGTTTCCCGATGAATCGCTGATAAGTAAGGTAACCCGCCCCACCTTAATTATTTGGGGTAGCGGCGATGAAATTATACCGGTAGAGCATGCAGAACGCTTTCATAAAGCAATTAAAGGCAGTGCTGTTGAAATTATTGACCAGTGCGGCCATTGCCCGATGATAGAAGAACCGGTTAAAACGAGGGATCTTATAGAGAAATTTTTAAATCCGGTAACAGATAGTGTTTTAACCAGCAGCACTGTAAAGTAATTACACTGCCAGCAACATAAAAAGTAGCAACCACTTTGTTTGTGCGGCAGATTGCTTCGTCAGATTTCGCAAAGCCGAAATCATCCTCGCAATGACGGAGAGTGTTATTTAACCAGCAGCACCATACCCTTGCGTTCTACCTGCACACCATCATTGGCATAAAACTGTATCAGGTAAGCATAAGCCCCAAGCTGGGCTTCTTTACCGTGGTCTATTCCATCCCATCCTACCTCCGGGTCGGTAGATTCAAATACTTTACCACCATAGCGGTTAAATATAGTCATTACATACCCTTTGGGCTCGCCGTATATAATAGTTGGCTTAAACACATTGTTTACACCATTGGGTGCAAAGGCATTGGGTATGTAAATAATAGGGCGGTGAATAATGCATTGCTCGTTACTCCAGCTAGATAGCGTAGCTGTATAATTTGCCAGCGGCAAATCAAGATCATAAACTGCCTCTATGCGGTAGCAGAATATGCCGTTGGCATCTAAAAACTGCTGTAGCGAATCGGAGTAGCTGTTAGTGCCCGGAGTGAATGAACGTATTAACTGATACGTACCGGTAATGTTGCGGTACAGATTGTAACGTACTACAGTTGCACCAAACAGTTCAAAATCGTTCCAGGTAAGGTTGGCTATATAATAATCGTATAACTCACCTTTAAGGTTTACGGTTTTTACTTCGCCCGATTCAAACTGGGTCTGGCAGCTGTCAATAGCCACAATTTTGTAGTAATAAGGGTTATTCTGCGGCATAATCCCTAGAGAGTCTTCATAAGTTTCAAACCGGCGCAATGGGCTTGGTGCCGCTATCTGCTCTATCGGCTGGTAGGTGGTATTATTGGTGCTGCGCTGTACCTTGTAGTAAATCAACTCAGCCAGCGAATCTATCATCCAGGTAACAGTAATGTGGTTATTTAAATCTACCGTGGCATTGGTAATATAATTATAGCGCGGGGGCTGTACAATAGAGGCCCGCATACACATATAATTACTATTAGAGGTAATGTTAGAGTCGGCAGCACTTACGGCTTTAATGTATATACACAGCGAGTCGCCATCATTAAAACCCGTATAGTTATAAACCAGGTTGGCAGTATCTACCTCGGCTACTTTAGCGTAGGCACTGTCGTTGCGGCTAACCCATACCTCGTAACGCAGCACACTCTGTGGCCAGTTAATATAGCGGTTCCATGAGAGATCTACCTGGCTTTGGCAGGCCTGCGACGCAGCCGAAGCAAAAAGTGTATTGTGCGGATAAGTACTGTAGGCACTTATTTTGCCGCAGCTATCCAGCGCAGCTATTGAGTACACGAGCGAACCGCTGGTAGGGTCGCCGGTTACATCCAGGTAAGTAGTGCTGTTATAACCACAAACCGTATCGAGCGGAACTGCCAGACCGTTGGGCAGGTAGTAATAAATAACATAACACTGGGTTTGCGGCGATGGGCCGGGTTGCCAGTTAAACTCAACATTACCACCGGGGGTTACGTTTACATTTACAATGGTAGGGGTGGTAGGGTTCAGGTTATTTACCGTATCGGATTGCAACACGGTAGCACCAGCGCAGTTATAGCTGGCCTCCATATAATAATACCAGGTAGTAGATACACCCAACGCACCGGTAAACAAATAACTGGTAGCAGCCTGGTTGGTAACAGCTGTAGCGGTGTACGGGCCACCGGGACCTGTTGGCGAACCATAAATAGTGTACTGTACAAACGCGCCACAGGCATTGGCCGGTGGGTTAGTCCAGTACAGGGTAATATCGCCGTTTACCTGGTCGTTTTGCACGCATTGCAGGTCGGGGGCCAGTATTACCTGACTAAATCCGGTTAAACAAAACACTGTAACCAAAAACGGAACTAAAAGCAATTTCAATTTCACGGGCGCAATAATAGTTACAATATTAAGAGTTATACCGAAACGGTTTAGTTGCAAACGCCCGTTTTGTACAATTATTGGCTATTTTACTATAAAAAAGACGTAGTCCACACCATAAAAAAGGCCACAGATAGTATCTGCGGCCTTTTCATTTATGGCGATATGGCAATTACCCTACCGTTACTTTATACATTTTGTCGTAGTCGAAATATTTATTGGCTAGTTCCAGTAACTCTTCCGATGTTACATTGCGCACGGTGTTCAGCAGGCTTTGTATGTAGCTTACATCCTGCTTGTATATCAGCAGGCCCTTAAGTGTTTCCGAAAACTTCATAGGCCCATCTATACTGCGCAGTATTTTGCCGCTCATGTAGTTCTTTACTACATCCAGTTCATCACCAGGTATCAGTTCGGTGCGCAGGCGACCAATCTCAAACTTAATTTCGTTCAACGTAGCTTCGCGTACATCTTTACCTACCTCCGATGATATTTCGATAAAACCACCATGCGGGTACGATGCAAAGGTTGAGTGTACACCATAGGTATAACCTTTCTCTTCGCGTATATTGCTCATAAGGCGCGAACCAAAGTAGCCACCAAACACGGTATTAAGTACCGATAGCCTAAGAAAATCGGGATGCGTTTTATTAATACTAAGGTTACCTATCAGTATAGCACTCTGCACCGAGTCGGCTTTTTCGGTATGGTGTACCAGTTCGGTACTTGGTTCAATAGCATAGGTTAAACCCTCGCCGGGCTTAACGGCGCTGGCAGGTCTTTTACCAAAGGTATTATTAAGTTGCTTTACCAGCGTATCGTTAAACTTACCCGACACCATAATGATAAGCGTAGCCGGGTCGTAATAGGTTTTGTAGTGTGCTTTCAGGTCGGCAACGGTCAGGTCTTCAAAATTGCTTACCTCGGTAATGCGGCCATACGGGTGCTTGTAACCAAATAAGGCCCCAATAAACTGACGGTTAGCTACAAAATCGTTCTTCTTCAAATCTACCAGCAGGCGCTGCTTGCGGTTGCTGATGATAGTTTCCAGTTCATGTTCCGGAAAAACAGAATCTTCAAATATCTCGTGCAGCAACGGCAACAGGTTATCTACGTGTTTGGTAAGGCTATATAGCGATGCCCCGCCGGTTTCGAAACCAGCCGAACTACCAAAATTAGCACCGTAGTAATCGAATGTATCGGCCAGTTGTTTGGCTGTTTTGCTACCGGTACCTTCGCGCAGCATGCGGTTGGTTAAATCGGCTACCAGGTTTTTAGCTTCGTACCATTTACCGGCTTTATACATCAACTCTACTTTCACTACATCCTGCTCACCTTCGTTCAGCAGGTACACTTCTACACCGTTATCCAGTGTTACTTTTTCAATCTGCGGAAATTCCAGTTTATCTATCAGGTTAATATCCGGAGCAATAGCTCTGTTTATACTCATGTTCTTTGCTTAGTTATTACTTAAATACCGGCCTCCCCCCTCTGCCTGTCGGCATCTCCCCTCTCCTACAGAGAGGGGAGAACCACCCTGCACACAAGGTACAGAAACCGGTTCTATAAAATATATTTACTAGTTATTACTTAAATACTTAATGGTATTACTTTTGTTTTTATCAAAAATACGGGCGGCAGCCTGTTGCAGACTATCGGGTGTTACGGCCATGTATTTTTCTATCTCGTGGTTAACACCGGCGGCGTTACCCAGCATATCAAAGTAGGCCAGGTTCATAGCACGGTTAAGCACGTTTACTTCGCCAAAGGTTACATAAGCCTCTATTTTGTTTTTCACCTTGGTTAATTCCTCTTCGGTTACTTTGGTAGTCACCATTTCTTCCAGTGCCTGTGTTACAGCTTTGTCAGCTTCATCTATACCTACCCCTTTCGCCAACCGGCCTTCTACCATCAACATGCCGGCATCTATGGTTTCGGTGCTGTAGGCACTGATACTGCTGAACAGCTTTTTCTCTTTTACCAGTTGCTGGTACAGGCGCGATGATTCGCCGGTGCTTAATATATCGCGCAGTAAATCCGACGCATAAAAATCGGCATCGGTACGTGCACCCATTTTATAGGCTTTGTACAAAGCATGTACAGGCACATCGGCTTTTACTTCCAGTATGCGCTCTTCGTTTTGTACAGGCTCCTGCGGCAGGTTACGTATTATCTTTTCGCCCGATGGTATTTCGCCAAACCATTTTTCGGCCAGCTTTTGTATCTGCGCGGTTTTAACGTTACCGGCTACTACCATTACCGCGTTGTTGGGGCGGTAGTATTTAAAATAAAAATCGCGGGCGCTTTGCATTTTAACCTGCTCTATATGCTGCAGGTTAAGGCCTATAACCGGCCAGCGGTACGGGTGTACCTTGTAAGCCAGGTCGCACATTTTATGCCATACATCGCCGTAAGGCTGGTTAATGTAATGCTCCTTAAACTCTTCCATTACCACATTCTTCTGCGTAGCCAGGCTTTCTTCTTCAAACGCTAGCGATAGCATGCGGTCGCTCTCCAGCCAGAAAGCAGTTTCCAGGTTATTGGCCGGCAGTATATCGTAATAGTTGGTTATATCGGTACTGGTAAAGGCGTTGTTCTCTCCACCTGCATTTTGTAGTGGTGTATCAAACTCGGGTATGTTTACCGAGCCTTCGAACATAAAGTGCTCGAACAGGTGTGCAAAGCCGGTCTGGCTGGCATCTTCATCGCGCGAACCTACTTTGTAAAGTATGTTTACCGCGGCCATGGTAGTAGAGGGATCTTCGTGCACTATTACCTTTAGCCCGTTTTTCAATTCAAACTGCTCAAATTTTATCATGTATCAATTTAAGTGGGCAAACCTACACCAATTTACTGTTAGTTTATGGTTAAAGTTTACTGTTTATAGGGCAAAATTAGCTAATAGCGGTGATACAATCAGATTTTCATTTCCCCAATACCTGCTACATTTGAACCTTAAATTTAAACAATCACCAAAGCTTTCGTTTAGACACGCTAACACATGAGTGAAGAGGTAACCAACATTCTTACTGCGCTTATTGGGCTTAATTTAAGCACCACCAGCAGAGCCGCAAACATGGAATGCCTGAAATTTGGAACGACTAGCCGGCTAAGCAAAAAAAGGGATAGAATGATGGAGGTTGGTGAATTTGGCCTTCATATTCAGTGCCCATGGCATTTGAGAGACGCAGAGAAAATTATTGTTGCCAGTAACGACATATTTGAGCCGGCCAATGAAAATCAGGCATTTGATGAAAACTTTGATTGGGATAAGGCTAATGCGAATCTGCGGGATGTGAAATTGAGTAATTTCTTGATTCAGTTTCAACCCATTGTAATAAGTTGTAAAGCAGATGTTTTTGGAGGCCTTGAAATAAATTTCGAAACAGGTATACAGTTGTTTGTTTTTCCGGATGCGAGTAAAATAGATTGTGAATTATGGCGACTTATTGACAATAGAACAACCCCTTCCACGCATTTGGTTCGTTACACAAAATCGTTTGAATTGTAGTTTATATTTGCAATCTCACTTTCTCTGTTAAATTCACATCATGACCATCAAACAAACAGGCGTAGCAGGCGCCGGCGCTATGGGTGCCGGCATTGCACAGGTATTTGCACAAAGTGGCTTAACGGTAGTGCTGTACGATTTAAACACCCAGCAATTAGATAAAGCGAAAGCCGATATTGAAAAAAACCTGGCAGGTGCTGTAGCCAAAGGTAAACTAAGCGAAGCCGACAAAACAGCCACCCTAGGCCGCATTAGCTACACTACCGATGTAAATACCCTGGTGGGCGATTTGATTGTAGAAGCTATTGTAGAAAAACTGGAAGTAAAGCGCGAACTGTTCACCAAACTGGCAGATATAAACAGCGCAGAAACCATACTGGCCACCAACACATCCTCTATACCCGTTACGCGTATAGCCAAAGGCATTGCCAACCCGCAGCGCGTGGTGGGCATGCACTTTTTTAACCCTGCCCATTTAATGAAACTGGTAGAGGTAATAAGCGGTGCCGAAACCAGCAAAGAGGTGGCCGATGCTATTTATCAGCTATCGGTAGCGGTTGGCAAAACACCCATTATGTGCGCCGACTCGCCGGGCTTTATAACCAACCGCGTGGCACGCCACTATTATGTAGAGAGCCTGAAATTGCTGGAAGAGAAAGTAGCCCCTATTGAAACCATAGATGCGCTGATGGAAAGCGCCGGTTTTAAAATGGGACCTTTTAAACTTATGGACCATGTAGGCAACGATATTAACTTTGCCGTTACTTCATCGCTGTTCGAATCGTTCCATCAGGATGCGAAGTTCCGCCCTAACCGCATACAGCAGCAAAAGGTAGATGCCGGGCACTTAGGTAAAAAAACGGGCCGCGGGTTTTATAATTACAACTGAAAGATTACATTTGCCACCCTCTGAACGAAGCGAAGCGCAACTGTTGTTGCGGTTCCTAATACCAGCCGGATCCCGGCCTTAAAACCGGAAACCGGAAGCAAACTTGCCCGGGTGGCGAAATTGGTAGACGCGCTCGTTTCAGGTGCGAGTGCTGCAAGGCATGGGGGTTCGAGTCCCTTCTCGGGCACAGTGGTAGCCGGTTGATTATTTCAACCGGCTATTTTTTATCGCATACCTTTTTAACAGTGCAAAGCTATATGTGGGACAACGAATGATGTTATGCAGTCATCGGGATATAGAAAAAAATTATATGGGTATATACCCTTAAGGTACCGATAGGCTTTGAAAACAAAAAGCCCTCTGATTGCTCAGAGGGCTTTTATATGTTACCAAGGTGGAGTTAATTACTTAACTTCTACTTCAGCACCTGCTTCTTCAAGTTTCTTTTTCAGATCTTCAGCAGTTGCTTTGTCTACTTTCTCTTTAACTGGTTTTGGTGCACCATCAACCAGGTCTTTAGCTTCTTTCAAGCCAAGGCCGGTAAGGTCTTTTACAACCTTAACTACGTTCAGTTTCTGAGCGCCAGCGCTTTTCAGAATTACGTCGAATTCAGTTTTTTCAGCAGCAGCAGCCGGGCCAGCGCCTGGACCTGCAGCAACAGCTACAGCAGCAGCAGCCGGTTCGATACCGTAGTCAGCTTTAAGAATAGATGCTAGTTCTTGTACGTCTTTTACTGAAAGATTTACCAATGTTTCAGCTAATGCTTTTAAATCTGCCATTGTTATGAGTTTTTAATTGTTTGTTATACCATGTTTTGTTTTCTAAGTACCCTGACTACCCAAATGCTGTAACACACATCGGTAAACAGGGCTTTTGAAAACGTTCCGTTGAAAAAAAGTTGGAAGCCCCTTTAAAACGGACGGCAAATATATCATTCATTAACTTTTATGCAAACATTTTAGGCCAAAATTTGCTTAGTTTGGGCTTGTAAGTTACATCAGATTTAACAAAAAGAACAGCTTATACTAGCCTGCTGGTTTTTATAGGTGAAAACCAACGCTAACTTAACCCCTGTATGAAAAAGAAAATCACTGTATTAGGAGCCGGCATGGTGGGCCGTACGCTGGCTGCCGACCTGGCCAAAAGCTACGAGGTTACCTCGGTAGATAAGAGCAAGGCCAACCTGACACTGGCGCAAAAAGGCGGTAAAATTAAAACCATAGAGGCCGACCTGGCCGACCCTGCTGAAATTAAGAAGGTAGTGGCAACTGCCGACCTGGTAATGGGTGCCGTGCCCGGCTTTATGGGCTTTGAGATGCTAAAAGCAGTAGTGAATGCCAAAAAGAATATTGTAGATATATCGTTTTTTCCCGAAGACCCGTTCAGGCTTGATTTACTGGCCCGGCAAAACAAGGTTACTGCCATAGTAGATTGCGGCGTGGCCCCGGGTATGGACAACCTGATATTAGGCTACCACTATAAACGCATGAAGGTGGCCAGGTTTGTATGTATGGTAGGTGGCCTGCCGGTTGAGCGCCGCATGCCCTGGCAATACAAGGCCCCCTTTTCGCCGGTAGATGTAATTGAAGAATACACGCGCCCGGCACGGCTGGTAGAGAAAGGTGAGGTTGTAACCAAACCTGCCTTATCTGAAACAGAGTTTGTAGATTTTGAGGGTGTAGGCACGCTGGAATCGTTTAACACTGATGGGCTACGTACCCTGCTAAACCTGGAGGTACCCGATATGGTGGAGAAAACCCTGCGCTACCCCGGCCATGTAGAGCTGATGAAAAGCCTGCGGGATGCAGGTTTTTTCAGCACCGAAGAAGTAGAAGTAAACGGGGCTAAAGTGCGTCCGGTTGATATGGCGGGTAAAATACTTTTTCCGCAATGGAAGTACGAAGAGGGCGAAGAAGACTTTACTGTAATGCGGGTAATTGTAGAAGGTGAAGAGAAAGGTAAAGCCAAGCGGTACACTTACGATTTGTATGACCGCTACAACACTACTACTAAAACCAGCAGCATGGCGCGCACCACGGGCTATACCGCTACTGCTACAGCTAACCTGGTACTAAACGGTCAGTATAAAAAGCGCGGCATCATATCGCCGGAAATGCTGGGCGATGACAATAACAGTTTCAGTTTTATACTGGGCTACCTTAAAACACGTGGGGTGAACTACCGGGTTAAGGAGGAGATGCTGTAAAGGGTCCGCCAGTAAAAAGAAATAACACGATGTCCATTTTAGCTTTTACTTTCTTTGGCTTGAACCAAAGAAAGTAACAAAGAAAGTTCAAGGCTGTGTGACTTTTGGCTAAAAATCACAAGGCCATTCTTATTTTGTAAGAAATGTACCTCATAAAAAAAACTCACTCAACGGTGATATAAGGTGCCACCTTGCGGTATATGCTATCGGTTATGCCGGTTATGTTTTTCAGGTCGATAGTTTGTTTGTAGTTGCCGTTTTTGCTGCGGTAGCTTTCTATATCCTTAGCAAACGGGCGCAGGTAAGGGTGCGCTTTAAAATCTTTATAACTACCGGCATTAATGTTTATTTGCTGCACCTCTCCTGCTTTTACCGTTAGTTGGTGGCTGATGTGCTTGTAGGTACTATCTGGCAGGCCATATACTTCGTGCAGTTGCGCCACACTGGCAAAGCCACCCAGTACGGTTCTGAACTTGACTATGCGTGTTGCCAGCACAGGACCTATGCCCCGCAGCTTTTCAAAATCGGTAGCAGTGGCTGTATTAATATCCAGTACATAAATTGCTTCTGTGTTGCTGGCTTTATAGCTACTGTTGCGGTGTTGAACGGAGCTACTTTCGGCGGTAACGCTATCTGTATGCTGCTTTTCATACACTGCTATAAAGGCATCGATCTGCTGTTGGATAGCTGTATTACTTGAAGGCTTTACCGGTTTAAAATACAGATACACCCGAGGCGCTATAAATACCAGCAGACATAATACAATAAGAGCAATTATACCCCGCTGTTCGCCTTTGGTAAATGTAAAATACTGCCCGAGCCACTTAAGCATGTGCTGAAAATAAAAAAGTCCGTTCGAAACCGAACGGACTTTGTATTAAATGTTTTGCTAAAGCAAGTGTTATTTTTTCTCTTCGATTGCTTTCAACAAACCGGCAATTTTCTGGCCAGATGAACCCTGAAGAGCGCTGATAACGTTCTTTGCAGGAGACTGCAGCAAACCGATGATATCGCCGATAAGCTCTGCTTTGCTCTTTAGTGAAGCAAGTGTAGCCAACTGGTTATCGCCTACAAATACATCGCTATCGATGTAAGCACCTTTTAGTATTGGGCGCTCGCCGTCTTTTCTGAACTCTTTAATAACCTTAGCCGGAGTAGCACCATCGGTACCAAACATTACACCGGTAGGGCCGTTAAGCAGCGGGTAAAGGGCTTCGTAGTTGCCACCAACCTGCTCAAGGGCTTTGCGTATCAGCGTGTTTTTAGAAACACGGTACTCGATGCCGCTGTTAAAGCAAAGGCGACGGAATTTGTTGATTTTCTCTACAGTTAAGGTAGATGAATCGGTAATGTAGAAATATGATGAGTTGCTGAACTTTTCTTTAAGCTCGGCAATTTCCTGGTTCTTTTGATTCTTATCCATTTTATATCAGATTATAAAGTGATTCAATAGTTATTAAAGTCCTGCAACAGTTTTGTAATCTACATTGATACCAGGGCTCATGGTAGAAGCCATGCTGATACCTTTGAAGTAAACACCTTTAGCAGTAGCAGGTTTAAGTTTGCTTAGCGTTTGCAGCAAAGCCTCGGCGTTTTCGTTAAGCTGCTGAGCGCTGAACGATACACGGCCTACCGAAGTGTGCACGATACCAAACTTATCTACCTTAAATGCTATTTTACCTTTCTTTACTTCTTCTACAGCTTTGCCAACCTCGGGAGTTACAGTACCCGATTTAGGGTTTGGCATTAAGTTACGAGGGCCTAACACTTTACCAATTTTCGCAATTTTAGCCATTACGTTTGGCGAAGCGATAACCACTTCGAAATCCATCCAGCCTTGTTCGATTTTTTGAACAAACTCATCAAGACCTACGAAATCGGCACCAGCTTTTTTAGCCTCCTCTTCTTTGTCGGGAGTGGTTAATACCAGTACACGTTTGGTTTTACCAGTACCGTGTGGCAGGGCGGTTGTACCGCGGATAGCCTGGTCGGCTTTTTTAGGGTCTACACCCAATTGAATGTGAAGGTCAACCGATGCATCGAATTTGCAGGTGCTTACTTCTTTAACCAATTTGGTAGCATCGCTAAGTGAGTATAGCTTTGCTTTGTCAACTTTGCCGTCTACGGCTTTTCTTTTTTTAGTTGCGTTCATTGTTATGAAATTTTGAGGTTAGCCGGAGCAATGGACTCCTCCCTCGTGAATAAAATATGTTTGATTCAGGAAGTATGATTTGGGATTTAAATTCCAAAACCAAAAATCACACTTCAAAAATTTTCTAGTATCCTTCTACGTTAAAACCAGCGCTTTTAGCAGAACCTGCCACCATGCTCATAGCTGACTCAACTGTGAAGCAGTTAAGGTCGGGCATTTTTTCTTCTGCAATTTTGCGGATGATATCGCTACTAACCACACCAATTTTTTTACGGTTAGGCTCGGCAGAACCTGACTGCTTTTTGGTGTACTCCATCAACAGTGCGTGGGCTGGTGGGGTTTTGATAATAAAGTCGAAGCTCTTATCGGTGTAAACGGTAATTACACACGGTAGAATCTTGCCTTGTTTATCCTGCGTTTGAGCGTTGAAGCGCTTGCAGAACTCCATAATGTTCACACCTTTTGAACCCAGAGCCGGGCCGATTGGTGGAGCCGGGTTAGCCTGACCGCCTTTAACCTGTAGCTTGATGAATGTTTGAATTTCCTTTGCCATTGTATTTAATGTTAATCGTTATACTAATTTGTGTCGTTACTATTGCTGTTAGCTTATTTTTTCTACCTGCATAAAGCTAACTTCTACAGGTGTTTTACGGCCGAAAATTTTAACTACTACTTTCAGCTTTTTCTTCTCGTTGTTTATCTCTTCGATAGTGCCGATAAAGTCGTTGAAAGCACCATCTACTATCTTCACATCTTCGTTAATAATAAATGGTTCGGCCATTGTTTCGCCGGCATCCAGCATCTCATCGGCTTTACCCAGTACTTTCACTTCTTCGGCACGGCTTAGTGTACCCAAAAAGCCCAGCACACCATGTACCTGACGCACGCTCATCCACATTTCCTGTGTCATACGTTTGTCTTCCACCTCTATGTAGATATAGCCCGGAAAAAGGGTTTTATCCTTTATGGTTTTTTTACCAGCCTTTATAGTATATATCTTCTCGGTAGGTACCAGTATATTTGTAACTATAGCTTCCCATTTGTTTCGTTTCACCTCCATCAGTATGTGCTCGCGGATTTTTTTCTCCTGACCACTAATGACACGTGTTACATACCATTTTTTACCCTCTGCCATAGCTTATTTTATTATAGCTTTATAAAGTTCCTGGGTTCCGGTTTTGAAAGCCAGATCTATACCCAAAACAATAACTGAGATAAGCAACGAGGTAACCAGCACCACTACAGCGCTTTCCTGTAGTTCTGTCCAGGTAGGCCATGATACTTTGTTTACCAGCTCATCGTAAGCTTCCTGAAAGTATAACGTAACTTTTTCCATTGTCGTTTTTTGTCTGTTACTTCTAATTACTTCAATGCCTTTTAGCAGGGGCAGCCAGATTCGAACTGACATCAACGGTTTTGGAGACCGGTATGCTACCATTGCACCATGCCCCTATTTAACTCCCTGCTTGAGTGGCTTTTAGCGTTCACTAACGGCAATAGCCCCTCACCCCTTTACACAAAAGGGACGCAAATATAACTACATAGAGGGATTTTCAAAATAAAGTGGGGATTATTATAGGCAACTGGCAACTATTAGCTACACTAACTTGAAAGTTGCCAAAATCATATTTCTGATGCCTTTTTATTAAAAAAGCACTTGTTTAACGGCAAACATCTTCCAAATACGCTGAATAAATAAAATAAGGGCCATTAACAGGCCAAAAGCACAAAAATTGCATAGTAATCCAAGCAAAAATGGCTCCAGGTGATAGCTCCAGGTAGCGGGCAAAAAATCATCCATTAGCGACGTGTAAATGATAATATATCGCTCTATAAATACTCCCGAAGATAGCAGCAATATAATGGGCAACCCGAATCCGGTTCGTACCTTTTTAAAAACAAACAGCAGCGGTAATAGCTGGGCTACATACATGGCCGGATACGCCCACCAATACACTCCGAGCACTCTGTTATAAAAGGCGTATTGCTCGTACAGGTAACCCGATTGGTATAAATTAATGAGGCTCCATAGCGAATTAGCTAACCTAAAAACGGCAATACCCAAAACAATATAGTTGGCTATGGAGAGCAGGTTTATCAGCCACACCGGCTTGCCGGCTATATAGCGTATTATAAACAGCAATAACACAGTTACTGCATAGCCATATAAAAGACTTTCGCATAACGACAATACACCTGAAAAGGGCTGAGCATCAAATCTGGTTAATATACCCTGCATAATTTATTACGTAAGTAACGAACCATGTATAAAGTCATACACTCTAAATTCGCCGTATTCAATTCTAAAGGCAATAACCCAACCGTTGTACTGAAGGCAGGAATAAAATTTTGATGCCAATGCCACATTGTTACACAATTGCCACTGAACATTATCTAATTTTGAATGGTCCAGCAAAAAATCAATCAGCCTTTCTATCCATCTATCTCCGGCACCAGGCAGGTTAAGTTCGTCTACAAACTCTGCCACATCCCGCATTTTGGTTTGAGCGGTCTCGCTGATATACAAATTCACGATGCCTTACGCTTTACTCTTTGCTGTTTAAGGTCGGCCTTTATTTCCTTTAGTACATCTTTAGCATCTTTAAACTTACCTACCGGGCGTTCAAGATACTCCTGAAGCTCTTCTTCGGTTGCTTTACGCCCAATGCCAAAAGCAACATCGCGGTTAGTTAGTTTTCTGAAAAATTTATTAGATGCCATATTGTAAAGATATAACTTATTAAACGAAAAAATCCCCCGAAAAAATTCGGGGGACCTTTCACTTTCCTTTATCGGGACCCTGCTTGGCCTAAGCCGTACAGGAACTACCCTTCGATAATAACATAAGAGCCTATTGCTCCCGGAACCGAACCTTTGATAAGGATCAGGTTCTCTGCTGCCATAACCTTCACTACTTTCAGGTTAAGGGTTTCTACGCGGTTACCGCCTGTGCGGCCGGCCATGCGCAGACCTTTGAATACGTGTGAAGGATCTGACGAGGCGCCCATTGAACCCGGAGCACGCTGACGATCGTGCTGACCGTGAGAACCCATACCCACACCCGAGAATCCGTGGCGTTTAACAACACCCTGGAAACCTTTACCTTTAGAGGTACCTATTACGTTTACGGTATCGCCTTCGGCAAAAGCCTCGGCAGTTACAACTTCACCTACCGGTTTACCATAATCGTAATCGCGGAACTCAACCACTTTACGTTTAGGGGTGGTGTTGGCTTTTTTGAAGTGGCCCTGAAGACCTTTAGGAGTGTGTTTTTCCTTCTTCTCATCAAAAGCCAGCTGTGTAGCTGTATAACCGTCTTTTTCTACAGTTTTAACTTGTGTAATAACACACGGGCCTGCTTCTATTACGGTAACAGCAGTTAGTTTGCCGTTATCGAACACGCTGGTCATACCCGCTTTTTTTCCGATAATTCCTTTCATTTCTATTTGGTTTTAGAGGAGCCATTTAAAGGCTCATAAATGATAAAATACTTTCTATTTAACAAAGAATTACAAAGTGGGAAATACGAAAATATGCATTTACAACTTCGTCCTTCTAACTTCCTACTTCTAACTTGCAGCAGCTACTTATGCTTTGATTTCAACCTCCACGCCGCTTGGCAGTTCTAGTTTCATC
>CAYREY010000013.1:25204-73932 GCA_964423405.1 uncultured Chitinophaga sp. | reverse complement strand
GCGGTTCGCCGGTTACTGAGCGCGGGGTGTGCTGGAGCACTACCGGTGAGCCGGGTATAGGCGATTACAAAGCCAACGACGGTAGCGCAGGTACCGGTTCGTTTAGCGCCAATATATCTGGCTTAACCGGTAATACGCTGTATTATATACGCGCGTATGCGCTAAATGACGCAGGTGTAGGCTATGGTGAGGTCCGCAGTTTTACAACAGCTGCTACATCGACTGATGCAGTTACTGTAGCTGCAACCAACGTAAAATCTGTACAGGCTGTGTTACATGGTTGGGTTAATGCCAACAACCAGGCTACCACCGTAAGTTTTGAATATGGTCCCACCACAGCTTACGGCCAAACCATAGCAGCAGCACCGGCTACGGTAAACGGCACCGGCGATTCGGTAAGTGCGGCACTTAACGGGCTTACACCGGTAACTACTTACCACTACCGCATTAAAATAACCAATGTATATGGCACTGCTTATGGCAGCGATATGACTTTTTATACCGGTTATACTATTGGCGAGCATACACAGGGCGGCATTGTGTTTTACACCGATAACACCGGCACACACGGTATGGTATATACCGATAGCAGTATTGCCAATACGGTACCCTGGTACAACGGTAGCTATGTAGTAACCAATGCTACCGGTATAACTATAGGCACTGGTAGCCAGAATACCGCTACTATTGTTAGTGCGCAAGGCAGCGGCAACTATGCCGCCGCGCTATGCAGTAACCTTACGTATGGTGGTTATTCTGATTGGTATTTGCCTTCGCCTGATGAGTTTTACCAGATACTTTTGAGTAACCCTACTTATCTTGTTGGTTTATGGGGCTCTTTCTACTGGTCGTCGGCCGAGGTAGATGCCAATACCGCTTATCTGATAACAGTAACCAACCTGGGGTACTATGGTAAGTCGGCATACGATAAAAGCACCACAGCGGGCCCGGGTATGCAGGTAGGCACTACCATACCGGTAGAGGTACGGGCGGTTAGGCAGTTTTAATACTACACAAAGCTTAGTGGCTGGTGTTATTGTATTAAAGTAGATAAGCTCCAACTACAGCGTAACTATCTGTAACAGGTATTGTACCTACGGCACTCAATTACACTTTTTATGGTTTGCTACCCCGGGTTGAAACCCGGGGCTACCGCGTTTTTTGAAGTGACCCTACGGAACACTTCGAAGAGCGGGAGACTTACTGTTTATTGGGAGATTTGTCAACTTTTATAAAGTTGACAAACTTGGTAGTCAGTAGCATTGTAAGTAGTGCAATTTTCGTTTTGTAAGAACTTCGAAACCATGCTGTGGAGCGCTAAAGAAGAACGGGGTGCCATATTACACTACTTCAGCAGTAGGCACAGCGGGGACACACAATGGCTATAAATCAACCATTCAAATATTCATATACAGCTGCTATTGCCGCACTTTTAACCAATCTAGCCCTCTTTTCGCCTACATAGTAGGCTGTTTTTAGGTATGTTTCTGTAGTATTTAATATATCACGAACTGTATTTATGTTAATCTTCCTTAGTGTTTCTTTTATCCAATTTGATAAGTCGAGAACATCTATAGGCTTATTCAATTCCTTCTCAAGAATGGCGGTCACATCTTTTTCTTCAAAATCAGGGATTTCATCAATCAATTTTTTAAAATTTGGATTATTCATTCCAAACTCTGTCATTTTTTTTGGAGTAATATTTCTTGCAATAGGTAATGAGCTACTTGATGGAGTTGATTCTTGAGAAAATAAACATCCCAAATTAACTAGATACCTAGTGCCAACTTCAGAACTAGAAGACTTTATACCTTTACCATGCTCTTGTATAATCCCTGTATATTCCAATAATCTAAGAGCTTCTTTAACAGTTCTTGGAGCATCTTTGTGTATCCAAAAAAAGCATGAGGTTTGCTTATCATCTTGTAAATAAGTACTATTCTTCTTTTGAATTTCGGGCAATAATACATTTTCTACAAAGCTACGCCCCCAATCAATTAATCCTCTATGACCGGGGTATTTTTCATTTAAATTAGAATGCTCGGCTAATAACTCAACTTTGTAAAATTCACGCAAAGTATCATTTAGCTGTGCTGAATTCATGTTAGATGTCCTTGAAACGGTTTTAAGTAAAAAGCGAGGATTACCAGAGGAAGCATAAGCTAAAATTTCAAAATTGTTACGATTTCTAGAAATTTCGTTTAATAATCTACTATCAGAATTAGCTTGTTTTTCAACTATTTCTCTCATTCTGTCAACATATGTAGCAGATAAAATATCTCTATTTACACTGATAAACGTTGCGTCTTGTGTGTATTGAAAAACCTCACCATATGCTGTTACTCCGGGATAAACTGCAGCATTGCAAGAAATATAAGGAGATCTTAAATCACGAAATAGAGTAAAAAATTGCCGTTGTTGTTCTGGTCTAAATATGTGAGCTGCCTCATCAATTAATAGATTAACTCTCCTAATTTCTAACTCTTCACATAATTCTTGAATAGCATCTTTAAAATTTTCTATTGTAGGGATTGTCTTTATGTATTTATCATCTAGACTGTTTTTCCAAGAATTTTCATAGGCATTTGCAACTTCCTCAATTTTTGATGAAGTCTCGGAGTATACCCCACCACTAATAACATTAATCGATGGTGGTAGCGTTGCTAAAAGCCCCTTTTTTCGAAGTTGTCTTATTATTCTAGAACAAATCAAAGAAAGCATCCAATGAGTGAATTGTTTAGGATCACTGGAATGTATCAAAGAGCTTTTATTAAAAGTCAGATAGACTGGGAGTATTTTTTCTGAAGAGAAATTATTATTTAATTCTTCTTCGGCAACTTTCATTAGGAAAGATTTGCCAACACCACGGCTACCTACCAAAATAGTAGGAGAAATTGATTTTAGCTTATCAATAATTTCCCTGTCTTGGTTGGTTTCAACGAACAATTCAAGTATTTCATCGTTTGAAATGTCTTCTGTTCTAAATAATAACTCAGGCATTTTGATTTTGTATTTCTTCTATAATTGGCTTAACTGTCTTAAATTGTTCTGATAGGCAAGTATCTAACTTGATTTTTTCTTGAATGGATATATTTTTCAAATATCTTAAACAAAAAGCAAATAAAAGTACCCTTTTAATAATATCAGCCTTTGTATTCCATTCATTAAATAGATCGTTAGAGTATTGTAATGTGCTCGGAATTTTGTCAAGTACAGTTTTATTCCCATGAACATACTCAGAAGTCTCTCTATAAACCTTTTTCGTAATTGCTAAGAAGTGAGCAATTTCATTTTTTAGTTCCGGAAAAAAAGCCTTGCAAAATTTCGACGAAAAAACGCCTTTGTCATCAGCAACGATTTCGTTCCAGTAAGTGTCGCGCTCACCAATTTTCCATAAATTCAATTCTACTTCATTTCCTGAAAATAAGATAGCAGTTAATGTTCTTTCTAGAAAAAATCGCAACCCCATAAAGGCTTGCTGATAGAGACCAAGATTGCAAGTAAGAATTGCAATTTGGTATTCTTTCACAGCATTTTTAAGTATATCAATTTCTGGCCTGTTTTTCAATATTTCTAACCAAATTTCAAGGTCATTTAGAAACAAATGATTGGTTGATAATAATGTTAAGTCCTTATCTTTTAGGGATTCAGCTAAAATAACACCGATTGAATTTCCCATAGATGCATAATATTCTTCTACTTTCATGATAATTAATATTTACAATGAGAAAGAGTGCGATATTTTGGAGCGCATCGCCTTATATAGTTGCTTGTAAAAGATGATAATATGTTAGGTTTTTAAAAAACCGCTAGCCCAAAGTGTTTTCTCTTTAGTTGCCTCGTAAGTTTTGTTATTGTTTTCCCAAATTGGTTTTGTTCTTACAAATCCTTGCCAATTATACAATGGCAAATAATCTCCAGAAATTTTAATATCTTCTGCTTTGTAGTATTTGTATATGGCAACGACCTCACCTGTTGCAATGTCCGAACCTCTCATTGTGATTCTTATAAGTGAACAATCAGGTTGGTTGTAGAAAATTTTGAATTTTTCTAAAAACAAGGCGTTTTCTGTATTATTTAATGTTAATGCTGGTCGCCAGGAGTATTCTAGTAGTGAAGACAAGAAGGTTTCCTTATGAATAATTCTTTTTATGTTATCGCGTATTTGCAATATATCAATATCGAGTCTACAATCAACTAGGCTTCGCCCCTTGTTTCCAATACGAATGGAAAAGAGAATGTCTTTTTCTAAAGGCCGGATGTGTATATTGTCTGTTATTATAATATTCTCTGGTCTCTTAAGAAAAAGGTACGTAATTCTACCGCCATAAAGTGCAATAAATAAAATGGAACTCATTGACTCGAGTAGAACAATTATTTGGCCTGCACGCCCTGATGGTATTATATCTCCATAACCAATAGTGCCAAAGGATATACAGCTAAAATACATAGCATCCCACAGTCCTGGTTTGCCAGAAGTATTTGTTGTGTATTTTATTGCATCAAACCTGTAATAGATACTACCCCAAATAACTACTAATACTATGTATGCGGACAATCCCAATAGTATTGTATATGTAAACCCCAACTGTCTAAATTTCACTTGCTAATGATTGTGATTAGTTCACTGTTAATGAACCTAAATAGAAATTAGTAAAATCAGCCAATACAAACTTAAAAAGTTTAATTTTAAAATATACATATTGCTTAATTTAAGATATGTGTTATTGCCTAACGTGTTTGAAACATACCTATTTCTCTATTAGTCAAGTAGATCCGGTCCCGTTCTTTGTTTTCTAGAAGGGGCTCCGCTAAGATAAATAGGGGCGGGACCTTGCTGCCATATGCGCTTATTCATTCAAGCGATCACCCCGGCAGAAGCAACGTCCGACACTTGCAGCCTGAAACAGGCGGCACCCATGGTGCACAGCGTTTCTGCGGCTTGCTACAAACAGACGGCCGCTGCGCGGTGTTGGGTTGCCATACAAATTAAATTGAGCTGCATAGCCAACTACAAAGAGAGATACCATTTTTTGCACTAAAAACATATTAATAATTTATATATAAAATATGTAGGCTTAACACAATAGGGGGTAGGGGTATTAACATTGAAATTTACAATACGCTGACAATTAATTATTTGCGAGACAAGGGTGTTAACATGGTTTGTAAAAGCCCCTAAAAAAATAAACCCTGCCGTATGCACGGCAGGGTTTATTTTGTAAAGTATATGTTGGCCAAACAGGCTTACATCTTCATATCATCAAAGGTGTTCAGGTAGTTTTCCAGCTCGGTAAACAGCGGGCCAAACACCTCTTTATTAAACGGCGATTGCAAACCTGCCAGTTTAACCAAACCTAAAAACGAATCGCTGCCACCGGCTTTGCACAGGCGCAGGTAGTCGTTCCAGGCACTGGTAAAATCTTGCTGGCTGCGGCTCCAGAACTGGAAGGCGCAAAGCTGTGCCAGGCAGTAGTCTATATAGTAAAACGGCGAGCGGTATATGTGGCCCTGGCGTTGCCAGAAACCGCCGCGCTCCAGGTAGTCTATACCATCATAGTCCATCCATGGGCGGTATTTCTTTTCCATCTGCAGCCAGGTTTGTTTACGCTCGGCAGGTGTCATATCGGGGTTGGCATATACTATATGCTGAAACTCATCTACCGCTACACCATAAGGTAAAAACAGTATGTTAGACGACAGGTGGACAAACTTGTATTTATCGGTATCGGCACCAAAGAAAAGTTTCATCCACGGGTAGGTAAGGTGCTCCATACTCATGCTGTGTATTTCGCAGCTTTCCATAGTAGGCCAGTAGTATTCCTCTACCTCAAAGTTGCGGCTTTCGAAGCATTGAAACGCGTGACCGGCTTCGTGTGTAAGTACATCTACATCGCCCACGGTGCCGTTAAAGTTGGCGAATATAAAAGGCGCCTTGTACTTGGGGAACATAGTGCAGTAACCACCGCTGGCTTTACCCTTTTTGTTTACCAGGTCCATCAGGTCGTTGTTCACCATAAAGTCGAAAAACTCTTTGGTCTCTTTCGATAGTTCGGAGTACATCTTTTGTCCGTTGGCAACAATCTCTTCGGGTGTGCCTATTGGCTTGGGGTTACCACTGTTAAAGTTGTGCGAAAGGTCGTAGGCTTTCAGTTTATCTATACCGGTGCGCTGGCGCTGGCGTTCGCGCAGTTTGTTGGCCAGTGGCACTACATATTTTAAAACATCATCGCGGAAACCGGCAACCATATCGGCATTGTAATCGGTACGGGCCATGCGGTAGTAGGCCAGCTCTATAAAGTTTTTGTAGCCCAGCTTGTGTGCTATGCGGGTGCGCACCTTAACCAGCTTATCGAATATATCGTCAAACTCGGCTTCGTGTGCAGCAAAAAAGCTTTGGTTGGCCAGGTAAGCTTTCTTACGGGTGTCGCGGTCGGTGCTTTCCATAAAAGCCGAAAGGGCCGGCAGGGTCAGCTTTTCGCCGTTAAACTCTACCTCGGCACTGGCTACCAGTTTGGTGTATTGGGTACCCAGTTTGTTTTCTTCTTTCAGGTCTTCTATGATAGAAGTATCGAAGGTTTTAAGGCTTACATCGGCCAGGTTAAACAACTGGTTGCCGAAATCTTTCTGCAACTCGTTTTTAAACTTTGATGAACCCAGCGATTTATAGAACTTAATGTGTAGGTCTTTAATAACCGGTTCGTTGGTGTCGAAAAACTCCTGTTCGGCTTCGTAGAAGGTATCGGTGGTATCGATAGAGTTGCGCACCGAGGCAATAGAGGCATAGGTGCTGAACTCGTTTTTAAGTTCGTTTATTTTAGTTAGCACCTGTTTTTGTTCGTCGGCACTGGCGGCATTATCAAATTTTGCCAGCAGGCTGTTGAATTCATTTTCTACCTGGCTTAGGTTGGGCCGGGTGTAGTTCATTTCAGAAAACTTCATTGTACTTAAGGGATTTTGAGCGGACAAACGTAATTATTTAACTATAGATATTAGGGTTGCAACGGCAGCAGGCAATAAGATTAATTTTAATCTTCGAGCATACGGCTGGCGGCATGCTTATAATATTGCCAGTACGATATAATAAGCCGCAACTGAAACGCCGACAGCATAACCAGCGCCGCAGTGCCAAAAAGCACTATTTCTTTATACAGGTAATCGAAAAGCGAGGCTTTCATGTCATCGTATATAATGATTTTGGGAAAGCCGAAGTCTTCGATGTAGAAGTTATCGGCCATGGTAATTAGTTTTTGCAGGTTATACATTATATATATGAATAAACTGAGATTGACCGTAAATAACAGGAACCGCACTACCGCAGGCTTTAAAAACGGTATGCTGCGGAACGTAACCGACCAACGGAAATAAGTAAGGGTAATAAAAATGAACAGGGAGTTGATTTTCCAGTATATGAAGTCTATTTTGCTTGTAACAGGGTATAGCACGGCATATATCAGCATGGCGGTAATGGTCATCCAGATGGTTTCTTTAACAACCTCTAAAAGGTTTTCGCGGGTAAACAGACTCATATTAATAAGGATAGTTTTTTTGATAGTAATGCTGCAAGGGCACTAAACCCGACAGCACATTGTTAAAAGCGGCTGTGTCGGCCAGCCCCAGATTAATTGCCTTTTCCAGCATAGCCTTGCTGTGGCTGGTATCGGCCCATTGCAGGTATATATAGCTTAGACCGCTGCAAACCACCGGCGAGTTGGGCTGCCGGGCAAATGCCGAGTCGGCAGCCGCCAGGCTAAGGGCCTTATGTTGCTTTTTAAGGTTTAATATACTGATATTGAGCCATGTAAAACCAGAGGTATCGCCTTGGGCGACAGCCTTTTGCAGGTAATAATCAGCCGAATCGGGCAGGTTAAGGGTGTTGAAGGCTGCACCCAAAGCTGAATAATAGGTGCTTTTAGCTGGTTGCAGGTTAATGGCTATACGGTAACGGCTGACGGCGGCCGTGTAGTCGGCGCGGTTGTAGGCCAGGGTGCCCGCCAGCATTTGTGCATCGGCATTTTCGGCAAACTCCTGCAGGTAGTGGTCCAGTTGGTAGCTGGTAGAGTCGTCGGGCTGATGGCCCAGTTTATTGTAAATATTGGCGTATTCGTTGTAAAAACGGTTCTGTACAGGGTCGGTAGAACCATTAGCCGTAGTTTGACTACATGCCGAAAGCAGTATTACCGGTAGCGAAAAGCAACAAACCAAACGGCATAAAACGGTCATCGCTGCAATTTTAGACATAATTTTATGGTTTTGCTTACCAACCTTTTAGAGATTAAAACCGTCTCCAATCTATTTTAAACAAAATCTTACTATTTGCAGGCAAATTGCCCCAGATTGTTATTTTAGCGTCTCCATTAAACTTAACTTTGATTCGATGAAAAGAGTATTACTACTGGCTGTGTCGCTCCTTACGCTATATACGGCGCAGCTATTCGCTCAACCCGGATGTCCCTCTGTAAACATTGCAGAAGGTAGTGGGGGTGTGTATGTTATGCCTTGTGGCCAAACCTGTGCCAACCTAAATGCTACTGCTTTTGGTGGTGCGCAAACCACATCGTACACCGTAAGCAGTATACCATATGCTCCACCTTTTGCCTTTAATACAGGTACACCAATACTTGTAGATGTTGATGACAGATGGTCGGCAGCGCTTACCTTGCCATTTAACTTCTGTTTTTTCGGCAATACCTACAACCGTATTATAGTAGGCTCTAACGGTGTTTGTTCTTTCAATATTGCCAATGCGGGTGCAACCAATAGCTGGCAAATACCAGGTACTATACCATCGGCAAACCCTGCCGACCTTACCAACTGTATCATGGCCCCATGGCAGGATATTGACCCTACCAACCAGGGTGATATTTACTATGAAATAGGTGGTACTTTCCCTTGCCGTTATATCAAAATATCATGGTTCAATGTTCCTTACTATGGCGATCCGAATAGCGTTAACACATCATACTGCCAGGGTGTAGCACGCCGTGCAATACAACAGGTAGTATTGTATGAAACATCTAACGCCATTGATATGTACATACAACGTAAAGACGTATGTAGCGACTGGAACGCGGGCCGTGCCACGCAAGGTATTCAAAACGCTAACGGTACTGTGGCCTACGTAGTACCAGGAAGAAATGGTTCTGTATGGACTGCCTCTAACGATGCATGGCGTTTTACACCATCGGGTACTCAAAACTATACCATTAACTGGTACAATGGTGCTACACTGGTAGGTACCGGCAACTCTGTAAGTGTATGCCCTACAACAGGCACTACTTACCGTGCCGAGGCTACCTATACGCTTTGTGCAAATACACAGGTGGTTGTTAATTCATATGTATATGTAAACAAATCGGGTGTTACTTCTAACATCGACTCTACCCGCCAGATAGATTGCTTTAACGGTACTACCGGCGCGGCTTTTGCCTCATTTAACTCAAACTCGGCTATCTTATCATACGGCTGGTCTCCGGGTGGTACACCAAACTCTACATCCATAACAGGTGTGGGTCCCGGTACTTATACCTTTACTGTAACCGATGCCAACAACTGTACCAGTTCAAATACAGTAACCCTAACCAATCCGGCTCCATTTACAGTAACTGTACCCGATACCAATATTAATACCTGTGGTAATGCCACGGGCTCTTTAACAGCTACACCTAATGGTGGTACGCCTGGTTATACTTATTTATGGACACCGGGTAACCTAAGCACTCAAACAATATCGGGAATTGCCGCAGGTACCTATACGGTTACCGTAACAGATAGCCGGAACTGTACTGCTACTGATGCAGGAACTGTGACTATATCTGCCAGTAACCTTACCTTTAACCCGCCCGTAATTACCGACGAAACCTGTGCCGGTAACGATGGCAGCATAGTAGTTAGTGTATCGGGGGCTTCGGGTAATGTAGATTATAACTGGTCGCCAGCGCAGCCTAACAACGATACGATTACCGGGCTAGCCGGTGGTACATATAATGTAACTGCAACCGATGCCAACGGCTGTTCGGCTTCAGCCAGCTACACAGTAGGTAACGCCCCTTCTATATCGTTAGGTACTCCGGTAATTGTTAACGAAACATGTGCAGGCAACGACGGTAGTATAGTAGTAGATGTAATAGGTGATACTGACCCTGTTTCTTATAACTGGTCGCCGGCACAACCCGACAACGATACTATTACCGGACTTACAGCGGGTACTTATAGCGTTACAGCAACCGATGCCAATGGTTGTACGGCAAGTGCTACATACAACGTTGGAGCAGCTTCTCCAATATCTTTTGGTCAGGCCACTATTAGAAACGCTGGTTGCAACAGCAACGATGGCGGTATTGTAGTAGTTGTACTAGGTGCTACCGATCCTATCACGTATAGCTGGTCGGGTGGTTTGCCTGATAACGATACTGTAACCGGCCTGGGTGCTGGTATATATAACGTTACCGCAACTGATGCTAACGGATGTACCGCAACCGCAACATATACTATCACAAAAGATCCGGGCTTTACCTTTAACCCTCCTGTAATTACCGATGCATCATGTGGTGGTAACGATGGAAGTATAGTGGTTTCTGTATCGAATGCTACACCACCGCTTACTTACGACTGGACAAACGGCCTGCCTGATAACGATACTGTAACAGGATTAGCTGCTGGCCAATACACCGTTACTGTAACTGATGCTAATGGCTGTTCAGATTTTGCAACCTATACCGTAGGGCAAAACAACTCACTTAGCTTTAATGCGCCTGTAATTACCAATGCCGGTTGCAATGGTAATGATGGAGGCATAGTTGTATCATTACAATCTGCAACACCTCCGGTGTCATTTAACTGGTCGCCTACCCTACCAGATAATGACACGGTAACCGGTCTTGCCTCTGGTTCTTATTCTGTAACTGCAACCGATGCCAACGGATGTACAGCTTCTGCTACCTACAACGTAGGTGTTAACTCTCCTATAGCAATCACTTCATCTAACGTTACAGATGTATCGTGCACTGATGGTTCAATATCTGTCACTGTTTCGGGTGGTACTAACCTTACTTATACATGGTCGGGCGGCTTAACCGGCAACCCAGCTACCGTAGTTAGTGCGGGTACCTATAATCTTACTATTACCGATCAAAGCGGTTGTAGTGTAACAGCTACATTCCTTGTTGGTAACTCACCATGTGGCGATTGTCCTGCTGTTTCTACCGATAACAATGTAACCATACCATGTGGCGAAACCTGTACTACTCTTACAGCTTCTGTTGTTTCGGGTAAACAAACCACTTCATACACAGGTGCTCCAATAGCATACAATCCGTTCCCATACAACCAGGGTACTCCTATTATCGTGAATATAGACGACGTGTTCTCTGATGTTATTCCTCTTCCATTCAACTTCTGTTTCTTCGGTCAAACCTACGACGAGGTGGTAGTAGCTTCTAACGGATTGGTTTCATTTAATACCGCTAACGCAAACTCTGGTAGCTCGTATGATGTAGTGCCTATTCCTTCTAACCAGTATGCCGATCAGTTGAACAGTATAATGGGTGCATGGCATGATATGGACCCTACATTCCAGGGCCAGATCCGTTATACAATTGATGGTACTTATCCATGCCGTCGTTTTGTGGTGTCATGGCTTAACGTACCTATGTTTGGTGATCCGAACAGCGTGGCTACCGGTATATGTAATCAGCAGTACCAGCAAACACAGCAAATAGTACTATACGAAACATCTAACGTTATTGATATCTATCTGGGCCAAAAAGACGTATGTCTGGGCTGGAACAGTGGCTGGGCTGTAGAGGGTATACAGAATGCAAGCGGTACTGTAGCATACACCGTACCGGGACGTAACTCTACTGTATGGACAGCTGCTAACGATGGCTACCGCTTTACACCAGATGGCGCGCCGGCATATGAGATTGTTTGGTATGATGGTAATACTGTACTTGCAAATAATGACAGCGTTACTGTTTGCCCTGACAGTACTAAAACATACCGCGTAGATGCGTTATATATTAACTGTGCTAATGATACAGTAGTAGTAAGCGACTCTGTAATAGTAACAGTACAAGGTAACGTTTTTGTAAATATTGATTCGGTTACTGCGCCTAGCTGTAACGGTGGCAACGATGGTGCTGTTTACGCATCGTATGAAGTAACGCAAAGTACTATCGTATCGTTTGGATGGACTCCGGGTCCGGCTGGCCAGACCTCACTGACAGGCATACCTGCCGGTACGTATGTATTTACAGCAACCAATTCTACCGGTTGTACCGACTCTGACACAGTACTGCTTGGCGAGCCGGATGCTGTAGTAGCCAATGTACCAGATACTACTTTATTTAATTGTTTACCGGTTCAGATATCTACATCGCTTACGGCTTCGGCTAATGGCGGCACACCTGGTTATACTTATGCATGGGGTGGTGGGCAGCTAACCCAAACCATTACCGGTGTGGGTGTTGGCAGCTACGATGTAACTGTAACCGATGCCAACGGCTGTACAGCTTCCGATACCGGATCTATTACACTTACCATTGCTAACCCTACCTTTAACCAGCCGGTTATTACCAATGTAACCTGCAATGGTGCGGCTGATGGTTCAATAACTGTAAGCGTTAGTCAGGCTACTCCGCCAATTAATTATGATTGGTCGGGCCTTACACAGGATAGCAGCACAGTAACCAACCTGGGCCCTGGTACGTACACGGTAACAGCTACCGATGCAAATGGTTGCTCGGCTACGGCTACATATGATATTACTGAACCTACAGCTATAATATTGGGTAACCCAACTATTACCGATGCTACCTGTACAGTTGGTGGTACTATCAGCGTAACAGCTACCGGTGGTACAGGCACACTAACTTATAGCTGGTCTAATCAACAAACTGGATCTTCTATTGATAGCCTTAGTGCAGGCACTTATGTACTTACAGTTACTGATGCTAACGGTTGTACAGTAACCGCTACCTACGATGTAGATGCTGCACCTAATGCAGTAGTATTTGGTAACCCAACAATTGTAAATGTAAGCTGCAATGGTGGTAACAATGGTAGCATTACTGCTACTGCAACCGGCACCGGTACAGTAACCTACGTTTGGAGTACTAACCCTGTACAAAACGGCCCTACAGCCAGCGGCTTAACTGCCGGTCAGTATAGCGTTACGGCTACTGATACACAAGGATGTTCAGCTTTTGCCACTTACACAGTTACAGAACCTACCGCCGTTACTCTTGGCAACCCTACTATTACACCTGCTACCTGTACACAGGGCGGCACAGTAACTGTAACTGCTACCGGTGGTACCGGAAACTTAACTTACAGCTGGTCTAACGGCGATACTGGTACAACTGCCGATAGTATAGCTGGTGGTACTGTAACATTAACCGTAACCGATGCCAACCAGTGTAGTGTTTCTGCTTCTTACAACGTTCCATCAAACTCTATAACACTCGGCCAGGCTGTTGTTACCAATGTAAATTGCAACGGTGGTAACAATGGTAGTATACACCTGGTGGTTACTAACTTTACAGCACCGCTTAGCTACAACTGGAACCCTAACGTAGCTAACGACAGTACTGCCGATGGCCTTGCTGCCGGTACATACAACGTAACAGTAACTGATGGTGCCGGCTGTACCGCTGCGGCTACTTATACCATTACCGAGCCTTCGGCCCTTACACTGGGTACCCCAACCATTGTTGATGCAAGTTGTGGTCAGGGTGGCTCTATTACTGCCAGCGTAACCGGTGGTACAGGTACATACACCTATAGTTGGAACGGTGGTAACTTGAGTGGCAACCCAATAACCGGGTTAACACCAGGTGCGTATAACTTAACTGTAACCGATGCCAATGGCTGTTCTGTAACTGCCAGCTACACTGTAGGCGGTACCGGTGGCGGCCCAATAGTATTTGGCAACCCTATTATTAATAACGTAACCTGTAATGGTGCCAACAATGGTAGCATTACTGTTACTACTACCGGTGGCGGCAACGTAACCTATACCTGGAGCACTAACCCTGCACAATCCGGATCTACCATTACCGGTTTAGGTGCCGGCAGCTACACTGTTACTGCTGAAGCAGGCGGTTGTACTGCAACTGCTATCTACACTATTACCGAACCAGCAGCACTTAATGTAACCGTAAATGCTACTGCGCTGTTGTGCTTTGGCAATAACGATGGTAGCGCTACTGCTGTGGTAAGCGGAGGAACCGGTAACTACAGCTACCAGTGGAATCCGAATAACGGTCAGGGCCCAACCATCAGCAACCTGCCTGTTGGTATAGTATTGGTTACTGTTACCGATGCTAACGATTGCTCTGCTACTGCCAACGCTATAATTGGCCAGTCGCCAGCTATATCGTATAACTCTCAGGTAAACCAACCTAACTGTAATGATTTAGGTTTTGGCACCGAAGTACTGACTCCAAGAGGCGGTACCGGCGAAATGAAGCTAACCATAACTGCTTTGGGTTACGACTCTACCATATCTATGACTGGTGCTGATACTGCATTTGTAATACCAGGAATACCTACCGGCAACTACGACTTTACCCTGTGTGATGAAGTGGGCTGCTGTATAGATGGTTTCTTCTTTGTAGAAGCAGGGGCTGCTGACCAAACATTTGATGTAGCTGCCAGCCCTACATCTTGCTACGGCGATGGTTTTAACGACGGTGGTATTACCATTACACCGCTTACTGCGGGTAACGCACCTTATACCTACTCATTAAATGGTGGCGCGGCGCAAACCTCTACACAGTTTGATAGTTTAGGCGCGGGTACTTACCTGATAGAAGTAACCAATAAGTATGGCTGTTTGGATACTGTATTTGCTACTGTAGATCAACCTGAGCAACTGTTTGTAAATGCTACACCAGATACTATTATTACTGCGGCTAACACAGCCAACCAGATTAACGTGCTTACCGACAACTTCCAAAGCACTCCTGTGTATGTGTGGACACCATCTGCCGGCTTAAGCTGCGATAGCTGTGAGAACCCTCAGGCTACTGTAAGTGAGAATACTGTATATTATGTAACAGTTAGCGAGTCGGCTGTAGCAGGTTGCTACGCTTCAGATTCGGTGGTTATTATCATTAACGGACAGCTGAAAATGCCTAACGTATTCAGCCCGAACGGCGATGGTAAAAATGATTTCTTCGGACCTGTTACTTCGGCCAGCACAGGCCTTACAGTTACCGAGTTTAGAATTTATAACCGTTGGGGCCAGGCTGTACACAACAACACCGAACCTTGGGATGGTAAATTCGGGGGCCAGGATCAGCCAGCCGGTACTTATATCTACTACATTACCGTTAAAACACCAGATGAGAACAACCCGGGCCAGTACAAATTTGTAAATGACCAGGGCGCTGTAACACTGTTGCGCTAATTGTAAATAACAAGCAATAAAAAGCCCCGCTCAACCGAGCGGGGCTTTTTTGTTTAGCTGCAAAAGCGATAGCAGTTAACTGTATAAGCTACTTATTATGTAAATAGCAGGCTGCCATCGCCATAGCTAAGAAAGCGGAAATCATGCCGTAGAGCATAGTTGTAAATTGTTTTCCAGTTATCGCCAACCACAGCGGCTACTAACAGCAACAAGGTTGAATCGGGTTGGTGGAAATTAGTAACCAGCGCAGTTGCCATTTTTAGTTGGTAAGATGGGGCTATCATAATCTGCGTTTTACAAACTATGCGTTGCATGTTGTGTTGCTGCAACCAGCTTATCAAGGCCAGTATAGCTTCATTTGCTGTTAGGTTAATGTGCAGTGCAGGTTCATATACATCCCATTGC
Source organism: uncultured Chitinophaga sp. (assembly GCA_964423405.1). Classification (GTDB taxonomy): domain Bacteria; phylum Bacteroidota; class Bacteroidia; order Chitinophagales; family LD1; genus Bog-950. The sequence continues at coordinate 58,115 of CAYREY010000013.1, read as the reverse complement.
TTTATTTCAAGCTCATCAATATTGTAACCAGGATTTAGCTTTGCTTTTACGCCCATCCAGTATAATGTTTCTATAGTGCGTAGCGAAGTAGTACCTACTGCAATTAGCTGAGGTGCATTATCAATACCTGTATTTCTGTTAGCCAATGCGGTAGCTATTTGCCGCAAGGTGTCTAAAGTAATATCTATTACCTCGGCATGCATTTCGTGCCCCTGCATGGTATCGCTTTTAACGGGTTTAAAGGTGCCAGCCCCCACATGTAGGGTTACCTCTGCCCGCGATATGTTTTTAGCCTGCAAAGCATTAAAAACAGCATTGGTAAAGTGCAGGCCGGCGGTAGGCGCAGCAACCGAGCCTTCGTATTTGGCATACACGGTTTGGTACCTTGCCAGGTCTATCTCTTCGCTCTCGCGTTTTAAATAAGGGGGTATGGGCATCATACCGGTTTTATCCAGTATTTCGGCAAAGGTTAGTGTAGCCGGCTGCCAGGTAAACTCAACCACAAAAGCATCGCTGGTGCGGTTAACCAGTTCGGCATTCAGGGTAAACGTTTCAGTAGTATGGTGCAGCACTTTTTCTTTCCATTTACTGGCGCGGCCTATCATACAGTTCCACCGTATGCTGCCGCGGCTGCTCATTACGGCAACCAGGTCGGTTTGCTCTGCCGGCTCAAGGCAAAACACCTCTACCTTAGCACCGGTGGCAGTTTTAAAAAACATGCGCGCAGGTATTACACGGGTATTATTAAATACCAGCATAGAGCCTTCGGGAATGTAACTGCTTATGTTTTTGTAGGTATCTTCGGTTATGTTGCCTTTGCGGTAAACCAGTAGTTTGCTCAGGTCGCGTTCGGCAAGCGGGTAATGTGCTATAAGTTCGGCGGGTAGCTCGTACGTAAAATCTTTTATCTGTAAGTCCTTCGGGTGTATCATATTTGTATGCCATTAAAGTAAAACAGAATTTTGAAAGCCCTATGAAAGTGGAGCCCCTATTTAACCAACTTTATAATGTAGTAAGCCGGATGATGCCGCTAAGCCAGCGCGAATGGGATGTGTTTGCCGAAAGCTTTGTTTACAGAGCTGTGCCTAAAAAATTCAGGATCGTATCAGTGGGCGATATATCGCGCGAGGCTTACTTTATTAATAAAGGCGCAGCCCGTTTGTTTTTTGAAAAAGAGGGCGAGGAGGTAAGTGCCAATTTTATGTTTGAAAATAACTTTGTGGCATCGCTCGAAAGTTTTTTGCTACAGGTACCAAGCCGTCAGGCTATAGATACACTGGAAGACTGCGAGCTATTGGTGCTGAGCAAACAACGATTAGAAGAGTTGATTGTAAAACACCCACAGTTTAATCTGTTTTCTAAAGCAATAGCCGAAACTGCTTTTATTATGTTACAACGCCGGGCCTCATCGTTTATACTCGACAGCGCAGAGGAGCGGTATACCAATATGCTGCAACAACGGCCCGAGATACTGGAGCGGGTGCCACAACATATGATAGCGTCGTACCTGGGCGTTACGCCGGTATCGCTTAGCCGTATACGCAAACGTATTTCGTAAAAGGGCGTTTTATTATCTTTTGATAATGCACAGCGGATTTGGGTAACCTACGTTTGCACCATAAATAAATGCAACATGAAAAATTTACAGACAGAAATTATCATCAATGCCACTGCCGAAAAAGTATGGAGCATACTAGTGGATTTTGACAAGTATCCCGAATGGAATCCGTTTGTAATTAGTATAACTGGTGGCAACACTGTGGGCGAACAATTAAGAGTAACCCTTAAAAACGGAAAAGGCACATCGGTATTTACACCTACCGTAGTTACCAACCAAACGGCACAGGTATTTGAATGGTTGGGCAGTATACCCCTGGGGTTATTTAAAGGCCGGCACCGCTTTGCTATTGAGAAGATAAATAACACGCAGGTAAAGTTTATACATAGCGAACAGTTTAGTGGCTTACTGGCTGGGCTAATAATGAGCCAGATAGGCGAAACAACCCGCAACGGCTTTATTGCAATGAATAAAGCATTGAAAGAAAAAGCAGAGGCGTAAAGCGAAAAGGCTATTTGCCTTTGTTCATCACCTTATCTGAAAAGATAGAGAAATCGGCGATTGATTTTTCCAGGTACTTTTTACGGTCGGCAGTAAGTTTCAATTCCTCCAGCGGGTTAAAGCCTTTATCTACAAACTCAAACGTAGGCTCATTACTGTTACCATTAACCGGTGCATACATCCAGTTGCCGGCGCGTAGCACAAAGCGCTTATCGTTTTCTATAAAAGCAATCTGGTTGTACTTGTACTTGGCCATGGTTTGCTCTTCGTTATTGTACCAGTAGCTTTGTAGTACGGGCAGGTTGTTTTCTGTTTCGGTAAACAGCGTTTTGCCTTCGTTATCTAAACCGCAACGGTTTAATATATCGTAGTGCATATAGCGCGAGGTTACATTGTGTGTTTTGGTTCCCGGTGTGCGGTTTTCGTGGTCCAGCCAAAATAGCGGTACGCGGTTGCCGGCATCGGTAACATTACTAAAATGGTATTGCCAGCCCTGCTCGCCAAAGTTATCGCCGTGGTCGCTGCAAAATACTATCAGGTTATCCTGGTCTTTATGCATCTCGCGGCAAAAATTATCTACGTCATCACGTATTAATTTCCAGGCCAACTGTTGTTTAGCACGCAGCAGGTCAAGGTCGGCCTGTGTTACAGTGCCTTTATCATTTTTCAAAAAGCTTTGCGATAGAAAATGAAATAACACCTTCCACTCATGAATTTTACCCAACAAGGTTTTATTCATTAGTGTAAACGTATCGGCAATATGGTACGGGTAGTGTGTTTCCATCAGGTTGATGAAAACAAATGCGCCTTGCCCTTTTTCGTTATTCTCTTTAATCAGCTGTTTGGCTTTATTAAACGAGTCGTGCGCGGTTTTCTGCGCCCAGATAATGCCCTGGCGAAGATCTTCACTGGCTTTATCAAAAAACTGATCTTTCGGCTTTAAAATCATTTTGCGCACGCGTGGCCGGTTAAGTGCCAGCACGGCCTGCAACAACCATTTATGCTTGGTAGGTGTAAACTGCCAGGTGCGGTGTATTTCGTCAAAGCCCTGGCTTACGTTAAACAAATCTGTAGTTACTATGTTGGCAGTAACCATTAGTGGTTTATAGCCTGCACCTTTAAGTTTGGTAGCCAGCGAAGGTATTTCGTTTTTAAACCAGCGTGTTTGCGAGGTGGCGCCATGCTCGTGCGGCATCATACCCGAAAACATACAGGTGGTAGCAGGTAAGGTCCAACAGGCCGATGAACGGGCATTGCTAAACTGCACGGCGTTATTTTCCAGATACGGCACTCCGGGGCCCGCTTCGCGGTACACCGAATCGTAGCGAAGGCTATCGGCTACTATTAAAATTACATTTTTAGGCTTTGCCACTTACAACTATTATTGGGTGGGCGAAAGTAGGCGTATAAACCGAAAATGGAAACCACTAATTGAAATTTTACCTTGCGAAAATTACGTTTCGCCGATTATTACGCGTAAATGCTTATTTACAGATAATACTTGTGGTTATTTTCTTTCAAATGCTTTTCTGCCTGTTGGTAGTCGGGCATAATCTGCTCTACCACTTTCCAGAAACGCGGCGAGTGGTCGTGATGTATCAGGTGGGCCAGTTCATGTATCAGTACATAATCTACCACGCGTTGTGGCGCAAACAGTAAACGTACCGATATAACGATGTTACCATCGCGCGAGCAATGCCCCCAGAAACTGGTGGCGTGTTTCATTTTTACAGTACGCACCTCTTTTTTAAAGTAGCGGTTATTAAACTCGTGTATACGCTCGCTTATAATTGGCTGAAAGAATTTGCAAAGGCATTTAGCCACCAGATAGCTGCAGGCGTTGGCTTCAACTTCTTTATTTAACCCGCGGCATAGCGATAGTACAATATTGTTCTTAAAAATCTTGGCAGTGCTTTTAGAGCCCTCGTGATAGTATATTGATATAACAAACTCGTAGCTGCCTACTTTAATTACTTCACCGTTTACATACTGGCGTTGTGGTAGCGAGTCCAGCAGTTCGGGTTTATCGCCCAGCTTTTGTCGCGCCCATTTAATAAACGAATCGATGTGCTTGCGTTGCTCGTCTTTTGTATGCCGGTTACTGATGCGGATAAGAATACCATTGCGGTTAACGGTTACGCGGCTGTTAAACCGGTCCTCGAACATAATACGCACTGGTACGTTTTCGCCGTTAACTTCTATTTCGAAGTTGCGTTGCAGCAATACATCATCGTCCTGTGCCTTTGGTGGGGCAGGTTGTACAGCAGCAATAAGGTTATCGAACAACGAAAGCATACCAACAGCAAAAATGCACTTACGCAACGGTAATTGCTATGTATTGGGTATTAATAATTACAAACAGATAGAATTTGAATTGAGCAGAAAGCCGAACACCGCAGGTTACTCTTTACCCTTTTTTATTTTACGTACTACATCTTTACGTATACCGGTTTCGCGCGAAACCTCCGATACATTTTTGCCGCTATCCAGCAGTTCCTTCACTTTATCCTTGTAGTCTTCCTGAAATATCTGGCCTTTGGTAGGCTCATCGCGGTGTAGTAGGGGTTCTTTTTGAGCGGGCTTACCGGTAGTGCTTTTTTCTGCCGTAGGTTTAAATAGTACAAAAGCACCTATGGCTACCGCAAGTATGGCTATACCAATAACAGGCCATTTGCTTTTAGGTTTATCGGGCTGGGGGTTGAGGGGCGTTTCCATGGGTTAGTTTTGTGCTAAAATAAACCGGCAACGCTTTGGTTGGTAGCCCGCAGGCTAATTTTACTGCCGGGGCAAAGTTGTACTGCCAATGGGCGTATGGCTACGGGGGTAGTCAACCGCACAGGGGGTGTTAACCTTATATAACAGCGCCCCTACCTTGGCAAACAAAATATTCTATTTTCGCTTACGTCAATACAACCAAAACAGAACATGAACATAAGACTAGAAGAACCTGAAAAGCCGGCCGTAGAGCCAGATAAACTGATAGAGAAATTTGCCGGTGGCATGATGAAATTTGAAGAAAAATTTCTGGAGCAGCGCCGCATATTTTTGTGGGGTGGTGTGCACGATGAAAGCGCCGAGAAACTGGTTAACCGCCTGCTGTACCTGGAGGCTACCGACCCGGGTAAAGACATATTTTTTTACATCAACAGCCCCGGTGGTGTAGTAACCAGCGGCATGGTGGTGTACGATACCATGAAGATGATCACTTCGCCGGTGCACACTATCTGCATGGGTTTGGCAGCATCTATGGGTAGCATACTGCTAAGCGGTGGTACCAAAGGCAAACGCCTGATATACCCTAGCGGACGCGTAATGATACACCAGCCATCGTTAGGCGGTATGTATGGCCAGGCTACCGATATTGAAATTACGGCTAACGAGATATTAAAGATTAAAGAATCGAGCGCCAGAATACTGGCCGAAAACTGTGGCAAAACCTACGAGCAGGTAATGAAAGACTTTGACCGCGACCACTGGATGAACGCCGAAGAAGCCGTGAAGTATGGTATAGTAGATGGCATTGCCGATAAGATATTTTAGGCATGACACGTACTGATCAAAATGTAGAAACAGCGCGGTATCAGAAAGATATTGCCACCCGCCTGGGCCTTGACCCGGAGAACCTGATATTTAACTATAAGCAGAAGAACGAGACTGTGCGTTTCGATCTGGTTACGGTTAACCCCAAGCACGATCAGTCGTTTCTGTTTCATACCGTAACCGGTACCGATAAAATAGATGCGTTGAAAAAAATGCTGGACTATATAGACCAGCACTACCACAACGAAAGCAGCCTTACCATACAGTGGATTAAGATAGGCGATAACAAGCTACACACCTCTTATTTCCGTGCGCAGAACATGTATGAGGCGTTAGATAAATTTTACTACGGGCGCGACCTTGGCCAGTACAAAATTTTCAGTATTACACTTAACCCGGTTAGCTGAAAAACAAGTTTAGCAACAAACTATAGCAAGCCTTCCTGAACAAATTTCTGGAAGGCTTTTTGTATCGCCAACTCAAAAAATGTTAACCCACCCCTAATTTAACTTACACATTTTCAATAGGTTGCAGAAATTTGATGTTAACCCACCTACATTATTTATACATGATATAAAATTGCAATATATAGTAAATCTAAATAGCTAAACACTATTGTTTAACCACTTACGTTTAACTAGTATGAACAACTGGGATCACTTCGTAAACGCCCTATTCGACTGGTGCGTACAAATACTGCTAACCGGCGCACACTGGCTGGGTATATCCTACAACGAAATCAACATATGGATTTTTTGCATTATAGAGCCGATAGTGTTTGTACTTATATTAGGTGTAATTATATGGCAGTGGAAGAAGATAAGGCAGCTTAAACATAAGCTACAGTAGGGACGCCATGCTGGCGTCTTCTGGTAATAAAGACAACCTATTTCAACTTCTCATTATTCTTATGCCTTTCCGCATCGCGATTGGTTTTCTTATCCAGGTTTTTTTGTAGTGCGGTAGTAAGATCTACACCGGTTTGGTTGGCCAGGCAAATCAGTACAAACAGCACATCGGCCAGTTCATCGCCCAGCTCTTTATTCTTGTCGCTTTCTTTAAAGCTTTGCTCGCCATAGCGGCGGGCTATAATGCGCGCCACTTCGCCAACCTCTTCGGTAAGCATAGCCATATTGGTAAGCTCGTTAAAGTAACGTACACCGGTAGTGTTTATCCAGTTGTCTACGGTTTGTTGTGCTTCTTCTATTGTCATGGTAGTAGTTTGTTTAGGCTATTGTTACAATACAACAATAGCCTGTATAAATGTGCGTCATTGCGAGGAGGCTTTGCGACGAAGCAATCTCTGAACTATTTGTTATCAGCAACGAGATTGCTTCGTCGTGCCCAAAGCGGCACTCCTCGCAATGACGCTAAATTATAGTTTCTACGAATAACGAAACTGCCTCTGCTCTTTTATTGGTTTTGTATTATTCAATGGTGTTTTTTGCCGACTGCCCATTGCCAACTAATTGTTTCCTCTAAGGCTATTTTGTATTTAAGTCCCCTTTAGGGGATTTAGGGGTCTTCTCCATTTCCTCTGCTACCCGCTTCGCATCATACGCATCCATGTTTTTCAAATGGTCTATTACACTCTGGTAACTTTCTGCATCGCGGTTTTGCGATAGCTTGCTGGTAGCCTCTATCCGCTCTACTTTTATCTCAAAGCCCACCACACCGCGTAGGTCGGTTTGCAGGGTGCGCTCCGGTATCTCGTGGTAGCCCTGTGGCTTTTCGGCATGTGCCTCTTCATAGCGTTTCATTAGTTGCTGTAACATGGCCTCCAGCTTTTCGCCTTCTACAAGGGTGGCTTTGCCATACAGCTGCACCGCCTGGTAGTTCCAGGTTGGTACGTTGCGGTGGTTATACCAACTGGGCGATACATACGTATGCGGGCCTGTAAAAATTGCCAGCACCTCGCTGCTCTCCAATGTTTTCCATTGCGGGTTAGCGCGCGATACATGCCCGTGCAAAAACCAGTTGCCGTTATCATTCGTAACTAACTCGAGCGGAATATGGGTAGCATGGGGTGTGTTGCCCGTAACAGTTACCAGGGTGGCAAACGGGTATTCGCGCACCAGCTTTGCTATTTCTGCCTTATCTTCCTGCTTAAAATGCTTAGGGGTGTACATGTAAGGTAAACGGTTTGTATGCGTCTAAACTCAAAACTAACATTATGACTAAGAAATTATGGGCCTTACTACTGCCTTTTGTGTACATGGTAACCCTTGCCCAATCGCCCAGAACGGTGCTGGTTGAGCATTTCACCAATACCAAATGCAGTATCTGCGCCAGTCGAAACCCCGGTTTTTACTCAACGATGGATAACTACCCACAGGTGATACATATTGCCTTTCACCCGAGTGCGCCGTACAATTCATGCTATTTCAACTTGCAAAATAAAACCGAAAACGATAACCGCACTTATTTCTACAACGCCTATGGCTCTACACCAAAGTTTGTTTTAAACGGTAAACTGCTGCCATCGGCTAACCCGGCTATTAACAATACCACTATAGATACTGCCCTTAACCAAACCGCACCGGTAGAGGTTTCGGCCACCGAACAGGCTGTAAGTGCCGATTCGGTAACCGTGAAGGTGGTAGTACGCACTACCGGTAGTATTGCAGCTACACAACTGTTGTTGTTTGCCGGTGCCGTGCAGGATACTGTGCAATACAGCGCCGGTAATGGCGAGCAACTGCACCACGATGTATTCCGCAAGGCATTAACAGCCGTTACCGGTAATGCTATTAATACTCCTGCGCTGAACGATAGTGCCGTGTTTACGTTCGACTACCGAATACAAAGCGGTTGGAGCGCCATTGCCATGAACACCATTTGCTGGCTGCAAACCTCCGATACGAAACAAGTGCTTAACGCTGCCAAATCGCAACGTGTATCGGTGCCATCTGCTATTAATGATATAACAGCTGAAACCTTTACCGTGTACCCTAACCCTGTTAAAAGCGAGCTGCATATTGGCTTGCCGGTTGCGCAACAAGGCGCTGTGGTAGATGTTTACAATGCCCTGGGTAGCAAAGTTTATACTGGTAATGCATCGGTTATTACTACTACCGACTGGGCCCGCGGCTTTTACTTTGTGCGGGTAGGTAATGTGGTAAAGCGGGTGGTAAAGGAGTAGTTGGAATCAATTTATTTATTAGAGAATTCCTTGTATTTGTCATTCAGAGCGGAGGGTTTCCGGAGCGATGAATCTTGTATTGAGTGTTGTTTTCCGGTTATATGCAGTTAAAGACTTGCCAGGTTTTTAAAACCTGGCAAGTCTTTAACTGCCCTACTCCCTGTTCTTACTATCTATATTAATTGTTACCGGTCCGTCGTTAATCAGTGCCACTTTCATATCGGCGCCAAACCGACCGGTGCCAATGGGTTTGCCAAGGTCGTTTGTTACCTGTGCTACAAATTTTTCGTACAGTGGTATAGCCACATCGGGCTTTGCCGCGCGGATAAACGAAGGGCGGTTGCCTTTTTTGGTAAGTGCGTGTAACGTAAACTGCGATACTACAATTATATCGCCGCCGGTATCTTTTACACTCAGGTTCATCTGTTCGTTCTCATCCTGAAATATACGCAGGTTAACCAATTTGCCACTCATCCACTCCAGGTCTTCGGTAGTGTCGGCTTCTTCAAACCCTGCCAATACCAATAAGCCTTTGTCTATAGCAGCGTTAACGCTACCTTCAATGGTTACGCTGGCTTCACTTACCCGTTGTATGGTTACGCGCATAGCCCCCTAACCCCCGAAGGGGGAATTTTTTTGTGTGTTGAAAGAATGATTTTGCATTTGTATTTGTATTTCAAAGTCCCCTTTAGGGGATTTAGGGGTTTACTGCTCCCAATGCTTATAGTTGGCCTTATACTCCAGCATAATGTTCAGGTAGTTAGAGAAACGCTCCTCGGTAATGCGCCCTTCCTGATAGGCTTGCTTTACCGCACAACCCGGTTCGTGCTCGTGCAGGCAGTTGTTGAATTTGCAATCGTTCAGCACCTCGCGCATCTCTACATAGTAGTGCGATATTTCTTCGGGTTTAAAATCCATAATACCAAACTCGCGTATGCCGGGCGTATCTATTACGTTACCACCAAAATCAAGCGGGTGCATTTCGGCAAAGGTGGTGGTATGCATACCCTTACCTGTAATACGCGATATGTTTTCGGTACGCAGGTTCAGGTTGGGTTGTATGGCATTCATCAGGGTGCTTTTGCCCACGCCCGAGTGGCCCGATATCAGCGACGTTTTATCCTGCATCAGCGCCTTCACCTCATCTATATGCTCGCGCTGCAGCGCCGATACAAACAGGGTTTTATAGCCAATGCTTTCGTATATTTTTGATACAAACTCCTGTTTCTTTTTACCCTTTACATCCAGCAAATCCTGCTTATTAAAAATAATAACCGTAGGTATATGGTAGGCTTCGGCAGTTAGCAGAAACCGGTCTATAAACCCTGTGCTGGTACGCGGGTTGCCCATGGTAACTATCAGCAAGGCCTGGTCTATGTTGGCGGCCAGTATCTGGCGCGCGCCTTTGTGCTTGGGCGATGAACGGACAATGTAGTTATCGCGCGCCTCTATTTCGCTTATTACCCAGCCACCATCATCGCTGCTATCGTTGGTAATGGTAACGCGGTCGCCCACGGCAATAGGGTTGGTATCCTTGCTTTCATCTAACCTGAAAATGCCTTTAAGGCGCACTTTCAGTACGTCGCCATTTTCATTCTTTACATCGTACCAGCTACCGGTAGATTTTACAACTACTCCTTTCATATATCAGTACGAATTACACGAATAAAAACGAATAAGAGAAAACCCATCTGTAAGCATTACACTGCTTTATTGCTGCTGCCATGTACCGCCAGCGATATTTCCATTAGTACCTCCGGGTCTTTCTCCAGCACATTGCCTACCACCAGCATGTCGGCACCGGCGCGGCAAAGCTCCTCGGCCTGTGCCGCGGTGCGTATGCCGCCGCCCACTATTACCGGCAGGCTTACCTGCTGTTTAACTGCTTTAACCAGTTGCGGGTTTACCGTATGGTGCGCACCGCTGCCGGCCTCCAGGTAAATAAGTTTAAGGCCCAGTTGTTCGCCGGCCAGCGCGGTGGCTACAGCCACATCGGGTTTATCGTTAGGTATGGGCAGGGTTTGGGTTATATAGCCGGTGGTGCTGGTGCGGCCACCATCTATCAGCATATAGCCGGTGGGCAGTACCTCTATACCCGCCTGTTTAATGGCCGTAGCAGCAGTTACATGCTGGCCAATCAGGTACTCGGCATTGCGGCCCGAAATAAGGCTTAGCAGCAATATACCATCGGCCTGCGCGCTTATCTGGTAATTGTTGCCCGGAAAAATAACAACAGGTACACCGGTATGCTGTTTAAGGTAGGCTATGGTTTGCTCAAACCTGTTTTGCAACAGCAGGCTGCCGCCTACCAAAAACAAATCTACCCGGCAGTTTACCGCCAGCGTAGCCAGCTGCTGTAAGGTAGCATCGGTATGGCGGTCGGGGTCTATTAGTACGGCCAGTGTGGCTTTGGGCCCTTTTGTTAAAACGTTATAAAGCATGTTACAATGCCGGCAAAGATAACCCGTAAATTTATACGCCCAACGTAGCCACAGGGTATACTTACTGCCCTAAAACGGGTACACCCAAACGGCGTGGCAACAACCAAAAACCTATCGAATTTTTCGTTAAAAATCTTTTTCCACATTACAAATTCAAGCCCTGTCTGCGTTTCAAAACATCAGGCCCTTGTTTGCAACAAAACCTGTTTATAAATGCCATTTTAAAATTGAATTGTGAAAAGTAAGTTCGTTGTAACGCTTTAGCAATTATTCTAAAACTACTATTCTCTATTTGACCTAACTTTACAATACAACATTATTATGGCAAGAAAAAATGAAAAAAAGGGATTGAAGTTCGACCGCTTCTACACCCAGGAAAGTAAGTCGCCATTCGACCTGTTTGAGTACGATTTGCGCTCTAGCGTAATTCGTAACCCCAAGGGCGACGCTGTGTTTGAAATGTATAATGTAGAGGTGCCCAAAGGCTGGAGCCAGGTGGCAACCGATATTCTTGCCCAAAAATATTTCCGCAAGGCGGGTGTACCGCAGCCCGATGGTTCGCTGGGTGGCGAAACCAGTATTAAGCAGGTGGCACACCGCCTGGCCGATTGCTGGCGTAGCTGGGGTGAGCGCTACGGCTATTTTGCATCGGCTAAAGATGCCGGTGTGTTTTACGATGAGTTGGTTTACTCGTTGTTAGACCAGATGGCAGCACCTAACTCGCCACAGTGGTTTAACACCGGCCTGTACAGCGCTTACGGTATTACCGGTAAGCCACAGGGCCACTACTTTGTAAACCCCGATACCGGCGTACTTGAAAAATCAACCTCGGCTTACGAAAGGCCACAACCACATGCCTGCTTTATATTATCGGTAGATGACGACCTGGTAAACGGCGGAGGTATTATGGACCTGTGGACCCGCGAAGCCCGTATTTTCAAATACGGTTCGGGTGTAGGTACCAACTTTAGCAGCATACGCGGCGAAGGCGAAAAGCTTTCGGGTGGTGGTACTTCATCGGGCCTGATGAGCTTTTTGAAAATAGGTGATGCAGCAGCCGGCGCTATTAAAAGCGGTGGCACTACCCGCCGCGCAGCCAAAATGGTTTGCTTAGACCTTGACCACCCCGAGATAGTAGATTTTATTGAGTGGAAAAGTAAAGAGGAAGACAAGGTAGCTGCCCTTATTGCTGCCGGTTACGATTCGCACTACGAAGGCGAAGCCTACCGTACCGTATCGGGCCAAAACTCTAACAACTCTGTACGCGTGCCTAACTCGTTCTTCCACTCGCTGGAGAAAGGCGAAAGCTGGAACCTGGTAGCCCGCAGCAACAAAAAGGTAATGAAAACGATACCATCGCGCGAGCTATGGGATAAAATAGCCATGGCCGCATGGCGTTGCGCCGACCCCGGCATACAGTACGATACCACTATCAACGAGTGGCATACTTGTCCGGAAGATGGCCCTATACGCGCCAGCAACCCGTGCAGCGAGTATATGTTTTTAGATAACACGGCCTGCAACCTGGCATCGTTTAACCTGCGCAAATTCTTTAACGATAAAACATTAGAGTTTAACGTTAACGGTTTTCAGCACATGAGCCGCGTTTGGACTACCGTGCTGGAGATATCGGTACTAATGGCGCAGTTCCCTTCTAAAGAAGTAGCACAGCTATCGTACGAGTTCCGCACACTGGGTTTGGGTTATGCCAACCTGGGTTCGGTACTAATGGTTAGCGGCATACCTTACGATAGCGATAAAGCCCGCGCTTTTGGTGGCGCTATCACCGCTATCATGACTGGTGTGGCATACAAAACATCGGCTGAGATGGCCGCTGTGTTAGGCCCCTTCCCGGCTTACGAAAGAAACAAAAAACACATGCTGCGTGTAATGCGCAACCACCGTTTGGCGGCATATAACGCACCGGCTACCGATTACGAAGCACTGGAAATTAAACCGGTAGGCATCGACCCTAAATTCTGCCCCGATTACCTGCTTAAAGCTGCTACCACTGCGTGGGATGAAGCACTGCAACTGGGCGAAACATACGGCTACCGCAACGCACAGTCAACCGTAATTGCGCCAACCGGTACCATAGGCCTGCTAATGGATTGCGATACCACCGGTGTTGAGCCAGACTTTGCACTGGTTAAATTCAAAAAACTATCGGGTGGCGGTTACTTTAAAATTGTAAACGAGTGTGTGCCGGCTGCGCTGGAAAACCTTGGCTACAACGCTAAAGAAATAGACGCTATAGTTAAGTACGCCAAAGGTGCAGGCTCATTAGTTGGTTGTCCGCACATTAACGCCGAATCGCTGAAAGCAAAAGGCTTTACCACTGCCGATGTAGAGAAAATAGAAGGCGGCCTGGTGGCAGCATTCGATATCAGCTTTGCATTTAACGTGTATGCCCTTGGCGAAGAAACCATGCAGCGCTTAGGCTTTACCGATAAGCAATACAACGCTACTAACTTTAACCTGCTGCGCGAGTTAGGTTACAGCAAAGAAGAAATAGATGCCGCCAACGAATACGTGTGCGGTACCATGACCGTAGAAGGCGCCCCTTACCTGAAAGAAGAGCACCTGCCGGTGTTCGACTGTGCTAACAAGTGCGGTACCAAAGGTGTACGCTACATCCATCCACACGGCCACATCCGTATGATGGCTTCGGTACAGCCGTTTATCAGCGGTGCTATATCTAAAACCATTAACCTGCCTAACGAGGCTACCGTTACCGATATACAGGAATGCTACGAACTATCATGGCACCTGGGCTTAAAAGCCAACGCCCTGTACCGCGATGGATGCAAACTTTCGCAGCCGCTTAGCAACAAAAAAGACGAAGACAAAGAAGATACCAAAGAGGTGGCTAAAACCGAAACGGCCAAGCCAGCTACCGAGGGTGAGTTCAGCAAACTTACACCAGAGGAAGTATTAGAGGCCGCCCGCATACTAATGCAGGAAAGTACCGATACCAACTTTATGCGCGAGCTATCGAGCATTGTAGAGCGTAAGAAACTGCCTAACAAACGCCGTGGCTTTACACAAAAAGCAAAAATTGGCGGACAAACCGTATTTGTACGTACCGGTGAATACGACGACCAGACCCTGGGCGAAATATTTATTGATATGCACAAAGAGGGCGCCTCGTTCCGCTCGCTGATGAACTGTTTTGCCATATCGGTATCGATAGGCCTGCAGTACGGTGTGCCTTTAGAGGAGTTTGTAAATAAATTCACCTTTACCCGCTTTGAACCAAGCGGTATGGTAGACCACCCGAACATTAAAAATGCCAGCTCGATAGTAGACTATATCTTCCGCCTGTTGGCATTTGAATACCTGGGCCGTACCGACCTGGTACACGTTACCCCAAGCGAGCTAAGCATGCGCGAACGCAGCGCTATGGATTTAACCACCGAAATTTCGGAAGAGCCGATAGAGAAAAAACCATTGCCGCAGCACCCCGAAATGAAAAGCAAACCAGCCGAGATAAAGGTAGAGCGTAAAATAACGCTGGCCAATAACTCTATGAGCGCCTTTAACAAAGCCGCCGGCGATATGATGGGCGATGCGCCACCATGCAATGTTTGCGGCAACATTACGTTAAGAAGTGGAACCTGCTATAAATGCTTAAACTGCGGTAACAGCATGGGTTGCAGCTAACCCATTTTAAAATACGCAGGAGTTACCCACTGTAGTAGCTACCTGCAACAAACACAAAGCCCTCTGGTTTTTACCGGAGGGCTTTTTTGTTTTATGTCTCAGCTTTTTCTACTTATCTTTATTGCATGGACTACCTGATAGAAATAAAAGATGTGCCGGAGTCTAAGCCGCTGCTTGATTACCTGCGTACGTTGAAGTATGTAAAGGTGAAAGAAGAAAGCAAAAGCACATATCACTTTACCGATGAAGAAATGGCGTTGCCCATGCGGAAGAAACCAACTAAAGATGAACTCAGTGAGTTTTTAGATCGTAAGCAGGGTAAGGGAGCAGGCATAGAAACAGTTCGTAAAAGAGTACTTGCCAACCTTGCTAAAAAAAGGAAAAAGTAACAATGCAACGGGTTATTATTCTTCCCCGTGCAGAGCGGGTTATTCAATCAGTAGCATATTTTATTGAAGAAAAAAATACCTCAGGTAGCAGCGATAAATGGGTGAATGAAATTTTGGATTTTATCCTTTCCCATGCTCATACAGCGACGCTATATGGGTTGTGTAGAAACCAGCATTTAGCAATCCGCAAGTATTCCTGTATAGTATTTAAAAAGAAATGGGTTATTGTGTTTAAGCAAACCCAAAGTACGTTTACCGTTCATCAAATCATTTATGGACCCAATTTGATTTAAAGCTTCCGGTAATTGCATTAAACAGAAAACGGGCTATCGTATTTTAATACAATAGCCCGTTTTCTGTTTAATCAGTAACTTTTATTTCTCATCCTCTACGCAGCCTTTTTTCCAGTAACGGCGGGCTTCTTTAGGTTTGTTTTAGTAGCTAACGTTTGACACCTACAAGAAGTTGGCGATTTCGAAGCAGTAAACCATCTGTCGCACAAAACCTGATACGGAACGCAGAGCTTCATTTAACCACTGAATTGCTAATTTCTTGCAGGTGCAGTTAGCGGTATTTTTCCTTTCGCTGTATATGTTAACTCCATAAAAGCGCTGGGCATTTTATATTTAAGTCTTTGAAGTCTTCCTTATGCCAGTTACTGTTTGTCTTGCCTGTCAAAAAACTGTCTTGTTTTATTATTTCTATAAAATATTGGTTGTCGACCGTTTGTGGCTTTCCATAATAATACCATTTCCAATTAATCTTATCTGCCGAACCAATTGTCAGTTGGTTTTCAATTTCACAAATGTCTTGCGGATTAAAAATTGTGAGCGTTTCTTTTTCGCCGAAAGTCATCGTCAAACTATTTGTTGAATTATCATAAGTAGCAAATTCCAGTTGGTGGTAATTATCATACGGTTTACCAAACCAGTGTCCGAAAAAGCATAATGAGCCACCTTTAACAAGCCCTTGCTTTTTGTTGTATTTGTCAATAAATTCTTGAATCGTTAATGTCGTTGCCACAATTTCAGTTCGTTTTTTCGCGGGTTTTATAGATAGTAATCTATACCATATTTGTCCTATTATGACTGCTACTATTATGATTGCTGTCGTCATAAAATTATCGCTAGTGTTTTCGGGCTTTGCATTCAGGCAGGTTTCGGGGCACAAAATTGTCAATAAACACTGTACTTAAATAGAAGCACAAAGATCCAAGTTTGCATGCAAACCCCGCTATCGCAAACTCATTATTAGCGGCTGGTGTTTTCGTCAGTCTATGTTTTTTTAGTATAGTGTTTGTCGAACTCTTTAAATATTTCTGTTCCATACCAATCTTTTTTAGGACTTTTAGAGTTATTAGGGTCAAGTAATCTTGTTTTGCAATACTTTTTGATTTTCATTAGTGGTTTTCGTATATTATGATATTGCTGATTGGCTTTAAAGTCGGTGTATCTTTTGCTTAGTGCAGCTGTTAGCTTGTCATAGTCGTAAGGGTAGTTTTTTAATGCATCTTCTTCTTGAACATTGATTTTGATAGCGTCAGGGTCGTTTGAGTAATTTACAAGTAAACTGTCCGTTGAGGTTGATTTTACAAATTTCGTTTCAAGTTTAAGAGATATATTAAATTCTTTACTCTCGTCTGAAGGTGCAGCTTTTTCTTTCTCGGAAATGTATTTCAAAAGATTTTCAATTTGCTCCTTATTACTATTTACCGAAAAACTTTTAATTGCTTCAAACTCGTGAAAGAAAGTCATTGGCATTAAAAAAAAGTTGTAAATAGATAGATCGTAATTAAACCATTCAGTTATCAGTGTAAGGTAGTTCTTCAACGATGCTGTCCCGATTTCAAATACTTTCTTACTCAAATAAAGGTCTGCGTGTTGGAAGTGAATTGCTGTATCTCTAATTTCCATTAACAAATAGATGTTTTCCTTTACTATCTGATTCAAGCTAATTGGCTCCTGCTCGCAAATTGTCAGACATTTAGGGAGCCCAATTGTTTTGGGGTTTTGGCTTCTATTTAAGTCCGGTGTTAGTGTTTTAAGTTTATTCCCCTTTTTGCCGACTTTATTAATCATTATGTATATGCATTTTAAGTCGCCACTATTCTCTTTAATAATTTTTGCCTTGAGAAGTAGTTCCCAAGAGTTAATCATCAAAATTGAAAATGTTTCTTCCCGATACTTAAAGTCTGGTTTATTATAAATCTCAATAGCAGATAATGCAGCGCCAATTGATTTGTCAACAAAGGATTTGTATTTTGGGTGTTTCATTCTTGTTCTGTCAATTGCTTTGGTTGTTGTCTGCTAAGCCTACTACTAACACTCAAATATACGCATCACCCATAATATTAAAAAATAATTTTATCGCTTAGTAATAACCTTATAATGTTGCTTAAACACTTTTACTCGGTTAAATGAATAGCAATAGATATCAATTTATGGCGCGATAGCTCTACCCAAAATCGATTGTATAATGAGGTATTAAATAAAACGGGCTATTGTATTTTAATACAATAGCCCGTTTTTGTTTTAATCAGTAAGGTTTATTTCTCATCCTCCACGCTGCCTTTTTTCCAGTAGCGGCGGGCTTCTTTAGGTTTGTTTTTGTAGCTAAGCGGAAAGCTGCGCGATATAGTAAAACCTAAGCGGAAAGCACCCTGTGCCCAGTTGGCGGTGTTGTAGGGCAGAAAATCATTCTCCAGCAAGCCGCGGGTATTGGTAAAGTTTACATGGAAAACGTGGCCACCGGTTTCTGCTTCAAACCCTATATGCAGGTTAGGGTAAAAGGCGGCGTTTTTAATACCGCGTACCATCGGAAAGTACTCGCGGCCACCTACACCTGGTTTCATAATAGGCAAGAAGTACTCAAATATTAAGCCGTAGCGTTTAGAGAATTTGGTACGTGCCGAAAGGCCCAGGAAGAACATACCGTTTTTATCGTTATAAGCTACGTTGTTACGCCATACAAAGGTAGGGCTTAGTTGTATCGAAAGCCAGTCGGTAGCTTTTACCGCCAGCAATGCCTGTACGGTGTACGATAAACGGTGCGCAAAACCTTTATACCCTTTAGGGAAATAATTAAGTGCCGTAGGGTCGGTAGATGAACGCATACTACTGATAGTGGTATTGCCATACAACGTAATGGTCATGGGGTATTTAAAATCTTTGGTTTGTTTAAGTACGCGGTACTTAATGTTGGCGTTCCATAGTTCGCGTAGCGGGCCGGCGCCTTTCATACGGCCGATACCTACGGTCAGGTCATCGGTGCAACCGTATTCAAACATAATACCAATATCGGCTGCCTGGTCGAACCCAAACAGCGAGTGGATATGGTCGTTATTGCTGGCCGCTATATCGCCAAATCGGTGGCTGATTCTAAAATCAAGCTGATTCTTTTTAACGGTTTCTATAGAGTGGCCGGTAATAACGCGTGTAGTTTTAAACGTGTAGGCTACGTATTCGCGTTTGGGTTTCTGGTCCTGGGTCATCTGGTCCAGCAGATCCTGCGAAAAAGAGGTGTACACCAGTAACAACAGCAGAGAGGTAAAACTGAATTTCATAATCGCTTATTTGTAGTAGTCAAAAATAAAATTTGAGGTTAAACAAAAACAAAAGAAAAGCCGGCCCAATAAAATTGATGCCGGCTTTTCGGTTAGCAGAGAAGTAAACATTGTTACTTACTGTATTTGGTTAAGGCAAAATCTACATCTACTTTAATCACTTCGGCAATGTTCATAATAACAGCTTTGGGTATTTTAATTTTATGGTCTACCAGTTGTACATCAAAAGTAGCCGTAGCACGTACCGGTTGGCCACCCTGTATGTATAGCTTGCCTTTAATGTCGCGGTCGCGTTTAACACCGTGCATATCCAGCGTACCACGCAGCGTAACATCGTAAACACCGTCTTTGGTAAAATCTATGTTTTCTACTATCACCATTTTTAAGGTGCTGATAGGATACTTGTCTGTTTCCAGATAGTTTTCGTTAAAGTGCTCCTGCATCAGTTTGTCCTTAAACACAAACGATGCAACCGGAATTTTAGCACCTACCGATTTATCATTGGTATAAAGTACCATCGAAGCTTCTTTACAGGTAGCTTCTATATCCTCTAGCGGACTGGCCGAAAAGAAGTGAACGTAGCCTTTTTTGTTGCACACATAGGCATAGTTGTTATCCTGCGCAAAAACAGGAACAGCGAAGGCTAACAGTAAGAAAAACGCAATGGTTCTCATAACTCTTATTTTACAGTGCGGGTACTATTCCGGATATCCGTTGTTGGCCCAGCATTGTATATACGTAATCAAACTGTCTGCCAGTTTATCGCGGCCTTGTGGCATTGGCAGGCATCCCCCGGTCTGTTTTATAGAGCAAAGGCTGTTTTTGGCTTCAAATGCGTCTTTAGAGTTGGCGTAATTATTAAGCCTGATATTAGAAGATGCTACAAAGTTATCGTGGCAGCCTACAGTGGCACATTCTGCATCCAGTATCGTCTTAATACGCAGATTATAGGTATTGGCAGCAGGGTCTATACCATCGCAGGTAACATCGGCTGGTGGTGGTGTTTTATCTTTGGTACACGACGAATAAAAACATAACCCAACCGGAATAAACAACAACCAGAATAGCTTCTTCATCAATATTACTCTTTAACAATTTTTTTGGTTACAGAAGCCTCGCCAACGTTCAGTTTCATCAGGTAAATACCCGAAGGCAACGCATTAACATCGAAAGGACGGTTAAAATCGCCCTGGCTTACTTTCTCATTCAACAGTTCTTTCACTGCTTTGCCATCCAGCGAGTATAGTTGGGCAGATACCTGTGCGGTTTCTTTCAGGTTAAACGACAGGCTGAACTCATTGTTTACCGGATTAGGTAAAATATTCAGGCTGCTTAGTCTTTCGTTTATATCGGCAATGCCTACGTTACCGCTGGAGTTGATGGTTACCGAGCCTTTGTAGATTATATCGTTGGTTACTTCATCATCACCATCGGCAGTATTGTAAGCGTAATACAGGGTTACAGGGCCTCCTGCTGCAGGTGCTGTCCATTTATAAACCCAGTTTTTATTGCTGTTGGCTCCTTTGTGGCCTATGTACTGAAAGCCGCTAACAGTGGTAAGCGAGGTGTTGTTACTGTTAGTTACAGTAAACGAACCGGCTTGTGCATTGCTGGCTGTAAGGGCCGACATTTCGAAGCCATAGCGGCCGGTGCTTGAAGTAATACCAAAGCCTATGTTGTAGGCTGTGCCTGGTGTATAAACAAAACTGCTGTTAAGCGGTGTGGCCGGGTTACCGGTGCCGATATTAAGCGTAAGTGTATTGGATGATGAGTTTTGTACAGGGCCGGGGTGGCAGTTTTGCTGTGCACAGGTAGCACTGGTTAGCGGGTCGCCTGAGCTACCGGCAGGTGGTTTAGGAACCTCCGAGTTTACCGGTTTAACATTAAGGGTGGCAAATGCTGCTATTGCAAATAAACTAAAGAGTAAATATTTCTTTTTCATTTCCTGATTTTGTTGTACTCCAAATAAAACAAATTTCAGTTGTAGCTACAACCTTTTTAAACAAATAGGCGCGTATTTACAATTGCTTGTGCTACGCTAAAACCTGTTGCGTGGCCTTTTTAGATAGCGCCCTGGATACTACTTTTTCAATTTTACCCTTTTCGTCTATTACAAACGTGGCCCGTTGTATGCCCATAAACTCACGGCCATACAGCTTTTTAAGGGTATAAATGCCATAAGCATTTATAATTTTCATTTCCTCATCGGCCAGCAGGGTATAGGGCAACTTGTACTTGCCATGAAATTTTTTGTGCGAATCTACCCCTTGCGGGCTTACACCTACTACCTCATAGCCCTGCTTTTTTAACAAACTGTAATTGTCGCGAAAATTGCAGGCTTCTACCGTGCATACCGGTGTGTCATCTTCGGGATAAAAAAACAACACTACTTTTTTGCCTTTAAAATCTTTCAATGCTACGGTGTTGCCGTCCTGGTCTTTGGCTTTAAAATCCGGCGCCTTATCGCCCGGTTGTAAGGTTATCATAACTAATGGTTTTATGGTTGCAATATAAATACAGTAACGGTTTCTCTTAACATAGATTCGTAAAGGCTCTTATTGGCTGTTACGCATGTACTATAAACAACAAAAGCTGCACATTGGTTGCAGCTTTTGTTGTTTACTTATTGTTAGTGTTAGCGCGATACTATAATCCGCTGGCTCTGTCGTTCGCTGCCTTTCTCCAGTTGTAGCGAGTAGATACCGGCCGGTAATACCGAAAGGTCTATATCTACGGTATGTACGCCCGACATATACAGTTGATTGCTGGCAATGGCAGATACCACCTGACCATTCATGTTATACAATTTCAGGTTAATGCGTCCGCTTTCGCGTAGCGAGAAACCTGCTTTTACGCTACTGGCCGATGGATTAGGATAAACCGGGTACAGTTTGTTCTGCACCGGGTAAAACAGGTCGTCTTTCACGCCGGTTATTTCCAGGTCTATATTTTCATCGCCGGGTTGGTAGCTTACCCATTGCAGCGGCAGCCAGTACATTTCATCGCTGGTGTTTTCGCCCCAGCCAATTTGTTGTGGCGGGCTGTAAGGGTTGTTAAAGTTATTGGCGGTGTTGTCGTAACCTGCGTACGCATGTATTACCGTACCCTGTGGCAAAAATATCATCCGTTTAAAATCGTAATTGCTTTGCCAGTTAAAATCCCAGGCTTCAATTTTTACCAGTGGTATGGTGTCGCCGTTAGGTTTTACGGCATATATCTTCCAATGCGTTCCCAGCTTGTGCATGTGTGGCATGGTAGATATCATACTGGCATCCTCTGGCATGGTGTAGGTGCCGTGAAACTCCTTTACCTGGTTGGCCGGTATTACAAAAGGGCCATTGGTAAGCGTACCGAAAAACGGAATCATTACATGGCTTTTAATGTAGCGGGTAGCCGGTTGCGGTGCAAAAAACAGGTTAAAGGAAGACGAATCGGAGGTGGGTACGGGCGAAGGTGCATAGTGTATCTGCACCTGTAGATCGGAGCCGGCATGCATACGATAAGCCAGTCCATTGGTTAGCACGGTTGGTTTTTGTCCGGGCACATAGGTAGGTAGTTGTTTATCTATCATACCGCTAAGCAATACCTGTTGCGTAGAGCCCAGGTAGCCATACTCGGGCGTGGCAGCATCGGCGGTGGCAGCGTTGCCGGTAGTATCTTCCCAAAACAGCGCATGGTGTACCATACTGGTGTTGCCGGGGCGCATTTCAAGTGCTACCAGGTCGCGGTTTTGTGTTAGCCCGGTAGGTATTACAAAGTAGCGGTACTCATCGGTATTGTTACCGGCTATGGGGTGGCTACGGGCAAACGAAATGGTAAGGTCGGGTGTACCTATTAACGAACCGGTAGGAAAAACAGGCAATTCCGGCTCCTGCATAGAGTCGCCGCGCGGCATACCCTGCGTTACCCAGTCGCTTATCAGTTGAATTTCGGCATTGGTAAGCACATTTACTTTTTGGTACTCCTGGTAGGTGGGGTCGGCTTTCCAGGGTGGCATATATTTTATACCGGTAGTGTATTTTACCAGGCCTGCCTGTGCTTTAACCTCGCTGTAGCTGGTAAGCGGAAAAGGCCCTATCTCGCCAGGGCGGTGGCATTGCGTGCAATGGCTGTAAATAATAGGCGCAATATGCTCGGCATAGGTTACCGTTTGTGCCAGCGATATGCCCGTGGTAGCTGCAAGCAGCAGTAGCAGATAAATACGTTTCATTACCGGTTGTTTATATGGTTATTGTTAATCGGGTTTAATTATAAAACAGCCTACCGGCGCAGTTTCCTTTACCGGCGGTTCTTTATTTTCAAGTGTGGCCTGTAGGGCATCTTTCAGGTAGTGTTCTGTTATAACCTGCCTTCTTTTCCCTATGCCCTCATAGCTGTTATCTACCTTGCCACGGTACAGCACCTGTTGGGTACGGTTGTTTAGTACAAATACCTGTGGGGTAATAGTAGCCTGTAGCTTATTGGCAAGTTGCTGCTGCTCGTCGCGTTTCAGGCTAAAATCCAGTTTGTATTTGCGCCCGAATTTGCGGATGCTTTCATCGGTAGATAGCTCTGCGTTTGGAAACATGCCCATAAATGTAATGCCTTTACCGGCATACTCATCGTATAGCTGCCGCAGGGCCAGTGTCTGGCTCTGGCATATGGGGCAGGTTTCTGAAAGAAAAATATACACCGTAATGCTATCGCCGGCACGTACCTGTAAAAACGAAACAAGCATGAGCAGTATTACTGCCCAGGCCTGTTTTTGTTTTATGCTTTGTAGTATTTGTTGCACGGAGATGTATGACGGATAAATAAAAGTAAGGTTTAATTAATGAAACTGCGTGGTATCATCAGAAACATTATTTGTTAAACAATATGATGCCGGTAAAAGTTTAGCTACTTATATACCAGTACTAAGTTAGGTTAGTGTTTAATCTGCGCTTTTCTATTTCAACCAATCGTGTTGCCGCTTCAACTATCTACCCGCATATTGCCAGGCCTATGGTTAAATTTGTTGTATTGCTGTATTATTTCTTACAGATTAAACTATTTGGTGTACCACTGGTCTAAACACGGTTAATACATATAAATGAAGAATGCATACATTTTAATTTTACTGTTCTGGTCTGCAAGTCTACGTGCACAGGTAAGCTATTTTCCACCTAAAACAGGTACTGCCTGGGATACTGTTTCGCCATCAACACTAGGCTGGTGCCCCGAAAGGATAGATACACTGTACCAATATTTACAGGAGCGCAACAGCCAGGGCTTTATAGTGCTGCACGATGGTAAAATAGTGCTGGAGAAATACTTTGGCAGTTTTACACGCGACTCTATCCACTACTGGGCCTCTGCAGGTAAAAGCCTTACCGCAGCATTGGTAGGCATTGCTGCGCAGGAGAACCTGCTGGATATAAACCAAACTGCTTCTACATACCTGGGTAATGGGTGGTCGTCGGCACCGGTAAATAAAGAGGGGCTGGTAACTATTAAAAACCTGCTGAGTATGACCAGCGGTTTTACCGATAACCCCACCGGCCAGTGCGATGCAGAGGATACCGCTGCGGCCTGTCTGCAATATGCGGCAGATGCCGGTACACTATGGACTTACCAGACCGGCGCTTACAAAAAGCTGCATAAAATACTGAGCATAGCCTCTAATACTAACTATAATACATTTACCAATAACCGTATAGGCTCGCGTATAGGCATGGCCGGGCTTTGGTACAACGGGGTTTTTTATAGTGTGCCGCGTGGCATGGCGCGCTTTGGCCTGCTTATGCTTAATCATGGCGTATGGCAAAACGATACTATACTGAAAGATACAACCTATTATAATGCCATGATTAATACCTCGCAGCCGCTGAACGAAGCTTATGGCTACCTGTGGTGGCTGAATGGTAAAAGCTCGGTAATGGCGCCCGGTATACCTATAGTATTCAACCGCGAGTTGTTTGCCGATGCACCGCCCGATATGTACTCGGCACTTGGCAAAAACGACCAGAAAATTTATGTAGCCCCCAGTCGCAACATGGTAGTGGTGCGGGTAGGCGATGCCGCTTACACCTCGCAGGCTGCCTTCTCCGATTTTGATAACGAGCTTTGGATACTGCTGGATAATATGACCTGCCAAAGCACCGACGTGTACGATACCCCCGCTGGAAATAACCTGGTGGTGTATCCCAACCCGGTATCAAACTACCTATCTATAAACGGGCCCGCTTCAGGTTATAATGCCGAATTATTTGATTGTACCGGCCGCAAAGTAATGGAGGCGAATGCAGCAACAACGCAATCTAAACTCGATTGTAGCGTACTTGCAAACGGAATATACTATCTGCATATGCATAGCGGGCAAACCAGTATTACTAAACGGGTAGTAATACAGCATGAGCCATAAAAAGCGCAACATACTTATTGAAGTGGCCGTATGGCTGGCTTTATCTGCTGCGGTGTTTTTACTGATACTGCCTTTGTTGCCTTTGCCTTATTCGCTGATAAGGGCCGCAGGCATTACTGCCATGATAGCCGTGGTACATTATACTAACCGGTTTATTGTAAAGCGTACGCTTTTAAAAGGCCACCGGCGCTTTTTTTTACTATCGGCAATAGTATTGTTGCTTGTAATGGCTTTCCTGCGTTATCTGCTGGAGATGTATGTTTTTCCACCCGAAACCCAGCTGGGTATTTTTCGCGGCAACCCGTTCCGGCCTATGTTCTTTTTATTCACCGCAGGTGTAGTCTGGTTTATTTCTACCATATTGATGTACCTGGGTTATCTGTCGGATAAAGAGAAACACCTGCTGCAAACCATTAATGCCGGTAACGAAGCCCGGCTACAGCAACTGCAATCGCAAATTAATCCGCATTTTCTTTTCAATGCGCTCAACAATATTTACTCGCTGGTGCTAACCGGTTCGTCGCGCGCACCCGATATGCTGCTGCATCTTACCGAATTGCTTCGCTATTCGGTATATCAAAAGCACCGCGATAAAGTGCTGGTGAGCGACGAGGTAAGGCAAATTGAGTTTTTGGTAGAGCTGTTTTGCCTGCGCCGCGATGAGATGTACAATATTGCTTTTGATAAAAATATAACAGGTGGATCTATTGAACCCATGATACTGATACCGCTGGTCGAGAACTGCCTGAAGCATTGCGATTTTGATCTTAACGACCAGGCCTTTGCCTGCATGAATATTACCAGTACCAACCGGCATCTGCTATTTGAAACAGAGAACACATTTGACCCTGCGCAGCATAAGAATACCACCGGCGGTGTGGGCTTACTTAACATAAGCGAACGTCTGCAACTGGTGTATGGCACAAAGGCTAAGCTAACCACCTGGAGCGAACAAAACATGTATAAAGTTAAACTGGAAATAGAATGGACAACATAACCTGTGTGGCTATAGATGATGAAGCCCCTGCCTTACGTATTATAGAGCAGTACGTAGGCCACACTAAGGGACTTAGCCTTTCTGCTACTTTCCGCAATCCGTTGCTGGCGGCAGAGTGGCTTAATACAAATAGTTGCGATATTCTGCTGCTGGATATACAAATGCCGCAGCAAAACGGGTTAGAGTTTTTTGCGCAGCTTACTACAAAGCCTGTAGTAATATTTACCACCGCCTACAGCGAGTTTGCCGCCGATGCCTTTGATATGGATGCCGCTGACTATCTGCGTAAACCATTTTCGTACGATAGATTTTTAAAAGCCATAGATAAAGCGCGCGATTACGTGCTTGCCCGTAAACAAAAACCTGAACCATCAGATGTAAAACCTGCCGATGGGTTTATTACTGTAAAAGCTAACGGCAGGCTTATAAAAATAGCCTTTACCGATATACATTATATAGAAGCCTACCAGGAGTATATAAAAATTTACACCCCTGCGGGTCGTATAATTACATACGAGCGTATGAAAAACATGGAGGCGGCTTTACCGGCAGAAATGTTTATGCGCGTGCACCGGTCGTACATAGTAGCATTAAGCCAGGTTAAGACTATGACCGGTAACAGTATAGAGGTAGCCGGTCAGCAAATACCTGTAAGCCGCGAGTTGAAAGACGCTGTTGTAAAAAGAGTGTTTTGATGTTATCAGAACAAATGGCTAAACAACCCGTCTCTCAGTTTGGGTTCAAACCAGGTGCTTTTAGGGGGCATTATTTTACCGCTATCGGCTATATCCATTAGTTGCTTAAGCGATACCGGATATAGTGCAAAGGCCACTTTCATTTCGCCGCTATCTACCCGGCGTTGTAGCTCTTTTAAACCACGTATACCACCCACAAAATCTATGCGCTTATCGGTACGTACATCTTTTATCCCCAGTAGTGGGTTAAGTACATTCTCATCCAGTATGGTTACATCCAGTATGCCTATAGGGTCGTTTTTAATAATCGCTGGTTTGGCAACCAGTGTATACCACTTACCCGAAAGGTACATGGCAAACTGGTGTAGCTGTGTGGGCTTTACTTCGGCAGCGGTTGGCTGCACATCAAACTTTGTAGCTACTTCGGCTAAAAATGCCTCATCGCTGTGGCCATTCAAATCTTTAACCACCCGGTTATAATCCATTATAGCCAGTTGGTTATCGGGAAATAATACCGATAAAAAGAAGTTGTATTCTTCGTTACCGGTGTGGTCGGGGTTTTGCTGCTTTAGCTTTAACCCCACCTTGGCGGCAGATGCCGTGCGGTGATGCCCATCGGCAATGTAGGTGTACGGTATTTCTTTGCCAAAAATTTCGGTAAGCCGGCTAATCTTATCACCATCCTTTATTACCCATACGGTATGTTTAATTCCATCGGTAGTCAGTATATCGTACACCGGTTCGCTGTTCTGCATTACGCTATCTACAATCTCATCTACACCGGCATGGTTGGGGTAGGTTAAAAATATAGGGCCAACGTGCGCCTGCAACGTTTCCATGTGCTGTATGCGGTCTTCTTCTTTCTCCTGGCGCGTTAACTCGTGTTTCTTAATTACATCGTTAAAGTAATCTTCTATGTTAGAGCAGGCTACCAAACCGGTTTGGCGGCGGCCATCCATTATCTGCGAGTACACATAGTAAAACGGATAGGCATCCTGAAACAGGATTCCATCTTCCATCATTTTGTAAAAATTATCGCGGGCTTTATCGTACACCGGTTGGGTATGCTCGTCAACACCTTCTTCAAAATCTATCTCGGCACGGCTTACATGCAAAAACGACTTGGGGTTACCCTCAGCCATTTTGCGTGCTTCGGCTGTGTTCATTACATCGTATGGTAGCGATGATACTTCAATGGCGTGCTCAGGTTTAGGGCGCACTGCCTCAAATGGTTTTATTATAGCCATAGTTATTATTTATCGTCATTGCGAGGGAGGCTTTGTTTTCAAATAACAACAACGCAAACCTGACTTAATCAAAAGATTGCTTCGTCGCTCGCAAAGCCTTGCTCCTCGCAATGACGGGTATATTATTTATAAAAACGGAGTTTTAACCACGGTAGCTTTAACTGCCTGGTTACGTATCTCTACAAATATTTCAGAGCCTACCGCGCTATGGTCGGCAGCTACATACGCCAGGCCAATTGCTTTGGCTAAGGTAGGCGACTGTGTGCCGCTGGTTACCTCACCTATTTCGTTACCGGCAGCATCTTTTACTTTAAAGTGCTGGCGTGGTATTTTCCCTTTCTCGGTAATTTCGAAACCTACCAGTTTACGCTTAGGGCCGTTCTCTTTAATAGCACGGTGATAATCTGAGTTAATAAAGTTTTTGTTGAACTTGGTTATCCAGCCCAAACCGGCTTCGATAGGAGAGGTGGTATCGTTAATGTCATTACCATACAGGCAGAAAGCCTTCTCCAGTCGCAGGGTATCGCGGGCACCTAAGCCACATGGTGCTATACCATATTCTTTACCTGCCTCAAATACAGCATCCCATAGTTTGCGGGCATCTTTGTTCCACACATATATCTCAAAACCACCGGCACCGGTGTAACCGGTGTTCGATATAATCACATCATCTAAACCTGCCATTTTACCTGCCGCAAAAGCGTAGTATGGTATAGCGCTTAAATCTGTCTCAGTCAGTTTCTGTAATGTTTTAACCGCATCGGGGCCTTGCACTGCCAGCAGGCTCATATCATCGCTCATGTTTACCATCTCAACACCAAAGGTATTATGCTTGCTTATCCAGTTCCAGTCTTTCTCTATGTTACTTGCATTTACCACCAGGTAGTATTCGTTCTCATCCCAACGGTAAACCAACAGGTCGTCTACTATACCGCCCTGGTCATTTGGCAGGCACGAATACTGAATTTTACCATTGGTAAGTTTGCTGGCATCGTTGCTGGTTACCAGTTGTATCAGGTCCAGCGCCTTAGGGCCTTTCAGCCTGAACTCGCCCATGTGGCTTACATCAAACACACCAACGTGGTTACGCACGGCGTTGTGCTCGGCTGTTATGCTGCTGTAAACTATGGGCATGTTGTAGCCTGCAAAGGCGGCCATTTTAGCACCCAGTTGAATATGTAATGAGGTTAATGCGGTTTCTTTTACGGAAGTTGAACTGTTAGACATGCTTTTTCTGTTTGTAGCGCGAATGTAATGGAGAAAAGCGAATACGGAAGTGTACGGGTATCATTTGGTTTTGCTGTTGGTATCCCCCAAAGGGTTCAAAACCCTTTGGGGGGTGTTGGTATGGTATATAACAAGCCAAACTGCCACCGGTAAAAAGGGTATAATAAAAGTACTGCCATTGCCCTTATATTCACCACATGAAACTGACCAACCCCATACCCGCCGGCCAGGTTGCCCAATGGGCCAACGCCGAAGTGATAGGCGATGATACCATACCGGTGCGCGGGCTTAACGAGATACATAACGTAGAAGAAGGCGACATTACCTTTGTGGACCACGAGAAGTACTACGACTTTACCCTACGCTCTAAAGCCACAGTAATACTGATAAACAAAAAGCTGGACGCCATACCCGGCAAGGTGCTACTGTATACCGATAACCCCTTTGTAGCTTACAACAACCTGGCGCAGCGCTTTAAGCCAGAGCAACGTTCGCAGAGTAATATAGGTGCTACGGCCAGTATTGGCGAAGGTACTTACATATACCCAACTGCGTTTGTGGGCGAACAGGTAACCATTGGCCGCAACTGCGTAATACACCCCAACGCCACCATTTACCCTTACAGCCAGATAGGCGATAACGTAATAGTACACGCTAACTGCACTGTAGGCGGCGATGCATTTTACTACAAACGTCACAAAACCCACTACGATAAAATGCATACTGCCGGCCGCGTAGTGCTATGCGACAATGTAGAAATAGGTGCCGGTACCACCATAGATGCCGGTGTAAGCAGCGATACCGTAATTGGCAAAGGCACCAAGCTGGACGACCAGGTACACATAGGCCACGATGTAAAAATTGGCGAGCACTGTATTATAGCCGCGCAGGTAGGTATAGCCGGCAATACCAGAATTGGCAACCGTGTAACCCTATATGGTAAAGTAGCAGTAAACAAAAACATAACTATTGGCGACGATGCTATTGTAATGGCTACCAGTGCCGTACCTAATAATTTGGAGGGCGGCAAAACCTATATTGGCTACCCGGCAGTAGAGGCCCGTACCTTTGCTAAACAGGTGGCCGTTATTAAAAAACTGCCCGAGCTGTGGGAGAAGCTGAAGAATTTATGACTTGCTGAATTGTTTGTAAATTCAGTAAATGAAAACACTATACACTACACTATTTATTTGCCTGCTTGGTTTCTCGTACGGCCAGCAGATTACACCGAGTACCTACAGAGAGGTATTTGATTTTGCAACCGGCGATTCGCTTCAGTATTCGTTCCGTATTGATGTAGACGATAACTGGCATTCCTATGCTGAAGGGTATGCATGGTACGTGATTACCGGAGAAACCACCAATGCGCAGGTGGTAAGTTATACCCATACCAGTAATGTTGTTTATACTCATATTACTAATCCGCTAAACTATCCGCACTATGGTGGCGCTGCTATGTTTAGTTATATGCTTAATGAGGAAGACTCCTCTATACTATATCAATTTACCGACTCTGATATAATTTGTAACAATCACTACGATTCAGTTTATACCAATACTTTATATGGTGGCCGGCTGCAGAATAATGTATCAAGGGGGTGCTTTGAAACATCGTGGGACGAGAACTATGTTGCAGGATTGGGTCAGGTCTCATATTTAAGATACTCATATATGTCGGGCTTTGCAGCGGGCAGCCAGCAACAGCTCCGCTATTACCATAAAGCCAATGGCGAAAGCTGGGGTAGCCCAAACAGCGATCCGGGTATAGAGCTTAGTGCGGGTGATAAACCGGCAGGCGATTCGGGGCCGGTATTGTATCCTAATCCTGCCCGCGGGTTTACTACTGTTAACACCAGTACATCACCCCAGCCCGGTAGTTCGCTTGTTGTTTACGATATTCAGGGTCGTCCGGTGCTTACCGAAACTATCAGCCATACCAGCTCAATTATTAGTACAGCACATATTGCGCCGGGGGTGTATTACTGGCGCTACCTTAGCCGCGGCGAATTTATTGCTACAGGTACACTTGTAATTATGTAGAATAAGGGCGGCAAAACCTATATTGGCTACCGGCAGTAGAGGCCCGTACCTTTGCTAAGCAGGTGGCTGTTATTAAAAAGCTGCCCGAACTGTGGGAGAAGCTGAAGAACTTGTAGTTTACCTTTTAGCATACACCAAGTAGGGCTATCCCTTAAAAATGTTAACCCACTGCCGCATAACAGGCTTGTTTTTAGGCTATTGTAATTTTATGATGTTAACCCACCCCTTATATATGTTTAATTTATATTATATATAAGCTAAACCTTTTAATCCACTAGCGCAAGTACCAGCCCATAACTTGCATTGGTAGCAAAATGGGTGAGCATGCCCTTTTGGGCATCCGCTCGTTTCAGAGATGCACGTGTTTGCTATATGCCGAGGTTGCGCAAGTATTTCACGGGTTTTAGCCTGTTATGAAACCAGTATTCCTTATACAGCCGTATGCTTTAGCTTACGGCACAAAAGCCTCACATCCGGCCTCGAAAACAAAACTTTCAAAATATTTTGAAAGTTCAATAAATAGCCTTTAACTTTACACCATGAAACTGGACGAAGCCAAAACAA
Source organism: uncultured Chitinophaga sp. (assembly GCA_964423405.1). Taxonomy (GTDB): domain Bacteria; phylum Bacteroidota; class Bacteroidia; order Chitinophagales; family LD1; genus Bog-950. The sequence goes on along the minus strand of CAYREY010000013.1, from coordinate 26,167 downwards.
AGTTTGTAGAAGCCTGGGGTACTTTTGGTACCAACTGGGGTATTAACCGCACCATGGCGCAAATACACGCCCTGCTGCTGGTGAGCAACGAACCACTTACTACCGACCAGATAATGGAGCTGCTGGATGTAAGCCGCGGCAACGTAAATATGAACATGCGGGCTTTAATAGATTGGGGGTTGGCTGAACGCATAACCAGGCTGGGCGAACGCGTAGAGTACTTTGCCGGCGAAAAAGATATATGGAAAGTAGCGGTAAAAATTATACGCGAACGCCGCAAACGCGAAATAGACCCGCTGCGCAAAACCCTGCGCGACCTGAAAATGATAGATGATAAGGATGTAAAGAAAGATGAATACAAAGCCTTTATAAAAATGGTAGAAGACATAGACAACTATGCCGAAAGCATGGACCGTATTGCCGATAAACTGATGCTGGCCGATAAAAACTGGTTTTACGGAACGCTTATGAAGATGGTAGCTAAGTAATAACCAAAACCCCTGCGAAGAGCAGGGGTTTTAAAAGCAAACTATGTTTCAATTTATTTTGAAAGTTTAGAAAATAAGAACATCTGTATGAAAACAACCATTTTAAAATATGATTACTATGTGCAGTTAGCGCTTATAGTAGTTAGTGTAGTAAGCACTATAGCATTTTGGTCTGTGCCTGTTGTAATAGCAGGCATACAGTTTGTAATAGGCTTTTACCTGTTATGTAGCAGCTTTGCGCATATTGTAATGGAGCATAAAAGTATAGGCTTCTTCCGGTGGAGAGTGAGGCACTTTTTCGGTTCGCTGGCTTATTTGATACTACTTATTGCAATGGCCTTTGGCGGGCTAATTAATGCCGTAACGTGTGTATGGTTAGTCGTTATTGTTCCGCAAATAGTTTTGGTAGCCTATACCGTGCTCTGCAAAAAAGAACTCGATTTTATAGAAGAACGCGAATTCCACATACTTAAAT
>CAYREY010000013.1:0-25104 GCA_964423405.1 uncultured Chitinophaga sp. | reverse complement strand
CTCTGCAAAAAAGAACTCGATTTTATAGAAGAACGCGAATTCCACATACTTAAATAACCATGTATGAAAACCTTAAAAAACAAAACCCTGATATACGATAACACCTGCCCCATGTGCGATGCCTACAGCAACGCATTTGTAAGCAAGGGTATGCTGGATAAAGACGGCCGCAAAAGTTTTGCAGAGGCCGACACCGGTATGTTGGCTATGCTGGATAAAGACCGCGCCCGTCACGAAATACCACTGGTAGATAACCAAACCGGCGAAGTATTATATGGATTAGATGGGCTGCTGCTGATAGTGGCCAACGCCCTGCCGGTGTTAAAGCCATTACTTGCACACCGGTGGTTTAAAAAAATGCTGACTCCGCTGTATAAGTTTATCTCTTACAACCGCCGGGTAATAGCCGGCTCATTCTATGGTGGTATTGGTTTCGATTGCGCACCCGATTTTCATCTGGGCTGGCGCATAGCGCTGATAGTGTTGGGCATAGGTTATACAGCACTGGGTATTTATGTGTTTAGTTTAATAGCAGGTGTCGGCAATGTAATTATGTTGTTTGCTATGGTGCTGTTGTACTTTGTTGCGCTTATGGTTACCAGCCAGGTATATAACCGCACCTTTGAAGAGAAAATAGACTACGCCGGCCACCTGGCTACCCTAGGGGTGGTAGAAAGCACCCTGTTTGTGCTTACTGCGCTTATTGCACGCGTAACCGGTATGCCAGAGCTACTGTTTGCCGGCCAGGGGGCAGGCAGATTACTGGCCACTTACCTGCATGCAAAGCGGATAGAAAACAACGGCTATAGCTACAAACTAAACTATACGTTTGCTGTTGGGGCGGTAATGCTGATAGTTTACCTGGCGTATATTTTAAGGTAATAATGGTTGTCATTGCTATACCCGTAATCTGCCACGTAACTTTTTCATCAAAGAAAAAGTTAGAGCCTTTCAGCACGAAATCGTCGCTTTAATAAAGGGCCGTGTTGCTTTAGTGAGCCCCTATTCGATTATTTCCTATCTTAGAACTATGAACCCTTACCTGCTTTCGGCACTTTGCATTTTCGGTTTCATGTGCGTTATGTTTTTAATAGCCCTGGCTACTAAAAACAACGGCGTGGCCGATATAGGCTGGGGGCTGGGGTTTGTAGTGGTAACCATAGTTACCTACTTTGTGTACGGCGACGACCGTTTTCATCAAAAGCTAACCAGCTACCTGATAATAGTATGGGGGCTGCGTTTATCTATCTACCTGGCCATACGCAATATTGGCAAACCCGAAGATTTCCGCTACGCCAACTGGCGGAAAGAGTGGGGCAATGCAGTAGTGATACGTTCGTTTTTACAGGTGTTTATGTTGCAGGGCGTAATTATGTTTATTAATGTGCTGCCGGCTATTGTCATCAATACCGATCTTACAATTCATAAGTCGTACAAAACACTCTATCCGCTGGGTGTAGCTATATGGGTTATCGGATTTTTTTTCGAGGCCCTGGGCGATTACCAGATGTATATGTTTAAAGCGGGCCACCACCACAAAGGGCAGGTAATGAACAAAGGCCTGTGGCGCTATACCCGCCACCCTAACTATTTTGGCGAGGCCGTAATGTGGTGGGGTATTTTTCTGCTGGCTATACCATCGGGCCATTGGTACATTTCAGTACTGGCACCGGTTACCATTACTTTTCTGCTGCTGCGTGTTTCGGGTGTTACCATGCTTGAGAAAAAGTATGATGGCAACGACGAATACAGCCGGTATAAAAGAAATACCAATTCATTTATACCTTGGTTCCCTAAATCAAATCCGTAAACAGGCTTCTGCTCTATATCTTTATGAAAAATATTTTACTGTTCGTTTGCCTTATCACTTCGCAGTTACTATGGGCCAATAACTTTACTACGTATAAGCAACACATTGCTACCGACAGGCTGCTTGTAATTTTCAATAACAATGTTACTGTTGAAGAGAAAGCAACCATCCTTCATCAATCGGGGCTCGTAAGTGGTTTTACGCACCTGCCATCGCCACAGTTAACTATCTGCAACACTACCAATTTCGATGCCGCGCAGAAATATTTTGCCGCTGTTCCGCAGGTAAAGTTTGTATCGTTTTTTATAACAGATAACAACAACCACTATGCCGGTGTGCTCAACAATTTTTTTGTAAAGCTGAAGGATAAAAATTTTGAGCCCCTGCTGCGCGAAAAGCTATACCGCATGGGCCTTGCAATGGCCACGCCCGACAAATACATACCTAACCTGTATAAAGCCAGCAATACCAAACAGCTAAACTTAAATACCATTGATGTTTGTGCGCAGCTGCTTAACGAAGGCTGGGTGGAGTATGCGGCCCCCAACTATTTATTAAACCCCGAGGTATGTGCCGACCCGCTATACAGCCGCCTGTGGCATATAGATAACACCGGTGCTACCGTGCAGGGCAGCGGCACCGCAGATGCCGATATGGATGTAGACAGCGCCTGGACTTTAACCACCGGCGACCCGGGTATTAAAATAGGTCTGATAGATTCTGGCGTAGATACCCTGCACAGCGACCTGCGCGCCAACCTGCTGCCCGGCCACGATGCTGTAAGCGATAGTACCGATGGTTACCCCACACCTACCTACCCTAACGATGGCCACGGCACCTGCTGTGCCGGTATATTATCGGCAGTAAAAGACAATAACCTGGGTAGCGTGGGCGTAGCGCCCGATTGCAAAGTTATACCGGTGCGTGCTTTTTACTACATTCAGTTATCGCCGGGCAATGAGCCACTACCTTACTCAACTGCCGAAGCTTTTGCCGATGCTATAGGCTGGAGCTGGAGCGAGGCTGGTGCCGATATATTAAGCAGTTCGTGGGCCTTGCCCGATGAGTTTATTGGCTTATTGCCCGGTGGCAAGCAACCGGTAGAAGATGCTATACGCACCGCTTATGCCAATGCACGTGGCGGTAAGGGTATTGCTATGTTTCACAGCAGCGGCAACGGGGGCACCACCAATGGCCCGCTATGGCCGGGCAACATGGCCGAAACAATTTCGGTAAATGCCAGCAACATGTGCGATATGCCCGTTGCCCCTAACGATTGCAGCGGCGCTACCTGGGCCGGCGATTATGGCACCGGTCTCGATTTTGCAGCACCCGGTGTGCGCATAGCCACTACCGATATGCGCGGCAACAAAGGCTATACCAACAACGATTACGAATACACTTTTGGTGGTACATCGGCCAGTTGCCCCAATGCGGCTGCGGTAGGCGCATTGGTACTTTCGCTGCGCCCCGACCTGAACGCTGAAGGGGTACGTAATGTACTGGCACAAAGCTGCGATAAAGTAGGCTGCTCCTACGATTCTACTTTTGCTAGCGGTACCTGGTGCCCGCGCATGGGTTACGGGCGTATTAACGCTTACAAGGCTTTACAGTTATCTTTTATCTACTCGGGCATTAACAAACTTAAAAGCTCCACCGTGCTGAATGTGTTTCCCAACCCGGCAAACGGTGTATGTAACATACAGCTAACCGGTGTAAATAATGCAAGCGCAAAAATTTACAACCTCACTGGTGAGGAACTGATGCATATTAATTTAACAGAAGGATTAACCAAGGTAGATGTGGCTGCATTGCCTGCCGGTTTGTATCTGCTTAAAGCCGACACCGGTAGCGGTATTGTAACACGTAAGGTTACAATTGTAAAGTAAGTACTGGTTGCTTATCGCGCCACCTCTGTTTTGTTTTCCAGCTCTGCCTGCTTTTTGTTGAGCGTTTCGCTCATGCGGGCATTCAGCATAACAAAACCTATCAGAACCACACAAAACACCACCAGCATTAAATTCATGGACGTGTCGGTTTTCATACAAGGTTGTTTTAGTATATAATACGTTACAAGGGTAACGTTTGTTTTCAGATATTATTACACTGCTATGTGAGTGTAACTATGCTATTAACAGTATTTCAACATTGCGGCCATAATAATGCCAGTAATTGCTAAACAGCCAGTTAGCCCTATGCACCGCCATGTTTATACTACCACTGAGGCACTTACAGGCCCCAAATCAATTATTAGAATTTTATTAGAGGAGCCAATAAATACGCCTGTAGCATAAACTTGACGATGTAATGCACATGTGATTAGACGAAAAGCCAACTTGTAAAAGTTGCAGGCAATTACCGATTTTACAAAAATGTGACAATTGCCGCCGGTGTTTACATATTAAGTACAATACCATTCGTTAGCAGGTGGAAACAAAAAAGCCGGGCTTAACCCGGCTTTTTCATTAACTGATAGTTGCAAAACCTGTATAGGGTTGCAAGGCTTTGGGTATGTTAATACCAGTAGCTGTCTGGTGATTTTCTAACAGCGACGCCACTATGCGTGGTAGTGCCAGCGCGCTGCCGTTAAGGGTATGTGCCAAACGTGTCTTTTTGTTCTCATCGCGGAAACGCACTTTCATACGGTTGCTCTGAAATGTTTCGAAGTTAGATACCGAGCTTACCTCTAACCAGCGTTGCTGTGCAGTGCTATACACCTCAAAATCGTAGGTAAGCGCACTGGCAAAACTCATATCGCCACCACACAGGCGCAAAATGCGGTAAGGCAGTTCCAGTTTTTGTAAAAGTGTTTCTACATGGCGCGCCATTTCTTCCAGCACTTCGTAGCTTTTGTCGGGGTGTGCTATTTGTACAATCTCTACCTTATCAAACTGGTGTACACGGTTAAGGCCACGTACATCTTTACCATAGCTACCGGCCTCGCGCCTGAAACACGGCGAGTAAGCAGCAAACTTAACCGGCAGGCTATCCAGTATCTCATCGCGTACAATATTGGTAACCGGTACTTCGGCGGTAGGTATCAGGTAAAAGCTTTCTTCTTTGGTAACATACATCTGCCCTTCCTTATCGGGTAGCTGGCCGGTGGCAAAAGCGCTGGCTTCGTTAACCATATGCGGTGGTATCACCTCGGTATATCCGGCCTCTACGGCATGGTCTAAAAAGAAACTGATAAGGGCGCGCTGTAGTTTAGCACCTTGTTTTTTATAAACAGGAAAACCCGCACCGGTAATTTTTACGCCCAGCTCCAGGTCAAACAGGTCGTATTTTTTTGCCAGGTCCCAGTGTGGTAGTGCCCCCTCGTGCAGCGCAGGTATTTCGCCTACTGTTTTTACTACTTCATTCTCCTCGGGTGTTTTGCCCTGTGGTACAGAAGCATGCGGCACGTTAGGTATGCGCACCAGTATGTCTTTCATTTCCTCCTCGGCTTTGGCCAGGTCGGCTTCGTACTGTTTCGAATCTTCTTTCAGCTTTACTGTTTCAGTTTTTTTAGCTTCGGCGTCTTCCTTTTTACCCTGCTTAAATAAATCGCCAATCTCTTTGGCTATAGCATTCTGGCGGGCCAGGTTCTCATCCAGTTTGGTTTGTACAGAACGGCGTTTTTCATCTACCCCCAATATCTCATCTATCAGGTTAAGCTCTTTAAAGTGCTTTTTGGCAAGGCGTTGCTTAATATCTTCAGCATTGGCGCGTATAGCGGCTATCTCTAACATACATGTAAGTTGAACCGCGAATATATAAATTCGGAATAACGGAGCAGGAAACGAACAGCTACTTCTGCTTATATACCGATAGCGATACAAACCACTTATCGGAGGTAGTGAATGTTTCTTTATCTATATCCAGCAGTTTAATTACCCGCACCTCCAGTATTATTTTGTCGTACCCGGGGCCCATTTTGCCGCCCAGGTCAAACGGCAGCCAGGCAGTGCTGGTTATCTCGCTGCTGGTGTACTCATCGTTTTGTACCATGGTACAGCAAGGCATAGCAGTATCTTTTACTTTTTTTACCAGCTCGCGGTACTTGTTCATGGCATCGTCTTTGTTTTTATAATCGTTGTAATAAGCCTGCACACTACAGGTGCTGCCCAGCCACTCCTTACGTACTATTGTTTTTTCGCTGCCCTCCAGTTTTACTTTGCTGTACCACTCTTCTGTTTTGAAAATATCTTTGGAGTTTTCTGGCAGTTTATCGCCTTTTATGTTTTCGAAGTTGCCGGGGTAGGCTTCCATCAGCGCGTTTAGCTGTGCAGCAAACCCAACCACATTGTTGTAATTAGGGCTGGCCGGGCGACTATCTAAAAAAGCATTGCTCGTACCATATTCGGCACTGCTGCCGGTTGATGATTTGCCAACTGTAACGTCGGTTTTATTTATTACAAAATAAATATCGTGTGCAGGGCGCATGTCGTATGGCATAAAGCCGTTTTCGCTGGCAGGTATGCGCAGTATATATTTAGCGTCATGCTCGGCAATCATATACGCTTTATAGTCGTTCATCCGGCTACGTACTTTTTCGCGCCCTTCAAATGTTTTTATGCCTTCGGGCCAGTTGTCGTCTTTGCAATAGGTGGCTACTTCGTCAAACAGGGTGCTGCCCAGTTTGCTGCGCAGGGCACTGGCACTGGTGTTCAGGTCATAGTCGGAGTACATACCACCGGTGCTGTTTATTTTAGCAGGTGTGCCTTTGCCGGTAGCGGTATAACTGCCCTGGCCACCCGTGGTGGCTGCCTGTACCGATACATTGTTCTTGTTTATTGCAAAATAAAAATCGCGGCTTGGCCGCATGTTGTAAGGCATAAAACCGTTTTCATCGGCAGGTATGCGTAGTATGTAAGTGTTATCGTATTCGGCAATTTTGTAAGCCTTGTAATTATTCATTTCGCTGCGTACGTTATTGCGTCCGCTAAGGGTGCTTATAGCTGTAGGCCATTTATCCTCGCGGCAGTAATCGGCAATATGCTCAAACAGGGCATCTCCTAATTCTTCTTTAAGATTATAAGCACTGCTTTCGTTGCGCAGGTTAACGGTAGAGTATAATCCGCCGGTGCCGTTTATTTTAGCCGGCTGGCCTTTGGGGCCATTGTAGGTAAACGATGATGAAGTACCGGAACCGGTTGATGAACTATACGATGAGCTACTGCTACCCGAAAGTGTATTAATGGCTGCACCACTCAGCTCTACATCGGTTTTGCGCACTACAAAATAAATATCGCGGGTAGGGCGTATGCCATAGGGCTGAAATGAGTTTTCCGATGCCGGAACCAGCAGTATCCATTTATCGTCCGATTCGGCAATCTGATAGCATACATATTGTTTCATTTCGCTGCGCACTTTCTCGCGCTCGGTAAAGCTGCCAATACCACTTGGCCAGCTTTTTTCGCTACAGTAGTTTGCTACCTCTTCAAAAACAGCACTACCCAATTTGACTTTTACCTGTGCCGCATCGCTTTTACTGCGCAGGTCAAAATCGGTCCATATACCAAAGCTGTCTTTAACTTTGGCACGCGGGCCTTTGGTTACACTTACCGTGGCCGTTGTAGATGACGATTGATACCGGGGTGCATCGGGTGTGCTGGCTGCACTGGCTGGCCGGGTGGGCGTACCGGTTAACTGCACATCGGTTTTGCGCACCATAAAATAAATATCATGGTCGGGCCTAACGCCATAGGGCAAAAACTTATTCTCTTCAGCCGGTACACGCAACACCCATTTATCATCTACTTCGCCAATCTGGTAACACACATACTTCAGTATCTGGTCGCGCACTTTGTTGCGTTCTTCATAACTGCTAATGGCACCGGGCCAGCCTTTCTTCTCATTACAGTTATTGGCAATTTCTTCAAAAAGTGCGCTGCCCACCTGTCCACGGAATTTCTCTGCATCGGGTTTGGTGCGCAGGTCAAAGTCAGTCCATATACCGTACGAATCGGTAATTTTTGCCGGCGTGCCTTTGGTGGTTTGTGCCCATGCAGTATTAACATTGAATAACAACGCCATTATGGCAATAACTAGTAATGGTCGGGCCGGAGTAATGTACAACTGCATAGCTTATATGTTTGGCCACAAAATTAACATCCCCGGTTGTATGGGAGTTGCACAAATAGCAGGTTTCCTTACTGATTCTGCTCAGCAGGTTTTCCGCACTATGTTAGTTGCACTTTTTCAAAAGTTTGGCAATTCAGAAACTTTGCCTAACATTGTACTGTTATCCGATAGTATAACCCTACAGGGTTTAGTTCTTCCAACTAATTTACTGTTCGAAAAAGTTCCAAAGCATAAGCTTATAATTTCTATTAACTACACACAAGTGTTTTTGTTTGTCTGTGATAATTTTCAACCAATCTATACACGTATCTAAACGCCCATCTAAATAACAATTAAGTAAGTATGTACGATATTCTTCAGTTAAACGATATGATTTTGCCCGAGTTGCGCGAGCTGGCAGAAAAACTAAAAGTTAAAGGCAGCGATAAACTCGAAAAACAACCGCTTATCCTCAAAATCCTCGATGCACAGGCGCTAAACCCGGCCACCGATGATGCCGCTGAAAAGCCTAAAGAGAAAACCAAAAAAACACGTGCGCGCAAGCCAATTGCCGCCGACCTTAAAACCAAAGGCGAAAAAGAAGAAGAGCCGGCAAAATCAGAACCGGTAGAAGAAGAACAACCAGAGCAAATAGTAATACCACAACCTGTAGAAATTAAAGCCGAGGTACAAGCCGGCGAAGAAACACCGGTTGCCGAAAACAAACCACAGGAAGAGCAGCAACAACGCCGCCATCACCACCAGCCACAAAACCAAAATATTTTTAGTGTAGAAACTGATGCTATTATTGAAGGTGCCGGTGTGCTGGAAATGATGCCCGATGGCTACGGTTTCCTGCGCTCGTCAGATTACAGCTATCTGTCATCGCCGGATGATATTTATGTATCGCCAAGCCAGATAAAACTGTTTGGCCTTAAAACCGGTGATACGGTACAGGGTTATATCCGCCCTCCAAAATCGGGCGAGAAATACTTTGCGCTGTTAAAGGTAGATTTGCTGAACGGCCGCCCGCCAGAGGAAGTGCGTGACCGTGTATCGTTCGATTACCTGACACCGCTTTTCCCTAACGAAAAGCTGAACCTGTTTACCAAACCAACCGACCTGAGCACCCGTATTATCGACCTGTTTACACCGGTAGGTAAAGGCCAGCGTGGTATGATAGTGAGCCAGCCTAAAACCGGTAAAACCACTATACTGAAAGATATAGCCAACGCTATAGCTAAAAACCACCCCGAGGTTTACCTGATAGTATTGCTGGTAGATGAACGCCCCGAGGAGGTAACCGATATGGAGCGCAGTGTAAATGGCGAGGTGATAGCCTCTACCTTTGATGAGCCTGCCGAAAAACACGTTAAAGTAAGCAGCATAGTTTTACAAAAAGCCAAGCGCCTGGTAGAGTGCGGCCACGATGTGGTAATACTGCTTGATTCTATCACCCGTTTAGCGCGTGCGTACAACACGGTATCGCCATCGTCGGGTAAAGTATTATCGGGTGGTGTAGAAGCCAACGCTATGCAAAAGCCTAAACAGTTTTTTGGTGCTGCGCGTAAAATAGAAAACGGCGGCTCGCTTACCATATTGGCTACTGCATTGATAGATACCGGCAGCAAAATGGATGAGGTAATTTTTGAAGAGTTTAAGGGTACCGGTAATATGGAGCTACAGCTTGACCGTAAGCTGAGCAACAAACGTATTTACCCGGCTATAGATATTGTATCTTCAAGCACCCGCCGCGACGACCTGCTGCACGATAAAGATGTATTACAGCGCATGTGGATTTTACGAAACCACATTGCCGATATGAGTTCGCAGGAGGCTATGAACTTTATTACCCAGCAAATGAAAGGCACCAAAAGCAACGAGGAATTTCTGGTGGCTATGAACAGCTAAATAGTTTGCAGTCAGCTATTGGCAGTCGGAAAAAAATGCAAAACAGCCATTAAATACACAAAAACGCCGAAAATGACCTTATAAATAGGTCGGTTTTGGTAAAAAACTATTGCTTTGGGCTATTGCCTATGTGGATAAAATGACTACTTTTGCCGTCCTTTTAATAAAAAGGGATAATTTTAAACACCAGAAAATATGAAACGGACATTTCAGCCAAGCCGCAGAAAAAGAGCTAACAAACACGGCTTCAGAGAAAGAATGAGCACCAAAAATGGAAGAAAAGTTCTTGCAAGAAGAAGGGCCAGAGGCAGAAAGAAACTTACAGTTTCTGACGAAAGAAAACTTAAATAATTCTTCTTCGGCTGCTAAGTCGTTTGCCGGCTTTGATGTTTCGTTTCTGAAAGAGAAATATACTTTCGGTAAAGAGGAAAAGCTTAAGAGCAAAAAAATAATTGACCAGCTTTTTAAAGAGGGTAAATCTGTTGGCACCAACGGGTTTACCCTTGTTTATTTGGTACAACCGCTCCATACCTTTTACCCGGCACAGGCGGGTTTTTCGGTGCCCAAAAAATTTTTCAAACATGCTGTTGACCGTAACCGCGCCAAGCGCCTGATGCGCGAGGCCTACCGGCACAACAAATTTACACTGTACGAAAAACTGGCAGCGCAGCAAAAGCAACTGGCGCTAATGTTTATTTACAAAGGCAAACAATTGCCGGTGGCCTCAATCGTTAACAAAGCAGTGGCCGATTGTATTACCAAACTTTGCCGGTATGATTTCTAAAGTATTTACGTGGCTGTTTCTTTTTATCATACAAGCGTACCGCACATTATTGTCGCCTATATTGCCCCCCAGTTGCCGCTACACGCCTACCTGCTCGGAGTACGGCTTGCAGGCTATTAAAAAATATGGCCCGTTTAAGGGCGGTTGGCTTACATTAAAACGCATAGGCCGCTGCCACCCCTGGGGTGGGCATGGTTACGATCCGGTGCCGTAGCTTGTAGTAATTATTACATTTGCCACCCATGAAATTTGCTGCAAAATTTATTTCGGTTGTCTTTCACCCGTTGTTCTTTCCCACCTACGGGCTGTTGTTATTGCTAAGTACTAACCCTAACCGTTTTGGCCACTTTGGCGAAAAGCTACATGTACTGTGGTTTATTATCGTGTTTATGCTCACCTTTGTGTTTCCGGTGGTATGGCTTACCATGATGAAACGGCTGGATATGATAGATACGTTTTCGCTGGAAACCACCAAGGAGCGCATAGTGCCGTTAATTGCTACCGCTACTTTTTATCTGTGGACTACCTGGATGTTTAAAAGCAACGTACACCTTAAAATACCAACCGATAAACTTATTTTTTACATGATGCTGGGTGCCTGTATCGGCATCTTCATTACCCTGTTTACCAATATATTTATGAAAATAAGCCTGCACACATTGGGTGCCGGTAATCTGCTGGGTTTGTTACTTCCCCTTGTACGCCTTTCTACTTACGATTTACGCCCTGTGTTTTTAGCAGCCATACTGCTGGCCGGTATTATAGGTGCTGCCAGGTTAGTGCTTAAAGCCCATACCCCGCGCGAGGTTTACATAGGCTACCTGGTAGGTTTTATGGGCCAGTTTCTGGCGTTTACATTTGTACCTAAGTTTGTGTAAGTCAGGTAATATCATAAATAAAAAATGCCACCCTTGCAGGTGGCATTTTTTATTTGTATTCAAGTCTCCGCCGCGGCGGAGATTTAGGGTTACGGAAGTAATCTGCCGTAGCTACGTGGAAACGGTATGGTTTCGCGGATGTGTTGCAGGCCACATATCCAGGCTACCAGGCGCTCTAAGCCCAAGCCAAAGCCGCTGTGCGGTACGTTGCCAAAGCGGCGCATATCCAGGTACCATTCAAACGCCTCCATAGGTAGCTGGTGCTCTATAATTTTTCCTTTCAGGCGTTCAATGTTTGTTTCACGCTCGCCGCCGCCTACTACTTCGCCGTAGCCTTCCGGTGCCAGTAAGTCAACGCCTTTGGCGTAACCCTTATCGGTTTCGTCTTCTTTCATGTAAAAGGCTTTCACCTCGTGCGGCCAGTTGTACACCATTACCGGTTGGCCAAACATTTTGGTCAGTACCGTTTCATCGGCGCCACCAAAGTCATCGCCGCGTTTAAAGTTTAACGCACTGGTACGCCATTGGGCTACACTGGCTAATTTTTCGGCGTTGTCTTTCAACTCATTCTTCAGTTGGTCAACTTTGTTTTTGTTGAAATTAACTTCACCTTTCTTCAATTCACCACCGGCAATTTTTGCTTCGCGGTCGGCTATCTCGGCCAGTATGCGGGCTTCATCTGCTTTTAATGCTTTCTCTTCTTCATCCAGCATTTGCAGGCTATTGCGGCCGCCTATTTCTTTCTCGCCTTTTATTACATCTACCGCTGCTTCGTATTTCATACGTATAAATGGCTCCTTCACTCTATCCAGGTAAGTAGTATCGCGCTCCAGCACTTTCAGCTCGGCGGCGCATTTTTCTAATACAGTAGTTACCACAAAGCGTACAAAATCCTCTATCAGGTCCATGTCCATCTTCAGGTCGTAAAAAGCCATTTCAGGCTCTATCATCCAAAACTCTGATAAGTGGCGGCGTGTTTTCGATTTCTCGGCACGGAACGTAGGGCCAAAGGTGTAAATAAGCCCTTGTGCCATAGCCATAGCTTCGCCATACAACTGGCCCGATTGCGATAAATATGCTTTTACATCTTTATCGTAGTACTCGGTTTCGAACAGGTTGGTAGTACCCTCGCAGGCGTTGCCGGTTAATATAGGCGCATCCATCTGCACAAAATCGCGCTGCTGAAAAAACGTGTGTATGGCAAATATTATCTGGTTGCGCACGCGCATAATAGCCCACTGGCGGCGGCTGCGCAGCCACAGGTGGCGGTTATCCATCAAAAAGTCGGTGCCGTGTTCTTTGGGCGATATAGGGTAATTCTCCTCTGCTTCGGCAATAACCGTAAGCTGTTTTACCTGTATTTCGTAGCCGCCTATCTGGCGCTCGTCTTTTACAACAGTACCGGTAATAGCCAGCGAACTTTCCTGTGGTAGCTTTTTAGCCGCCTCAAAACTTTGTTCGCCCACCGTATCCAGATTTATTACTGCCTGGCAAAAGCCGGTTCCATCGCGAAAAACCATAAACACAAGGCCCTTGCTATCGCGTTTCTGGGCGTTCCAGCCCTTTAATTCTACATCCTGTCCTTCGTACTTTGCTAAATCTTTAATGTAAGCCATAATTCGTTTTTATAAGAGTGAGCGAAAATATCTAATCTGCCAAAACAAAAAAGCCGGGCTTTCACCCGGCTTCTCCATTATTTTATACAATAAGGTTACTACCGGTTTCGGTTTAACTGGTTATTACGATTATTATTACGGGCACGGTTTATGAATACTACCAGCATAGCAGGAGCCACAGACCCATGAGAGATTGCTATGTTGTACTGGCTTTTCATATCGTTTTTACTGATTTAAAGGTTGAATATAATAATATACTTGTAATTTTAGAGAACTACCTTTTTTATAACATTGCACCGTGCTAAGACAAGGATTACATCAAAAGCTGTTGCTTAAACTGTCGCCCCAGCAAATTCAGTTAATGAAATTGCTGCAGGTGCCTACTATGCAGTTAGAGCAGCGGATAAAGGAAGAGCTGGAGGCTAACCCGGCACTGGAGGAGGGATTGAGTGAGGATGATGAGCCCACAACTGCGGAGAATGATGAGGTGGAAATTCCACAAAGCGATAGCGCTGAGGGCGATGCCGATAATGAACTTGATGGCCCCGAAGAAGAGATAAAGCTGGAAGACGACGTAGATATGAGCGAGTACTACGACGAAGATGATGAAGGCGTGGCCGACTATAAAACCAGCGACCCCAGTGAGTTTGCCGACCCCGATGATGAAAACAAAACCATACCGGTATCGGTATCATCTACCTTTCACGAATATTTAGAAGGGCAACTGGGCATGATGGACCTGGACGAGCGCCAGCAGCAAATAGCCCAGCACCTGATAGGCAGTCTGGACGATGATGGCTACCTGCGCCGCGAACTGGACGCTATTGTAGATGACCTGGCTTTCCGCCAGAATGTAATGACTACCGAAACGGAGTTATTGACCATACTATCGCAAATACAAAAGCTGGACCCGCCGGGGGTTGGTGCCCGCACGCTTGAAGAGTGCCTGCTGATACAGCTAAAGCGCAAAGAAGAACCATCGATATACACCGAAATAGCCATCCGCGTAGTAGAGAAACACTTTGAGCTGTTTGCCAAAAAACACTACGATAAGCTGGAACATATCTTTGATATGGATTCGGCCAAGCTTAAGCGTGTGCTGGATGAAATAACCAAGCTTAACCCCAAGCCGGGCAGTGCCTTTAGCAGTAGCCAGGGCAGCATGCAGCTTACCATTATACCCGATTTTTTACTTAGCAACGTAAACGGCGAATTACAAGTTAACCTTAACTCGGCCAATGCGCCCGAACTGCGTATCAGCAATCATTTTAAAGAGATGATTAGCAGCTACAAAAAATCGAAAGAGAAAACCAAAAGCCAGAAAGACGCTATACTGTTTATTAAGCAGAAAATAGACTCGGCCAAATGGTTTATAGATGCCATACAAAGCCGTTACCACACCATGATGCTGGTAATGAACACTATACTGGAGTTGCAGTACGACTACCTTAGCAGCGGCGATGAAACGCAGATGAAGCCGATGATATTGAAAGATATTGCCGAGCGTACCGGGCTAGATATATCTACCGTTAGCCGCGTGGCCAACAGCAAGTATGTGCAAACAGAGTTTGGCACTATACCACTTAAGTTTTTCTTTAGCGAAGCGCTGAGTACCGATAGCGGCGAAGAAGTATCGAGCCGCGAGGTGAAGAAAATACTTAGCGACCTGATTGGTGCTGAAAGCAAAAAGAAACCAATAAGCGACCAGAACCTTACTAAAATATTGAATGATAAGGGCTATAACATTGCCCGCAGAACCGTGGCCAAATACCGGGAACAGTTGAATATACCGGTGGCCAGGCTGCGTAAAGAGTTATAAGCACACACCCAACTATGTGCGGCATTGCAGGATATTTTTCGAAGGAGCCAACCCACGCTCTTGCTAACCATTTGCAGGGTGCGTTGCGTTCGTTATCGTTACGCGGGCCCGATTCGCAGCAGGCGGTAACACTTTCGCCGCAGGTGGGTTTGGGACATGCCCGCCTTTCTATCATCGATACATCGAGCATTGCCAACCAACCCATGGTAGATGATACCGGCCGCTATACCATTGTGTTTAACGGCGAAATATTTAACTACCGCGAGCTTAAGCAGCAGTTTTTACAGGGCGTAAAGTTTAACAGCACATCCGATACCGAAGTGCTGTTGCACCTGTACATACGTATGGGTAAAGATTGCCTGCAACACCTGAATGGTTTTTTTGCCTTTGCTGTATTTGATAAGCAAACACACGAAATTTTTATAGCCCGCGACCGGTATGGCATTAAGCCTTTACTGGTATATACCGATGAGCAGATGCTGGTATTTGCTAGTGAGCTGAAAGCTGTTTTACAGTTTCCGGTAAAGAAGGAACTGGACTATAACACCCTATCGTTATACCTGCAGTTAAACTACATACCTGGCAATAGCAGCATGCTTAAAAACGTGCAAAAGCTACAGCCCGGTGCTTATGCCGTAATTGATAGTGCCGGTAACATGCGTACCGGTAAATATTATACCCTGCCTTATCAGCCGGGCAGTATTGTGCAACCAACGCAAAGCTACGATGCTGCCAAAGCAGAGCTTAAACGGTTGGTGCACGATGCTGTAGAACGCCGCCTGGTAAGCGACGTGCCACTGGGTGCATTTTTAAGTGGTGGTATCGATTCATCTATAGTTACAGCCTGTGCTGCTAAAAGTGTAAGCAACCTTAATACATTTAGTATTGGTTATAAAGATGAACCGTACTTTGATGAAACGCAGTATGCTAACCTGGTAGCTAAAAAATTCGGGACCAACCACACCGTATTTGCCGTTAGTAACGATGATATGTTTGCCAACATATTTTCTATACTGGATTATATAGATGAACCCTTTGCCGACTCATCGGCTATAGCCGTTTACATACTTAGCCAGAAAACCCGCCAGCGCGTAACCGTAGCTTTATCGGGCGATGGTGGCGATGAACTTTTTGCAGGCTACAACAAACATAAAGCAGAAAGTAAGGCAAGGCAAAACAGCCTGGTTAACTTTATTGCTACCACCGGTTTACCGGTGTTTAAGCTGCTACCCAAATCGCGGCACAGCAAATGGGGTAACCTGTTCCGCCAGGCACAGCGTTTTGGCGAAGGCCTGCAGCTATCGCCGGCACAACGTTACTGGCGTTGGGCCAGCTTTAACAGTGCCGGTGCCGTAGCAGCGCTACTTAAAAACCCTGCACAGGTAAACAATACTGAATGCGAACAACGCAAAAGCTTTGTAATGGATGCCATTAAGCAAAACGGCGACCTGAACGATGTGCTGTACGCCGATACACAAATGGTGCTGCCTAACGATATGCTTACCAAGGTAGACCTTATGAGTATGGCCAATAGCCTGGAGGTACGCGTGCCACTACTGGATTATACGGTGGTTAACTACGCTTTTTCGCTACCGGTTAGCTATAAAATAGATGGCACCGGTGGTAAAAAAGTATTGAAAGATGCGTTCCGCGATGTGCTGCCGCAAGAGCTGTTTAACCGGCCCAAGCATGGCTTTGAGGTGCCCCTGTTAAAATGGATGCGCACCGGTTTGCGCCCGCTTATTGAAGAGCAATTGCTGGAGAAAAATTTTATTGAACAACAAGGTATATTTGATGTTGCCGCTATTGAAGCAGTAAAACAGAAACTGTACAGTAATAACCCGGAGGATGTACATGCTACCCTATGGAGCCTGCTGGTGTTTCAGTACTGGTATAAAAAGTACTTTGTGTAGTAAGTATAGTTATCCTGTATATTAAACAGCCCCGCCTGTATAGTTGAAAAATACGCCACCCATTACACTATAAACATTGTAGTTTGTATTTCATTCGTGCAAGGCAATGTTATATTGCATAAAAACCAAACTGTGCCCAGGGTATTACGTATTATAAACCGGTTAAACTTAGGTGGGCCCACCTACAATGCGGCCTATCTTAGCAAGTATCTCGAACCAGAGTTTGAAACCCTGTTGGTATCGGGCATGAAAGATGCGGCCGAAGAAAGCAGCGAGTTTATTGTAAAAAACCTTGACCTGCACCCGGTGTACATACCCGAAATGTACCGCGAGTTGCACCCCTTCCGCGATTACAAATCGTATTACAAACTGCGTAAACTAATAGAAGAATTTAAACCCGATATAGTACATACCCATGCTGCTAAAGCAGGTGCCGTAGGCCGGCTGGCAGCCAGCCACAGCGGGGTAAAAGCCATTGTGCATACGTTTCACGGGCATGTATTTCACTCGTATTTTGGCGCTGCTAAAACGCGTATGTTTTTAGAAATAGAACGCTACCTGGCTAAACGCACTACCAAAATTGTTACCCTTAGCGAAATACAAAAACAAGAGCTTACCGAAACCTATAAAATAGCCCCAGCCGATAAATTTGAAATAGTGCCCCTGGGCTTTGACCTGAGCCGGTTTGAAAACGATAAAGAAAGCAAACGCGCTAAATTTCGTGCAGCGTATAACCTTGATGAGGATGAAATAGCTATAGGTATTGTGGGCCGCCTGGTACCTATTAAAAACCATAGCCTGTTTTTAAAGGCACTAAGCATGGTTGCGGGCAAAACAACTAAAAGGGTACGCGCATTTATTATTGGCGATGGCGAAGAGCGGGCTAATATTGAATTGCTGGCAGCTCAGCTGGGTTTAAAATTTAATAATGCCAACCTGCGCGAAAAGAATATACTAACCTTTACCAGCTGGATTAAAGATATTGATGTGTCGAATGCCGGTATGGATATAATTGCGCTTACCAGTAATAACGAAGGTACCCCCGTAAGCCTGATAGAAGCGCAGGCCTCGTGCAAGCCGATTGTTTCTACCAACGTAGGGGGGATAGAAAACATTGTAGTAAAAGGCCGTACAGCCCTGCTTTCGGCAGTTGGCGATGAGAATGCCTTTGCTGCTAACCTGCTTAAACTGATAGAAGAACCGGAAACCCGTTTGGCATTAGCTAATCAAGGTGCCGATTTTGTACGAAACCAGTTCAGTTACAGAAGATTATGTAAAGACATGGGCAACCTTTACCGGTCGCTTTTATAGATTTATAGTGGTGTTTTTTTAATAAGTTTGTAGCTTAAACCAATAGATGAGACGACCCATACAATTTTTAGTAGTTTTTGGATTGCTGCTACTGATGTCATCATGCAAAGTGTTTTACCCTAACATGATGTTTAAACAAAAAGATTATCAGTATTTTGAGTTAGCACAGAAACAGATAGATGAATACGTTATACAAAAGGGCGATCAGTTTACGCTTAGTGTTTATTCCAGAGATGGTTTTAGGTTGATTGATATATTAGGTAGTCGCAATTTTAACGGACAGGGCGCCAGTACTGGAGGAGGACTGTTTTTGGTAGATAACGAAGGCTTTGCCAAGCTACCTATTATTGGGGAGTTTTATGTTAACGGGTATACTGAGTCGGAATTAGAACGTATTCTGGAGGAGAAATACTCCAATCTGTTTGTCGACCCCTATGTTATATTAACTGTTTCTAACAGAAGGGTATTTGTATTTAAAGGATCATCGGCTGCTGTTGTTAGCCTGAACGAATCTCCAACAAATCTTTTTGAAGTAATAGCCCGTTCGGGAGGTATAGGTAACGATCTTAAAGCGTATAAGATTAAGGTGATTCGTGGCGACCTTAAGAACCCACAAATAACATTAATTGATTTGTCCTCTCTGGAAGGTATGCGTAACGCCGATTTGATAGTACAATCGAACGATATTATATACATTGAACCACGACGCAGGATTATATCGGATGCGTTACGTGAAATCTCGCCGATACTAGCCTGGACCAGCACTATTCTAACAACTATAGCTTTAATCAGAACATTTAGTGGAAAATAACGCTACCAGTAATACAGGAAACAATGCCGCAGGAAACGACAACCAGTCGGCATTTATGAACCCGGTTGAAGATTTTAACCTGGGGCTACTGATATACGTTGTCAACTCAACTATTATATGGGTTATATTAATTCTGGTTGCTTGTGTGGTGCTATCGTTGGTATACCTCCGCTATACACCACGCATATACGAGTCTACCACAACCCTGATGCTCAAAACGGAGAAGACTACCCAGCTTTTGGGCGTACAAAACCTGGTAATTGAGCACGACCCTTCGGAGGTAAGCCGGGAGATGCAGTTACTTACCTCTAAACTGCTGCTTGACCGCGTAATTGACCAGTTACCATTAGAAATAGGATACTACAAAGAGGGTAAAACCAAATTTATTTTTACTGAGCTATACACATCTTCGCCTTTTACTATTAAGGGGCAGGTAAAAGACGAATCTATTTACACCATACCTGTTTACCTTAAAATACTAAGCGGCAAGAAGTATTACCTTTCATTTACCATTAACGGTAAAGACTATGAGTATTCCAGTGATACCGGAAAGGTTTTGTCATCGCCCTTTTTTTCTATCTCGGTTTCTTACAAACATTCTGTAACGCCAGAGGACATCAATAGCCTCTATTACTTCAAATTTCTTACCCGTGCCGAAGTAGAGGCAGATATTACGAACAAACTGGCGGTAATGCCTATTGACCCCGCTACACAAACTATTTCGCTTCTTTTTAAAGATCGTAATCCTGAAAGAGCACGGGATGTAATTCAGAAAATATCAGACGAGTTTATTGTGTACGACCTGGAACGAAAGCGGGAAAGTTTTGAAAATATTCTCAGGTTCCTCGATCAGCAGATTGATACATTTGGTAATGCCTTTGACCGGTTCTCCGACTCCATACGTTTAATGAAGCTAAAAGAGAATTTTCTTGAAAAGGGCGATAATTATACTGACCTTTTGATGGATAAATCTATGAGTTATGAGGAAGAGATTCGCAATATAGTTAATGACATCAAATCGCTCGTAGAGCTTAAAAAGGCGGCTCAGAAAGAAAATGATTATTCAACATTTCCTTCGTTCACATTTCACGATAAGAGTATAAATTTTACAGAGGCTATTGGGGATATAAATGCCGAACAGGTTTCCAGAAACAGCAAATTGATAGAGGTTACTCCAGAACACCCTGAAGTACGGCTTGCCGACAAAAATATTGAAGAGCAGAAAATTCGTCTTGCCAAGGGTATAGACAATGCCATTATTCGTTTGCGTACCCACCAGACCCGCCTTACCGAAGCCTATAACAGATATATGGCTGAGCTTATTAACGAACCCGATAAACACCGCAAGTTTGCCCGCCTTGATAAAATGGCGGCCATGAAGAACGATTTTGTAATGAATCTTTACGATGAGAAATCGAGCTACATGATTGCCAGTGCAGGTATTGTATCAGACTATATAATACTACAAAAAGCCTCTGTAGCCGGCACCCCTATATCACCTAAAGAAACATTTGTGAAGCTTGCCGGTGTGTTGGTGGGCCTTATATTGGGCCTGGTGGTTATTGTTATCCGCTATCTGCTTCAAAATACCATTATCTCTATCGATGATGTTGAACGCAAATCAAAAGCTCCGCTTTTGGGGGTTATACCAAGATACAAGGAAGAACTGGTACGCTCGCAAATAGTAGTTACACAAGACCCCAAATCTACTATTACAGAGGCTTTCCGGGCTGTGCGGTCGGGCTTACAGTTTATATCAGGTTCGCCGGGTACTAAGATTGTAGCTACTACATCTACCATACCGGGCGAAGGCAAAACCTTTGTATCGCTCAATATTGCTGCCATACTTAGCTTGCTAAATAAAAGAGTGGTAATCCTCGACTTTGATATGCGTAAGCCAAGGCTCGATAAAGTATTTGATGTAGACGCACATCGTGGTGTAAGTACAATACTCAGCGGGCAGTCTACAATAGACGAATGTATAATGGAAACCGGAGTGCCTAATCTTGATTTTATTATTGCAGGCCCGGTTCCTCCAAATCCTTCCGAGCTTATTTTATTGCCACATCTTAATACGCTGCTTGAAACCTTAAAGCAACGGTACGATTATATCATAATTGATACCCCGCCTATAGGGCTGGTAACCGATGCGCTTGAAATATTAAAACTTGCCGACTATCCTATTTATGTTTTTCGTGCAGCATACTCCAACCGTAGCTTTGTGGGCAACGTAAATAAGATAATGAGCGAAAGTAAAATACGTAACCTGTCGGTAGTAATAAATGATTATGGCCGCGGTGCTTCGGGCTATGGGTATAGCTATGGTTATAATTATGGCTACAGCTACGGCTATGGCTATGGTTACGGCTATGGTTACGGCTATGGCTACTATGGCAAAAAGTACGGCGAAGGTTATTACACAACCGATACAAAACCCAAACAGAAAAGTTTTTGGCAAAAGCTGTTTGGCAAATAGTAAAGTATAAATGCTATGGCCGATAACCCACAATATATTATTGCATTTTTAGCGCTGTTTTTTTTAATCAGCGTGTTGTTTTCGTTTTTAATAAACTGGCTTTTTTTAAAGTTCTCGTTTAACCTGGGTGTACGCAACAGCGATACTGTGCAGCAAATACGCTGGTCGGCTAATGTAAAACCTGCCATAGGCGGCATTTCTTTTTTTATTGTTTTTCTGGTTTCTATTTCGGTTATAGGCACGCTGCCGCGCGAGAGTAATTACCTGCTCGATAAAAGGCTGATAGGTATTATTGCTTCATCGTGCGTGGGCTTTTTGTTAGGCTTGGCCGATGATGCTTACAACACTAACCCACTGGCTAAGTTTATAGCTCAGTTATCGTGTGCTTTTATTCTTATCATATCCGATGTGTACATTAAAATTTCAGGTAACCCGGCCTTCGATTTTGCTATTACTACCGTATGGGTAATTGGCCTGATGAACTCTATTAACATGCTGGATAATATGGATGCTATAACCACTACTACCAGCATGTGCATTATAGCAGGGCTTATTGCGGTGGTAGGTATAAGCGGGCATGTACTAAGTACGTTTTACCTGGTAATGCTGGTTGGTGTAATGGGCGCGCTTACCGGCTTTCTGTACTTTAACTGGAACCCATCGCGCATAATAATGGGCGATACCGGCAGCCAGTTTCTGGGCGTGTTTCTGGCATCTACCAGTATTCTGTTTTTCTGGAACTACCGCGATGAAGGCAGCACCGAGTTTATACAGCTTAAACAGTTTGTTATACCCATGCTGTTTTTTATAGTGCCGCTTATTGATACCACTACTGTTACCATACGCCGGCTTATGCGTAAGCAATCGCCGTTTGTAGGGGGTAAAGATCATATTACCCATCACCTCGTATATCTGGGGCTTAGCGATAAACTGGTAGCACTTACGCTTATTTCGGTATCGCTGTTATCGCTACCGGTGTCGTTGTTTTTAATTGTGCGTATTATAGAGTGGGACTGGACCGTAACACTTGCTGCTTTTGCTTACTTTGGTTTTGTATTTGGTGTGTTTCAGGTACTGTATAACATAGGCAAGCGCCGCAACGATGCCAAACTAAAGGCACAGGGTAAATAGCATGAATTATATTCTTGTATTTATAGGTGGAGGCACCGGCAGTATAGTCCGCTATATGCTTGGCCGGTACTTTGTTTACGTGCCCGGTGCGTTTCCTGTAAGCACGTTTCTATCAAACACTATCAGCAGTTTTATATTGGGTATGTTGCTGGGTTACATAACCGGTAAGCCTGAAGGCAACCAACACCTGCGCTTGCTTGTAGCCACCGGCTTTTGTGGTGGCTTCTCTACTTTCTCTACCTTTAGCTACGAAACCTTTATGCTGTTTAGCGCCGGCCATTACAAGAGCGGGCTGCTCAATATTTTTGCTAATCTGTTGTTGTGTTATCTGGCTATAGCAGCAGGCTTTTTTCTTGGCAAAAACATCTGAACTTACTTTTAATATAACGCAAAAAAAGGCGGCACCTGCGGGGCCGCCTTTTTTTGCGTTATATATTGCCTGTAGTTTTTGTATCTCTTATCTAACTTCTAATGTCTTTTGCCTCGCATTCTAACGAACATCCACACGGTACTCTTTGGTAGCGCTTACCTTGCCGGCCGGGTAGTTCTGTCCGGTTACAAAGGTAGATGAACCGGCCTCGAACGACACGCGGAAACGGATATGCGTAAACGGCCTTAAAGTATCGGGTACATAGTAGCTAACCGAGTAATCGTAACGGTTTACACGCGGGTCAAGCGTATCCAGTTTCTGAAAGAAAAGTGTATCGGGGTAGGTGGCTGTGTAAGTATTGCTGCGGCTGGTATCAATATCGTATTTGCCCAGTATCCAGTTAATAGGCCTGTCGGTAGTAAACTTAAACTGCATAGGCACCGAGTCGCTGGGGAAATAATACGTAATCGACGAATCGGGCAGCACTATCGATATCGGCTCCAGCGGTTCGCCGGCAGGTTCTTTCTTACAGCCGTTCATAAAAACTATACCGGTAGCTACCAGTGCCAGTGCAAAAAACAAAATTCCTTTCTTCATTTACTTGTGGTTTGTATTTGGTTTTAAGTCCCCTTTAGGGGATTTAGGGGTTTTGCCTTTAAGTCTCCGCCTGTGGCGGAATTTCAGGCATCAGAAATATTTAATCATAAAATCGGTAACGGTTTGCGCCAGTTTACCATACGGCTGCCACAGTGGTGTTACCACGCTGCCGCTGTGCAGGGCCTTAAGCACCGCACGCTCGTTGCTAAACTCTTTAAAACCAAAGTAACCGAAACTTTTACCAATACCCGAGTTATTTACGCCACCAAACGGTAAGTTTGGCTGCGAAATATGCACCAGGTTATCGTTAATACAGGTACCACCGGCGGTAGTATTGTTTAGCCAGAAATCCTGCTTGCTGCCTTTGGCCGAGAAGATGTACAACGCCAGCGGTTTCTCTTTACCGTTAATCAGGCTTACTACCTCGCTCTCGTTTTTGTAGCTGATAACCGGCAACAGCGGACCAAAAATCTCTTCTTCCATTATGCGCGACTTAAGGTCTACATTGGTAAGTATGGTAGGCGCAATGTAGTTATCGCTTTCATCTAGCTGCCCGCCCAGTTCTACTTTGGCACCGCGGCTAACAGCATCGTTCAGTATGCCTTTAATACGGTTAAAGTGGCGGTTGTTAATGATGTGGCTTATATCGTTGCTCTGCTGCGGGTTTTCGCCAAACACCTTTTTAATGTTGGCTACCAGTTTGCTAACAAACTCGTCTTTCTTGCTTTCGTGCACCAGCACATAGTCGGGTGCTATACAGGTTTGGCCGCAGTTAATCAGCTTGCCCCAGGTAATTTTTTTAACGGCAGCATCTATGTTAGCCGTTTCGTCCACTATCACCGGCGATTTACCACCCAGCTCCAGCGTTACCGACGTTAAGTGCTCGGCAGCGGCGCGCATTACCACCTTGCCCACAGCCGGCGAGCCGGTAAAGTGGATGTGGTCAAACTTCAGTTTCAGCAACTCGGTCGACATAGTATGGTCGCCCTCTATTACGGCTACTTCGTTTTCCGGAAACACCTTTGCCATCAGTTTTTTAACCAGTGCCGAGGTGGCCGGTGTAAACTCCGATGGCTTGATAATTACCGAACAGCCTGCAGCCACGGCGGCTACCAGGTGCTGTGCCGGCATTTGAAAAGGGTAGTTCCACGGGGTAAGCAACAAGGCCATACCCTTTGGCTCGTACACAATTTTCGACGATGAACCAATGTACACCAGCGGCGTATCTACCTCGTGCGGGGCCATCCAGTCGTCCAGGTTAGCAATAGCGTATTTGCACTCGGCTATCGAGTTATATATTTCAGCATACGCCGTTTCTACCTTTGGTTTACGCAGGTCGGCATACACGGCATTCTCAATCTCGGGGCGCATTTCGTTAATGGTGTTCAGCAGCTTTTTAAGCTTCGCCTTACGCTCTTTGGCCGTAGTGTTTTTCAGGTTCTGGCCATTTTTGCGCTGGGCATCGTAAATACGCAGTATCTCCTCTAGTTTGGTGTTAGGGCTAATGGGAATGTTTTTGGGTGCTGCAGCGGCTACTGTTGCTGTTTCCATGTTACCTTGTTTTATAAGCTTTAAAAATAGAAATAAATTCCGGCATACAGAATGACGCCCAAAACCACTAAAAATTGCAGG
>CAYREY010000012.1:75766-78684 GCA_964423405.1 uncultured Chitinophaga sp. | reverse complement strand
CACCTCTTGCATGCCATGCAAGCGCTCTAGCCAGATGAGCTAATCCCCCGTTGAAAACAGGACTGCAAATCTATTTTTCAATTTGAAACCTGCAAACTTTAGCGGCAAAAATATTGAGCAACAGCCACTAAGCCCCCAAAACAAGCAAAGCCCGGACTTAACCGGGCTTTGCGCTACTATATGTCAAACACACACTAAGAGGCTAAATCAAAACGGTCCAGGTTCATAACCTTAGCCCATGCGGCTACAAAGTCGGTTACAAACTTACCGGTGGCATCGCTGCTGGCGTATACTTCGGCCAGGGCGCGCAGCTCTGAGTTAGAGCCAAAAATCAAATCGGCACGGGTACCGGCCCATTTTACGGTGCCGGTTTTACGGTCGCGGCCTTCAAATAGTTCTTTGGCATCACTGGTTGGCGACCAGGTTATATTCAGGTCGAGCAGGTTTACAAAAAAATCGTTGGTTAATGTACCGGTACGTTTTGTAAATACCCCCAGTTCAGAATTATCGTAATTAGTACCCAGCACACGCATACCACCCAGCAATACAGTTAACTCGGGTGCGGTAAGGGTTAGTAACTGGGCACGGTCTATCAGCAATTCTTCGGCACGCACCGGCAAACCTTTGCGCATATAATTTCTAAAACCATCGGCCAGTGGTTCCAACACAGCAAACGATTCTACGTCAGTATGCTCCTGGCTGGCATCGGTACGACCGGGCGTAAATGGCACTTTTACATCATGGCCTGCGTTTTTGGCAGCCTGTTCTACAGCAGCCACGCCACCCAGCACAATCAGGTCGGCCAGCGATACAGCTTTACCTTTTTGCGCAGCGTTGAATTCTTTCTGTATAGCTTCCAGTTTATCCAACACTTTGGTTAGTTGTGTAGGGTTGTTTACTGCCCAGTATTTCTGCGGGGCCAAACGTACACGGGCACCATTAGCACCACCGCGTTTATCGCTACCACGAAACGTAGAGGCCGATGCCCATGCTGTAGCTACCAGTTCGGATATTGTAAGGCCCGATGACAGAATTTTACCTTTAAGCGAAGCCACATCGTTATCATCTACCAGCTTATGTGTTACAGCCGGCACAGGGTCCTGCCAAATCAATTCTTCTGTTGGTACTTCGGCACCCAGATAGCGTGAGCGAGGGCCCATATCGCGATGGGTTAGTTTAAACCAGGCTCGGGCAAAAGCATCAGCAAACTTATCGGGGTTCTCTAAAAAGCTACGTGATATTTTTTCGTATGCAGGGTCGAAACGCAATGACAAATCGGTTGTAAGCATAAATGGTGCATGCTTTTTGGCAGTATCATGTGCATCGGGTATTAAACCTGCACCGGCATTGCCTTTAGGCTTCCACTGGTTAGCACCGGCAGGGCTTTTGGTTAGCTCCCACTCATAACCAAACAGGTTTTCGAAAAAGTTGTTGCTCCACTTAGTAGGTGTGGTGGTCCAGGCACCTTCCAGACCGCTGGTAATAGTATCGGCGCCGGCACCGGTACCATACGTATTTTTCCAGCCCAGGTTTTGCATCTCTATATCGGCAGCGGCAGGTTCAGCAGCTACGTATTTTGATGGATCGGCAGCGCCGTGTGTTTTACCAAAGGTATGGCCACCGGCTATTAGTGCCACGGTCTCCTCATCATTCATAGCCATGCGCTTAAAGGTTTCGCGTATATCGCGCGCAGCAGCTATCGGGTCGGGGTTACCGTTAGGCCCTTCGGGGTTTACATATATCAAGCCCATTTGCACAGCCGCCAGTGGGTTTTCTAAATCGCGGTCGCCGCTGTAGCGCTTATCATCCAGCCATTTGGTTTCAGAGCCCCAGTAAATATCCTCTTCCGGCTCCCACACATCTTCGCGGCCACCACCAAAACCAAAGGTTTTAAAGCCCATCGATTCCAGCGCGCAGTTACCCGCCAGTATCATTAAGTCGGCCCACGAAATCTGCTGTCCGTATTTTTGTTTGATAGGCCAAAGCAACAAACGTGCTTTATCCAGGTTAGTGTTATCGGGCCAGCTGTTTAGTGGTGCAAAACGCTGGGTGCCGCTGCCACCGCCACCGCGACCATCATGTATACGGTAAGTGCCGGCGCTGTGCCAGGCCATACGGATAAAGAAAGGGCCATAATGGCCATAGTCGGCCGGCCACCAATCCTGCGAATTGGTCATTAAATCATAGAGGTCTTTTTTAAGTGCCTGCAGGTCTAGTTTTTTAAACTCTTCGGCGTAGTTAAAATCCTTTTTTAGCGGATTAGATAAATCTGAATTCTGGCGGAGAATATTAAGCTTTAGCTGATTAGGCCACCAGTGGTTGTTGCGGGTACCGCCGCCACCTACGCTGCTTTTAAGCGAACCGTGGTTAAAGGGACATTTACCTGAGCCGTTTCCGTTTGTGCTGTGAGGATCCATATGCGTATTTTTTGAGGTTATTGATTGAGTGTAAGTTACTTATTTACTAATACAAAAATGTACTAAATAAACTATTAGCAAAATAGATATAATTTATGTTTGTATCAATTTTATTGATATGACCCTACAACAACTGGAATACATTATTGCGCTGGACAACTACCGCAACTACGTAAAGGCTGCCGAAAGCTGCTTTGTAACGCAGCCCACCCTGAGCATGATGGTAAAAAAACTGGAAGATGAAATTGGCGTTACAATTTTTGACCGCAACAAAAAGCCACTGGAGCCTACCAAAACAGGTAATGAGATAATTACCAAAGCCCGCCAGATATTGCGCGAGGTAAACTACCTGAAAGCTTACGTGCAACACGAAACCGAAGATATAGAGGGAGAATACACCATAGGTATAATACCCACCATAGCCCCCTACCTGTTACCCCTGTTTATAGAAGGTTTTACCAGTGCTTACCCAAAAACATATTTGAAGATTATTGAAATGCA
>CAYREY010000012.1:46162-75666 GCA_964423405.1 uncultured Chitinophaga sp. | reverse complement strand
TAGAAGGTTTTACCAGTGCTTACCCAAAAACATATTTGAAGATTATTGAAATGCAGACAGAGCAGATAAGCGAAAACCTGAATAAGGGGATTATAGATATAGGCATTGCCGCTACCCCGTTAGAAATTAGCTACCTGCGCGAGATACCGCTTTACAACGAGCCTTTTTTACTATACGATAAGCCGGGCAAAACCAACAGCGCTACCACCCAACTACTTACACCGGCACAGTTAGATGCCAACGATATAATATTGATGGATGAGGGGCATTGTTTCCGCGACCAGGCACTGGCGCTGTGTGGTAATAAGAAAGGGAAAAAGAATCGATTACACTTTGAATACAAAAGCGGCTCGATAGAGGCGATAAAAAATCTGGTAAACAAAGGTATGGGGCGAACCCTGGTACCTGAGTTATCTGTAATGGGAGAAGCAAGCAATGGCAACATTTACCGCTTTAAATCGCCGGAGCCGGCACGCGAAATAAGCCTGCTGGTGCACAAAAGTTTTACGAAAGAGGCTTTGATAGAAGCCCTGCATAAAACTATACTAAAGGCTATACCAGAGCGACTAACCAACCGGCATAAATTTAAGCGGATACAGTGGAGGTAACACAAATTCAGAATTTCTACAGAATTGAAGTACTATTTTAGGCAAATGAAAATACTACTGATAGAAGATGAAGTGGAGCTGGCAGAAAACATAGCCAGTTACCTTGGCAGCGAAAATTTCCATTGCGAATTAGCAGCCACTTACCAAAGCGCAGTTGAAAAAATACATGCATACAGTTACGATTGTATTTTGCTGGATTTAATGCTGCCCGGGGGTAACGGGCTACAGATACTGGACATATTGAAACAGTTAAACAAACAGGACGGTATAATTATTATATCGGCCAAAAACTCGATAGAGGATAAAGTGAAGGGGCTTCAAACAGGTGCCGATGATTATTTGGCTAAGCCGTTTCACCTATCGGAACTGGCTGCGCGGTTACACTCTGTAATACGTCGTAAGCAGTTTGGGAGCAGTAATATTGTAGAACAAGGCACCCTTAAAATAAACTTGCTGGCCCGTGACTTAAGTATAAACGGACTGCCCGTGGTACTAACCCGTAAAGAGTTTGACCTTTTGCTGTTTTTTATAAGTAACAAAAACAAAGTAATATCTAAAAGCGCTTTAGCCGAACATCTATCGGGCGATATAGCCGATATGTTAGACAGCCATGATTTTGTGTACGCACACATTAAAAACCTGAAACGTAAATTAACCGATGCCGGTGCCGATAACTATATAAAAACAATATACGGCACGGGCTATAAGTGGGAAGCATGAATAAATTATTAACCAAAGCGCTTAAATTATTTACTGTATATGCTTTACTGGTTTTAATAGCCAGCATACCGGCGTACTATTATGTAATAGACCATATATGGTTAAGCGAACTGGACGAAAATAACCAGCTAATAAAAGAAAGAATAGAAAAAGGTTTAAGCGAGCACCCGGTAAGCGATGCAGAATTGCATAAGGTATTAGAATCATGGAATGCCATACAACCCGGCACACTAATTACCCCTGCCAGCGAAGCACAGGTGCGGCCAGATAGTATTTATACCCGGCTACATAAATCTAAATACGATAAAGAAACCAACCGTTTTCGTGCATTATCTACCTATATACACCTTAATGGCAAGCCATACCACCTGATAACTGAAGTAAACGTTGAAGAGGCCGATGAAACCATGACCGCCATTGCGTTTGTTACTATCGTATTTGTAATACTGTTGGTAGGTGGTTTTGTACTATTAAACAGAATACTGGCCGCCCGATTATGGCAACCTTTTAGCAGCACATTAACTAAGCTAAAGGCATTTGACCTGCGAAATGACAAAGCCATTCAATTTGAAAAAACAAATGTGGTGGAGTTTGAAGAACTAAACAGTGTGTTGGATAAACTTATAACCAGTAACGTAGCGGCCTTTAAACAACAAAAAGAGTTTACCGAAAATGCCTCGCACGAGTTACAGACACCGCTGGCCATATTGAAATCTAAAATAGACTTGCTACAGCAGGACAGTACACTTACCGGTGAACTGGCCGAGCGGATTAATGCACTTAACATACCACTATCGCAGGTATCGCGTATAAATAAAAATTTATTACTGCTGGCGAAACTGGAGAATCATCAGTATGCTGAAGAAGAACAGGTAAACGTCACCACGGCGCTAAACAACACTATTGACCTGCTTGCCGATAGCTATACAGAAAAAGACTTAACACTTAACTGTACGGTTGAAAAAGGCGTACAGGTTACCGGCAATAAAGAACTTACCGGCATTATGCTAACAAACTTATTGGTAAATGCCCTGCGCCATACTACTACCGGCGGACAGGTTACCGTTAACTTAACTGCACGTATGTTTAGTATAGCAAACGATGGCACCGGACCATTAAAAACAGAAGCCCTGTTTCAGCGGTTTAAAACATCATCGGCACAAATGCCCAATACGGGGCTTGGCCTGGCTATAGTAAAAGAAATATGCAACCGCTATGGTTGGCAAATTATTTATAGCTACGAAAACAACCACCACATTTTTACGTGCAGGTTCAGTTAATTCAGTTTTTCTACAAAATCGCTCCTCACCTTTGTGTTATATTTTATAATTAAAAACTAAACACATGAAAATAGTAGCATTATCATTAATGGCCCTTGTAGCCATTGCCTTTGGTGCCCATGCGCAGCAAACCGGCGAAAAAAGTACAAAAAGTGTAAACGTACCGGCGGCTGTTAGTTCAGCGTTTGCCAAACAGTATGCCGGTATAACCCCTAAATGGGAAAAAGAAGATAGCGACTACGAAGCAAACTTCAAGCAACACGATAAAGAAACCAGCGTAGTATACAGCGCTACCGGCCAGCTAAAAGAAACTGAGGTAGAAATTACTCCTGCCGAGCTACCTGCTGCCGCTACAGCCTACCTGGCTAAAAACTACCCTAACACCAGGGTTAAAGAGGCCGCTAAAATAACCAACGCTGCCGGTGTGGTAACCTACGAAGCAGAAGTAAAAGACAAAGACCTGCTGTTTGACGCCAAAGGAAATTTTATTAAGTAATTGAAACAGGGTAAATACTATGAATCGCGCAGTTATTTTGGTAATGCTGTTGGTATGCACTACCGGCATTGTAAAAGGCCAGTTTTCGTCGGTTACTTTATCGGGCCTGGTAAGCGACAAGGAAAATAAAGCGCCAATAGCGTATGTAAATATGATATTGAAAAAAGAGGCAGACAGCAGTTTTGCCGCAGGCGCTATTACCGGCGACGACGGACGTTTTATTATGGAAAATGTAGCACCGGGTAGCTACCTGTTGCAAACCTCGTACATAGGCTATACCACCAAACTACAGCCCGTGTTTATAGGTACCCTTTCGCAATTTGTAGAGGTTGGCACCATTGAGCTGGGTAGCGATGCCAAACAACTGACTGAGGTTGAAATTACCGCACGACAGGAAGAGGTAAAGGGCAGCATGGATAAGAAAACCTTTTCGGTTGCCGGTAATATATCGCAAAGCGGCGGCTCTGTATTACAAGCTATGCAAAATCTGCCCGGCGTAACCGTACAGGATAGCAAAGTACAGCTACGTGGCAACGATAAAGTAATGGTACTGATAGACGGTCAGCAAACAGCCCTTACCGGCTACGGCAACCAGGCCAGCCTTGATAACATACCGGCATCTGCCATTGAACGGATTGAGATAATAAACAACCCATCGGCCAAATACGATGCCAATGGCAATGCCGGTATTATCAATATTATAATGAAGAAAAACAAACAGGATGGGCTTAGCGGCAAGGCCGGTCTTACACTGGGTGCCGGTGCGCTATGGATAAAAAAACAGAACCTGCCGGGTATAAGGCCACAGTACCGGTTTACACCCAAAGTAAACCCAACGCTGGCGCTAAACTACAGACGTAAAAACATGAACGCTTTTTTTCAGGGCGACTTTATGTACAAACAAACGCTTAATAAAAATGAGTTTGTTACCCGTACATACGACGACGGGCAGATTGTAAAACAGCAAACCAAGCGCAACCGCAATACCACGGTTGGTACGTTTAAAACCGGTTTTGACTGGAGCATTAAGCCTACCGATATGTTGACCGTTTTTGCACTTTTTAGTGCTGAAAAAATTATTGATAACGGCGACCAGCCATTTTACAACGATTCGCTTACCGAGCGTAAACGGCTATGGCAGTTTTTAGAAGATGAATTGAAAATAACAGCTACTGCATCGGCTATTTATAAGCATAAGTTTAAGCAGCCGGGGCATACCATTGGCGCTACATTAAACTACACCTTCCACCGCGAGGATGAGAAATATTTTTTCACCAACAATATGCCGACTTTTACCGGTAAAGATGCCTTCAAATTGCTATCTGACGAGAATGTAATTGACGTTAGTCTGGACTATGCCCGCCCGTTAAAGTATGGCCGCATAGAAGCTGGCTTAAAATACCGTTGGCGTTATATACCTACCAATATGAAATTTTACCCCGGCCTTAACACCCCCATAGATACCAGTGCCGGTGGCTGGGCTGTATATAATGAACAAATACCTGCCCTGTATGCCAACTACGTGTTTGAAAACAAAAACATAGAAGTTGAGGCCGGGCTTAGATTAGAGTATGTATATGTACGCTACAATGTAGACCCTAATAACAATGTGTATAGCAGCGATGGGTACCAGTATATACAACCATTTCCCAATTTCAGGTTCAGCTACAAAATAAATGACCGTAACAAGCTATCGTTGTTCTTTAACCGCAGGGTAGACAGGCCTAATGAGTTTGATATACGGGTTTTCCCTAAATACGATGATGCCGAAATTATTAAAGTGGGTAACCCGGCCCTGCGCCCACAGTACACTTACAGCCTTGAACTAGGTTACAAAACAAGTTGGAAAACCGGCTATTTCTACACAGCCGCTTTTGGCAAAATTGCCGATGGTACATTGACCCGAATACGCACTATAATGCCGGGCAACACACTGGTATACTCTACCATGCAAAATGCAGGCCG
Organism: uncultured Chitinophaga sp.; assembly: GCA_964423405.1. GTDB lineage: Bacteria > Bacteroidota > Bacteroidia > Chitinophagales > LD1 > Bog-950. Next base: position 70,597 of record CAYREY010000012.1, on the reverse strand, counting down.
CAGCTATGCTGCCGGTGGCGAGGTATTGCTATCGCAGGATATAACAAAGTACTTTTCGTTTAACGTAAACGGTACGGTGTATTACAACCGCTACAATACCTATACAGTTACCAGTAAGTACCCAACACCGGTACCGTTTACCATGCCTGCTGAGCAGATTATATCGGGCAATGCAAAGCTGAACACCTACTTTCACCTGCCACTTAAATTTGAAATACAGCTAAGCGGTATATACTACGCCCCCGACCTGATACCACAGGGTAAAATAGGCCAGCGTTTTACGCTTGATTTTGGCATTAGCAAACAGATACAGAAAGGTAAAGGCGAGCTATTTTTAAACGCTACCGACCTGCTAAACACCATGAACATAAAAGAAACTCTACGCGGCAACGGTTTTAATTATGTAGGGTACGATTACTACGAAACGCAGGTAATACGCTTAGGCTATAGTTATAAATTTTAAGACTGCTAATCCAACATATCCCACTTACCCTCTTTATTAATAAAGTAGGTAATACCATCGCTCATTTCGTGCAATTCGGTGTTGCGTTCGGTATCAAAGTAGCTACGGCGCTCAAACATGGGGCGGCCGCCCTGCTCGTTGGTAATAAAAGCTGTAAGGGCTTTAAGTGTAGGGGCAACCTCGTGCAACCATTGTGCGTCGCCTTCTTTTACAAATGCATGACTCATAACATCACAGTTTAATCAGGTAGCTGTAAATATACTACTGTTTCAGGTAACCTATCATTAGCGAGGCGGCACGCGCCGATGCTCCGGATTGGCCCAGCTTAGTGCGTAGAAAATCGTAATCCTGTTGCATGGTGGCACTGCCTTCGGGGCTTAACAGTGTATTAAGTTCTTTAACCAACCTGTCTTTATTTACTTCGGCCTGTATTAATTCCTCTACCACCCGCTTGCCGCAAATAAGGTTTACTATGCAGATAAAGCCGATGCTTTTATCTATCAACGCATTAATAATAAAGTACGATATCCAGCTACCTTTATAGCAGATAACCTCTGGCACCCGGTGCAGGGCGGTTTCTAAGGTAGCAGTGCCGGATGTTACTATGGCAGCGGTTGACTGGCGAAGAACACTATATGTATTATCCAACACCAGTTCTACCCGGCTATTGCCAATCATATCGCGGTACAGCTTTTCTCCCAGCGCACTCATGCCGGTTACCACAAAGCGGTAATCGGGAAACTGGTCTACCACTTTCAGGTATTCGGGTAGCAGGTAGCTTATCTCCTGCTTGCGGCTACCGGGCACAATGGCTATTATCTTATCTTTTACAGCATCGCGTTTAAGTACTTCATCGGGTAACTCATCTAACAACGGATGGCCCACAAAATCGACAGCTACGCCATACTGCGCATAAAAATCTTTCTCGAAGGGAAAGATGACAAACATACGGTCCACATACTTCTGCACCTTTTTTACGCGGCCTTTTTTCCAGGCCCACAACTGCGGCGATATATAGTAGAAGATTTTCAGGTTGTTCTTTTTTAAAAACTCAAACAACCTGAAATTAAAACCAGGGTAGTCAATCAATATCACCACATCAGGTTGGTAGGCCAGTATATCGCGCTTACAAAACTCTATATTACCCAATATGGTAGGCAGGTGCTTTACCACCTCTAAAAAACCCATAAAGGCCAGGTCGTTGATGTGCTTTACCACGTTGCCGCCAGCGGCTTTCATTTTGTCGCCCCCCCAGCACCGTATATCCGCAGCAGTATCCTGCCGGCGCAACTCCTTTATAAGATTAGAACCGTGCAGATCGCCACTTGCTTCGCCGGCTATAATGTAATACCTCATGTTACACTATGATAAATACAGGATTTATAAAAAGTTTACGCTGATAACAGCCTCCAAACTAAAGTAACTCTTTAATAAGAATAGCCATTACATACAGCATGGTAACAACCATAACCCCGCGCGATGCATTGTTATAATTCTTCTTTACAAAAAAGAAAAACAAAAAGCCGTTGAGCATGCAACACAGGGTGCTGATACGCATAAACATAACCGCAGAACGCATAGATACCATAAACATTTGCGGTGTAAAATGCTGATGGTTATTAAAGCGGGCATTGAGCCATGTAATTAAATACACCGCCACCACGCCCAGCAACGGCACCAGCAAGCCAGGTAGTGCGCCTACCCAAAATTTATCCCACTTATAAAATGTGGGTGTAGGGTTTAAATACTTATCGAACATATTGCAGGTTACAGGTTAAAATCTTCTTTACTTAAACCGGGTACTTCTCCCTCTCCACCGGTTTCGGTTTTCAGGTCCCAGGTATCGTGTATTTGTGCAATAACCTTGTGGGCTGTTAAGTCGTGCTGCACAGGTACTACACTTACGTAGCCATTGGCCAGCGCAAACTCATCGGTATCGTGGCCCTGGTCGTAGTTTACAAACTTACCGGTAAGCCAGTAGTAGGGGCGGCCAAACGGATCGGTACGCTCCAGATACTCTTCTACCCATTTTGCCTGTGCCTGGCGGCCAACTTTAATACCCTTTATTTCGTTAAGCGGTAGCTTGGGTATGTTTACATTCAACAGGGTATTGGCGGGCTGCCCGTGTTTAAGTAGTTGCTCGGCAATTAGGCCTGCATAGTGGGCTGCTGGTGCAAAGTCGGCATCGTGGCGGTAATCGCATAGCGAAAAGCCTACCGACGGGATACCCTCCAGACTGGCCTCTACCGCAGCGCTCATAGTACCACTGTATATAATATTGATACTGGAATTGCTGCCGTGGTTAATACCGCTTACACATAAATCGGGCTTGCGGTGCAGTACTTTATCTACGGCCAGCTTTACACAATCTACCGGGGTGCCGCTGCACTGGTAGGCTTTCATACCATCAAATGAATCTACCGGCGTAAGGCGCAGTGGCTTGCTGATAGTGATAGCATGACCCATTCCCGATTGTCCGGTATCGGGGGCTACTATTACAACTTCGCCCAAATGTTTTACTGCATTTGCCAAAGCCCGGATACCGGGTGCTGTAATACCATCGTCGTTTACTACTAAAATCAAAGGTTTGCTCATGGTGCTAAAATATCAATAATGCCAAAGGGCTATTTTAATAGTTATTCGCAACTGCTGTATAAAAACGCACATTGTCTATTTTTCTGATTTTTGAGGGTACAAATAGTTATTAACGCTTACAGTAGTTACTTTGGTTATTAAGCCCAGAACCGATATTTTGCGCTATTGATAAACCCTGTGCATGAATTTTAACAGCAAAACCCTCAGTTTACTACTACTGGTTGGAATAACGGTGGCTACCACGCTTACCTACTCTAACCATTTTCATAATGCGTTCCACTTTGATGATGTACATACTATTTTAAATAACCTGTATATCAGGGATATAAGCAATATACCCAAGTTTTTTACCGATGGCACAACCGGTAGTTCGTTACCTGCTAACCAAAGTTACCGACCGGTGCTTACCACTACCCTTGCGCTGGATTACAAAATGGCCGGAGGACTGGATAATACATTAGTCTATCACATTACCTCGTTTACTTTCTTTTTACTACAGGGTATATTGATGTTTTTCCTGTTCAGGCATATAATACGCAAGGTTAGCCCCGAAGCCCCTGCCGAGTTGGTAAGCGGTTTTGCCACCTCCTGGTTTATGCTGCACCCGGCCGGTGCAGAAACCATTAATTACATTATACAGCGCGGCGATTCGCTTTCTACGTTTTTTGTAGTACTGGCGTTGGTAATGTATGCGCTAAGCCCGGTTTGCAAAAAATACTACCTGTACCTGATACCGGTTGTATTAGGTTGCCTTACCAAACCATCGGCGCTGATGTTTGCCCCAATACTGGTAGCATATTCAGTTTTGTTTGAAGAAGAACTAAGCTTTACCGAATTTTTAAGCAATAAAAAGGGAGCCCTGACGCGGGTAACGCTGGTATCTGTTGCATCGTTTGTAGTAGTGGGCGGTTTATACGCCTTAATGATGAAAATGCAATCGGCTACGTATGTAGAAGGGGCTTTCTCTAAATTCAACTACCGCATTACCCAACCGTTTATTATGTTTCATGTGTTCCGTAGCTGGTTTGCACCTACCGAGTTGACTGCCGATACTGACTGGCAGGCATTTACTTCGGTGCTTGACCCATACGCCATTGGCGGGTTCATATTTGTGTTGATTGGGCTGTATGTAATGTTTATTACCGCAACGCATAAAAAAACACGGCCTATCGCCTTTGGTATAGCGTGGTTCTTTTTTGCCAATATACCTACTACCATTGTTGCGTTTTCGGAGGTTACCAACGACCACCGCATGTTTTTTCCTTTTGTAGGGCTGGCGCTGGCTGTAACCTGGGCACTATATCTGTTGGTTGAACATTTTAAATATCTGGCTAAAGAAAATCCCTCGTTGAGGGTTTCCTTTTTTGTAAGCCTGTTGCTTATACTAACCGGTTATGCGTATGGCACGTACCAGCGCAATGAGGTATGGAAAACCGATGAATCGCTATGGGCTGATGTTGCTGAGAAAAGCCCTAAAAACGGACGTGGGTTGATGAACTACGGCCTTGCCCTGATGGCCAAAGGCGATTATGCCGGTGCCGAGTTTTACTACAATCAGGCATTAAAGTACTCCCCCAGCTATTCGTACCTGCTCATTAACATGGGCGTGCTGAAAAATGCCATGGGGCAAAAAGCCGAGGCAGAGAAATACTTTAAGCAGGCGGTAAGTGTAGGGCCCGGTTCACCGAATACCTATTTTTACTATGGACGTTTTCTGTACGAGAACAACCGCAAGGAAGAAGCTACAACCTACCTGTTTAACGGCGAGCGGTTAGCGCCTAGCGATATATATATGCGATACTTGTTGATGGATGCGCTGTATGACCTTTCGCGTTACGAGGAACTAAAAGCTGTGGCTGAAAAAACGGTAGCATTATTTCCCGATGATAAACGTGGCCTGGCCTATGTGAAAGCAGCCGGCAATACCAACGGCAAAAGCAAACTACAAATGCTGGAAGAAGCTGCCGCCAACAGTACCAACCCCGATGACTTTATTAACCTGAGCCTGTATTACTACAATGCCGGCAACTACGAAAAATGTATAGAAGCCAGCGAGAAGGCATTAAAACTGAAACCCGATTATGCCGCTGCTTACAACAATATGTGCAGCGCTTATAATGCTATGGGTAAATACGAAGAAGGAGCTAAAGCCTGTGAAAGTGCGCTGAAGATACAGCCCGATTTTCAGTTAGCTAAAAACAACCTGGCCTGGGCCCGTAAAAACATAAAAAAGTGAGCAACGCAAACCCCACCTTAAGCATTGTAATACCGGTGTATAACGAGGCGCAGGCTTTGCCCCTTGTACTACCCGAGCTGATTGCCTTTGTAAACCAGCACGACTACCGGTTGATACTTACCAACGATGGTTCGCGCGATAACTCGTTGCAGATAATGCGGGCCGTACTGGCCAATGAACCCCGGTGCAAGGTGGTGCACCACAAAGTTAACCGTGGCTATGGTGGTGCTATTAAAAGCGGCATACTGGAAGCCGAAACAGATTTTGTGATAACCATAGATGCCGACGGGCAACATTATCTGGACGATGTAAATAAGCTGTTTGCATTTTTGAAAGAGCATGATGCGGATATGGTAGTAGGCAGCCGCAAAGGCGAGGCTGAGGCCAGCGCTATACGCGGTATTGGCAAATCCATTATCCGCAGTGTGGCTAAAATACTGATGCCGATAAACATATACGACATTAACAGCGGCATGAAAATTTATAATACCGCGATGGCTAAAAAGTACATCAGGTTGTGCCCTGACTCGATGGCCTATAGCGATGTAATTGCATTGGTGTTTATCAGCCAAAGGCGGTTGGTGCTGGAAGAATCTATCCGTATAAAAGTACGGGCAGCCGGTGAGAGCACCATTGGCGCCCGTACCGCTTTCGAAACTATAATGGAGATACTGAACGTGGTAATACTGTTTAACCCGATGCGTGTATTTTTACCAGTAGCCCTGTTTTTTGGTTTGGCGGGTACCATTTGGGAAGCACAGTTTTTGCTTACCGGCCGTGGGGTGAGTATTGGTGCCAACCTATTAATAGTATCGGGTATTATATTTTTTACACTGGGCCTGGTTACCGAGCAGTTATCGCAAATGCGGAAAAAGACGATTGACTAATGAGCGCACCCGCTACCAAATATTACCTGTTTAGTATAGACCTGGAAGATGTGCGCGACATGATACCCAACGGTTATCAGTACAAAGAAGCGGTGGTTGGCCCTACGTTGCAATATCTGGACTGGCTGAAGAAGCATAACGTAACAGCCACCTTTTTTATAGTGGGCAATACGGCCGAAAAATTTCCAGACCTGATTAAAGAGATAATTAAACAAGGGCACGAAACAGCCTGCCATACCTACGACCATATACACCTTACCAAACAAACACCCGACGAATTCAGGCGCGATACGGATAAGGCGGTAAATGCGATTTTGAGATCAGGTGCCAGTAAAGTGGAGGGATTCAGAGCGCCTACGTTTTCGCTGGTGCAAAGTACGCGCTGGGCTTATGGTGTATTAAAAGAGTTTGGCTTTACCTATTCATCATCGGTGTTACCATCGGCTAACCCCATATTTGGCTGGAGCGATTTTGGGGGCGAAAAAATGATGGATGGTATTTACGAGATACCCATGAACATTGGCTCATCTCCTTTCAAGGTTCCATTTGGTGGCGGCACCTATTTCAGGTGTTTACCCCAACCGGTGCTTAGCTATTTGTTTAAAAGTGCAGCGGGCAAAAATGAAACGGTGTTAGGGTATTTTCACCCGTACGATGTAAACACAGAACAGGAGCATTTTATGCACCCACACCTGAACGACAATAAACTGATGAACGAGTTGATGTATGTGAACCGGGGCAAGGTATTAAAACGGCTGGATGCCATTATTGCCAATGGCTTTAAAGTAATGCGGTATGATGAATACCTGAAAGAGCGTAAACCATGACAGAAGTTTTTGAAGGCGAAGCGCAAATACTTTCGCACTATCTTATTGGTAAAAATTGTAGTACGGCAGTAGCCGCAGATTTTGAATTAGCCGTTAACAGGCTAAACATTACGCTAACCGTAGCCGAAACGAACGCCTACCGCAAAATGCTTGCATCGGGTTTTATAATGCGTAGTGTAGATAGCGCCCTGGCGCTTACCAAATCGCAATCGCTGATACGCAAGCGGATATTTGTTATGCTGGCACTACTAGAGTGCACCACCGAAAACACAGCTTACTTTCTTCCACAACCACGTAGCATTTTTTACTTTTTTATAATAGGCCTGCGCGTAGTGCGCGGCTTTGCTTTTGCCATTTTAGGATTACTAATTATTAAACTGCTGGGCATTGAATAGCGAACTATCACCCGCCGATTATATAGTGGTAGGCTCGGGCCTTACCGGTGCCATGGCAGCGCAAACGCTGGTTGAAAAAGGCGCACAGGTACTAATGCTGGACGTAGCCTACCGCAACGAAAACGAGCGCCCCTTCCCTTTAAACAATTTTATAGATATACGCACACAACATACTGAGCAGCGGCAACTTATGCTGGGTGGAAACTTTGAGGGCATACCCTGGGGGCAGATTAAAACCGGTGCGCAACTTACCCCCGGCCGCAAGTATCTGATACGGGGGCTGGAGAAGTTTTTATCGCTTGCCAGCGAAACGTTTTTTCCGATGGAGAGCCTGGCCTATGGTGGCCTGGGTAATGCCTGGGGGGCCGGTTGCTACATTTTTAGCGATAGCGAGTTTGAGCAAATGGGCATGAAGAAAAGCCTGTTTGAAAAAAGCTATCAGGTGGTGGGCGACCGCATAGGCGTTTCGGCGGGTATAGATGATGCTTTGAAGTACACCGTGCAAGGACTTAACAATATACTACCGGCACTTAAACCAGAGGAGAGCATACAACAGGTAATAAACACTTACCAAACTAAGCGCAGTGCCATTAACAGCAACGGCTTTTATGCAGGCATACCTGCTGTTGCTATACTTACCAAAGAAAAAGAGCAGCGTAAGGCCTTTTCGTATAACGATATGGACTTTTGGCACGATCAGGAGAAATCGGTTTACCGGCCATGGATGACGGTGGATGAGTTAAAGAAGGCCGGTAATTTTCAGTTAGCCGAAAAACAACTGGTACTAAAGTTTGAAGAAATAAACGGGTTGGTAAAAGTTACCACTCTTAATGTAGATAGCAACGAACAGCAAACATACTGGTGCCGTAAACTGGTGCTGTGCAGCGGTGTGCTGGGCACGGCCCGTATTGTACTACGCTCGCAAAACAATAAAGCCCGCTTACCATTGCTTTGCAACCCTTACGCCTATGTGCCTATGCTTAGCTGGAAACGCCTGGGAAAAACACAGGAGGCTAAGCGCAACGGTATGGGGCAACTGGTAATGTTTTACGACAAAAAGAAAGACAACAGCGATGTGCCAATGGCAGCTATGTTCACCTACCGGTCGTTACTGTTGTTCCGGTTAATAAAAGAATCGCCGCTTAACTTTGCCGATGGGCGTGCGCTGATGCAATACCTGGCACCGGCCATGGTAATATCGGGCATACACCACCCCGAAAAATACGGGCCTGATAAGTATATGCAATTGCTGGCCGATAGTACTTCGGTAACAGGCGATAAACTGGCTGTTGAATATAAACTAAGCAGCGATGAGGAAAGGATAGTGAGCGAAAACGAAAGCCGCTTTTTCAGCACGTTCCGCTCGCTGGGCTTGCTACCGGTTAGCAAGGTTTACCCGGGGCACGGCAGCAGTATACACTACGCAGGTAGTTTGCCGGTAAGCAATGAAGAAAAACCTTTTACCACTGCCGAAAACGGCAGGCTACACCAAACACAGAACGTGTACATTGCCGATGGCTCGTGCTTTAAGTTTTTACCGGCAAAAGGAATATCGTTTACACTAATGGCTAATGCAGAGCGCGTGGCAAACGAGGCGCTGAATACAAAATGAAAATAGCAATAACGGGCAGTGCCGGCTTTATAGGTGCCGAACTGGTTAAGTATCTTTCTGTAAACCACCAGGTAACCGCCTTACAACGCAAAGCAGGTACCAATACTGCTAACGTGCAGGTAGTGCCCTTTGACCTTACCGACGAAAGTACTTTTGATGCCGCAACCAATTGCGATGTACTGGTACATTGCGCCTTTATACGCGCCGACAAAAAGAACCCGCAGGCTTTTAAGCAGAATATAGATGCAACACTTAAACTGGCAAACCTGTGCCAACAAAAGGGAGTGCATTTCATATTTCTGTCTACCATGTCGGCTCACAGCGAAGCATTATCGGACTATGGCAAACACAAATACGAAATAGAACAACTACTGCCTAAACAAAATGTATGTGTACTTAAGCTTGGTTTGGTTATTGGCAGTACGGGTGGATTATTTCACAGCATACGGGGCATAGTAAGCAAAGCAGCATTTATACCTATGGTAGAGGGCGGCACTCAGCCCATACAGGTAATACACATCAGCGACCTGTGCAGATTGATAGAAACAGTAGCGCAAAAAAAACTGAGTGGCACGTATAATATTGGCACACCAAAAGTGTATCAGCTAAAAGAGCTTTACAGCCAGATTGCCCTTGCAGAAAAGAAGACCCCGAAGTATGTGTCTATCCCTTTCTGGTTTATGAAACTGGCGCTGAGCATGCTGGAGATACTACCCATAACACTACCGGTTACTACCGAAAACCTGTTGGGGCTAAAACAGCTAAAGGCTTTTGATACAACAGAAGATTTAAAGAAGATTGGAGTGGAATTGATGAGTATGGAGCAGGCGGTGGGTATATCGTAATGACAGGCTTACTTTGGGCCATAGTAGGGATAGTAATTGTAATATGAAGTTTCCATTTTACCAGTTCGGGAATTAGACCATTGCAAAACACCATCAACTCTTTTGTTTCTGATAACACCCAGAAAAAGCATAGTTACATTTGGTTCGCTTGGCCTAGGATACCTAAATCTAATTGTGTCGCTTGTGCAATAACAAGCGTAGCTACTTTTCCTGAACTTTTCAAAGGATGGAAATTTCACCTTTTCTATCGAAAACTCGCTTACATATGTTCTTGCTTTATTATCAGGGAACAGAATCAGATAACTATACATCATCCCCTTATTTTCTTCTTTATGCTTTTTTATAGTATAATAAACCTTATAAGAGGTATCAATTACTATCTTCTTTACATTAAATGTTTCACTATCCTGCGCAAACAAGATTTGGCTGATAGTATATAAAAGTAGAAACGCTATAAATCGAAGATGACCCATATATTTTAGTAAAACTACTGAATGTGTAATACATTTTTCGCCTCTTAGTAACAAGTTTCTATTTTCAAGCCATGTACCAATACGAGCGGGTAAAAACAGATAGTAATGCCAACAAAGCCCATGCGGCATTGCTGGCAAGTGTGTTTGAAAAGCCCGAATTGTTTACCGAAGGTTTTATTAACTGGCAGTATGCCCAAAATCCCGATGGGGCAATTGTAGGTTTTAATGCTATAGCTGGCGATGTAATAGCCGGGCATTATGTAACACAACCGCTAACAGCCAACTGGAACGGACAACAGGTAAAAGGGCTACTATCGCTAAATACTGCTACCCATAACGACCACCGGGGTAAAGGATTGTTTACCCAACTTGCCGAGAAAACATACGAAGCTGCTGCTACCGAAGGGTACCGGTTTGTGATAGGTGTTGCCAATCAGAATTCGGTACATGGCTTTTTGAAAAAGCTGGGCTTTGCCGGTATGGGAACACTACAGGCTAAAATAGGTTTAGGTAGTGTACCGGTAACTGACGGTGCAGTGGAGTACGAGCGTATGTGGAGCGAAAAACATTTAAACTGGCGATTGGCTAACCCCTGCAACCAGTATTACCAAAGCAAAACAGGTAACAGTGTGTCGTATTTTTCTAAAACACATATACCGGTTATTAAAGCTAATTTGATAAATCTGCCGGCTGGTAATTATCCCGATAAACCAGCTGTACCATTTGCACCGCTAACACTTTACATAGGTTTAGACCCCGCACTGGATAAAGGAATGGGGTTGTACTTTGATATACCGGAGAAATATAAATCGGCACCGCTACACCTGATATTTAAAGACCTGAGCGGCAAAAACGAAAAACCTGACCCAAAGAATATGTGTTTCAGGTTATTGGATTTTGATGCGTATTGATCCTGCTATTGTTTAATAAAACGCGAGCAGGCTACCCCGTTTACGTTTCGCATTTCAATAAAGTAAGAACCGGCACATAGTTCAGAAACATCTAATTGTACATGGTTACTACCGGTTATTGCCTGCGTTTGGCTTATTAGTACAGGTTGCCCGGTTATATTATAAACTGTAAGGTTGGTAGCAGAAGCCGGATCTGCATTAAAATCTACAAGCAGCAACATAGTTACCGGATTAGGGTAAACCATCAACTTGCCAAATGCAGGCAGCGGTTTAATAGCTACGGCATCATCATAGTATTCGTAATACCTAAACTCCTCCTGTGTATTTACCCACACCCCACTCTCCCAGTTCTGTTTCAAAATATATTCTACATTACCCAGTACATTACAGTTATAGTTTTGCCGGTTATTGTTTTCCCAACCACCCTGTACCCAGGTTTGCCTGGTTAACAAATCGAGATAGCCATACGCATCGTATGTAAGCAAATCTCTACCGCCATTAAACCAGTTTAAAGAGTCGTAGCCCTGATAGAGTATTTCTGACAAAAGATTACCGGTATAGGTATATAAACTGCGGCCGTTTACAGTACGTACACCATTATACCAGGTGTACCTGGTATAAGAGCTTACACTATCATTATTCCCGTATGTCCATTCATACAAGTACAAAGAATCTAAAGCAGCGTATCCTTCCAGATACAGTTCAGATGTTTTCTGACTACCTGCATTGTATGTATAAACTAGCCTTCTTTGGCTGTTTATATTTCCATTTTGCAAATTTTCTCTGTGCCACGACAGCAGGTTACCATTACCATCGTAAACGTTTGATTCTCGTATACGCAAATCGGGAGAATTGCCAGTAACATCATAAGTAAGGGTTTGCAATAACTGATGCCCCGTATTATAACTCATGTATGTAATACTTGATGTATCCCAGGTGCCGCTACTGTCAGCCAGATATACACGTTCTACTATATCACCTGCATTATCATATATTGTCAATTTTTTGCCGTTTGACTGCCAGCCCCATGCGAGCCTTACATTATCTGTTCGTGCAACCTGTCGCGACTGTGTATCATACTCATACAATATTTCCGAGTTATCAACCCATACTCCCATCTGCATGGTTTGTCTTAATTTTTTTGTCACATTCCGGTTATTATCGTATGTGTATTGCGTGCGCCACCTATCTTTTAGCTGTGTAGTAACCCAGGTCCTCTCCAACTCTTCTACAATATCTCCATTGGAATTGCGGGTATTAATAAACTGAATGTCTATACCCAAAGAATCGCCACGTTGATTAATCATATTGTAGATATCGAACTGACGGTTGTAGTAGAATGTATCTCCCCGGTTAGCGGAATAAGCCAAAGTGCCTGAATCGACAAATATAAATGTACTATCAGGAGCCCTTCCGTTTATACGGTAACCGATAATACGCTGTTTAACTGTACGTGAGCCATCACCCTCCGCAGCCATAATGCAGCTACCTACAACCATTAGCAGGCACAACAAAGTAATAATTGTTTTCATATAAAGGTTTATACAAAAATATATTATAGCATGGTACATTGCTATTAACCATGTGAATTACCTTTATATTTTACAATACTATGACATAGCTACTAACAAAAAAGACACTTGCCGGGAGCAAATGTCTTTTTTGTGTTAGTAGCAGTTACACTAAGTACTATGCATTATCATTACCGCCTTTACCCTTAAAGAATTTTACAACAGCACCACCCAATGCTACTACGCCCAGTATAATTACCTTGGCAAACTTGGCGAAGATTAAGCCGATTTTGGCAAACAAACCGGTTTTAGCCAACACCCCACCGGCAATAAGTCCTACCAAACCATAGGCAGCTACTTTATCGGTGCTTTCATTAAAATCGGCATAGCGGTTACCCTCTTTAAAGTTAACGCTGGCCAGTACAGGGTTGATATTGGATTTAATCTCGTTTAACTGCTCTATAGCACCAATTGCATTTAATACCAGTACGCCCTCGCGGCCCAGAATACGTATATTGTAGTTTAGCGTTTCGGTGCTATCACCTTCAAACAATAGTTTTTTTGCCCAGTGCAGCTTTTTGTTTTCGCTATCGTAGTAAGGCGGGCTGGCCCAACCGGTTAACTCAAAAGTAGGATAGCCCTGTTTTTTACGCTCGGGGTTATTATCCGTAATCTGCTCCTGCATATCTTTCAGCAGTTCATCGTACTTTATGTCTTTGGCATCATCATCCTTTACATGTCCATCGTTATCATAACTTATTTCAATGGCCCAGGTAGCGGGTATAAACTCATTGGCATCTGATGGAAAAATCATACCCATGGTTTCGCTGGGCGGGTTACCCCACAGGTCGTGCAGTACATAACTGCTTTGTTCGGCATCCAGGTATTTAAAGCCTTTGGGTATTTCTAATGTAGCCAGGTTATTGCCAATAGTAATGGTGCCGGTGGTATCATAGCGCAACATTCGTAAAGATAAGGCCGAGTCGGCTGTAAACTCTGAAACAGTGTCCTGAGCTTCGGTTTTTTCTTTTGCTGTAGCCATAAAAAACAACGGCAAAAAAAGCAGGGTAAGTGTGAGTCGTGTTAGGTTCATGTTAGTGTGTTTGTAGGTTAAATATAGAAATTAAGCAATAAGATGAAAGATATGCCTATGTGGCTGTTTTAGATTATGTTTGGCGGCCTGTAATATGAGCAACCACCGCAAAGTAGCCGTAGTAATATTAAGCTGGAACGGAAAGAAGTTTCTGGAGCAGTTTATGCCATCGGTAGTGCAGCATACCTCGCCAGAGCTGTGCGAAATAATAGTTGCCGACAACCAAAGCAGCGATGGCTCGGTTGAGTTTTTGCAGAAGAATTACCCCAACGTACGCATTATACAAAACCCACGCAATGGCGGCTATGCCGGTGGTTATAACGACGCCCTGAAGCACGTTACAGCCGAGTACTATGTGCTGCTAAACCAGGATATAGAGGTAACACCCAATTGGGTAGAGGCCGTAATTGCCGAAATGGATAAGGATAACAACATTGCTGCGGCACAACCCAAACTGCGCGACTATTACCGGCGCGACTACTTTGAATATGCCGGTGGCAGCGGCGGCTACCTTGACCGCAATAGCTATGCCTATTGCCGCGGGCGGATATTTAATACTATAGAGAAAGACCTGGGCCAGTATGATGATGTGAAAGACATTTTCTGGGCTACAGGTGCCTGCCTGTTTGTGCGTAGCGAGGTGTACTGGAAAGCTGGTGCGCTGGACGAAGATTTTTTTGCACACCAAGAAGAGATAGACCTTTGCTGGCGCATGAAAAATATGGGCTACCGGATAGTATGTGTGCCACAGTCGTACATTTACCATGTGGGCGGTGGCAGCCTGCCGCAAGGTAACCCGCGCAAAACGTACCTTAACTTCCGCAATAACCTGATGATGATGTTTAAGAACTTACCGGGCACTACCCTGTTGCCTAAGCTGTTCTGGCGCATGATACTGGATGGTGTTGCAGCTTTTCACAGCATAGCCAAAAACGGCAACCTGAAAGATTTTGTGGCTATTATAAAAGCGCATTTCTCGTTTTACGCAGCTATACCGGTATTGCTCGAAAAACGCCAAAAAATACCGCATCCATCCTCTATGCACCTTACGCCGGTAAATATCCTATGGCAGTACTTTGTACGCGGTAAAAAGCACTACAACGAACTATAGCCATAAAACACTGATTTACAGACAATTAAACCTTATATCAATTTCATTTTTGATTTCAAAAATGAAGAGATAAAGAATTGATTTACAGTAACTTAAAAAGCACCACAAAGGGGGTTAACACAAAAAAAGCGCAAGCTGCTGATAGTTAGCAACTTGCGCTTAGGGTGGGTTAACACATTGGCTACCCTACTTTATAAGCTCACCTATTTTCTCATCGAGGGCAGCACCACGCAGGTTGGTGGCAACAATCTTACCATCACGGTCTAACAGGAAGGCAGCCGGTATACCTTGTACACCATACACCTGAGCGGCTTCGCACTGCCACCATTTAAGGTCGCTAACCTGGTTCTCCCAGGTCATGCCCAGTGCATTGATAGAGTTCTTCCAGGCATTGGCGTCCTTATCCAGCGATACGCTGTACACAGTAAAGCCTTTATCTTTATACTTCTTATAAGCAGCTACTACATTAGGCATCTCCATACGGCAAGGGCCGCACCATGAAGCCCAAAAATCAATTAGTACTACTTTGCCTTTTAGTGAAGATAGCTTTATGCTTTTTCCGTTCGGGTCTTTCAGGTCAATCTCTGGGGCCATTTTGCCGATGCTAACATCTTGTGGTTGTGGGGCCGAAGCAGCCTGCTTAACCTGCTCCTGGTACTTATTGTAAGCCTCGCGGAACTCTTTAGTGTAGCTCGACTTAGGCATCTCTTTCTCCATACGCTCTACTACCGCAAGGTTCTCTTTGCTGAATTTATCCATAGGGCCATTGGTTACATAAAACAATGCCACCATTGGGTTTTTAGCCACCTTAGAGCTATCGCGGATAAAGCTTTCATAGCGGGCCATTACACCCTGCAACTGCTGTTGTACATACATCATGGTATCGGCACCTGCACCTTGCTGGCCATACATCTGGTAAGCCATTTGCCAGCCCTGCATATCGCGTTGCAGGTTACTAAGGTTTTTAAAGGCGGCCTGAAACTCATCGTTGTTTTTAGAACCGGTAGCCTTAAGAGGCTCCGGAGCAGTAGGGTCTATTTCTACCTTGTACTGAGCTGGTTCTAACATAAACAGAAAAAAGGTTTTCTGATCAAGTTTAAGGCGGTAGAAACCGGTTTCTGAAACGCCTTCCATTTTAAAGAAGCCCTTATCATCAATAGTAGCCGAGTCGACAGCAACTACATCTTTAAGTCCCAGTTTTTCCAGTACAATTGATTTAGACTGATGATTTTTTACAGTTCCCTGAATGTTGTATTTATCGCTGCCACCAGCCAGGTTACACGATGTAAAGAAAGTAAGCAGTAATACGATACTGAAGAGTTTGCGCATGTTTATTTGTATTGAGTAATTGGTATTGTGTTATACTATAATTATGAATCGAGTTTATCTTTCACTAGTTTGTTGGTCACCTTGGGGTCGGCTTTGCCTTTAGATAATTTCATTACCTCGCCTACAAACAAACCTAACAAACCTACTTTACCCCCACGATATTCGGCAACTTTTTCGGGATATTTAGCAATTACCTGTTCTATCAAGTCGTTAATAGCACCTTCATCGCTGTTCTGTAACAGGTTAAGTTCTTCGGCAACTTTTAACGGGTCTTTTCCTGTTTGTGCCATTACCGGAAATATACTGGTAGATGCCACGCTGAAGTTGGTTTTACCCTCATCTATCAACACAATCAGGCTGGCTATTTTAGCAGGCTCCAGTTTAAAATCTGTAATGTGGATACCGTTTTCGTTCAGGTAACTTTTAACGGTATTCAGTATAAGGTTGCTGGCGGCTTTGTAGTTTTTGGTTACAGCCAACAGGCGGTTAAAGTACTCTGCCAGGTCTTTATCGTCGGTAATAATACGGGCATCGTATTCAGGTAAGCCATATTGCTCCATATACTCCTGCTTAAGCTCGTTAGGCAGTTTAGGCATGTGGGCTTTTACATTGGCTATGTACTCATCGGTAACATACACCGGTGGCAAATCAGGCTCCGGAAAATAACGATAATCGTGTGCATGTTCCTTACTACGCTGGGTAAGCGTAATACCTTTTACAGCATCAAAGCCGCGGGTTTCCTGCGCCAGCTTCTCTCCTTTCTCGTGCGCTTCTACCTGGCGTTTAAATTCAAACTCAATAGCGCGTTTTACGTTACGCATACTGTTCATGTTCTTCACCTCGCTACGGGCATTAAGCACGTTGGTGCCTTTTAAACGAACAGATATGTTGGCATCGCAACGCATACTGCCTTCCTCCATATTACCATCGCACACACCCAGGTAGCGCACCAGTTTCTGAATCTGGTTCAGGTATTCCATTGCCTCATCGCCACTGCGCACATCGGGTTCGCTAACAATCTCTATCAGCGGCACACCGGCACGGTTAAGGTCAACCAGGGTAAAGTACGGGTCAATATCGTGTATAGACTTACCGGCATCCTCCTCCAGGTGTATACGGGTCAGGCGTATCTTTTTCTTTTCGCCGTTTACCTCAAACTCTATATATCCGCCAGTACAGATAGGTGTTTTATCCTGTGTAATCTGGTAGCCTTTAGGCAAGTCGGCGTAGAAATAGTTTTTACGGGCAAACTGGTTTTCGTAACGGATATCGCAATGGGTAGCAAGGCCCATTTTTACGGCGTACTCTATAGCTGTTTCGTTAACCACCGGCAACGTACCAGGATGGCCTAACGAAAGCACGCTAACATGCGTATTGGGTGAGCCGCCAAACTCGGCAGAATCGCCACAATACATTTTACTGTGGGTAGAAAGCTGCGCGTGCACCTCTAACCCCACTACCACCTCGTATTTTGAATATATATCGTCTGTCATAACTCTGTACTTATCAGAAATCTGCTTAGGCAAATTTAGTTTTCAATTTAGAAATCAACTCTTCTACTTCGCTCATATTACCTGCACTAGCCTGCACAAAATCGGCCGGACCGCCACCTTTAATAGATGGAGATAGTTCTTTCAGCAATTGGTTACCGTTTATACCTAACGAAGGCGCTATGCGCAGGTGAACCACATTTTTACCATTAACAGCCGCAGCCAGTAACAATACAAAGTTCTCTTTTAAATCGTTAGCCAGTTGTATACCTACTTTTCTCAGGGCATCTACCGAGTTAACATCTACTGCAGATGAAGCGTAAAACTGCACACTACCTACTTTGGCAATAGAAGCCGCAATCTGTTTTTTAAGTTCTGCCACTGCCTTATCTTCAAACTGCATTAACTGCTTTTTCAGTTCATCGTTTTCGGCTTTCAGGGTATCAATACTCTTAACAGCATCTTTGGTATTGTTAAGCGCGGCTTTTACCTTGCCCAACTCACTAATAGAGTCGTTAGCCAGTTGCAGGGCTTTTTTACCGGTTACAGCTTCAATACGACGTACACCTGTACCAATAGAACTTTCAGATACTATTTTAAACAAGCCGATAGTGCCGGTACTTTTTACGTGCACACCACCACACAACTCGCGGCTGAATTTCTCATCAAAAGTTATTACACGCACAAACTCGCCGTACTTTTCGCCAAACAACGCCGTTGCACCCATGTTTTTAGCTTCTTCTATAGGCACATTGCGGCGCTCATCTAAAGCAATGTTCTCCATTATCTTTTCGTTCACTATCTGCTCTACCTTTGCTATTTCTTCATCGGTAAGCTTGGTAGTGTGCGAAAAATCGAAACGCAGGTAATCGGCCGTAACCAATGAACCCTTTTGTTGCACATGGCTACCCAGCACTATACGCAGTGCCGATTGTAACAAGTGTGTGGCAGAGTGATTTTTTATTGTATCGGCACGCTTAGTGGTATTAACCTGAGCATGTGCGGTTGCAGCGATATTAGCCGGCAGCTTCTTTACAAAATGCACAATCAGATCGTTCTCTTTTTTGGTATCCAGTACGTCAATCTTTTCACCACCAAAATCAAGGTAACCGGTATCGCCCACCTGTCCGCCACTCTCAGCATAAAACGGGGTTTTATCCAGCACTACCTGAAACAGTTCTTTATCTTTCTGCTTAATGCTGCGGTACTTTACCACCTGCGCATCAGCATCGGTGTAATCGTATCCTATAAAGTCGGTCTTTACATCATCGCCCACCTGTACCCAGTCGCTTTGCTCGGTAGCAGCAGCAGCTTTGCCACGGGCTTTCTGCTCAGCCATCTCTTTGTTAAAGCCATCTTCATCTACGGTCCATCCTTTTTCGGCTGCTATAAGTTTGGTAAGGTCTAATGGAAAACCGAATGTATCAAACAACTCAAATGCGGTTTTACCATCTATACCAGTTAATGCATCTATACGCTTAATACCGTTTGCCAGTGTACGTAAAAACGCAGTTTCCTCCTCTCTTATCACATTCGCCACAAAGCCTTCCTGTGCTTTTAACTCGGGGAATATACCGGCAAACTGATCGGCTAACATAGGTACCAGTTCGCATAAAAATGGCTGCTCAAAGCCCAGGTACGAATAACCATAACGTACCGCACGGCGCAATATCCGGCGGATTACGTAACCAGCGCCGGTATTACCCGGCAACTGACCATCGGCAATGGTAAAGGCGATGGTACGTATGTGGTCGGCCACTACCCGCAGGGCTATGTCTTTCTTCTCGTCTTCGGTAGGGGTACTAATCAGTTTACCATCGGCTAATACCGGCGCTGTAAACTTATAAGCATGGCCGCTTTTTTTAGCCAAAAACTGTATTACCGGCTGAAATATATCGGTATCGTAGTTGCTGGTTTTCTTCTGTATAGCAACACACAAGCGTTCAAAGCCCATGCCGGTATCTACGTGTTGTGCGCCAAGCTTCACCAAGCTTTTATCGGCCTTGCGCTCAAACTCCATAAACACGTTATTCCAAATCTCTATTACCTGTGGGTGGCTGGCATTAACCAGCTCTTTACCATCCTGTGCCTTCCGCTCCTCATCGCTGCGCAGGTCAATATGTATTTCGCTGCATGGTCCGCAAGGGCCGGTATCGCCCATCTCCCAAAAGTTATCTTTCTTGTTTCCTTTCAGTATCCGGTCTTCTGCTATCCATTTTTTCCATTCATCGTATGCCTCCTGGTCAAAGCCCAGGTTTTCTTTAGCATCGCCTTCAAACACGGTAACATACAGGCGGTCTTTTTCAAGTCCGTAAACTTTGGTTAACAGTTCCCAGCTCCACTCAATCGCTTCTTTTTTAAAGTAGTCGCCAAAGCTCCAGTTGCCCAGCATTTCAAACATGGTGTGGTGGTAAGTATCTACCCCTACTTCCTCCAGGTCGTTATGCTTACCGCTTACGCGTAAACACTTTTGCGTATCGGCTACGCGCTTGTATTTAATAGGCTCGTTACCCAAAAATATATTCTTAAACGGCGCCATACCGCTGTTGATAAACATCAGTGTTGGGTCGTTTTTCACCACAATAGGTGCACTTGGCACTATTTTATGCCCTTTGCTCTCAAAAAAGTCTAAAAATGCCTTCCTAATCTCCGTACTTGTCATGTGCTGATTCTCTAAATGAAAAATGATGATAATTTAGCCCCAAATTGGGAACGGCGAAAATAAAAGATTTAACTAAAGAGCTTAGGTTTTGGGCATATTCAATAACATACTAAACAAACTGGCACTTCTTAAAAAGAAGGACCGATTTGTATTTAATACCCACACCCTCAGTTACGAGAAAGCGGTGGTTAGCTGGACTAACCGCATTTTCAGGGTTTTCTCATTTCTGGTAGCTGCTTTGGTGTTCTCGCTGGCCATATCTACCATCTACTACAAAATATTCGGGTCACCTAAAGAGAAAGAGCTACGGGCCGAGCTGAACGAAATGAAAGACCAGTACTACATTATGAACCAGGAAGTGGACCGCCTGAGCAGTGTACTGGATGGCTTGCACTACCGCGATGGGAACATATACCGCGTAATGTTTGAGGCCGACCCCATAGATAAAGACGTATGGCAGGCTGGCTCGGGTGGAGTTAACAAATACCGCTACCTGGAGAAGTTTGATAATGGCGACCTGATGAAAGACCTTGCCGTAAAGGTTGACCGGCTTAAAAAGCAAATGGTAATACAAAGCAAAAGCTACGATGAGATTGCCGAGTTGGTAAAGAACAAAGAGAAGATGCTGGTATCCATACCCAGCATACAACCCATACCCAACAAAAGGCTGGAGCGTATGGCCTCGGGCTATGGCTGGCGTATAGACCCTGTTTATAAAATACAGCGTTTTCACGAGGGTATGGATTTTACCTGCCCTGTTGGTACCGAGATACACGTAACCGGCGATGGAACGGTTGAGCAGGTTAACTACAGCTTTAGCGGGTATGGTAACGAGATTGTGGTAAACCACGGCTACGGCTACCGCACCCGCTATGCGCACCTTAGCCGTTTTAAGGTAAGGCCGGGCCAGAAAGTAACCCGCGGCGAGGTAATAGGCAACACGGGTAATACCGGTAAATCTACCGGGCCGCACCTGCACTACGAAGTACTTAAAAACGGCGCAGCCGTTAACCCGGTTTACTTTTACTACAACGACCTGAAGGATGCCGACTTCGAAAAGATGCTTGAGATATCCAACTCTCCGGGCCAAACGCTTGACTAATACTTTGTGTTAAGGATTTAATGTACCTAAGTGTTAAGGTTGAAAACACGTTACTAACACTTCAGCTTTACGCTTGACCACTTCGCCATAATGCACTAATTATGCGCAGAATAGGCTACTATGTTAGCTATTCACTTTAACACATTAACACGTCGGTTCATTAACACATTTCATTGTGGCCTGGAAAGAAAAGGAGATTGAAAAACTGTATTACTCTATTGGTGAGGTAGCTACCATGCTGGAGGTTAACGCCTCGCTGATACGCTATTGGGAAACACAGTTCGATATACTTAAGCCGCGCAAAAACGGCAAAGGCGACCGCTTTTTTACCAAAGATGATATAGCCACACTACGTCTTATCTATCACCTGGTGCGCGATAAAGGCTATACGCTGGAAGGGGCCAAAGTTCAGCTTAAATCCAAGCTGGAGGAAGAGAAGAAAAAATTTCAACTGGTAGAACGGCTTAAAAAGGTACGCGGCTTTTTGGTAGAGATGAAAGAGCAACTGGAAAAATAGTGATACCGGATACCTTGTACAGATACCCGGTACCACTACGTCTGTCTTCTATTAACCACCACCATTAATATCGCCGGTAGTTTGTGCTGCATTGCCAAAGGTACTACCCCTGAAAAACACGCCTGTTGGTTCTAATGTTATCTCTGGCTGTATGCCACGGCTGGCGGTATATACCTCTGCAGCCGAGTAGAAATGACGGGGCGTTACACCAGCCCTGAACTTGATAACCACGGCCTCCAGCACCACACTTTCGCCATGGGCAGCCATTTGCCGGGCTACAGGCAACAACTGATTACCGGGTCCAGCCGACCTGTCGTAAATAAATAGCTGATCGGTGGTAAGGTCGCGTGGTGTTTCCGGTGCATCATCGCGCAGTTGCTTAAACAACAGGTTATATAACTGGCCCTGATAGTACAGCCTGCTCAGGCCCAGTTTGCTCAACGGCTTATAGCCGCTGTTAGGAAACTCGCCCAGAGCAGCGCTTTTGTGCTGGCCGGTTGAGGTATCTATTCCAATTTCATTCAGTTCGGTTTTACTACAGGCGGTTAGTACAAGCATAACCAGCAGTAGCTTTGTAATTTGTGCGAGGGGTTTCATGGTACAGGTATTTAAGGTGAACAATCTACCGGTTGGGTGCCGGTTGCTTTCTGTACTACAAAATTACGTTCATCAAAAACCGATGGACAACTTTCGCCGGTTAAATTAAAGTGAAAGTTAATGTACTACCAGTGCCTACATGTTGCTTACAAGCAGAAACGTGTCCCCCCCTTAACATGTTAACCCACCCCCTGCTTAAAGTACTCACAAACAGCTTATTACAAAATTTTGATGTTAACCCACCCTTTCCCTGTCTTTTAACATACTATTTATCAGCATTTTAGATATTACAAATAGTTATAATAAAATTTAAAATACCCCCTTATGATTACTGGTTTAAATTGTAACCACCGGTAATAGAAAAGAATGAAATGAACCAGAATAGGCTAAAACAAAAAGGCCACCCTAAGGTGGCCTTTCGCTCAAACAGATCGCTCAAAATCCGTAACAGAAAAAATCTTTAGTAACCTCTCTCCTATTCATCGTGCCCCGATAACCGGTTAAGGAACATCCTGAGCAGTAATACCGGCAGGCTTATCAGCCAGAGTGTGTAGTACACCAGCAGAAAAACTATAAATGCCGGAAACGCTTTCATAAGAACAAGGTTTTAACTATCCGTAGTAGCGTCGTTCAATTTGCCAGAGGCAAACTGAACGGGCCACTATAATGCTGTTGGGGTAGGAGTCGAACCTACATAAGGCAGTTAGTCGTGGTTGCATTTAATCCTGCATTGCTGCCTGAGTAAATGCAACTCAGATTTATCCCGTTATCCTCACCCCCGAGACAGGAGGGCATGTCTGCCAGTTTCATCACCCAACATTGTATTTCGTAGAACGATGATGCAAATATAATAACCCAGCCCATTCATTGCTAATAATTCAATACTTTATGCATAACAAATACACTATTATCAATAAATAATTATTTTTGTTGACAATAAATCAAAAACAGCATTAAAATATGGCCCTGCATTACGAAATTGACAACACCGATTTACAGATATTGAACATATTGATGGAAGATGCCTTTACCCCCTATACTGAAATAGGCAAAAAACTATATATCAGCCCCGGCACCGTGCACGTACGTATGAACAAAATGGAAAAGCTGGGCATAGTAAAAGCTCCGCAATTACAAATAGACCTGGGTAAACTGGGCATGGATATTACCGCCTTTATTGGCGTATATTTAATACGCAGCGATATGTACGATAAAGTGGTAACACAACTAAAAAAGATAGACGAGGTACTCTCCTGCAACTACACCACCGGCAACTATTCGTTGTTCCTTAAAATAGTATGTCGCGATACCCAACACCTGCGCGAGGTACTACACGATAAACTGCAAAAAATAGAGGGCATCAGCCGCACCGAAACACTTATTTCACTCGAGGAAAGCTTTACCCGACAGATAAAAATCAAACAGGAAAAACAGAAGTAGTTGACAGTCCACAGTCGGCAGTCAGCAACAAATACAATAAAAATAGTTTGCAGTACGCAATTTGCAGTCGGCAGTAAATACAAGCAACAGTAAACTTATACTCACTGGCAATAGCAGGCTTTAGCCTGCTTATAAAAGTGCATTTATTCTAAATAGTAGCCGGGGCCTTCAGGCTCTGGCTAATAAACCCAATGCAACACCGCTACCTACCGGCCTTGTGAATTCGGGCGTTAAAAAAATCATGGAGTAAACCGTTAAAACTGCACGCTGTCCGAAGTGGCGCTGACAAATCTTGATTAGATGGCACGAACTTGCTCCGCGCCACAAGTTCGTGCAGTT
>CAYREY010000012.1:0-46062 GCA_964423405.1 uncultured Chitinophaga sp. | reverse complement strand
AGCCAAAAAGAAAAACAACCAGCCTTGCAGAAATACAGACAGGCTTTAGCCTGCTTTATAAAAGTGCATCTATTTCCATTATAGCCGGGGCCTTCAGGCTCCGGTTAAATCAGGCTAAAGCTTACCCCTAAATCCTTGTATACAGATGATAAGTAACCTACCGGCCTTGTGAATTCGGGCGTTAAAAAAATCATGAAGTAAACCGTTAAAACTGCACGCTGTCCGAAGTGGCGCAGACAAATCTTGATTAGATGGCACGAACTTGCTCCGCGCCACAAGTTCGTGCAGTTTAGGTTTACGAAATGATTTTTAGCCCGAAGTCACACAGCCTTGAACTTTTTGTTTCTTTTTGGTTCAAGCCAAAAAGAAAAACAACCAGCCTTGCAGAAATACAGACAGGCTTTAGCCTGCTCTATAAAATGTATTTATTCCAGT
The DNA here is from genome assembly GCA_964423405.1 of uncultured Chitinophaga sp. GTDB lineage: Bacteria > Bacteroidota > Bacteroidia > Chitinophagales > LD1 > Bog-950. The sequence goes on along the minus strand of CAYREY010000012.1, from coordinate 45,627 downwards.
GTTTGCCAGGGCCTTTGGGCGCTGGCACTAAATGTCATAGTAATGTCATAATTGTAAAAATACTTTAACAGGCACACTAACACATTAAACCAAACGTTATCTGTATACATCTACCATATATGGAAACGATTAAAACAACCGAAGGGCCGTTTGAGAAACTCCATAACGAGTGGATAGGCTCATTATTGGCTTACGAGGAACACCTTAACAGCACACAAACTGTAACAAAACAATTGCAAACTAGTGTTAACGATATGCAATTTAAACAGCAACTGTCGCAACTTCGCACCGCAATAGAGTCGCAGAAAAGCGCATTGCATGAGTTGAGTAAAGATATACAGAAACTGCGTAGTAAGTTTGCTGGCCGGGCCGATAAGAAGGTAATTCCGCTGGACGACCTGATAGAAAATAACCGTTACCGCGAAAAGGTGCGTAAATCAGAGCAGGCTGTGTTTCTGCTCAAATATCAAACCAACAAACTTCTCTCCATAGCCTCCTAGCGAGGTGTCTTAGTTAGTGTGTCGAAGGCCTGCACGTTCTGTGTCAGGCCTTCTTTTTTAGCCCTCATATTGTTTCATCCGCACAAAAAAGGCAGTGCCCACGTTCTCGGCACTCTCAAACCATATACGTCCCCCGTTACCATCAATAATCTGCTTGGTAATAGCCAGCCCCAGCCCCGTACCCGATGATTTGGTAGTAAAGTTAGGTACAAATACTTTATCGTAGTTATCGCTGGGTATGCCGCTGCCGTTATCGCTTACGGTTACAGTAACCCAACCGTCCTCATCTTTTATATGTACATCTACAAACCCCTTACGCTGTTCGGGTATGCTCTGTATAGCGTTCTTCACCAGGTTGTTAAACACACTCACCAGTTGGTTTTTATCGGCAAACACTAAAGGACTTTCGGCTGAGGTGGTAAACGTAACCGACACATTCTCCTCGCGGGCAAAAAGGTCGGTTATCGATTTCAGCAACTCATTCAGGTTAATAATCTCATTTTGCGCCTTTGGCATTTTGGCAAACGATGAAAACGCCGTAGCAATGCTCGACAGGTTTTCTATCTGCTCTTCCAGCGTACGCGCCACCTTTTTGGCCAGTTGCTCTATGTTAGGGTTGCCTTCATCTATAGCCCGCTGCAGGTACTGTATGCTCAGTTTCATAGGGGTCAGCGGGTTCTTAATCTCATGCGCTATCTGCTTGGCCATTTCGCGCCAGGCGCTCTCGCGCTCGCCTTTGGCCAGTTTCTGAGCGCTTTGCTCCAGTTCGGCAATCATTTTATTGTACTCGCTTACCAGTATGCCTATCTCATCGCGGCTGTTCCACTCAATAGGCTCGTTTATTTTGTTCAGGTTTAGTATGCGCAGCTTTTCGCTTATAATAGTAAGCGGACGGGTAATAGAGTTAGATATAAAATACGCCAGCACTGCCGCGCAAATCAATAAAAACACATACACATTCATCAGCGCCACCAAAAACGACGATACCTCATCATCTACATTTTTCGACCGCTCAAAATAAGGTATGCCGATATAGGCAACCGTTTCGCCCCGGCTATCCCTTACCGGCGCATAGGTAGCCTGGTACTTTAACCCGCCTATCTGCTCCTGCGCAGTAACCTGTGCTGTGCGGTTACTCTCCAGCTCAAAATACGCATCGGGGTTCATTTTACGGCTTACCAGCCCTTTATCGTACACTATGGGCTGCGAGGCCACCACCAGGTCGCCGCTGCGGTCATACAGGTTAATGTCCACCGCATTTATCTCTGCCAGCCGGGCTACTTCAAAATCAAGTTCGCTGTTGCCTTTGGTTATGCGGGTGTTGTTGGTGCGCTGTATAAAATACTCCAGGCTGGCATGTACCACTTTCTCTTTGCGTAGTAAGCGGTCTGTGTAAAAATTATCGTACTGCCGGCTAAAAAAACTAATGGTTATAATACCGATAATAACAAACGACACTACAATCATAGCCAGCATAGAGTAGTTAATGCGGGTACGAAACGATAGGGCCAGGTCTTCGGGTATAATACTATCAATAGTACCGTGGCTTAGCAGCCTGAAACCCACCAGTAATACCAGCACGCTCAAAAACAAAAAGGTAAACAGGTACGAGAAAGTAGCCACCGGCTCAAAAACCGGCTCGCGCGGTACCGATACTATCACCTGCTTGCCATTGGCAAACCGCTGTATGCTGTGCTCCCACTCATCTTCTTCAATAAACTTAAAATCGCTGCCTTCAAAATCATAGGCCTGGTTCCAGTAGTACGAGTACGAAAAATCGCCCGATTGCGCAATCAGCTTATTGTTCTGGTAGATAGCATAAGCATAATTGTTCACGTTGTTAGATACCGTAAGGTTACTACCCAGCAACAACTCGGGGTAAACATTCTGACCGTAATATACCTTGGGGTTTAGCCGTAGCATTAATGTACCCAACGGAGTACTGTCATTTGAAACCCCTATAAACGACAGGTACGAATAATTGAGTGCTGTATCGTTTATGTAACTAAGGGAGCGCAGCGGCAGGCTATCGGCACCGGTAAGGCGTTTCCAGTCACCAAGGGTAAGTGTATCATCATTACGCAACGGCTTACCGGCTGTATCAAAAGCATACAACTTCAGGTTAAACTTATTGAAATAACCACCCAGGTACAGCGAGTTAACACGGTCGGTTACTTCTTTTTTTGAAAGAATAGGATTAGTAAAAAAATTACGGATAAAAGCATCGCTGCCTATACGGCTGGCAATATCTCCAAACAGATACTCAGCCACAAAATCACGCTCCGAAACCAGCTTGCCCGAAAAAAACTTACGCTGGTTACGCTCTTTGCGTTCATACAGGTTCTCTATTAAAAAAGTAGCCAGTATGCTGTAAAACGCCACGTACAATATAAGGTTGCGCACCGCCAGCGAGCTATCGCGCTGCTGCATGGTGTACAGTATATACACAAAAGCTATTGACCATAAAGCCGAAAAAACAAGCGACTCTACAAAAAACGAATTAACCGCTGCCACAGCAAACAGCACCCCATACATAGCAGCAAAACCCAGCACCCATTTACGTGGGGTGGCTATGGTAAGCAAGCCGGCAAATATGTTGCGGGCTATTAAAAAATGGCTTACCAGTAAAAGCGCAATACAAACCAGGCCCAGTAAGCTGTATTGGTTAAGGCTAAGTATATTATATACTTCAAACGATATGGTAGAATCGAGCACCAGGGTTTTAAACACCCACCATACCAGCCAGCTGTACACAAACACCAATGCAATACTTTGCAGGCGGATAAAGCGGTTTAGCCGCTGGTAGCTACCGGGCAGGCTGTGGTGAAGGCTGTAATAAATTACCACCCAGGTAAGCAGTATTGAATTTATTACCAGGTCGCCCAGCGATTTGGTAACTACAGACGATCCATAATAACGCGGGTCAAACAAATCAAGCTTATAAAACTCCGAAGGCTGGTCGAACCATATCATCGCCCCACGCACCACAGCTATCAGTAACAGCAACACTGCAAAACCAGGTATAAAACCCCAACGGGTGTGTGCCCATTTTGCAGCCGTGTTAATGTAATAAAACACCAGTGCCAGCAACACCAGTTGTGCCAGCAGCAACAGGTAGTTTATGTCTGCCTCCTGCGCGTCGCCGGATGGGTAGATACAAAACAGAAAATCGCCCTTCAGGTTTTTAACCGGCACCGAGCCCTGTATGCTTTGGTCGCTAAGGCTGATAGTATGCGGGGCCTTAAAGGCAGGGGCAAACTCATTCTTTAAAAACTTATTCTCAAACGGAAACTCACTTTTAACCGTGTACAAGCCCACTATCACATCGCCGGTAGCGGTATCGGTATATTTACTTAGCTGGTACCAACCGTTTTTAAGTTTGTAAAAACCTGTACCCTCATCTATACTGGTAGGTGTAAGCGGTGGTAATGTACTGCTGCTGGTCCAGTGTTTTAATATACCACCTTTGTAATAGTACAGCATCAGCCCATAGGCTTCGGCATCTTCTATTACAGCGGCTTCTTCATTACTGGTGGCAAGCGCCTTGCGTAGTGCAGGCTGCTGTACAACTTCATCAAAATAGGCTTCGGCATCGTTAAGGCGCTGCTGCAATTGCTGCCCTACAGTACGCAAACTTTCGGTACTGGGCCTGAGCACAGAAATGCCCAATGCCACAACAAGCAACAGCGGTAGAAAGTATTTTTTAAGCGTATCGGTTAAAGCCAACAGGCAATGTTTTTAGCAATATAAAATATTGACAGGTTTATACAAAATGTATGCCCCGTTGCTCCATAACAAGTAGAATATTGTTTATAACCCACTGGCCTTAGCCTCATTCCATATACCATCCATCTCTTCCAGGGTCATATCCTTCAACGGTTTATTTAATGTCGCAGCACGCTCCTCTATAAACTTAAAGCGGCGCATAAATTTAATATTGGTACGCTCCAGCGCGGTTTCAGGGTCTACCTTTAAAAAGCGGGCATAGTTTACCAGCGCAAAAAGCAGGTCGCCAAACTCCTCCTCTACTTTCTGGTTGGCCGCAGCATCTTCATCGCTGGTGCGGGCAGCTATTTCATTTTTCAGTTCAAGGGTCTCCTCCTCCACTTTCTTCCACACATCTTCTATGTTCTCCCATTCAAACTTTACCTGCGCGGCTTTCTCTTGTATACGGTAAGCTTTAATCAACGCCGGCAGGCTGTCGGGCACACCACCCAACACCGATTTTTTACCCTCTCGCATTTTTAACTGCTCCCAGTTTTTCTTTACATCCTCCTCGTTATTCACTTTCACATCGCCGTATATGTGTGGGTGGCGGTAAATTAGTTTTTCGCAAAGCCCGTTTATTACCGTGGCCACATCAAAAGCGCCCTGCTCCTCACCTAAGCGGGCATAAAACACAAAGTGCAGCAGCAAGTCGCCCAACTCCTCTTTAATATCTTTCATATCGCCCTTTAGTATGGCGTCGCTAAGCTCGTAGGTTTCTTCAATGGTAAGTGGGCGCAGGGTTTCCATGGTTTGTTTCTTATCCCAGGGGCACTGCTCGCGCAGTTCGTCCATTATTTTCAGTATCCGCTCAAAGGCCTGCAGCTTTTGTTCTTTGTTGTTCATAAACTCAAACATAAGAACTAAACACTTTTATATTCACACAAAATTTCAACCATGAAAAAGATAATCGAATGTGTGCCCAACTTTAGCGAGGGCCGCGATATGAATATCATAAAACAGATTACCGATGCCATTGAAACAGTGGAGGGCGTACGGTTATTAAATGTGGACCCGGGTAAGGCTACCAACCGCACCGTGGTAACATTTGTGGGCGATGAAAATACAGTAGTAGAGGCAGCATTCCGCGCCATGAGCAAAGCCGCCGAGTTGATAGATATGCGTAAGCATAAAGGCGAGCACCCCCGCTTTGGCGCAACCGATGTTTGTCCGTTTATACCTATTGCCAACGCCACCATGGATGATTGCATAGCCTGTGCTAAAAAGCTGGGCGAACGGGTGGGTAAAGAATTGAAAATACCGGTATACCTGTACGAGTACGCCGCCAGTGCACCACACCGTAAAAACCTGGCCAGTGTACGTGCCGGCGAATACGAGGGCATTGCACAAAAAATAAAAACTGCCGGCTGGAAACCCGATTTTGGCCCGGCCAGCTTTAACGAAAAAAGCGGCAACGTAGCCATTGGCGCCCGCGATTTTCTGATAGCCTATAACGTTAACCTCAATACTACTTCTACCCGCCGCGCCAACTCGGTGGCCTTTGATGTGCGCGAACAGGGCCGTAAAGTAAAAAACGAAGCCGGTGAAGAGATTACGCAACCCGGTGCCTGTAAAAGTGTAAAGGGTATTGGTTGGTATATTGCCGAGTACGGTGTAGCACAGGTAAGTATGAACCTGACCAACATAAATGTAACACCGGTACACATAGCATTTGATGAATGCGTAAAAAGCGCGTACAACCGCGGTATGCGCGTAACCGGTAGCGAGTTGATTGGGTTAATCCCCCTTAAATCTATGCTGGATGCCGGCAAATACTTTTTGCTGAAGCAAAACCGCTCTACCGGTGTTAGCGAAGATGAACTGATAAAAATTGCCATTAAAAGCATGGGGCTGGATGAGTTAACCCCATTCGAGCCACGCAAGCGGATAATAGAATACCTGCTGGAAGATACCGCCGCATCGCCACTGGTGCAAATGAACCTGCACCGCTTTGCCGATGAAACAGCCAGCGAAAGCCCTGCCCCGGGCGGTGGTTCTATTTCGGCATATATCGGTGCGTTGGGTATCTCATTAGGTACTATGGTAGCCAACCTGTCATCGCACAAAAAAGGCTGGGACGAACGCTGGAAAGAGTTTTCGGACTACGCCGAAGATGGACAGAAGATAAAAGACGAACTGCTGAAGCTGGTAGATGAAGATACCCGCGCTTTTAATAAAATAATGGATGCATTTGCCCTACCCAAAGGCAACGATACCGAAAAAGCAGCCCGTAAAGAGGCCATACAGGCAGCCACCAAATACGCAATAGAAGTCCCTTTTAAAGTAATGGAGCTATCGCTTAAATCATTCGATGTAATTAAAGCAATGGCGGAGCATGGTAACCCTAACTCTGTTTCCGATGCCGGTGTAGGTGCTTTGTGTGCACGCTCTGCCGTGTACGGCGCATGGCTGAACGTAAAAATTAACGCCGCATCGTACAGCGATAAACGCTACACCGCGCGCAAACTGCAAAAAGGCAAAGAGATACTTGACAAAGCCAAAGAAATGGAACGCAAAGTGTTAGCCATTGTAGAAAAGAAGATTGCATAATGAGTAGCACTCTCATTTCTGACAACCGGCAACTAACAACAGACAACTAAAAAAAACAAACCGCAACCAACAACACGCTATAGTATGATTAACCTGATTTCTGAAATTATTGAACGTTTTGGCCCCCGCCCCGCCGGCAGCGAAGCCGAGCGCAACGCACAACTATTAGTAGCCGACCGGTGTAAAGAGTTTACACCCAAAGTAAAGGTACTGGAGTTTGAAGAGTACCTGCACGCCCGTTTTGGCAAGCTTAAATATTACAGTGCCTTGCTTTATATTTCGTTGCTGCTTTACTATTTAGATCAACACTTGGCAGCGCTGGTAGTATCGTTTGTAAATGCACTGGCCTTTGTGCTCGATTTTATGACCTACCGCTCTATACTGGGCAACTTCCCAGGCCCTAAACTAAAATCGTGGAATGTAGAGGCCACCCTGGAGCCACAGGGCGAAGTAAAAAACACCCTCATTTTCAGCGGGCACATTGATAGTGTGTACGAATTTAAATGGTGGTACAAACTGGGGCACTACGGTGGTACACTTACCGTACTGGGCGGTGCTATAATGGTGCTGTTTCCTGTGTTCTGTTTGTTTGCTGTATTGTTCAGCGGCGCATGGGCCTGGTATGTGTTCTTATTGTTTGTAGTGCTATCGCCAACATTGGTGGCTTACTTTAATATGCACGGCGATAACCCCGTTGACGGCGCCTGCGATAACCTGACCGGTGTAGCTATATCGTTTGATGTGGTAAAACATTTTGCCGACCCTAACAACAAAGGCAAATCTACCTTAAAAAACACCCGGCTTAAATTTGTAAGCTTCGGCAGCGAAGAAACCGGACTGACCGGTTCATACCACTACGTAAAAATGCAGTTACCCGAACTGAAAGAAGAGAAAGCCCACCTGGTTAACATCGATAGCATCCGCATACCCGAAGAAGTTTGCCTGATTAAACGCGAAACCATGAACGGCACCGTGTTCGATAAAAACCTGCTGGAGAAAGTACAGAGTAGTTTTAAGGCAAAAAATTTCCCTATCAAAACCGGCTCTACTCCTATTGGTGGCACCGATGGCGTTTTCTTTGTTCGTGCTGGCATACCTGCCGTATCTATGATTGGTCTTGGCATGGATAAACTGGACCCTACCTACCATACCCGTCTGGATGTAGTTGACAACCTTAGCGAGATTGCCCTTAATAACGTTAAAACCGCATTGATAGATTTTACAGAGAAGTGGGACAGTCAATAAACCCCTCTAAATCTCCCCTAAAGGGGAGACTTAAACAGCCAGATAAATGCAAGGTAAATATTCACTTACAGCATCGTTTGTTATATGCACTTTTGTGTACCTTATTGCATGTACGGTAGCCGGTGCGTTTTTATTTTTCTACACCGGTAATCTAAGCCCGCTATGGCTGGCACTAATAGCCGATGTTATTGCTACGGTAGTGGTTTATTCGTTCAGCCTGCTCTTCAAAAACTCCAGCCTGTACGATCCGTACTGGAGCGTTATCCCTCCTTTTATAGCATGGTACTGGTTTAGCGTTAACCAAACTGCCGGTATAATAAGCCTGGCATTAATGGTAAGTATTTCGGTATGGGCCATAAGGCTAACCCTTAACTGGGCCCGCGGCTGGCATGGCCTGGTACACGAAGACTGGCGCTATGTAATGTTACGCAACAAAAACCCTAAGCTGTATTGGCTTACCAACTTTGGCGGCATACATATGTTCCCCACGCTCATGGTGTTTGCCGGTATGGTACCGGTGTATTATGCAAGCACACTTGCCACGCAACTAAAGTGCTATACCTATAGCCCTGTTATAGTAGGTATAGGTGTAGCAATTGCATTGCTGGCTACTATAATTGAACTACTGGCCGATGAACAAATGCGCAGCTTTAAAAAACGCGCAAAGCCCGGCGAGTTTATCAACGAAGGTATCTGGCGCTATAGCCGCCATCCCAACTACTTTGGCGAAATACTATTCTGGTTTGGCTTATGGGTAATACAACTAAGTATAGCACCACAATACTGGTGGACAGCCTTTGGCTGGGTAGCCATGCTGGTTATGTTTCTGTTTGCCAGCATACCCATGATGGAAGAGAAAAACCTGAAAAGCAAACCCGGCTATGCTGAGTATGTAAAACAGGTATCGGTGCTCATTCCGTGGTTTAGTAAAGGTAGCTAAGCCCACAATACGCGTAAAGTATTCCCCAACTATACTCACCCTTTCCTCAAAATACTGTTAATACACCCTGTATTGGCACCGGCACAACTTTTGAAATACTGTTAGCAGAATATAACAATGGTTACAAGCAATACATAAATGCTACACACCGTTGCTATCATAACAACAAATAGGCTTATGAAATAGTGCTACTTATTATCTAACCATTAAAATCAACAAGTATGGAAACCAATCAGAAACAAGGAGTAAGCAAGGGCGTATTTACCGGTGCTGTTGTAGTGTTGCTGCTGCTAAACAGCCTTACCCTCTACTTCTACATGAATACCCGCAGCGAAAAAGCCGATGTTACTACACAAAAAACGGCTTTGCAAAAACAGTTTAACGACCTCACATCCACCTTCAATTTAAAAAGTGAAGAGCTGGAACAGTTTAAAGGTAAAACTGCCGAACTGGATAAAGCAATTACAGAGAAACAGCAGGATTTGGACAAAAGCAAACGCGAACTGACTGCTCTTTTCTCTAAAAACAAACTTACCCAGCGCGAGTTGGATAAAGCCCGCCAGATGATAGCAGAGTATAAAGCTTCTATTGCCGACATGACGGCGCAGGTTGATCAGCTTACGCGCCAGAACCAGGAGTTGATGGCGGCAAATACACAGCTTAATACCGACCTCAGTCTGGAGAAAAGCACTACCAGCAAACTGACCGAGCAAAACCAGGGCCTGGCTAAAAAGGTAGAAGTAGGTTCGCTGCTGCCAATTGCCAAACTGGATGTAGAGGCTATTAAAAAACGTAACAACGGTAAAGAGGTACCGGTTAAACGTATAAAAGCTGCCGAAAGCCTGAAGATAAGTTTTGAAACCGGCGCCAATAAAGTGCTGGATCCGGGACCGGTTAGCCTGTATGTGCGCATCATTAACCCTAAAGGCGAAACCATAGCAGTAGCCGATCAGGGTTCGGGCGAAATACTATCGGCCACACAACCAGAGCCGGTTAAATACACCAAGAAAGCTGATTTCAACTACGACCAGAACAATAAGAAAGTGATAGTGTACTGGAGCCAACAGATTAAAGATGCAGGTACTTACACCGTAGAGGTTTACCAAAACGGTTACGTGATAGGCTCAGGCAAAGTAACGTTAGTGTAATTTCTTATTGGCTACCATGCTTTATGCATTGGCTAACCTCCCGCCCAAAAAGCGGGAGGTTTTATTTTTTTAGTGCCATACCATAAGCCGCCATTACTTTATCTTTTGCCAGCTTGTGTTCTACTATAGGTTTGGGGTAAGCCGGTGTACCAAACTCGGGCACCCATTTTTTTACATACTTCATTTGCGGGTCAAACCGCTCCATTTGCAGTTGTGGATTAAACACCCTGAAATACGGCGCAGCATCGGTGCCGCTACCTGCCGCCCATTGCCAGCCTCCATTGTTGGCAGCCAGGTCAAAGTCAAGTAGCTTTTGTGCAAAGTAGGCTTCGCCCCAGCGCCAGTCTATCAGTAAGTGTTTGGTTAAAAAACTGGCCACTACCATACGTACCCGGTTGTGCATGTAACCGGTTGTATTCAACTCGCGCATGCCAGCATCTACCAAAGGGTAACCGGTACGGCCTTCGCACCAGGCAGCAAACTTCTTCTCATCATTCTCCCACGCTATAGCATCGTATTCCTTTCTAAATGCCCCCTTTACCACATGCGGAAAGTGAAATAATATCTGCTGGTAAAAATCCCTCCATATCAGCTCGTTTACAAAAGTCTCGTTACGCTGTAAGGCATACGCCAGCAACTTGCGTATGCTTAATGTACCAAAGCGCAGGTGCAGCCCTAAATGCGAAGTACCATTTATAGCCGGGAAATCGCGCTGCTCGGTGTACTTAGCTACGATATCATTCTTTACCACCCTTGCCGGAAAATCAAATTTTTGTTCACTAAAGCCAATATCCTGTAATGTGGGTAGTGGCAACGGTTTCATTTTAATAAACGCATCGGAGTATTTAAGCGTAGGGTAGCTTTTATAATAAAACGGTTTAAGCGCCGCACGCCATTTACGGCTAAATGGCGTAAACACGGTGTAAGGCAGCCCATCATCTTTCACTACTTCGTGCTTTTCAAACACAACAGTATCTTTATAGGTGTGTAACTTGCCACCGGTTGTAGCCAGCATCTCCCCCACTTTCATATCGCGGTCTATAGCATACGGCTCATAATCGTGGTTGGTAAATGCATCGGCAACCGGGTATTCTTTAAGCAAGGCGGCCCAAACGTCCAGCGGCTTGCCGGTTTTTACCAATAAGGTAGAGCCCAACTCAGCCAACTCATTACTTAAGCGGGTCAGTTCCTGGTGTATAAACTGTACCCGCAGGTCGGCTTTATCTTCCAGCGCATCTAAAATGGTGGTATCGAATATAAACAGCGACAACACCGGCCGGCCGGCTTTAAGGGCGTGGTACAGTCCGGCATTATCTTCTAAACGCAGGTCGCGGCGAAACCAAAAGATGGATATTTTCGTAGAATCACTCATAATCACTCATAATCAGTCCCTAAAAGGGGGTAATGTGATAATTATCTTTGTAAATTAGCTAAATACAACATACTACATGCAAAAACTAATCGCAACAGCAGTTATTTTATTGACCGCTCTATTTTCGTTTGCACAGCAAACTGTTTCGTCCGATTTCTATGCCATGAAAAACACGCAGGAAGCGGCTATTGTTTTAAATATTATCAACAGCGAGTTGAACCTATCAACTGAAGCCCAAACCAAACTTAAACATTTGCTTGAAGCCAGCGCGCAAAGCCAGGCAGAACAATTAGGGTTTTCGCCAGCCAGCCAGGAGCGGGTAAATGTAATGCTCATGCGCCAGAGCAACCACATAGAAGCTAACCTAAAAGCTATGATTACCGAAGAGCAGTACAATATGTACCTGCGCAAAAAGGCCGATATGGTAGTTAAACTAACCGCAGCCCGACAGGCAGCCTCAGGTAAGTAATAATGATTGATTTAAAAAAGCGGTGAGTTCCACCGCTTTTTTATTGCTGTATATTTTGCCATTGTATTCGCGCACCCATTGCACACCCCTTACGGCATTGGTAAGCAGTATTTCATCTGCATGTAGTAGTTCTTCTGCTTTCACCGCCCGCTCTTCTACGGCTTCATCCAGTATAGAAATAAGTACCGTTCGCATTACGCCGTTTACGCAGCCGCTATCCAGGTATGGGGTAATAAACCGATCGTTTTTTACAATAAACACGTTAGAGTATAGGGCCTCGCTGATAGTATCTGCATCGTTCAGCAATATACATTCATCCCACCCCTCTGCCTGGGCAAAACGGGCAGCCAGCACATAATTCAGCGCATTGTTATTCTTCAGGTCGCTAACCATGCCGGTAGGTTTATAACAATCATCGCGCAGGCCTGCCAGCAAGCCATTACCACATTCAAAACGCTCATTCTCCAGCTTGTCTATACTAAACGTAAACCCTGCTTCATCATCGTCGGGCAAATACAAACCACCACCTTTCCGGTAAACCTGTAAACGCACCCGCGCATTCTGTACCGACTCGTTAACCGCAGCAAGGTCAAGCAACATCTCCTGAAACGTTTCTACATTAAATCGTTTAGGCAACACCATACCTAATACCTCGGCGGTAAACTCCAGACGGTTCCAGTGGTAATCCAGCAAGGGCACTTTGCGGTTAAACATGGCCATGGTTTCAAAAAAGCTATCACCATACCTGAACCCACGGTTTGTAACCGGCATCAATTGCTCATGCTCCGGGTATATGTTGCCGTTATAGTTTATATACTTCATAGCTTCTGTTGCCGGTTACCAGTGTGCCCATAGCAGGCGTTTTTCCTTTGCGGGTTAATATATGCGTTACACCGTTGCGTTTCAACTCATCAAGTTGAGCGATAGTTAGTGCATAAAAATTTTGGTTAGCCAATTGTTGTAGTGCAAAACCATTTACTGCCGTACCGGGGCCTACACCATACACCTGTTCTATTCTATCGGCCCACTGGCACACATATGCTCTGTTGCGCACATTGGCCTTAAACTCTACATAGCTGCTGCGGCGGGCATAGTATTTTAGCTCTGTGTTTTCAAAGGGCTGTATAAATACGGCATCTGCCGGTGTATCCGCTGCCACGTTTTTGCAAATAGCAATTAAATCATCCTTGCTTTTTAATCCGAATAATTCAAACGGAACCTGATATGGCAACAGATAGTTAAACTGTACCATTACAATCCAGCACGTTACTGTACCCAGTAAAAGCAAAACCCGTTCGCCCTTTATTTTGTGCCACAGGGCTATTTGTTTTTCAAACAATTCAACCCCAAAACCAAACAGCCCCACTACACCAAAAAACTTAAGCCACTGGGTAATTTTATAAAACTGAAAGTTGCCTATAAATATATTATGCAGGCCATCTACACAAAAAGCATACACCAATACACCGGCTAAGCCTATCAGCGTAAAACGAAGCAGTTGCCGGTTGCGCAAGGCAAAAAACAGGATAGCTGTGGCTGTAAATATCAGAAACGCAAAAATTTTAGCCTTGCTGAACGTTGCAAAAATAAAGTGGTGCGGATGCCTGAACAGAAACAGTATATCAAATACCTGCGGGCCACAAGCATTGTTTACAATGGCACTTTTACCGGCAAATATGGTTATAAGGTATAAGCCGGCAGTAGCGGCATATATACCACCAAACACAAACAGGTGTTTCCATTTGGCATCGCGGGCCAAACAGGCCATAAATAAGGTAGCGGCAAGCACCAGCATTACATCCAGCCCATCCAGCAGTTGTATAAACGTAGCCAGCGAAAGCAATACAGATGACAGCACATACTTTCTGTTTAAAAAGTGTACCAGCCCCCATACCACTATGGCAACCGAAAGATAACTTGCCTGAAAGCAATCTGAATAAAAATCTACATTCCCCAGGGTTACATCGTTAAGTGGGATTAACGAACATAGCACAGCCAGCCAGGCCACATACCGGTTTTTAATAAACCGCCGGGCAAAACGTTCCATACCCAATACCAGCACTATAGTAGTAAACAGATGTAGTACAAAAACAGTTATCTCCAGCCAGTTTGTAAATGGTAATAGCAGGCTGGCCATAACAGTGCGCTCATTGGGCACGGTAGCATGCAGGCCTTGTATAAAAAAATCGTGCGGGTATAGGTTGCTATTATTTAGAAAAAGTACATACGACAAAAGCTCTACCTGATCGCCGGAACCATACCGGTAGCCAAAACGCAACAACAGCAGGCTCCAGGCAAATACCGCAAAAAGCAGCTGTGCTGTAGTAAAGCCTGCTACCCGAAAATCTGCTACACGTTTCATGGTACAAAAATTTCCGGATTAACCGGCAGATGCTTAAATATCCATAGTCTTCAGGTTATCGCTAATCACCAGTTTACCCAGTGTTTTAGCTTTCACCTCATCAACGGTTACACCGGGGGCAATCTCTGTCAGGTAAAAAGCACCGTCTTTAATATCGTAAAAACCAAGGTCGGTTAGTACACGCTGTATGCAGTGCTTACCGGTAAGCGGCAGGGTACACGCTGCCAGTAGTTTAGATTCGCCTTTCGGGTTGGTCTGCATCATGGTAACAATAATGTTACGGGCAGAGGCTACCAGGTCCATGGCACCACCCATGCCTTTAATTAGTTTTCCGGGTATTTTCCAGTTGGCTATATCGCCGTTTTGCGAAACCTCCATAGCACCCAGCACTGTCAGGTCTATACGCTGCGAGCGTATCATACCAAAGCTGTATGCCGAATCGAAAAACGAAGTGCCGGGCAAAGTTGTTATGGTTTGCTTACCGGCATTAATCAAATCGGGGTCCACCTGGTCTTCGGTAGGGAAAGGCCCCATACCCAGCAAGCCGTTTTCTGATTGTAATACCACATCCATGCCTGCCGGTATATAATTAGCCACCAGGGTTGGTATGCCTATACCCAGGTTTACATAAAATCCATCCTGTAATTCGCGGGCTACGCGCTGCGCAATCTGTTCTTTGGTTAAACCCATTTTATATTGTGTTAACGTGTTAATGTTTTGTATTAATTGATCTGCTTTTTTGCCAACTGTTAACTGCCGACTACCAACTACTTTCTAACCGTGCGCTGCTCAATACGCTTTTCGTACTGCTCGCCTTTAAATATGCGGTTTACAAAAATACCGGCGGTGTGTATTTCGTTAGGGTCCAGTTCGCCGGCAGGTACCAGTTCTTCTACCTCGGCTATGGTAATTTTACCAGCCATAGCCATCATAGGGTTAAAGTTACGTGCTGTACCGCGGTAAATAAGGTTACCGGCCGTATCGCCTTTCCATGCTTTTACTATGGCAAAGTCCGATTCAAAGGCATGCTCCATCAAATACTCTTTACCATTAAATTCGCGGGTCTCTTTACCATTGGCAATCTCGGTACCCACACCTGCCGGGGTAAAAAATGCCGGTATGCCATAACCGGCCATCATACAACGGGTGGCCAGCGTACCCTGTGGTATCAGTTCTACCTCCAGTTCGCCGCTCAGCAATTGGCGTTCAAACTCGGCATTCTCACCCACATAACTCGAAATCATTTTTTTAACCTGGCGTGTTTTCAGCATCAGGCCTATACCAAAATCATCTACACCGGCATTGTTGCTTATGCAGGTTAAGCCTTTTACACCTTTGCGTATAAGTGCTGCAATACTGTTTTCGGGTATGCCGCACAGGCCAAAACCGCCCAGCATAATCACGGCGTTGTCCTGTATATCTTTTACTGCCTCATCGGCATTGGCTACTACTTTATTCATGGTTTATTGTGTTTGTATTATTTCTGTTATTTATCCTTGCTTACTGCCGCCTCGCGCTTGCTCAGGTCCTGTAAAACTGTATTATATAACTCGTCCAGCAGTTTGGGGTTATCTTCATAAAATGCAAAACTCTTTAAAAACTCAGTCCTGGTAGTGCCGTGGTTTTTAAACAGTTGTTCGTGGTATTCTTCGGCAAGCATCTTTTCATCCATCCCCATCTGGCCTTTGTTTTCGGCTACAGCATCTACTATATGCATATCCTGCATAATAGCAATCATTTTTTCCGGCGGCATTACATCAGCCGGTATATCGGGCCTGTCAGATTTACACGCCGAAAGTAAAATAAGTATAAACAGAGTTAATCGCTTCATATACATTAGCCCCCCAAAAATAGAATTACTGGTTAAATGAATATTGAAAAATACAAACAGCTGATAACCGAACTGGAGCCTTATGGTGCCAGGCTGGTAGCTGTATCTAAAACGAAACCGGTGGAGGATATTTTACAATTGTACAATACCGGCCACCGTATTTTTGGCGAAAACAAAGTACAGGAACTGGCTAGCAAGTACGAAGCCCTGCCAAAAGATATAGATTGGCACCTGATAGGCCACCTGCAAACCAATAAGGTAAAGTATGTAGCCCCCTTTGTTTCGCTCATACAATCGGTAGATAGTTTAAAGCTATTACAGGAAATAGATAAACAGGCCGCAAAAAACAACCGTACTATCAATTGCCTGCTACAGGTGTATATAGCCAGCGAGGAAACCAAATTTGGCTTAGATGAAACAGAACTGGAAACACTACTGAACAGTAGTGAATACCATAAGCTTCAGCACATACGCGTATGCGGACTGATGGGAATGGCCACCAACACAGATGATGAAACCCTGATAGAAACTGAATTTGCTACACTCAAAAAAATCTTTGGCACCATACAAGCACGCTATTTTGCCCATGCGCCTTACTTCTGCGAGTTATCGATGGGTATGAGTTCAGATTATCACCTGGCCCTTAAACATGGCGCTACACTGGTGCGGGTAGGCAGTATATTATTTGGAAGCCGTTAAACTTTTGGTTATAAATAACATCCAACCTGCATACTAAAAAAAGCCACCGGTGCGTTGTTGTAATATGATGCACCTGCTACCATGAAAAAAATAACAGCCATACTATTTTTGCTTGCACTGCTTGCCGGTGCACACATGGGCTTTGCAGGTAAAGCACGCGATAACGCCATTTCGCCATATATGTTACGGTTACCGGCCAATGCGGTAATAGATAGCATAGCGGTAATAAAGCAAAGCCGCGAGTTATATGTGTTTGGCGAAGGCCGATTGCTTAAAATTTACCGCATACACCTGGGGTTAAATCCGGTAGGGCGCAAACAGGTAAGCGGCGATTACAAAACACCCGAAGGTTTATACCATATATCCTATGCCAACCCTAATAGCCTTTTTCACAAAAGCCTGGCTATATCATACCCTAACCAGCAGGATATTGCCCACGCTAAAAAATTAGGCAAATCTGCCGGTGGCGATATTATGATACACGGCCTGCCTAACGCCGATGCCAATGTAGGTACCGACCGTTACCAGAACGACTGGACATTTGGCTGTATAGCCATGCGTAATGAAGAAATTGATGAAATTTTTGGGAAAGTAAAAAGCGGCACCCCTATACTGATTATGCCATAAGCCTGCTATGCGTTTTGAGGAGGCTCCGGACGTTGATGCCCTGAGCGGTTTTGACGTATCTCTTCATAAAACTCCAGGCGTTCCTTTAGTTTTTGATAGTTGTCGTATATCTCGCCAATACCTTTTTTGCTGAACAGTTCTACGTTCTCATCGGTAATGGGGATGTTACTATCCAGCAGAAAAAACAATGGCAGATGCATCACATCGCAAAAGCGCGCCAGTGTTTCCAGCTTGGGGTTGTTTAAATGGTTTTCGAGGTTACCATACGACTGCTGGGTAATATTCAACTCCCGGGCAACGTTCGCCTGTTTCAATCCTCTGATTTCGCGTATGCGTCTAATTCTTTCAGATACTATCATAATGGTCCGTGTGCTGTTTTGCCGTAAACAAATACTCAGGGACCATTACAATTGCCAATACAATGCCATTATAAAGAATCAGGCTTGTAAACAAAGTACAAGTACCTGATAATCAAATAAATAAAAATTTGCTAAAAAAAACAACAAGGTGTATCCTAAGCCATCAACCATACCAAAATGAAAAACACGCACCAAATCGGCAACTGTTGTTACCACACGTTTTTTAGGTCTTTTGCTTCGTATTTGTGGTTGCGCTCAAAATAATATGAAGATACATTACCTTTTTTTAGCTGCAGGCTGTTTTTATTGCCGCTAAACAGACGCGATAGTAGCGCTATAGGAAAGAGGAAAACGAAGAATACAATACTCAGAATAACTTTACTCATTACGGCACCCATCAACTCACCCAGCATTAACCACGCCCACGAAATTTTAGCCGTCAACCATTTAGAGAACATACCAATAAGCCCTAGCACCACGCTTAGGCTTAGCCAATAAGCATGTTGCTTACCGGTTACAAAATATACAACTACCAATGCTACACATAGCACCAGTATTGTTTCCAGTTCTTTTTCGCGGGTAGCCTTGGGTGCTTTCATACAATTAAAACAGCGTGTAAACAAACGGTGCAACAGCCGAACTGCCACCAATAACAATTAGTACACCTATCAATAACAATACGATTATCATAGGTAACAACCACCATTTTTTCCGCTCGCTCAGAAACAGCCACAAGTCTTTTAAAAAATCCATACGTTACTTGTTTTAATCTAATTTAAACTCTTTTCTCCAATCGTCTTTTTCTTTCCACTCGGGCTGTTCTGCCTTGCTCATAAAGTAATTGCCAACTACCAGGTAATCCATCTCTGTTCGCATAAAACATTTGTAGGCATCGTCGGGGGTACAAACAGGTGGCTCGCCGCGTACATTAAAGCTGGTATTTACCATTACACCGTAGCCTGTTTTCTGCTTAAACGTATCTAACAAACTCCAGTAGCGCTCATTGGTTTCCTTATGTATGGTTTGCACACGGGCAGAAAAATCTATGTGCGTAATGGCCGGCAGGTCAGATCGCAATACATACAACCGCTCCATCAATGACATACTATTGTAGTTGTCAGGCATTTTATTGCGGCGTGCTTGTTTTACCGGTGCCACTATAAGCATGTAGGGCGAATTAGAATCCAGATCGAAATATTCTTTACAATCCTCTGCTTTAACAGATGGGGCAAACGGCCTGAAACCTTCGCGGTATTTTATTTTCAAATTCAGTTTCTTCTGCATTTCGGGGTTGCGGGCATCGCCTAGTATAGTTCTGTTACCAAGTGCCCTTGGGCCAAACTCCATTCGCCCCTGAAACCAGCCAACTACATTTCCCTGATCTATTTTATCGGCTACAAGGCTGTAAAGCTCATTCAGGTTTTCGAACCGCTTATAAACCGCCTTATACTTCTTCAAATCAAGTTCGGTATCCATATCCGAAAACTGTGGGCCCAGATATGCCCCATACATTTCGTCCTGCACGGTGCAGGGTCTACGTTCTTTGCCAAAGTGTATATAGTAAGCAGCCTGTGCAGCTCCTAACGCACCACCAGCATCGCCGGCAGCGGGCTGTATAAAAATATCCTTAAACAGTTTGCTACGCAATAGCTTGCCATTGCTAACACAATTAAGCGCTACACCGCCCGCCATGGTCAGGTATTCGCAATTAGTAAGGCGCTTTGCCTCCTGTGCCATTTTATATACTATCTCTTCGGTTACCTGCTGTATAGCATACCCCAGGTCGCAGTGGTGCTGTTGCAATTCATCGTCCTCTTCTTTACGTTTAAATCCGAACAATTGTGCCCACTTATCATCGTGCACCATGCGCAGGCCCGTAGCGTAGTTAAAATACTCCTGATTTAGCCAAACACTACCATCGTCTTTTATATCTACCAGTTTCTCTTTTATAGTTCTAATATACTCAGCTACCTTCGGCGAATCGGGGTTTCCATATGGGGCCAGGCCCATTAGTTTATACTCGCCCGAATTAACTTTAAAACCAAGAAAATAGGTAAAGGCAGAATACAAAAGGCCTACCGAGTGGGGGAACCTTAATTCCTTTAATATCTCTATTGAATTGCCACGTCCAACACCAATTGAGGCCGTAGCCCACTCTCCTACCCCATCTATAGTTAATATAGCAGCATCATTATATGGAGATGAATAGAATGCGCTGGCTGCATGCGATAGGTGATGCTCAGGAAAAAGAAAAGTAGCCTTACTTTTATCGTATCCTTCAATTTTCTCTAACTCTTCATTAATCACCCTCTTCAAAAACATCTTTTCTTTTATCCAGACAGGCATCGACTTGATAAAAGATAGTAACCCCTTTGGCGCAAAACCATAATAAGTTTCTAAAAGACGTTCAAACTTAAGTAACGGTTTGTCATAAAATGCTATTGCATCTATATCGTTAATATTAACGCCCGAATATTTGAGGCAGAACTTAATAGCATTAACCGGAAAATCAGGATCATGCTTAACCCGCGTAAAACGCTCCTCCTGAGCTGCCGCTATAATTTTACCATCTTGTATAATGGCCGCAGCAGAGTCATGATAAAATGCAGATATCCCTAGTATAGTCATGTTTCGAAAGCTAATTAAGTAAATATATTCGCTTTGCTACTAGCAACTTTAGGCCGTTTCGTGCTGTTTTCATACAGCTACAACACAGTTTGCTATGCATACAACTACGTAACGCACAAAAAAACTACCGCAGGTTCAGTGTATCATTAAAATACATATCAAGTTGCCTGGCAACAATACGGTGCCCGTTGCTATTCCAATGATGTCCATCATAGGCTCTTACCGTTTCTCCGTTAGCCTGGTGTTGAAAAACACTATCTGCTACACCATCAATAAACGTCACATCGTTTACTAAACAAATTTCTTTCAGGTGTTTACTGGTTGGTTGTAGATTATCTGCCAGAAAAACAATCAATTTCGCACCTTTCTCATCAGCCAGTTGTTTAATCTTATGCAAAAGATTGGCCGTAACCAAATACGACTTTTTATATACCGGATGCCCAAGTTCCTGCTGAACTATCTTAATGTCATCTAACGTAGCTGTTGACAATACACCAAATCGAATCAAAGCATTACGGCTCTTTGTCATTAAAAAATGAGCAACCCGCGAGTACTTTTTCACATCGTTAATAATGTAGTGCGGATGGTGATATTCTATAGTATTGCCACTAATCATATAAGGCCTGCGCTGCCCCACTTTATATCCGGTAATCTCTTCCAGCGCCGGGTAATTATCAGCAAAATCGTTACTACACATCTGTAAAACCACATAGTTGGGCTTAATCGAGTCAATAAAGCGCCTTATAATCATCAGTTCCTGCAAAGTGCCATAACCCGAACAACCAAAAGCATAAACCTGCCTTATATTATTATTACCAAACAAGTTGTAAAAGGTATTTCTGTCAGAGCACTCTATGCTCTCTGTAAACGAATCGCCAATAAACAAGAAGGAAGTTTTTGTTGTATCTTTTGCCTTAGGCCAGGCTCTGAAACCGTGCTTTGTAAAGGAAAAGTGAACCGGATAGTGCCCTCCTGCATTATCAGGAAACCTAGTTGACGAATACGTGTAGTATGGCCTGGGCAGCCAACCCAGTTTATCGTCTGCCACCTTGTTATCGTATGGCGGGCCAGGAAAAACAAACACATACCGTAGTAATACTTCGCCTGCCACACAAGAAAGAAACAGTACTATAAACAGTGTAAAAACCGTAAACTGTATTTTTCTTAGCCTTCCAAATTGCTTTGTTGCAGGCATAAATAAGCTACAAGTGTGTTATTACTGCATTTTCAATATCCTGCAGTATATTGACAGATGTGTTCCGTACAAAAGATTTACCGGTTACTATTTCATACAACTCTATGTACCGGTCAGTTACAACATTCACAAACCCATCGGGCATAAAAGGCATCTCCTGGCCATCTTTACCCTGAAACCCGTTTGCCATCAGCCACTCTCGTACAAACTCTTTACTTAACTGTTTCTGGGGCTCGCCTTTTGCCTGGCGCTCTTCATATCCTTCCAGATAAAAATAGCGCGATGAATCTGGTGTGTGTATTTCATCTATTAGCATTACCTGTCCATTATAAATACCAAACTCATACTTGGTATCTACCAATATCAGCCCTCGCTCGTTCGCCATTTTCTGCCCACGTTCAAATACCTGGTGGGTATATTCTTCCATCTGCCGGTATATAGCTTCACTCACCAGGCCACGACTTAAAATATCCTCGCGAGAAATATCCTCATCGTGCCCCTCAACGGCTTTGGTAGATGGGGTAATAATATTTACAGGTAACTTATCGTTCTCATTTAAACCTTCGGGCAGGGTAACACCACATAGCACTCTGCCGCCCGACTTATAAGTACGGGCTGCATGTCCTGCCAGATAGCCGCGTATTACCATTTCTATGCGTACAGGTTCGCATTTTTTGCCAATTGAAACGTTAGGGTGTGGTACCGACTCCAGCCAGTTGGGCACAATATCGCTGGTAGCCTCCAAAAAGTGTTTTGCTATCTGGTTAAGTACAGCCCCTTTATGTGGTATTGGTTTTGGTAGTATATGGTCAAACGCCGAAATACGATCGGTTGCTATAACAGCCAGTTTATCGCCTATGGCGTACACATCACGTACTTTA
The DNA here is from genome assembly GCA_964423405.1 of uncultured Chitinophaga sp. Lineage (GTDB taxonomy): Bacteria > Bacteroidota > Bacteroidia > Chitinophagales > LD1 > Bog-950. The sequence goes on along the minus strand of CAYREY010000012.1, from coordinate 23,056 downwards.
CCATGGTAAATTGATGACTGACCCGGAAAATTAAACTCTGTAGTACTGATAGTTTGAGTGCTCATTTCTGTTAACTGATTCACTTGTTTCTGTTATTTATCTCACCCGTTATTGTCAGCATTATCAATGCTTCGGGTTTCATTAAGTTTGTCGTATGCTTTTATAATTTCTTTAACCAAACGGTGGCGAACTACATCGCTTTCATTTAGCATAATGGTAGATATACCCTCTATTGGTTTAAGAATACGTAAAGCTGTATGCAGCCCCGATTTTACTTTGGGTGGCAGGTCTATCTGAGTGGGGTCGCCTGTTATTACACACTTAGAGTTGGCACCTATACGGGTTAAAAACATTTTCAACTGCATATCAGTACAGTTCTGCGCCTCATCCAACAATATAAATGAATGATCGAGCGTGCGTCCACGCATAAAGGCCAGCGGAGCCACCTCTATTACCCGGTTCTCCATATAGTAGGTAAGTTTATCGGGCGGTATCATGTCATCCAGTGCATCGTACAACGGACGCAGGTAAGGGTCAATCTTTTCTTTAAGGTCGCCGGGTAAAAAACCCAGGCTTTCTCCGGCTTCTACAGCAGGGCGGGTAAGTATTATCTTCTTAACGTTCTTCTCTTTCAGGGCTCGCACAGCCAGTGCCACCGCAGTATAGGTTTTACCGGTACCGGCAGGCCCTATGGCAAACACAATATCGTTTTTCTCGCTTTCCTTCACCATCATCAGCTGGTTCTCGGTGCGGGCACGCACTAAAAGGCCACCATTGCCATGCACAATTACATTGCTGGTTTCTTTTTCTTTCTTGTCGCGCGGCACATCGCTGCTGCTTATAATAGCTTCTATGTTATCTTCGGTAAGCTTGCCATAGCGTTCTATATGGTCAATCATCCGCTCCACTTTCTGCTTAAAAACCGCCACATCATCGCTGCTGCCTTCGGCCTTAATGCTGTTTCCGCGCGATACCATGCGCAACGTTGGAAAGCTTTTCTTAATAAAATTGAAACGTGAATTGTTTACACCGAAAAAGTCGATAGAATCTATCCCCTCTATGTTTATGGTTACTTCTGTCAAGCCAGGTAGGTTTTAGTTGCAGTAAAATTATTCATTTACCGGTTCAAGGCAGTGTCTATCATAATATATCTATCAACATTTTTTTCCACTTAAGGGCATTTGTTTACAAATCCTTTTCGTGCACTTTTGTTTTATAGCATTTTACATACCATGGCGCTAATAACATTAACCACCGATTTGGGCTCCCGCGATTTTTTTGTTGCGGCACTCAAAGGCGCTATTATTACGCATAATGGCTGGGTACCTATGGTAGACATTACTAACGATATAAAGCCTTTTGATATAAAAGAGGCAGCCTACACCGTACGTAATGCATACAGGTATTTTCCTGCAGGCACCATACACGTGGTACACGTTAACTCATCGGAAGCGAAAGGAAAACTATTGGTAACACTAATAGACGGCCATTATTTTATCACATTCGATAATGGGTTTATTTCGCTGGCGTTTGAAAAAACACCACACCAAACTTACCAGGTAAATGAAGAACTGCACGACAACGACTCACTTTTACATGAAGGGGCAATAGCCCGGGTAATTGAATTATTAACCAAGGAGTATACACCACGTGATTTTGGGCAGCTTACCACCGAAACTGTTAACCTGCGCCTGCTTCAGCCAATTTGCTCAACAGGCTCGATAAGGGGTACTATTGTACACATAGACCATTATGGAAACGCAGTTACCAATATAAGCCGTAAAATGTTTAACGATTTTATTGGCGACAAGCGGTTTACTGTGCTAGCCAACGTAGGACAAAGCCGTGCAATAAGCAAAATCTACTCCGATGGAGAAGAGGGCGATATGGTTTGCCTGTTTAATGCTGCCGGATACTTAGAGGTGGGAATGTACAAAGGTAAAGCTGCCTTGTTAATGGGACTTAAGATAGATATGCCGGTAATGGTTTTAGCCGACTAAGGGTAGTTTAACATTAGCTTAACACATCTGCCCTTCATCTGATTTTACCCACGATTGCAGGCATAAAAATCAAACTTACAGGGAGGTATATTTTAGTATCATTGCAACCTTTCAACCCACAATCAAATGCTACTTGCATTTCTACTGTTTTTAGTAGCGGCGCTATGTATTTACATCGAGTACTTCAGCTTTCAGCCTGATGAACTGGATAAGCGTGGCAACCCCATAAAAAGGCGGAGAAGATAAAATGCCTCTCAGAACTATCTTACCCGTTGAACTGTTGTTATAAAAGCCCTTAATATTGTTTCAGTTATTAACATCTGGCATTGTCATAATATTGTCATATTTTAAACCTAATGTTATAATTTTCGGGTTCAAAAGTTAGTTTTGTAGAGATTTGTTTAAAACATTAAAACCAGTATATGAAGACGTACTTTTTTACGCTTGCATTATTAACCTCGCTATCGTTTGGCGCCTCTGCACAAACAGCAGCAGTTTGTGGTTCTGACCAGGCCCGAAAACAACTGATAGCGGAACACCCTGAAGTGGTAGATGATGAAAAAGAACTTGAAGAGTTTACCAAAAACTTCAAAGCCAACATGGCTAACTTCAACGTTAACCGCGAAGGCAACATTGTAATTCCTATTGTTTTCCACATCATCCACCTGGGTGGTATAGACCCTAACTCGGGAGAGTTGATTACCGATGCGCAGATACGCGATCAGGTAAGAATTCTTAATGAAGATTTTAACAAGCGTAATGCAGATACATCTGACGTTATACCTGTATTCAAATCTATTATCGCCAACATTGGCCTTGAGTTTCGCCTGGCAAACCTTGATCCTCAGGGTAACCCAACCAACGGTATCGACCGCGTATTCTCTAGCCAGACCTACGTAGGCAACGATTTTTCAAAATTAAACAACTGGCCACGCGATAAATACCTAAACGTTTGGGTAGTAAAAAGCATGCGCGATGGCGTAGCGGGTTATGCCTACTATCCCGGATCGGTACAGGCACTTTACAATACTCCGGCTATGGATGGTGTAATCATACTTAGCCAGTACATTGGGGCAATTGGTACAGGCAGCTATGGTCTGGCACGTGCTCTTACACACGAAATTGGCCACTATCTGAACCTGAAACACCCATGGGGCGATACTAACGAACCGGGCGTATCATGTGGCGATGATGATGTTGATGATACACCTATCACCCGTGGCTCTACCAGCTGCAACCTTAACCTTAATTACTGCAATGCCGGTATTAAAGAAAACGTACAAAACTTTATGGACTACTCATACTGCTCTCGTATGTTTACTGAGGACCAAAAAACACGTATGCTGGCAGCCCTTAACTCAGATAAATCGAGCCGTAACAACCTGTGGAGCGCTACTAACCTGGCTGCTACCGGAACTGATGACACTGTTTATGTTCCTGGTATTCCGAAAGCCGACATAGGTGCCGCTAAAAGATATGTTTGTCTTGGTTCAAGCGTACAATTATCCGATGGCTCATACAACGGCGAAGTTACTGACTGGTATTGGGAGTTTCCTACCGGCACACCTTCTTCTTCGGGCGACAAAAATCCGGTTGTTACATTCAATACGTTAGGATGGCAGCCAATTAAATTAACTGTTACCGGCCCTGGTGGCAGCAGTGTAAAGGAAAGCAACCGCCTGGTTTATGTAGGTAACGATCTGGCTTCATACATCGCTCCTTTTACCGAAGGTTTTGAAGATGCTAACGTATTAAATGGAGGCGATTGGGTTGCTATTAACTACGACCTGAATAATACCGAAATTACCCGAGCTAATTATGGTGTACGTACCGGTGGCGGCGTTGCTATGCTTAACAACTATTACGCTACAGCCGACCGCGATATAGACGAGATTGTATCTCCGGGCTACGACCTTAGTGCCCTTACCACCAGCCAGCTTTCATTATCATTCTACTATTCTTGGGCTACTTCAACTACGCAGTGGAGCAACAACCCACCCGATTCAATCGAGGTACAGGCTTCGTTAAACTGTGGTTCTACCTGGCAAACCGTTTACAAAAAGGGTTCAATGGGTGTGCTAAACGCTGGTTCGGTTACAGGCTTCTTCATCCCAACACAAGCTTCTGCTTACTGGAAATTTATCAAAATAACACTTGCCAATACCTGGAAAAAACCAAACGTACGCTTCAAAATTAAAGTATATGGTTCTACCCGTGGTAACAACTTCTACATAGATGACATTAACATTGGCTCTGCCCTTACAGGTATTGAAGATGTAAGTGTGGTAAACGATGTAAACATCTTCCCTAACCCAACCGAAGGCGAAGCTACCATCAACCTGTCATTGGCAAGCGCTGGTAAAATAAGCATCAACGTTGTTGACCTTACCGGTAAAGAAGTAGCTAAAGTATTTGATGGCATGATGAATGATGGCGAAACCCAACTGCCGCTTACCGGCACTTCTCAACTTTCATCAGGTATTTACATTGTAAATATCAAAGCCGGCGAATCGGTACTACAGAAAAAATTAATCATCAACTAGTATTTCATATCAAGTTAAGTAAAGAGGCAGGAAGCAATTCCTGCCTCTTTTTTTTGTGCCAAACACGCTAACAAATATTTAACATCTGTCATGCTTATGTCAAATTACCTGTAACACATACTAAACCAATACTCGCTGTATTAGCTTTATCTCATTAACTAACCTAAACCACTTACATGAGAACACAGCTATTTACACTATCGCTATTTCTTTGTCTCAGTGCTTTCAGCCAAACCAACAACTACTGCGGCACAACCGAAGCACGAAAAAGACTAATTGAAGAACACCCCGAAATACTGGCAGAGGAGGCACGACTGGAGGAGTTTACCCGCAATTTCCAATTAAACATGAGCAATTTCAATATCAACCGCGATGGTAATATTGTTATACCTATTGTGTTCCACATCATTCACAATGGCGACATTAACCCTACCAATGGCGAACTGATTACCGATGCACAGATATACGACCAGCTACGTATTTTAAATGAAGACTTTAATAAACGCAATGCCGACCTGGCTAACGTAATACCGCTTTTTCAACCTGTTGTTGCTAATGTAGGTATCGAGTTCAGGATGGCAAATATTGACCCCAACGGTTTCCCTACCAACGGTATTGAGCGTATTAACTCAGTACAAACCTATGTAGGCAACGATTACTCTAAGCTGAACAATTGGCCGCGCGACAAATACCTGAATATTTGGGTGGTGCGCGCAATGGAAGACGGCGTTGCCGGTTACTCATATTATCCCGGTACAGTGCAGGCATTATCTAACACACCGGCACGCGATGGGGTAATACTGTTAAGCGATTACGTAGGTGCTGTTGGTACAGGCAACCTTAACCGTTCGCATGCTTTAACCCACGAAGTAGGCCATTTTCTTAACCTGAAACATACGTGGGGCGATACCAATGCACCCGGCGTAGCCTGCGGCGACGATGATGTAATGGACACTCCACCAACACGGGGTTCTAACCTGCAGTGTAACTTAAGCCTGTCGTATTGCACGCCACCAGATATAGAGAATGTTCAGAATTTTATGGACTACTCCTATTGCTCTAACATGTTTACAGAGGGGCAAAAACTACGCATGCTGGCAGCGCTTAACTCGCCGGTAGCCGATAGAAACAGCCTGTGGAGCGCAACAAACCTGGCGGCAACCGGTGTTGATGATACCATTTACACTCCAGCTAAGCCCGAAGCAGACTTTGCATCACCCAAAAGATATGTTTGCCTGGGTACCCCCATTCAGTTAGCCGATGCTTCATACAATGGCGCAGTAACCGATTACTATTGGGAGTTTCCAAACGGCACACCATCAACATCGGGCGATAAAAACCCGACCGTGACATTTAACACTACCGGCTGGCAACCTATACGCCTTACCGTAACAGGGCCGGGCGGCACAAACACCATTTCTAAAGACCAGTACATATATGTAGCCAGCGACCTGGCCTCATACATTGCCCCATTTGCACAAGGCTTTGAAGACCAGAATGCACTAACCATTAATGAATGGACACCAATTAACAATGACCTGAACAATACAGAAATTACACGTAGTACGTATGGCACGCACAATGGCAATGGCGTGGCTTTGCTAAATAACTATTATGCTACAGCCGATAGAGATATAGATGAACTGGTATCGCCGGGCTATGATATGAGCGGACTAACCAACAATCAGCTATCGTTATCATTCTATTATTCCTGGGCTACCTCATCTACCAATACCAACAGTAACCCGCCCGATTCGATAGAGGTGCAGGCAACTGCCAACTGTGGCGCCAGCTGGCAAACTATCTACAAAAAAGGGTCGCTGGGCGCACTGAATGCAGGTGCAGTTACAGGTTTCTTTATACCTACACAGGCCCCATCATACTGGCGCTATGTAAAGGTGAACCTGCCCGCGGCCTGGCGCAAGCCAAATGTGCGTTTTAAGTTTAAACTGTATGGCTCTACCAACGGCAACAACTTTTTTCTGGATGATATAAACATTGGTACCGCACTTACAGGTATTGAGGAAGTAAGCGTGGTAAACGATGTAAATGTGTACCCTAACCCGGCAGCTGGTAATGCAACTATCAATTTATCGCTGGCCAGTGCAGGTAAGGTAAGTATAAGCCTGCTTAACCTGAGCGGGCAAACAGTTACCAACGTATATGATGGACACTTGAACGACGGTGAAACACAACTACCGCTTACAGCCATAGAAAACCTATCGGCGGGTGTATATGTTGTGCAGATACAAGCCGGCGAGTCGGTTATGCAGAAAAAACTGATAGTTAACTAAAGCCAATATAGTTTTTAGTTTTGCAGCGGCCGGGTTACACAATCCGGCCGCTTTTTTATTTAAGCCATACACCGCCATGAAAAACTTATTGTTATTGCCTCTGCTACTGTTTTTGCTACTACAGTCCAACGCGCAAAACCCCGAAAAACCCAGGCTTATTACAGGCCCTATTGTTGGCTCAGTAACCACTACCACCGCCAGAGCCTGGATTGCTTTTAAAGGTAATGGCTTAAACATGATGTGGCTGGAAGATACCGTTGACAAAAGCGTGTACTACCCCACCGGCCTATCTAAAATAAACGACAACAAAGGTGTTACGGCCCTTAACATGGATTTTACCGGCTTAAAACCCAACCATACCTATAAAGCTGAATTTATAGAAGGGGTGGGCATACACCCCAAATGTATATTTACTACACAGGCCGATACTACAGTTAAAGACTTTGACTTTCTGGTAGGCTCTTGTGCACTGATGAATACCGATATTTCGCGGTTTGTGTTTCCGGGTGGGTCTACAGCCATTTTTGAGGTAATGCGCCGCAAAAAATCAGATTTTATGCTGTGGCTGGGCGATAACATTTACTATTTCGGTAAGCATTATAAAAGCTACGACGGTATGTTTAACCGAAACCTGAAGGTGCGCAACTACTTTCCGGCGTTGCAGTATTTTCTGGCATCGGTGCCACAATATGCTATTTGGGATGACCACGATTACGGTTGGAACGATGCTGACAAGAATTTCCCCCTTAAAGACACTGCCTTAGTAGTGTTTAAAGGGTTTTGGCCCAATACCTACAGCCCAGATACGCTGAAAGGAAACTACTTTAGCTATAGCTATTATGATGCAGAGTTTTTGATGACAGACGACCGCTATTTCCGCGATCCGGAAGGCGACACATCGGGCGCATACTTTGGCGAGGAGCAAATGCAATGGATAAAAAACAAACTACTAACCAGCAAATCAACGTTTAAGTTTATTTGCAGTGGCTCGCAGGTGCTTAACGATAGTTACTATGGCGAGTCGTACGCCAAATATTCAAAAGAGCGTAATAGCCTGCTCGATTTTATTGCCGATAACAACATAAAGGGTGTAATGTTCCTTTCGGGCGATAAACACTTTAGCGAGATGAGTAAGCGTAACTGGAAAGGATACCCGATGTACGACTTTACTTCATCGCCGCTAACCAGCCCTGTAGTTAAAATACGCACCAGTGGGTTTATCAATAATTACTCGGAACCCGGCACTTTGTTGTACCGCAAAAACTTTGGTAAAGTAACCATTAGCGGCCCGGCAGATAACCGGGTATGTAAAATGGAGATATTTGGTATAGCCGGCGATAAAAAGTGGGAGTACATAGTAAATGCCAACGATTTACAACTAAAGAAATAACAGCATAAAATTACGAAACAAAAACGGGGACTAAGCAGTCCCCGTTTTTGTTTTAGTAGTAAACCACCCCATCCCAGGCAGCGCGTTGCTTGCTATCGGGGTCTATTACCAGGCGGCTTTTGTTATTAAATATCATAGTGGCACGTTCAGTTGTTGTGTAGGGCTTCCAAACCTGCTCGCCGGTACCGTTAGGGTTGCCATAGCGGGCAAAGTTTATCCAGGCATCCTGCATTTGGCCACTTAAGCGGTTAATCAGCTTTTTGGTAGCTATTACCTTTAGTAGCTTACCCTGGTTGCCATCGTAGCTGCCAAATACAAATGGCAACTCTAAACCATGAAACGATTTCATACCGGCTACATTCAACGCAAACGACGACCACTCAAACCGGTACATATATACCGGCGCATACGTACTGCGGCACTCTGCCAGCCGTATGGCCGGAATACGGAACACCGCATCGGTAAGTATATCAATAACACCACTGGTGCGGGGGTATTTAGCATAAGCTTTGGTTACCTTAACCCTGTTTTCGGTTGAGGTTACCTGGTCAAAATATTTCTCCAGCCCCTCTGCTGTACGCGGAGCCATTTTCAGCCTTTTACTGGCAAACATAGTAGCCTCGTGCTTGTTGGTACCTATCATCAGTTCTACCGGCGATGTCACATCAGGTTTCTGGCATTTAAAAATATCATCGGTAAGCAACTTACCATCAATAGTTGGCGAAAACACTTTGTAGTTAGTGTTCTCTACCATAAACTTCAATAGCTCATCTTCTGCTGCCAGTATAGTATCTAACGGTACCCGGGTGGCTGCCTCTACACTATCCGGATGCAGATGCAGCAAACTGAAAAACTTTTCGGTAAGCATAGATGCCACATGGGTAGGCCATAGTATGGCCGGTGGGCCGCTTTCTACTATAGCGCGCTTAAACAGACCTTTGGCCTTTTTGGTAGATAAGAGTGTTTCTACACTGGTACCACCCGCCGACTCACCAAAAATGGTAATCTGCTCAGGGTCGCCGCCAAAGGCAGCAATATTATCTCGTACCCAGTTCAACGCAGCTATCTGGTCAAGTATGCCCAGGTTATTCTCATAGCCCTGCTTATTATCTTTAAAATATAAAAAGCCCAATGGGCCCAGGCGGTAATTAATACTTACCACTACCACATCGCCGCGCCTGGCCAGTTTACTGCCATCGTACAGGTCGGCAGAGCCCGAGCCAATCACAAATCCCCCTCCGTGTATCCAAAACATAACCGGGCGCTTTTTACCATCGGCTGCCGGCGAAAATATATTCAGGTAAAGGCAGTCCTCCGATTGCGGCCCCTTGTCGGTAAGCCCGCTTTCGGTTTGTGGTGCAACCGGGCCAAAGGCCACGGCATCGCGTACACCCGTCCAGGGTTGAACCGGCACTGGTGCTTTAAACCGCTCGGCTTCGGCATATTTTATGCCCCGCCACACATATACCCCTTTGGCATGGGTACCACGCACTTTGCCTTGTTTGGTCTGTACATCATTAACCGGCAAAGGTGTGTTATCGTTTTTAGCATAAACAGTTTGTACCAAAAGTAATAAAGCAAGTAAGGGGGTAGCGCGTAATAAGTGGCTCATATAGGCAATGTTTGTGTTTTGGGGCTGCGAAGATACTGCTTTACAAAAACCGATAGACGTTTGAATTGAAAAAAAATTGTAAGAACCGGTACAAAAAACAAAAAGTCCTTACCAACAGGGTAAGGACTTTCTGCTACTGTTACTTAAAAGCCATAGTAATTATTTTTTACCCTTACGGCTGGCCAGGGCATCACCTTCTACTTTGCCATATTTTTTAAGGTGCTTGCGTGCCTGACGGTTGGCTATATCTATACCTAACGCCAGTATCAGCTTTCTACCGGCCTGTATTTTTTCGGGCTTCTTTTTTCCTTTACGGAAATTATCGAAGAAGAACTTAGAGTAAAGGATTGCAAACGGTGCACATGGGTTATGCGACAGGTGCTTACCAAAAACGCGCTTATGTACCACATTGGTTTTAGCACTCATAGCGTTGTAAGCAGCCTCGGTGTTTTTGTACGTTACCTCATTATCGCCGTAGCAGGCACATAACTGCATAGGGGCCTTGGGCACCCAGTCGGTCAGGCAGTTTTCTTTTAGCTTGCAGGTAAAAGGAAACTTTTCGTCGCTGCGGAAACGTTCCACTATGGTATCCACTATCATATCTTTAGGCACCTTAGGCAATATAGAGTTTACATAGCCAAAATCTTTGCTGCGCGGCTGAGCAAACACACTGCGCATCATAGTATCGTAAGGTGCTTTAAATACGCTGTAAACATCATCTTTCCAGATATTGTAAGCATACTGGTATGACAGGATAAGATAAGGCAGGTAGTGTGGCTGATCGTAAGGCACAAACATGGTTTTAGCCTGCTCGCCGGTCATATCATAAGCACCCGACATTGGCGAAGAAGCAGTCAGGCTAATTTCGGGGAATGAGCCCGATTCCAGTATTTTATGGGTAGCCATAGATGCATGGCCGCCCTGCGAGTAGCCGGTTAAGAATAACTGACCGGTGGTAGATCTACCCAGTTTAGGGTATAACTCGCGGCAGGCTTTTATCATATACGCTGTAGCCATGCCCTCTGTCCAGCTATCCTGATAAACGTGCTCCTTTTCACCCCCTCCCAGGCCATAGTAAAACGGAAACAGCGCAATGTAGCTATCGGCAGCATGCATCATACATACCACCTGCTCAAGGTCCTGTATACCATAACCCTGCTCTACCGATATACGGGTGCCGTGACAATACACCATCTCGGCCATGGGCTTATCCAGTTTAGGTACGTACAATACGCCCTTAGCCATAATAAAGCTGCTGTCCAGCCACATGCCTTTATAGGTAATTTCGTACATGTCCACATCGTTGCGGATAGGCAACACTATTTGAGGGATGTGGCTTTTCTTCCAGAATTTTTTTAGCGAATCCTGCGTGTACGAATATTTCAGTTCGTAGCTAATCAGAAACTTCTCGGGCATTACAAACGTTGCGTTGGCGGCCAATACCAGCAATAGCCCTACAACAGGCAGCAATAATTTTTTCATTGGGAACGGGGATTAAAAAATGAATGCGATTTTACTGAAAAAACACGGCAATAGCCCTGTGTAAAATGTAAAAAAGTAAAATATATTTTTTGCGAAAATATCGCAACACAATCGGCGTCATTACACTAAATATGCAGTATGGAAATTAAGGAACTACAACTGTTTACAACCAGTATAGACACCACCGCCCACTATTACCAGACCATACTGGGGCTAATGGTGGAACGTATAAGCAATGCTGAAATAAGTGTTGCTGCGGGTAGTACCATGCTACGTTTCGCGGCGGTTACGGATAACACCAACCCGGTTTACCACTTTGCCTTTAATATACCCTGCAACCAGATTGAAGATGCGCGGAAGTGGTGCGCAGAACGGCAGATTGAACTGATACCATACGAACAGGATACATTGGTAAACTTCCCCAACTGGAATGCGCACTCCGTTTACTTTACCGATAACAATGGCAACATACTGGAGTTTATTGCCCGCCACGATTTAAACAATAATAGCAACAAGGCCTTTGGCCCGCAAAGCATACTAAACATTAGCGAAATAGGATTGGTAACAGCGGATGTAACAACCCTGTGCAATAACATTAATACAGCCTCGGGGTTATCATACTACGAAAAGCAGCCGCCATCGCCGGGCTTTTCGGTAATGGGCAATGCAAACGGGCTGCTAATAGTAGTACCGGTAAACCGAAACTGGTTTCCCACCACTATAGCATCGGCGCCCTACCCGTTACAGGTGGTGCTTACCCATACCGGTAACACGCACACACTTACTATGTAAGCTGCAGTTAAAAAACTTCCAGTAAAATATCGTTGATGTTTTGGGCAGAAGGAAGCTCGCTGAGGTTTTCATCCAGTAGCTGCCGGTGCTTTTCGCAACAGTAGCTGTGCACCTCCATTTTACCATTTTCAAACGTTACTATAGCCGATTTGCGGTGGACAGGGCACTTAAACTCTTCCAGTTCCGCTTTAATGTTGGAGTACTGAAACATAGTGTAAAGTTTTGTTTCACCTAAGGTACCATTGCTAAGTCAAACAAACTATTACACTTGCCTGTTTTGTACAGCCATATACTTGTAGTAAACGTGAAAAATAAGGCTATCTTATGCTGTAGCTGTCTTGTTCTCGTTGGCACGGCGCCACATACTGAGTAGAGCACCCAAAAAGGTAATTATACCACCCAGCCAAACCAGATTGATGTAAGGGAATATAATGGCTTTCATGATGATGAAATCCGATGCCTTTTCTGTTTCCCGTATGGCCAGTGTAAGCTTTTTCGATTGAGGGTCAATACGGGTAAGCTCAATATTCATACTCATAGGGGCTACCTCTGCCGGTAGCGATGATATGGCGTTGTTATCTGCCATGTCTATCACAAATACCGGCTGTGCCGTATATGGTTTACCATCGGCACCGGTAACGGTAAGCACTGCACCAACCACCAGTTTGTTGTTAGCTTCAAAACCATCCGGCAGTGTAGGCTTTGGGTTAAGTGCATCTATACTTACACGGGCGGTTTTAGTAAAAAAGGTATCGCCCACAGCAGCATCCATGGTAATCAGGGTATCTTTCAGTTTACTGTTATCGGGCACCGACGATACGTGTGTAAATACATCGCGGGTGATATAATGCTTGGTATCTGGGTTAGCCAGCAAACCCATTTTAGGGTTAAGTTGGGCATTGGGAAGCAGGGTAAACTCTTCTTTAACTTTCCCTGTTGCTGAGTCGCGTTGAATGTACCTAACCTCATACAGGTGGTTAGGCTTTTCTTCGCGGGTCCCCGTATAGGTTACTTCATAATCGCCCATACGCATGGTCGAATCTTTAAGCAGCAATATGTTCTCTATCTTCTCCGACTCTTTAAAGTCCTTACCAAAATTTACCCCCTCACGGTTAATAGATATTACCTGCTTCTCGCCCTGAGAAATAAGCACACCTACCAAAAACACCCCAAACCCAAAGTGAGTGATACTACCGCCCAGCAAGCGCCAGTTGCCGCGCTGTACAACCGTTAGGTATGTCAGGTTACCAAACACGGCATACAACGATGCCACCAAAAACAGGAAGTATGTAGAAATGAACGGGAACTTAAGGAACAGCTTATCAGAAACACCGGTTAGGTCTATCAGGTGTTGCTGGGTAAACGGAATGCTCATGGTAACAGCTATAGCAATAGCTACCACCAGCGATGCCGCAAACGAATAAACAGCCCATTTGGCAGTAGAAGCAAACTTACCAAGCTTGTACGACAGAAACTGCACCATACCGGTAAGCAGGCCTACTATAATACCCAGCCAAATCTGTATAGAATTATAGTGGGCAATTACGTTCTCGGGCGGGGCAATCTTATCTTTCATTATCTCCCAACGATCATGAAACAACAGGTTCCAGACAGGGATAGAGGTAGTGAACGTCATTTGTACAGCCGATAGTAAAAGAATGAGGGTACCAATAAACATCCAGAATTCGCGGCTGCCCAGTTCTTCTTCTTTCTGCTGCGATGGTATCTGCTTTTTAAAAACACGTATAAACAACAAGGTAAAACCGCTAACAATAAAAAAGGCAAAGTAGGCCAGTAGCTGTGGTTCCAGGCCATCGTCGGTAAACGAGTGTACCGATGTATCGCCCAGGCGGCCACTACGGGTAAGGTAAGTTGAATACAAAACGGTAATAAACCCTAGCAGAAAAAACACATAGGCACTTATAAGCGAGTGTTTGGTGTAGCGGTAAACCAGCAACATGTGCAAACCGGCCACTACCATCAACCAGGGCACAAAGCTCATATTCTCTACCGGGTCCCATGCCCAGAAACCGCCAAAGCTAAGCGATTCATACGCCCAGGCACCACCCATTAAAATACCGGTACCAAGTACCGCCGTTGAAAACAGTGCCCATGGCATGGCAGGCTTTATCCAGCCGTCCCAGTCTTTACGCAACAGGCTGGCCAATGCAAAAGCAAACGGAAAAGTAACCGATGCAAAACCGCAAAACAGCACAGGTGGGTGAATGGTCATCCAGTAATTCTGCAACAGTGGGTTTAGCCCGTTGCCATCCTGAATGAACGAGAGGTAATCAGGTTTCTGAAAAATAGGGGCTTCCAGCATTACATGGCGTAGCAGTATAAATGGTGTGCTGCCCAGCTTAAAGCCGAAAATATAAACCCCTAACACCATTGAGCCGAGGAAAAACTGAACCAACGAAACAATACCCATTACAGGGTCTTCGTAACCACCGGCTGTTTTAATACAGGCAAAACCAAGTATAACAATCCAAAACTCCCATAACAGAAAGCTACCCTCCTGCCCTTCCCAGAAACTACTGATAATGTATTTCATGGGCAGCGTTGTAGAAGAATGGCGCCAGGCATAATGGTACTCAAACCAGTGGTTAAGTATCATTACAAACAACAATACAAATATGCCTATTATAGCTACGCCGTGGCCTATAAATGCACCACGGGCTATTTTGCGCCAATTGTTCTTATTCTCTTTTTCGTTAGAAAACTCTGCTGCGAAATAGGCCAGAAAAGCCAGCAGCGAGGCAGCAAAACTAAATGTAAGTAAAAACTGGCCCAAATGGCCTAACCACAAATGCTCGCCTAAAAAACCATTAGCCCCAAACCGTGTTGCAAAAAAATCTACCATGGCGCGAATAACACTATTTTCTGCCTGATTACTATATCAGGTAATAAAGAATTGTGCATTACGTGCCCGCCTTAACAGTTACGTTGGTTTCTTTCAGCGTAATGTCGTCGTTTACATACTTACTGGGGCATTTCATCGATATTTCAGAACAGGCAAATACCTCGCCATCAATCTTGCCCTTTACTACTACCTGTTCGCTTCGTTCAAAATCCTGTGGTTTGGCTCCTTTGTAAACTACTTTACACTCGTTGCCCTCCTTGTCAGTCATGGTAAAAGCAAAAAAATTAGGGTCTTTCTGCGGGTCGTACTGCATAGGCTTATCTTTTACCAGATAGCCCACCACATTCACCGAATTGCCTTTCTCTTTAGCTTGCGGAAAGTTGGCATAAGTAGTATAGTCGCCTGAGCGGGCTACCAATACACCTACACTCACCGCCACCAATACCAATATAATAACGTGCATCTTTTTCATAACCTCTTAATTCGGTGCAAATTTACAGCAAAAAGTATTCAGGCTATCAGCAATGTTGAGAAAAATCAGTTTTTTAAAAAAGTTTTGATATTTTAACTGCTGTTTAACCCAACCCGCAGGCTATGAATATTGCTAAAAACCTGATAATAGCGCTTGTAATTATATTGGGCATTGCCGGTGTTGTTGTATACTTTTTGCCTAACAGTTATACGGTAACCAATAGTATAGAAATAGACCGCCCCTCTTCATTGGTTTACGAACAAGTGGCCAATTTTAACAAATGGTCGGCATGGTCACCCTGGCACGAAATGGAGCCCGAGGCTAAAATTACCATAGTAGGTACACCTGGTATAGAAGGTCATAAAATGACCTGGGACGGAAACAAAGTTGGCATGGGGCACATGGTGCTGACCGCCTATGGAGAAAACGAAAGCCTGGTTTGTACCGATTTTTTTGAGAAACCAATGACCGCCAGTGCCAAAGACTACTGGAGCTTTGAGAACGAGGGCAGCAAAACAATAGTTACCTGGACCAGCGCCGGTGGCCTCAAATTTCCTTTTGGACGCCTTGCCGGATTACGTATGGAATCGATAGTTGGCAACCCGCAACGCAAAGGGCTTGCTAATCTTAAAAAGGTTTGTGAAGCTATGGAATTACCCGCCAGCACCCCTGTTGCAACTGTAGCAGATTCTACAACAGTTGCCCAATAAAAAAACATACCGCTACTTACAACAGTACTAAGCACATACATATTTACTATTGCCGGTGCCATATAAATCATATCCGGCACTACAATTCCGGTTACTGCCATTCCTTTTAACCAACCCTGGAACAGGGATAAGGCTGTTTGCCGTTGTAAAACAGAAGTAACAATTCCTTATACCGCATAAAACAAAACAGCCTGCCTTTTTAAGGGCAGGCTGTTTTATTAAAGTACCTGTTCAAATTACTCTTTTACAAAGCGCAGGCTCTTCATGTTGCCATTTACACTTACCTGTACTATGTAAACTCCACTGGCAAGGGTGCTTACATCTACAGTTTCGGTTCCGGCACGGTAGTTCTCTTTGCTGCGGTTCCATACCATCTGCCCTACGTTGTTCAGCATCTTCATATCTACATGCTGTATATCGCTCAATTCTATTTGAATATTAAACGACTCTTTGGCAGGGTTAGGATATAGCTTAACAAAAGAGATAGCATCTAAACTACCGATAGCGTTAGGGGCTTCTAATGTTACACTCGAAACTTTAGTACAACCGGCATTATCGGTAATAGTTACAGTGTAAGTACCGGCAGCTAAACCGCTGATAGATGCAGCAGAACCTCCATTGCTCCAGCTATACGTGTACGGTGCGGTACCACCGGTAGGGTTGGCCGTTACCGAACCATTGCTGTTACCCTGCGAAGGATTCTGGGTGTTGAATGTAACATTGATAGCTGAGTTATCGGTTACGCTGGTTGTATTGGTGTTACGGCAACCGTTGGCATCGGTAATAGTTACACTATAACTACCTGCCGATATACCCTGGAGGTTTTGTGTAGTAGCACCGTTGCTCCAAACATACGTGTAAGGGGCCGAACCACCGGCAACAGTAGCATTTATCTGTGCTGCTATCTGGCAGGTACCATTAATAGGTGTAAGCACCGAGGTAGGGCCGCTGGTAGAACCAACTATTGCAGATGCAGTTGAGGTACATCCGTTTCCATCGGTTACAGTTACAGTATAATTGCCGGCTGCCAGATCTATATTAGTAGCCAGGGTAGAACCATTGCTCCACTGGAAGGTATAAGAACCCGAACCGTTGGTAGCCGAAGCTACCGCAGTACCGTTTTGCTGGCCACACAGTGCATTGGTAGTACTAACCGAAACATTGATAGCAGCTGGGTTGGTTACAGTTACCGATTGCACAGCAAGACATTGCGTATTGTCGTAAACCGAAACGGTATAACTACCCGCAGAAAGTCCGCTTACACCCGCCGTAGTAGCGCCGGTGCTCCAGTTATAGGTATATGGCTGTGTACCACCGGTAGCATTGGCTGTTGCACTACCGTTGCTGCTACCAAAACACGCAGGTGCGGTTACACTCACATTAATGGTAGGGCCACCGGTATTGCTGATAGTAGCCGTATTAACTACCGAACAACCCGAGTTATCGGTTATGGTAACTGCATAACCACCTGCTGGTACATTGCTTATAGAGCTGGTAGAAGAACCGGTGCTCCAGTTGTAGCTGTATGGGCTACTGCCACCGCTAACAGCTGCAGTTGCACCACCATTGCTCTGGCCACAGCCAGCCTGTGTAGTAGTAAATGTTACCGAAATATTGGCCGGTGTATTGGTTATTACTGCCGAAGCTGTAGCAGTACAACCGGCAGGGTTGGTAGCCGTAACCGTATATGTACCGGCTGCAAGATTACTGATAGAACCACTGGTAGCAGAGTTGCTCCAGTTGTAGGTTACACCGGTAGGGTTGTTAGGCAACGCTACTGCCGAACCATTGTTGAATCCGCACGATGCATTGGTTGCGTTGATAGATACGGCAAAGTTATTGGCCGCTGTGCCCACAGTACCACTGGCAGTTGCTGTACAGAAAGAGAAATCTGTTACTGTTACGGTATAGGTGCCGGCACCCACGTTCTGCAACGATTGGGTGGTTGCACCGGTGTTCCAAATGTAAATGTAGCTACCACCACCGCCCGAGGCTGTAACAGAAACTGTGCCGTTAGCCTGGTTGCAGGCAGCATCGGAAGCATTAACTGTAGCTGAAAGTGCAGCTAATGGCTGGCTTACGTTTACACTGGCAGTAGCCGAGCACTGGCGCGAATCATTTACAGTAACCGTATAAGTGCCCGCAGCCTTGTTGCTAACAGTGGCTGTGTTGCCACCACCGCTCCAGCTATAAGTGTAGTTAGGTGTACCACCAGTAGCAGTAACAGTAGCCGAACCGGTAGTACCACCAAAGCAGCTTACAGCTGTAGACGATGTAGTAAGCGTAGGGCGCGCATACACAGTAATGTAACCGTTTTGTGTGCTGGTATTGTTGCCGTTAGCATTAGATACAGTTAACGACACGTTGTATGTACCAGGAGTATTGTATGTTACAGTAGGATTTTGAGATGAAGATGCAGATGGAGAACCTCCGGTAAAGGTCCAGCTGTATGAAGTAGGGCTACCGGTAGAGGTACTGGTAAAGTTAACCGACGAACCGGCACACACACCTGTATTATTTGCTGTGAACGATGCAGTAGGGCCCTGGCCCGATGAACCTGTGCATAGTATAGGGAAAATCCAGTTGTCCAGACCAACACCATACGATTCCAGGTAAGTATGCCAGCTGTCATCGCTATACTGCTCCCATCCGTTATCCGGGTCGGGAGAGTTAATTGAAGATGTATACAGAATTACCGTATCGCCGTTAGCATACGTCATTTGGAAACCCACAAAGAAATCGCCGGTTACAGTTGGCGGACTGCTGAATGTAACTACCGTAGGGCTGTTATTATTCAGGTTAGAAATAATAGTGCTATAGCTAACGCTTTGTGTAGCCACAGGCGTAGTACCCGGCAATCCGCCTACTGAGTTCCAGACAGCAGCAGTTACTGTGGCTGAGTTAGGGTTCAGCGATTCAGCAAAGGCAAAGTAGAAAATGGCACCTGTAACCTGCTGGCTGGTTGAGTTTGAGTAAAACTGTGCTTTGGCTTTATCGCCATAAACATTCTGGCCCGATATATAGCCACCATCAGGTGCTAGGTAAGCGCGAAGCGAATCGCCCTGTAAGAAGTTGCTAAGCGTATCGCAGCTTTGGCCGCCACCTTGTTGTATTACTGTTATGTAATTGGTTTTGGTAGCGGTATTGTTACCATTGCCATTGCTGGCATTTAATGTAACAGTATATGTACCCGGCGTATTAAAGGTAATAGTAGGGTTTTGAGTAGTAGAAGTATTAGGAGTGCCGCCACCGCCAAAAGTCCAGCTCCAGGCTGTAGGCGAATTGGTAGAAAGATCGGTAAAGGCAACGGTATTACCGGCAACAACAGTAGTAGGAGTACCTACAAAGTCGGCCACCGGGGCACTACCCTGCTGGGCCGATGCATTGAATATGTTAATGTTATCTATAAACAGGTTGTTACCATAGCTGCAGGCATTTTTAAAGGCAAAACGCACACTGGTTTGTCCGCTAAGGTTAGCCAGCGATACCGAGTCGCGTTTCCACTGTGCGGCTGTAGGCACAAAACTGTTAGTAGTGTTGCTGGCAGTACCCAGTGCCGTACCGCCGCGGTTCCATAGCGTAGTCCAGGTAGCGCCGCAGTTGGTAGAGTATAATACCACCAACGAATCAGCGTAAGCAGCCTGGGTGTTATATGCTGCATAGGCGTACTCCCAACGGATACGGCCATTGGTTACACCGGTAAAGTTATAGGCAGGGGTTATTAACCAGTCTTTCTGGCCCGATGCATCGTAGTTGTAATTGCTTACATACGCACTTGCGCTTGATGTACCAAAACCACTGGCCGAGGTGGTACGGGCCCAGGTGGTAGAAGCATCGGCATTATTAAGTGACCAGCCGGTTGGCGGGAAAGTAGCCGACTCAAAACCCTCGGTAAGTGGTAACGAGTTGCTACCCGATACTGTTATATAGCCAGTTTGTGTTTTGGTGTTAGATCCGTTATTATTAGTAGCTACCAGAGTAACCGTATAAGTACCCGGGGTGTTATAAGTTACTGTTGGGTTGGCCGCAGTTGAAGTACCTGGCGTACCACCCTGGAAAGTCCAGCTATATGTATTGCCGCTGCCGGTAGAGGTATTGGTAAAAGTAACAGTTTGGCCTACGCAAATAGAGGTAGGCGAACCGGTAAAGTTAGCCAGTGGCGCACCTGTAGCACTACATTTGTTGGTACTAAACAAACTACTGCGCACGTTAGAAAGTATGGTGTTCATGTAGTTTGACTGCTGGGCAGTAAACAAGCGCGGACAGCTGCTATAGTCCATGTAGTTTTCGTACTGGTCGCCATACGATGAATTGCCCGCACATGAAGTAATTGGCGAGCAGTTAAAGTTAGCTGCTTTAGAGTCAGGGGTATCGCTGAAACCATCATCGGTATCGGGAAACACGTTGCCACAGGCGTTAGACGATAAATCGCCCCAGGTGTGGTGTAAGCCCAGGTAGTGGCCTACCTCATGGGTCCAAACCCGGTTGCCGGCACCCATGCCTATAGAGTAGTCAACTACTACCCCATCTATATTAGAACCATGCAGGCCGTTGCCGGCTGCCGGCACGTAAGCATAACCGCCTACACCACCGGTTTGTGGCGATGTACCGCAGATAGATACGATCCAGATGTTAAGGTAGTAGCGGCTGTCCCATATATTGGCACCACCGGTGCTGGCCGATTTCATGTTATCCGACTCAGTGCTGTAGTTCCAGCAGGTTTTGGTAATGGTTACACGGTCTATACCGTTGGTAGCCGAACCATCGGGCTTTTGCTGGGCCAGGCAAAACTGAATTTCGGTATTGGTAGCCAGTGGCTGCACTACCGAGCGGGCAGTGCTAAGGTCCGAATTGGTTTTGCTGTAATCAATGTTCAACTGGTTAATCATCGTTTGTATGGCAGCATCGGTTATAGATGCAGCCTGCGAAGATGTTAACACCACATGCACTACTACCGGTATGGTGCGTACTGCGCGCGATCCAAAATTAGGGTCCTGTGGCTGGCCTATAGCTACAAACTTGCGAAAGGCATCTTCACCAACACGCATTTGCTGATCGAAGGCAGGATCGATAGCCCGGCGATTGTTCATTACCTCGGTAGAAGCACACGAGTGTTGCTGAGCAAACGACGATAGGCCAAATACAGCTAGCATCACTAAAAGCAAAATTCTTTTCATCGTATAATTTATTGTTTACAAAAAATTGGCTGCCAAAATTAACCCTTACACGATAAACACCAAACCATAACTGTGGTTTGCCGGCAGATTGTGAAAAGCTTGTGGAGATGTAAATAAGACAGCAGATTGTTAATTGTTAAACAACATCGGCAGCACATCCGGTTTTTCGTTCTCATCAATCCGTGTATTTTAGCCCCGGCTAAAAAAGAGGCTATGGCACAATTTGAATTGATAATGCCCAAAATGGGCGAAAGTATTACCGAGGCCACTATTCTTAAATGGTTAAAGAAAGAAGGTGACACTATAAAGCTGGATGAAGCAGTACTGGAAATAGCTACCGATAAGGTAGACTCGGAGGTACCTTCGCCGGTGGCTGGCGTATTGCAAAAGATACTATATAAAGAAGGCGATGTGGTAGCAG
The DNA here is from genome assembly GCA_964423405.1 of uncultured Chitinophaga sp. GTDB lineage: Bacteria > Bacteroidota > Bacteroidia > Chitinophagales > LD1 > Bog-950. The sequence continues at coordinate 1,300 of CAYREY010000012.1, read as the reverse complement.
TGGGCAAACCCGTGGCCCTGCTCGAAACCGAGGCTGCAGGCTCTACCAGCCCCAAAACACAACCGGTAAGCACACCTAAGGCGGAAGTAACCAAAACCGAAGCCCGCAGCCCTAAGGTAGAAACCACTACTGCACCGGCAGCTGTTTCATCCAATAGGTTCTACTCGCCGCTGGTACTGAACATTGCCCGACAGGAAGGCATCAGCATGAGCGAACTGGAAAGGCTGCCCGGTACCGGCGCCGAAGGCCGTGTTACCAAAAAAGATATACTGGCCTATGTGCAGAACAGAGGTAACCAGACCACTGACAACGGACTACAGACTACAGTAATTGAACAGCCAAGAGTTGAAGTTAGAGAACAGCAAAGCCAACCGGTAGAGCAACAGGCACCGGCCAAAAGCTATGGCGGCAATGTAGAGATTATAGAGATGGACCGCATGCGCCGCCTGATAGCCGATAACATGGTGAAGAGCAAGCATACCAGCGCGCATGTTACCAGCTTTGTAGAAGCCGATGTAACCAACATAGTGCTGTGGCGCAATAAGGTAAAAAAGAAATTCAACGACCTGTACGGCGAGAACATCACCTTCACCCCTATTTTTATAGAAGCAGTGGTTAAAGCCCTGCGCGATTTTCCGATGGTAAACGCATCGGTAGATGGCAGCACTATTATAGTGAAGAAAGACATTAACGTAGGTATGGCCGCCGCCCTGCCTACCGGCAACCTGATAGTACCGGTAATTAAAAATGCCGATATGCTGAATATGGTGGGCCTTACCAAAAAGGTAAACGACCTGGCCAACCGCGCCCGCCAGGGTAAGTTAAAGGCCGACGAGATAGAAGGCGGCACATACACCGTAAGCAACGTAGGTACTTTTGGCAACGTAATGGGCACACCGGTTATACTGCAACCACAGGTAGCCATACTGGCCACCGGCGCTATTAAAAAGAAACCGGTTGTTATAGAAACCGAACAGGGCGATACCATTGGTATTCGCCACATGATGTTCCTGAGCCATAGCTACGACCACCGTATTGTAGATGGCGCATTGGGTGGCTCGTTTGTTCGCCGTGTGGCCGACTACCTGGAGAACTTTGATGTAAACAGAGATATATAACAACCATAGATACATACCAAACAAAACAGCCCCTATTATGGGGCTGTTTTGTTTGGTGCCATATACCTGTTTTTTAAAACGTTAACCCAATGTCATTGAGGTAAACAGAAATTGGTCTTTGGCTGTCATCTTAAATTGTATCGGCGGCTGTTCTGTCCTCCGCTGGCGGAGGTGGTTGAGCG
>CAYREY010000011.1:71041-80188 GCA_964423405.1 uncultured Chitinophaga sp. | reverse complement strand
AGGCTGATAGTGGCGAGGTAGGCTTTATATTTACAGATTGACGGAGTTACGGATTTATGTAATACAAACTGTCGCTTATTAGTGGTTAGTAACGCTGCTCTGTTTGTTTTGCCGAAAACTAAACAATAACCGTGGCTAGAATTTAAGGCTTGCCGCAGGCGGCACCTACGGTGCGCATTACATTGTACTGTTTACTTTCTACAAACAGACGGCTCCTATGGAGCGAGAGGCGAAATTACAGCACCGCGTAGCGGTAGCCTGTTTGTAGTAAAATTTGTGTACCCTTTTATTGCGCACCATAGGTGCCTTCATTCGTTGTTTCGGGTGTTTCCGCGGCTCTGCGCGGAACAACCCGGAACTTTTAATGAGGCGGAGTATTCTACTCCGTGCCTACATTTAATATAACATAGCTTAAGGTATTTTTATATTTTTAATGTATGGGTTTTGCTTACAAATTTAGTAACCCTCACGGGGTTTATTTTGTAACTACTGCCGTAGTGCAATGGGTAGATGCTTTTACTCGCTATCAATACTGCGATATAGTAGTTAATAGCTTAAAATTTTGTATTGAAAATAAAGGCCTGGTGTTACATGCCTGGGTTATAATGCCTAATCACATCCATTTAATTATTTCGCGCAGAGGGGAGCCAGGTTTTGGAGATATAATGCGCGACTTTAAGAAATTTACGTCTGCGCAAATTGCAAAAGAAATCCAAACAATACCCGAAAGCAGAAAAGATTGGATGATGTGGTTGTTTAAATCTGCCGGTGAGCAGAATAGCCAGAACAAAGATTTTCAATTTTGGCAACAAGAGAACCACCCTATTGAATTAACCAGCGCAGAATTCACGAAGCAAAAGCTGAATTACATTCATAACAATCCTGTAACTGCCAGAATAGTGGATACGCCTGAACGCTATATTTATTCAAGCGCTAAGAATTACTATGGAGAAGAAGGGTTGTTACCGGTTGAATTATTAGATAATGTGTTTTATGCTCGTTATATATAACGGAGTTAAACACTCCAACTTATTAAAAGTTCCGGGTTGTTCCGCGCAGAGCCGCGGAAACACCCGGAACAACAAAGACATAAAACTCGGAACAACGGGGAACGTAAGATTGCCTGAAGTTGGAAGCCAAAAACCGTATGAATATATGACTAAATTTCAAGAACCCAATGGTTGTATAACAACACAAACAGAATTCAGCAAAAATGGTTTGGTTGACAGAGTAGAAAAAAAGCAAGATTGTAATTAATAAAAAAATAATATGCACAAGTTTTTTTTCTATTATTCTCTACTCTAAAATTTTATTCATGCTTTAGCCAAGCGGACACATGTGAGTTTTACTCCACAAGAGATATTTTTAAGTGTTATATTAATGTATTAGAGAACCTGAGAAACGAAAAAAGATCTATTATCGATAAAAGTACACAAGTATATTATCGTAGTGGTTTTGCCTTTTTTTCAATTGTTGTCGATTATGAATTTAAAGGACGAACTAGTGTAAATTGCTTATCTAAAAGGAAAAGAAGATATTTAAAAAATGACTTGCGTTATTTGAAAAAATGGATTAGTTCAAATCAAATGGACACCACGGAGATATGTGCCAAATTGGAAAAAATAAACCTATTCAGGTGTAATGAAAAATCGATAATATACATAGAACCTCAAGACTATCCTTAGATTTTAGCTGGCTATTACACCCCCTTTGGCGCAAGAATGTAGCCAGGCTTAGAGCCAAGCTTCTTGTGCCGGGGTTAATAATGCAACTTAAGCAAACCATTATTTTTTTCGTAGCCAGCAGCACTGCTATATAGCCAATCTTCAGCATTTTTCACAAACCCGCTCGTTACAGGGTTATTATGTATGTATGCTAAACATTGCTTAAACATATTATCGTCTTTAATTACCAATGGATGGTTGTTTTGCTGCCAAAACTGAAAATTATTGTTATTGCTGTTTTTCTTACCAGCGCGCTCGCACATCCATAGCAGCCACTCTTTACGGCTTTCCTGTGGGTGTTCGCTAATGGCCATACGTAACTCTTTTGAGGTATACTTCTTCAAATCCCGCATTATATCTTGCATGGCAATATTTTCACTACCTATTATCATATGTGCATGGCTAGTCATCAAACACCAACCATAAACTTCAAGCCCTTTCTTTTTCTGGCAATATTCAACACTTTCTATCCAAATGTTACGATATTCCTCTCTAATAAAAACATCTAACCAATAAACCACACTGTACGAAACAAAGTATAGCCTATCTTGCTCGTAAAATTTATACTTTCGGCTCATATAGCCAAAGTAGTATATTTATTCTGGCACAAGAAGCTTGGCTCTAAGCCTGGCTACATTCTTGCGCCAAAGGGGGGGGGAAGACAAGTTGATGGGAAAGGAATAAAAACAAGTAATGGAACAGGCTTTTACAACCTCAAAAAAAGTAGATGATTGTGAGAATACGATATTTTTTAATTTGCTTAATATTTTTGGTGTTCTTGAGCAATTGCAATACTTCAGAAAAAAGGAGAACGGGTTTAGAGATTCGTGGTTATCGATTCGATCATGCTACTAAAACAGAGAACCTTGTTTTTTCGTTTACTGAAGATGATATTCTTTGTGTGGATTGGAAGAATCAATCCTACCAGCTTTATGATTCAGCGTTGTTAAAATTAAAGGAGAAGAATTTTACAGGTGGCTATCTCAACGAATTTATTAGGATAGTATTTGATGATTCGATAATTTCGGAGGTAAATATTCTTAATTCGTACTCCAGTAATCATAAATACTGGAGCAACTCCCCATTTACCTGCGTTTATGGGTCTACAAATAATATTTTAACAAGCGATAATTGGTTCATTGTAAATATCTATGGCGACAAGACAATTATTTATAAAAAACTCTTTAATGAAAGGATATATTCATATTTGAAGAATAAAGGCTTATTAACTGGTACATCATGGAAGTGCAATACAAAAAGTGAATACCATGGAGCAGCCTTAGCTCATAATAATAATTTTGATATAGATTTTTGTAGAAGGTTTTACAAAGAAAAAATTAGTGCTTCTAATCTGCGGTTTCTTTGTCATTCGCGCGAATGTGAGGTTTTTGTTGACAGTATTAAATGACATCCAGTAAGTATGTAGATTGGTCTGAACAAAGTTACTTGTGTCCTGCTGTTCGAGTGTTACCCACTTTTAAGCGCCGTGGTTGGTGTTTAGCTTCGCACAAAATTATACAGAGTAGCGTCACCAACAACCATGCTGCTTACTACCGCACCTGCTCACAGCTACAATCTGCATAATGCCGTAAAAATCCAAAACTGTTGTACCGAGTATAGTAAAAGCCTGTCGATGACCATACATAATCTTCCGGGTACAAAGCCAGATTCCATTTCTCCTTTATTGGGTTATCATGAATGTAATTTAGCTTTTGCTTAAATACAGCTTCTGTAAACAATTCTATACTTAATGGATCTTGTTCCCATATTTGATATTCACGGTCAGCCGCATTTACTTTAAAATCTTACAACAATTTCGTGTTGTTGGCCTTTAAATCAAACTTTATTTGTTGTGCCGTAAACTTCATAAAGCTTTGTTGCACTTTATGTTGTGCATGGCTATAGTGTATTTGCCAAATAAGGTGAATGTGGTTAGGCATTGCTGTGGTTGTTGGTGACGCTACTCTGTATAATTTTTTCGGGAAGCTATAACACCAACAACGGCGAAAAAGTATAGCCTATCTTGCTCGTAAAATTTATACTTTCGGCTCATATAGCCAAAGTAGTATATTTATTCCGGCACAAGCAGCTCTGCTCAAAGCCTGGCTACATTGAGCCAAAGGAAGGCTATTCTGTATCAATAGAATTTAAAACTCCGTATCACATCTGTTGCTGTGCTTTCGTATATCTGGTATTGTGATGGTTCTGCTGTGTATGAGAAGAGATAAGCGATATTTCCTTTGATAAACCAATATTGTTTTAGTTTTAAATGTCTTCCTTGGTAATTCATATAATAAATAAACTCTTTGGCTTGTTGTCCTGCTAGTGTTATACTTTTTAACGACACAATTGCTGATGCTCCGAGATTATCAACGATTTGTTTTTGCGTAAGTTCCGTGTATTGTTCTAAGCTCATTGAATGTTTAGATAAATCTTGCAACATCAGATTTACATTTTCTTGGAATACATCTTTATCATTTTCTTTTGGACTTAGGAAAATAATAGCATTGGTATTATTCTTTCTCTCCCATTTATCAGGATAGTTAATGGTAAATTTATTTGTATCATCTGTGTATTTGAGCCACTTAGTTTGAAACGAACAGGACATCATGCAAAGGATGATTATTTTAAACGTTGCTTTCATTTTTAAATTGGATATACTAAACGTTTGTTGAAGAAAAAATAGTGTAAAAATTGATTGACTTTTTTTATGGTTATTAGTTTCTCAATATATTCTCCTGCTAATTGTACATAAATAATTGCTAAATAATGCTGTTGTTGTTTGTCTATTAGCAAATAGATTTCATACAGATTTGTTTCTATTGTTTCTCCAAGGGAATCTTCAACATAAGGAACTCTATTTTTCAAGCGTAATAAATTCATATAACATCCCTTATCTATATAGTTCAAAATATCTAATAAATTTTTTTCAGTAGCTTCTGTATAGGTTAACTGATATGCTGTTTCAATATCTTCAATTGATGGATTTTTAAGCAATTTACCAAGCCTTTCCGAATAAAATTTCCTATAGTTTAGCGATGTATTCTTTCTCATTTTAAATAAGTTCATCATGTTTTATTCTTTTTTAATTGCTTCATAGATTTCCCCCCTTTATTATATCCGTACATGTATCCCCCAATTCCCCCAGCTAATCCTAATACTGGTGATGCAATAAAGGCAAATGGGCCAAAAGCTAAGCCAGCTGTAGCCCCGCTGTTCCGAGTGTTCCCAAGGCTCTGCGCGGGACAACTCGGAACTACTAATAAGTTAGGGGTGTTTACTCCGTAAGCAATATAAACATCTTATCCGTCTTTCGGCCTTGGATGGTATTTAGCTACCTTTAAAAATAAACAGAACAGCATCACCAACCGCTAAATGTATCGTCCCTACGGGACTTAATTATTTCCGCATTATCACCCCGGGTTAAAACCCGGGGCTACCATACATATCGTTCCTACGGAACTTAAATACCCCCACTACATTTAAAGGTTAGGAAAGTTGCTATTTCCGCCGTGGTTGGCATTTAGCTTCCGTAAATGTAAATAGCGCGCGTCACCGACCACTAAACGTATCGTCCCTACGGGGCTTGATTTCTTTTCTCTTTATACCCCGGCTTAAAACCAGCGGCTACCATATATATCGTTCCTTCGGAACTTGAATACACGGATTAACGGAGTTTCCGCCGTGGTTGCGGTTTATCTGCCGATAAATAAACAGAGCGCCACCTACCAATAACAACCAAATACATATAAAAAGTAAGCCCGGCATGGCCGGGCTTACTTTTTATATGTGCTTTTTTAGTTTTTAATTATCCGCATGGTTTTATTAACGGTTTTTGTTTCGAGCACCAATATGTAAACACCCGCAGCCAGTTCGTCGCCGGTATCGGAATGTCCATCCCAGTTTAGCGTAATGTCGTTACCGGTGCTGGCATCCAGCACAAAGGTTTTTACGCATTGCCCAAGCGTATTATAAATCTTTAGCGTAGCATCGCCTTCCTGCACGTGTACCTGGATACTGATTGCCGAAGAAAACGGATTAGGGAAGGCTTTGAGCATGATATCGGAACCCGCATCTTCTATATCAGTAGCACCGGGATTAGTTTCGTCTTCGCAATCGCCACAGGCTTTAACTGTGTCGCTTGGCTCCAATGCCAGAAAAGCCGTGTAACGGGATAATACACGATTTGTAATACTGGAGTCCATAATTTCGCCTTTTTGCTGCGAATTAATATTAGCGGCGCTTTCCATAGATTCGATAAAGCGGGCTACCCACATTTTTTTAGTAAACGAATCGGCATCGGCTGTGCTGCCGGTACTTAGCTGATGACTGATGGCTGTACCCTGAAAAGTACCGGTTATGTAGAACTGCAAAGGCGCAGCACCGGCATATCGCCCTATACGTATATAGGGTTTATTTACCGGCATAATGCCCGATGTAGCATTATCGTAACTACCGTAGCAAAAGCCATTGGTGGCTGTAACATACCCATCGAAACCATTGATAGAGCCCTGTATCTGCTGCATCAGGTCGTCGGCAGTTTCACTTAAAGTGCGAATGTTATTGCTGTTGTAGTAATAATTCGAGGTTAATCGTACACTTTCGCATATCCCACCTGTTATGGCAGCCAGGTTATTATTAAAATAATCGTTGCCCCAATAGTAAGTACCATTACTCCATACATAACTCACATTCCTGTCCTGATAATCGATAACATGCACCGGTATACGTGTAGGGCCCATAGCTGCTACCAAATCGGTAATTAGTTGGTTGGCGGTAGTAATGTTTGAAAAATTATCGCTATTGGAAAACAGCACTATGTCGCCCTGCTTATTGTTGTTGTTAATAAAAGTGATGCCGGTATTGATAAGCGAAGGCAGGTTGCTGTAAACCGACATAGGGTTTTGCTGGCTAAGCGCATTAAAAACAGTGTTGATGGTAGCCGTATCGCAGGGTAGCCAGGTGTTGCTGTATTGATAAATGCTAAGGCGCGAGAAAAAGAGGTTAAATGAATCGGTAGGTTGGTAGTTATCCAGCAGCATTTGCCGTGTTTTGGCAAGCACCGCCGCAGGGGTACTGGTGCTGTTATCTTCATAATCGAACAAAAAAGCAGTGCGTCGTTTTAAGTTAATACCCATTGCCTGTAAGGGCATCATTACCATTTGGTAATAGCCCTGGTTGGGGCCGGTTTCATACAAGGCAGTATACATGCCATTCTGCATAGGCGACTTCAGCGAGTAATTAATGCCCGACAGATTGGTTATGCTGGAAGAAGGTACCACCCCGCGCGTAAACTGCTGGCCCGATACCTGCTGAAAAGTAACCCCGGGCAGTTCGGTAAGTACCGGTGCCGACCAGTCGGGCTCGGTATAGGAAAGTACTTCGAAATAAGGAGCTTGTACCGAAGCTTTTAAAATATTAAGCGGCAAGGGGCAGGAAGCGCGGCCGTTGTTCCATTGTGCAGGAACCATATAAGTAATCTTTACTTTTCGTTTCTCGTTTTTATCTACCGGAAAAACGCGCAACTCGTACTGTGTGGCGCTATTTTTATATAATATAGAAGGGTCGCGGCGACGGTTTACAATACCTTCGTATATCATTTGCGCGCGCCCCCTGTCGATTATAGATGCCTGTACAATCTGGTTGCCAACCCACAGCCAGGAATCATGAACAAAAGAACCTTCGGGCAAATCGAAAAAATGCTGCATTTCAAATGTATCGGAATTGTAGTAGCTGTAATTGGAAATGTTAGGCCCTGTAGAAAATGTAAGGTAAAGGCCACATTCAAAATAGGCCCCCTTGGGTTTAATAGATAGTACAACAGTATCGAACTTGCTTTGAAAACTAACCCATGTTTTTTGTGGGTCCTGCATACGTAATGTGGTGTAGGCATTTGCTGTGTAGGTATAAATACCAGCCAGCAGCATTATTACGGTTAAATAGCGTTTCATACTTGGTAGGTTTTGGTTATAGAATGGTTATGGTGTATTACCAAACTAAGGTATGGGCATATATTTATAAAAACGATTATACATTGTCATGGTTTTGTCATTTTTTATGGCAATACCACTGCGCCGTAAATTAATCCATACGTATACAATGGTTTATGAAGGATACTATGGGGTACTAACGCCAGTACTATTGTATTGTGACAGGCACGACAATACGACCTGTAAAACCTCTTAACAAATCATAAAACAGCTACCGGGTACAATGCAGGGGGCTGTCAGTTCGTCACTTTAGCAGACAAAACATATTAATTAAGCCCTGTTGCACGCTAATTGCAGGGTAGTAAACAAAACAAAGAGCAAAATGATGGGATTGTATCTGATTTTCGGGGTATTTGCGCTTATAAGCTGGTTGGTAGGCATGCGCCTTAAAAGTAAGTTTAACGAGTACGCACAGGTAGCTTTCCGCGGTAACCTTACCGGTGCCCAGGTAGCCGCCAAAATGCTGGCCGATAATGGCATTAACGATGTGAAGGTAATATCGGTAGAGGGCGAACTGACCGACCACTATAACCCTGCCAACAAAACCGTAAACCTGTCGCCCACGGTATACCACGGGCGTAGTGTATCGGCTGCGGCAGTAGCTGCCCACGAGTGTGGCCACGCCGTGCAGCATGCCCGGGCCTATGCCTGGTTAACCATGCGCAGCAACCTGGTGCCGGTGGTTAATTTTGCATCGAATACTGTACAGTTTGTAATACTAGCGGGTTTGCTACTGGTTGCCTTTAGCCCAATGGTGGGTTCGGTAATACTGCTAATAGGTATTGTACTGTTTGGAGCTACTACCCTGTTTTCGTTTATTACCCTGCCGGTAGAGTTTGATGCCAGCAACCGCGCGCTGGCCTGGCTGGAGAGTTCGGGTATGGTACAGGCCCGCGAACACGAAATGGCTAAAGACGCACTAAAGTGGGCAGCGCTTACTTATGTGGTGGCTGCGTTGGCCTCGCTGGCTACCTTACTATATTATATAGCCATGTTTATGGGTGGCCGCCGCCGCGATTAAAAAAAACTTCACCTTTAATTGGTTTAGCGCCATCTGCGGGTAACTGCAGGTGGCGTTTTTATTAAAAATCGGTTTTTGTTAATGCAAGCAATACAGAAAAAACGTAACAAGCTGATTATCAACTATACAAATATTTTAAAGTCGAAAATACAATCGGCTGATTTTGAATATTTTAAGCCCTTTAAATGCCAGGGGTGTTAACATGAAAATTTACAAAAAATTAATAACCAGCAACTTATAAGGGCATAGTATTAACACAGTGCGAAAATGTTAACCCCTTGGCAAATGCAATATAAGTACCCTGTACTGTAAAAAGTAAAGCCAAAAACGGGCTGATAACGAAGTGGATAAAAACGAGTTTCAAAAATAATAAGTCAAACATTTGTAACTCTGTTGATAAAATTTACTTTTG
>CAYREY010000011.1:48297-70941 GCA_964423405.1 uncultured Chitinophaga sp. | reverse complement strand
GTTTCAAAAATAATAAGTCAAACATTTGTAACTCTGTTGATAAAATTTACTTTTGCGTTCCCTTTTTAAAAAGGAGAACAAAAAACTATACAAATCAATGGGTCACAAAACAAGTCCTATAGCAAATCGCCTCGGTATTGTAAGAGGATGGGAAAGCAACTGGTACGGCGGCAAAGATGCCGGCTTAAAACTGGTTGAAGATGAGAAAATACGTCAGTACATTAAAGCGCGTATCCAAAAAGGTGGCATTAGCCGCGTGGTAATCGAAAGAACCATGAAACGCGTAACTGTAACCATCCACACCAGTCGTCCTGGTATCATCATTGGCCGTGGCGGTGGCGAAGTTGACCGTGTAAAAGAAGAATTGAAAAAACTGACCGGCAAAGACGTTCAGATAAACATAGTAGAAATACGCCGCCCAGAGGTTGAATCGGCTATAGTTGGCGAAACCATAGCTAAACAGCTGGAGGCACGTATCAACTACCGCCGTGCACTTAAAATGGCTATTGCCAGCGCAATGCGCATGGGTGCCGAGGGTATTAAAATACGCGTAAGCGGCCGTATAGGTGGTGCAGAAATGGCCCGTACTGAAGAGTACAAACAAGGCCGTACACCACTGCATACCTGGAGAGCAGATATCGACTACTCAATTACCGAAGCACAAACTATCTACGGTAAAATAGGTATCAAGGTATGGGTTTGCAAAGGCGAAGTATATGGTAAGCGTGACCTTACCGGTGCTTTCACTGCCGAGCAGAAAGAAGAAAAACGTCAGCCTAAAGGCCGCGTTGGTGGTGGCGAAAGAAGAGAGCGCGCCCCAAGAGATAAAAAGTAATTATTTGTATAGCTAAGATTAAGATAAAAATACAGAGTCATGTTATTACCTAAACGGACCAAGTGGAGAAAAACCCAGAAGGGCAGAGTAGCCGAAACCACCCAGCGTGGCCATGAAATTGCCTTCGGTACTTACGCACTTAAATCATTAGAGAGCGGAAAGATAAGCAACAAGCAAATTGAAGCTGCCCGTGTAGCCTTTACACGTTTTATGAAACGTGAAGGCAAGGTATGGATCCGCATATTTCCAGATAAACCAATAACCCGCAAGCCGCTAGAGGTACGTATGGGTAAAGGTAAAGGTAACCCCGAAGGCTGGGAGGCTCCAATTCAGGCAGGCCGTATCATATTTGAAGTAGATGGCGTTCCACGTCAGGTTGCTTTAGAGGCTATGATGCTGGCTGCTCACAAAATGAGCGTTAAAACCAAATTTATAACCCGCCGCGATGCAGTTGAGGGCTAATAACATTAACTAACCGCCATTAATTATCATATACAATGGGAGCAAATAAAAAACTAAACCAGGAAGATCTTCACCAGTTTGTAACTGAAGATCTGGTTGCCAAAATAGCTACCGATGGAGCCGAGCTTAAAACACTTGAGTTTAACCATGCTGTAACTCCGCTGGACAATCCGCTTAGCATACGTGCCAAAAGAAGAAACCTGGCACGTTTGAAAACCGAATTAAGCAAACGTAAAAAAGAGAATAAAGCCTAATTACAATGGAAAGAAATTTAAGAAAAGAGCGAGTTGGTTTAGTAACCAGCGACAAAATGGATAAAACCATCACTGTTTCTATTGAAAGAAAGGTGAAACACCCTATTTACGGCAAATTCGTAAAAAGCACCAAAAGCTTTAAAGCTCACGACGAGAAGAACGATGCTAAAGTTGGCGATACCGTTAAAATAAGCGAGACCCGCCCTTTGAGCAAAACCAAACGTTGGAGACTGGTAGAAGTTCTGGAAAGAGCTAAGTAATATTATTAAGGCTTTGCAGCCGCGTAAGCGAGGGCAAGAATTTATAGCCGATAATCAAATAAACAATAACAGAAAATGTTACAGCAAGAATCAAGAGCCAATGTGGCTGACAACAGCGGAGCCAAAGAAGTATTGGTAATACGCGTAATTGGTGGTACCAAAAGAAGATATGCCCGCATTGGCGACAAAGTAATAGTAGCCGTTAAAAAAGCTATACCTACCGGTGGTGTTAAAAAAGGTAGCGTATCGCCTGCAGTAGTGGTAAGAACTACCAAAGCTACCCGCCGTAAAGATGGTTCTTACATCCGTTTCGATGACAACGCTGTAGTACTGCTTAACAACCAGGATGAGCCTAAAGGGACCCGTATTTTTGGACCAGTGGCCCGCGAACTGCGCGATAAACAGTTTATGAAAATTGTATCGCTAGCACCTGAAGTACTTTAATAAATACAGTAACAGCAAACTCAAAAAAGATATTTTATGAAGTTCCACGTAAAGAAGAACGACGAAGTTTTAGTATTAGCCGGCGACGATAAAGGCAAAAAAGGCCGTATTATAGAAGTTGACCGCAAAAACAGCCGTGTGATTGTAGATGGCGTAAACCTGAACAGCAAACACACCAAGCCAAATGCTAAAAACCCTAACGGTGGTATTATTAAAACTCCGGGTTCAATACATATATCTAACGTTAAGTTAGTTTCGGCTACTAAAGCCGCTAAACCAGCTGCCAAGGCCGAGAAAGCAGAAAAAGCTACCAAAGCTCCACGCAAAAAAGCTGCAGCTAAAAAAGCATAGTAGTTTACCACTACAACATATAAAAGCAAAAGGCGGACATTTGTCCGCCTTTTGCTTTTATACATTACTGATATGGGCAAAACAATTAATTACCTGCCTTAGCTGGTGCTCATTAGCCGAGTACAACACGCTTTTACCGTGCCGCCTGGCCTGCACCAGATTTGCTTTACGCAATAATGCCAGGTGCTGCGACACAATAGATTGCTCAGTATTCAATTGGTTGCAAAGGTCTTTTACTGCCATTTGTGTATTAGATAGAAGCAGAGCAATAACCCTTTGGCGAAATGTGTTATTTACCGATTTGGCAATAAAGCTAGCGGCTTTGATACGGCTGGCATCTACCGGCAATAGATTTGTTTGAGAAGATACCGGAGGTATATGTGCCTGATGTTGTTGCATGGGGGTAGTAGTATTTAACCCTACCCTGCAATAATTCAGCCACAGGCAATACAATAGATTGCGAAATAACAAGTTAGTGCCTTTAGAGCTATCCTGCAATCATGTATGCAGTAATAACATGCTGTTATTCAGTATCCTTACAGATAACAGAAGAAGGTACTGCCGGCTGGTGCGCATGCGGCATTTCGAGAGGTATATACATTTTAATGCTTGGTTTTACTGTAACCTCAGCGTTTGTGGTCATTTCGTCTTTTTCGCTGGTGGTATCAATTACACAAACATGGTCGCAACCAAATAAAACCGAAGGTGGATGGAATAAAGATTTCATAGCCAGGTAGTGTTAAGTTTAAGCGTATATCATCAATATAAAGCACAAGGCAAGAATTGTCAAGTAAAAGTTTAAAATTAAATTTTGGGGTAATTCTGAAAATATGCTGCTAAAGCAATAAAAGACATTTAGCTCCTAAATCTGTTAGAATATAATTAGATGGTATTGTGAAAAAATACTGAAAATCAGCACCCACAATCTGAATAGGTTACGCTACCCCAATTCACCAATTTAAACTTGTGGGAAAGTTGTTTCGTTTTGTAACAAGCAATACACGTCGGCGTAAACGAAGAGTAAGCTGTTATTAGCATTTTTCTTATCCATATAAAGTGGATGATAAAAAAATAAAAAAACATAACCATGTATTGCAACGTTTACAATCACACAAAGCAGGGAAATAAGCTGCATATATGGGCAGCCTTTCTACTATTGTCGTTAGTAAGCATACAAGCCAGTGCTATAAACACAAAAACTGCTACTGCGACAGGTAACTGGAGCAACAGCAGTATTTGGAGCCCTGCAGGTGTGCCAAGCGATACAGATAACGTAATAATAAACAGCGGTATAACTGTTACCGTAGATGGCAACTATACCTGCCGCGATCTGGATATGGGTAGCAATACATCAAGTAACAGCACTTTAAAAATAATTACCGCCAGCAATAGCCTTACAGTTACAGGCGACCTTGACTTTAATGCATTCAACAGAGGCTCTACTTATGTAATTGATGCTGGCCCGGGCACATTTAACTTTAATGGTACTTTCTCGAACTGGGCAACAAGTGGTACCAATAAATTTCAAATCAGTACAGGGGCAATCAATTTTGCCGCTGCGGTAAGTATAACAGACCCTTCACATGATATAGTGTTTACCGGAGCTGGTGCTGTTACGTTTAATTCAAACTTTACAGATGGTGAAAACGGCGTAACTTACTATACCGGCTGTACTTTGAACTTCTATGGCAACTACACAGTTAGTACAAACGCTGTTGACTGGACAAATAAAGGAACCGCAAATTTTTATGGCACCGGCTCTATCACCCCTAACAAGAATATTAAAATGAATACCGTGAATATAATGGGTAGTGCCAATACCACATTGGCTGCCACAGGTTCCGGTGCTCTTACTATAGAAGGTAACCTTACCGTCAACTCGTCGGCTACCTTTACCATGAATGACAACTTTCAGTTGAACGGCAACTTTACCAACAACGGTACATTAACTGCCGGTTCTGTTACATTAACTATGAAAGGATCGGGCACTACCCAGGTAATAGGTGGTAGTTCATCACTTACACTACCTACCCTACAAATAGGCAGTGGTAATGGTGCCGATATTAATGTATCGATTACACAAAACACTACTGTTGCAGCATTAACATTCTCGGCAGGTGACAATAACCGTACTGTTACTATTGGTTCGGGCAAAACACTTACTGTATCGGGTAATGCTACTATAGCACAACCTACAAAAGATAATAAAGCAGCATTGATATCGGTAGGCGCAGGTACACTAACTGTAAGTGGCGACCTTATTTTTACAGGCACCAACAACGGCACCAAACGCATAGGCAAAATTGCTGTTACCAGCGGTACATTTAACCTTACAGGTGGTATTACATGGATGAATAATAGCGCCGTTGTTACAGAGGTTATAACTGTAAGTACCGGTACCGTTAACTTTAATAGTTCTATTACCATGGGCACCAAAAGCGGCACCATCAGTTTAACAGGTTCAGGTGATGTAAATTTCAATGGCTCATCTGCCCCATCGTTAACCTTTGGTGGTAGCACTGCGCCGGTATTAACTTCTGCTTATGGCGGCACCATTAATTTTGCAAAAGGATTAACAACCAATACAACAGCACTGACTTTCGCAACCGGATCTAATGTGAATTTTAGCGGAATGGGTACTATTACCCCTAACGCTACCCTTACTTTCGCAAACTTTAGCATTGCCGCGTCGCAAACAGTTACTGCTGCCGGTAATTTTTCTGTAGCAGGCAACTGGAACAATAGCGGCACATTTGCACCGGCCACATACACCGTTACATTTAATGGTAGTGGTACTAAAAGCATAACCCGCAGCGGTGGTGAAACTTTCTATAAAATGACAGTAAGCCAGGCAGGGGCTACTGTTAAGCTGATGAATGATGTAATGGTAACCAATACCCTTACCATGAGCGGCAGTAACCTGAACTTGAACGGCAACACCATTACATTGGGGAACAGTGCTATTGCCACTTTATCGCGATCTGCCGGTATAGCTTACGGGGGCACATTTAAACGCTGGATTCCATCGGGCACAGCCATCACCAGTAACTCGGGTAGCTTTTATGGTTTATTTCCGGTAGGCACACTTAGCCAATACAGGCCGGTATTCATTAACTCTACAGCCAACGCCACTACCGCGGGCTATATACTAGTGTCGCATACCGATGGTTCGGGTGGTACTTCAGTAACATATACCGACAACGAAGGATCTGCCATTGAACAGATAACCAACCAGAAAGCTACCATCACAACATCTGGCCTTGCAGGTGGCACATATACAATTGAGGTAAAATACTCGCAGCTTGGCAGCGCGGGTAGCGTATCTAACCTTAAACTGGTAACCTATACCAGTAACACCATGGGCAGCTGTGGCACCCACTCTGCTACTTTAGGTGCTGTTAGCTCGCCAACCGGCAAACGTACCGGATTGACAGCCACCAACCTGAGCAATGTATGGGTTATGGGTACCAACGATAGAAACAGTACACCTTTGTATACCTATGTGTACTCGCGCAAAAGCGGAAACTGGAACGATAACAGCGCTACCGGAACCTGGAGCTACACTGCTGGTGGTTCGGGCGCGGCTTGTAGTTGTTTACCTACCGCAGGTGGCTATGCGGTTATAGAATCGGGACATGCGGTAACAGTTACTGCAACCGATACAGTACAATTTCTGGATATAGAATCTGGCGGCTCATTAACTATTAATGCCACTAAAATATTTACTGTAACCGGCAATATGGATATGTTTGGCTCGGCCACGTTTACTAATAACGGTACACTGAATGTAACAGGCGAACTATTATTCAGCCCATCTACTTCACAAACTTTTTCGGGCAACGTAACTGTATCGGGTTGGTTCACTCTGGACTCGGGAGCCACCTACAACCACAGCAGTGGTGCACTTACCATTACCGGCGATTTACATATTGATGGTGACATGAGCCTTTCTTCAGGCGCCACTATGGCTTTTAGCGGCACCAATGCCGTACTTAGCGGAACAGGAACATTTACTACAAGTTCTGGCGGTGTATTATCTATTACCAACGATAAAACTATAGATGAAGGAACCGCATTAACTATCGGTACATCATCAGTTAATACCAATATAAGCCTTGCGGCAAATACTACAATAAACAATCTTGGTAGTATAAGCCTGAACGGTAGTGTTACAGGTACAAATGCCACATCTACCTGGGTAAATAATGCGAACTCAAATCTGGAATTAACGGGCACGCTTTTATCTACCGGTACGTTAGATGTAATTACATCTCCAAACATTGTGCACTACAATGGCTCGGGCTCGCAAAACATTAAGGTACCTGCCGAAAGCTATCATACTTTAATGCTATCTAACTCCGGCACCAAATCGCTGATAGGTAATGTACCGGTTGATAGTGCTGTAAGCATTGGTGGCTCGGTTGTACTTGAAGAGGGTAGCTACATATTATTTGGTAACGCTAACTTATCGATGAGCGGCACATCTGAATTGAAGCTAACGCGTACAACCGATGAAGATGTATATCCGGAACTACGGGGCACATACAACCTTACAGGTGGCACTGTTACAATTACACAAAACGGTGATAGCGGTGTGGTTAATGACGGGCCATACTACAATCTTAAACTTAATGGTGCGTATGGCTCCGATCTGGGGGCTGTGAGTACAATTGCAAACAACCTGGATGTACAGAACACCGCCTTTATAAACAACAACAGTATACTTACCATAGGTAATATGCTAACATATAGCAGCACTGCCAGCACTACTTTAAACGATAGTATTGCTACTGGTGGCATTACCTTGTCTACCGGCACTGTTAACAGTGGCGGGTACAGCATCAATGTAAAGGGTTCGGGAGGGTGGAGCAAGGCAAGTGCCGCTACTTTCACACCATCTACCGGTACGGTTTATTTTACCGGCACAAGTGCACAAACACTAGGGGGTACCTCAACATCGCAAACTTTCAATTCGTTATGTGTAAACAAAGCATCGGGTACTGTAACTGTGGGAGGAAGCACAACTACGCTCAATATAAGTGGCGATATGATATTAAATGCAGGCGTGCTGGATAAAGGTACAGCCAGCAGTATTATTATGACTGGTGGAAACTGGGTTAACAACGGAGGTAGCTTTACACCGGGTAACGGCACTGTAACATTTAACAGCACCGCTATCGACCAGGCTATACAGGGCTTATCGAGTTCAGAAACCTTTAACAATGTAACCGTAAACAAAACAGGCTATACACTGGCTGTGGGTGGTAGTATGAACGTACTAAACCTTAACGGCAATATGACATTAACTGCTGGTACACTAAATGCCGGCACAGCTACCGACATTAATATGACTGCCGGCAACTGGACCAATAACGGGGCAACATTTACACCAGCCAACAGCCGCGTAACATTTAGTGGCAGTAGTGCACAGGCTATTAACGGTACTGCTACCAGCCAAACATTTAACAAACTAACGGTAAATAAAACCAGTAGCACACTAAGCGTAAGTGGCAGTACTACATCGCTTACCCTTAACTCTGACATGACATTAAGTGCCGGCACATTTGATAAAAATACCGCTGCAAATATTTATGTAGCTGGTAACTGGACCAATAACGGAGGTACGTTTACATATGGCACAGGTAAGGTACATTTCAACGGTTCAACTACGCAATACATTAATGGTTCGGCAGTTATACAGGATTTTTATAAAATCAATGTAAACAAATCGCTGGAAGACCTGATAATAAGCGGTAGCACAGCTACAGTATTCGTTACAGACTCTGTACTGCTAAATGGAGGAAGAATTATAACAGGGGCTAACAGATTTGCCATTTCAGCTACCAGCACTATTACAGGTGCCGATAACACCAAATACATTTATGGTAATGAGGAGATATATATACCCAACACACTTACACCTTCGCGTACTTTCCATGTGGGCGATGGTAGTTCATATGCACCGGTTGTAGTGGATTTTAGCGGCACTACCAGCGGTTCAGGTTCAATTATTGCCTGTACCTCGGGTAGCGATGACGCAGATATTTCCAACTCGGGTATTGACCCTACGAAAAGCGTTAACCGTACCTGGACATTAACCAACAGCGGTGTTGCAGGGTTTACGTCTTATAGTGCAACTTACAATTTTGCCCCCGGCGATAGAGACGCCGGAACTACACCAGCTAACTTTGAGGTGCGCCGGTATACAGGTGGTACATGGTATGCCGCTACAGCAGGCAGCCGCACTGCCAGCAATACACAGGCCACCAGCGAAACCGGTTTTGGCAGAATACAAATAGGAGAAAAGGCGACCATTACTGTGGCTACACACCCGGCAGATACAACCAGTTGTGCTGGTACTGCGGTAACATTCAGCAGCACCTCCTCTTCTACTCCGGCGCCTACGGTAAAATGGCAGCGCGACCCAAACACAGGTACCTTTGCCGATATTACAGCAGGTATGGATGGTAGTGTTTACGCTGGATTCACATCAAGCACACTTACTATTTCAAACATCAGCGGTCTGGATAGCTACAAATACAGAGCTGTATTTACAAACATAAACGATAGTGCCACATCAAACCCAGCCACTTTAACAATAAACAGTGGCCCATCTATTACAGGAACCTCGCCTGCATCACGTTGTGGCTCAGGCACAGTTGGTCTGGGAGCAACAGCAAGCGCAGGCACTATTAACTGGTATGCGGCGGCATCGGGTGGCTCATCGCTAGGTAGCGGCACTACGTATACCACCAATACTATATCTACTACTACCACTTACTATGTAGATGCTACCGATGGCAGCTGCACAACACCTTCGCGAACTGCGGTAGCTGCTACTGTTACAGATATACCTACCATAACCGGTACCACGCCAGCAGCACGTTGCGGAAACGGCACAGTAACATTAGGTGCTACTGCCAGTGCCGGCACTATCAACTGGTATGCAGCCGCATCGGGCGGTGTATCGCTGGGTAGCGGCACCTCGTTTACCACTCCATTTATTTCTTCATCTACCAATTACTATGCCGATGCCACTGATGGAGGTTGTACAACTGCATCACGCACCGCAGTTACAGCTACTATAAATGCTAAACCGGTGGCTACTGTGGGTTACCAGTCGTGCGCAGGTGTAAATGGTAGCACCACCATACGTTTAACACCATCTGGCGGTACCGGGCCATATACCTTTAGTATAGATAGCACCAACTATAGCAGCAACGATACCGTACACATACTGAATGGTGCCAACCATAACTATTATGTAAAAGATAACAACAACTGTTCATCAGATGCAACCAACTACTCTGCTACAGCTCCGGTTCCAACGCAAGTACCAGCATCACTTGGGTCAACCAGCTGTAGCTGTCCATCATCTAGCGAAGGCCGCGATGTGTACCTTACAGATAACCTAGGCAACCTGATTGCAGTAGTTAACGACCGTGGCCATGACCTTGGAACTATTACTGCTACTGTTTACACTAAAGCAGCCCCGGTACTGATTACCAATAACCAGGGTGGACAAACTGCTGCGCTTGGCCGTAACTATGTGCTGGACTTTAACGGCACTAACCTTAGCCCGGCTGTAGAAGTTAGTTTCCCATTCACCACTTCGGAACTGAATGACCTGGTAGCTGCTGCTGCTGCTACACCAGATGGTAACGATGACATTAATACACTAACCGACCTGGGAAGTACTCAGTATGAGGGACCAGATGAAGATTCTACATACAACTCTTCGGCTGCAACTATGCTGGTATACCATCGTCAGTTAAGCAATGGCAACATACTAAATGGCAAGTATATTAAGGTTGGCCTTACAGCCAATGGAGAGCACTGGTTACATGGAGGCGGAAGCGGAAGCCCACTACCAATTAAACTGGTATCATTTGAGGCGGTTGCCAAACCGGCTTTGCAACAAGTGCAAACCACCTGGGTAACCAGCCTGGAAATTGACAACGACTACTTTACTGTGGAGCGCAGCACAGATGGTGTTAACTTTAACGAAATAGGCCGTGTAAACGGAAATGGGACTACCACAATCAGCCATAACTATAGATTTAACGACATTAAACCGTTGATGGGCCTTTCATATTACCGTTTAAAACAAACAGATTTTGACGGTGACTATACTTACTCACATACTGTAGCGGTTACCATGACAGAAGATGGCGCTTTACGGATGTACCCTAACCCAACCGATAACCAGGTACATATTGCGGTAAGCAATCCGGGCAACTTTGTACATATTGTTATACATGATATAAATGGCCGCACCATGTTCGAACGTAATTACGAAGGCAACAACGGAGATGAACAATTGGTGATGCTTGAATTGAAAGATATACTGGCCAGTGGTATTTATATGGTTAATGTAACTACCAACGGCACGTCATTTATGCAAAAATTATCTATCAAATAAGCTATAAATAACTGAAAATCAAACAAAAATACATTAAAACAAAAGAATTTCGCTAATTTGTGCTACAAAATGCCTGGTGTTTATTCACCGGGCATTTTTACTTTCGGCCAATTCGGCTATATTTGCCGTCCTTTTTCGCAAAGGCTTAAGTGTTGTTTGACTAGTGTAAAAAGAGCTGGCGTATTATCAATAAAATTTGAATTGTGAAGGGGTTACGTGAATTTGAGATAGCTTATGTGGGGTTGAAGTTAGGTGTTCACAAATTTGAGTTTGATATAAATGCAGGTTTTTTTAAGCATTTTGAAGAGTCGCTGATAAGCAATTGTGAAGTTAAAGTGAGGCTTGAGTTTGAAAAAAAGGAAACGTTCTTTGTTGCAAATTTTTTTATTGATGGCACGGTAAAGGTTGAATGTGACCGATGCCTGATACCATTTGATAAAAACATTTTTGGCGATTATACCTGTTACATCAAGTTTGCCGAGGATCCTAAGGCGCTGGCAGACGAACCGGATGTAATGTATATAAGCCGCGATCAGACGGTTATTGACATGTCGCAACTGGTGTATGAGTATGTAAACCTGTGTTTACCTATACAGAAACTGGGCTGCAACAAACCAGGAGAAGAACCGCAATGCAACAAAGAAGTGCTAAAATACCTTACACCGGGCAGTAAGAAAGAATCAGGAGAAGAGGACCCACGTTGGGCAGCCTTGAAAAACCTGAAGAAATAAACGAGGATTAATAAAAAATAATAAACAATTAAAAATTAGTAGCCATGCCAAATCCAAAGCATAGAATCTCGAAACAAAGAAGAGATAAAAGAAGAACTCACTACAAGGCAGAAGCCCCTACCACCGGTATTGATCAAACAACCGGCGAAGCTCACCTGCTGCACCGTGCCCACTGGAGCGAAGATAAACTTGTTTATCGCGGTAAAGTAGTACTGGAAAGAACCAAGAAGTAACCCAAGCGGAGAATATTATTTTTTCCCCCCATCGGTTTCGGCTGGTGGGGGTTTTTCGTTTTGTGGACTGCGGACAATTCCCCCCCCAGCATTATTGCGCCTTTTAAATCAATTGAGTAAACAAACCAAGATGCTGTTATCAGCTACATATAAAAGTAAAGTAAAAGAAGCGCTAACCCTTGCGCTTCCAATCATTGCCGGCCAGTTAGGCCAGGTATTGATGGGCTTTTTTGAT
This sequence comes from uncultured Chitinophaga sp., assembly GCA_964423405.1. Lineage (GTDB taxonomy): Bacteria > Bacteroidota > Bacteroidia > Chitinophagales > LD1 > Bog-950. The sequence goes on along the minus strand of CAYREY010000011.1, from coordinate 58,714 downwards.
ACCGTGCAAATAGGTGGCTTGGGGCATGAGTATATCGCCGCCTCGGGCTTTGCCAATGGACTGTACTGGATGACCATATTGGCGGGTATGGGAATTTTGTTTGCAGTATCACCACTTGTAAGCGAAGCATTTGGCGAAGAGAAGGGCTACAAAAGCATTGGGGTACTTATATCAAGCCTGATAGTATCTGTTGTGCTCACCGTAGTATTTACAGCACTTATATGGCTAATGACTAAAAATCTTGAGTTAATTAAGCACAGCGAAACTGACACCGAATTAGGCCGTAAGTTTCTTACCACTATTAACTACTCTACGGGTTTTGTCTTTTTCTTCATGGCAGGCAAACAATTTCTGGATGGCATGGGCCGTACTAAAATTGGTATGTATATTACTATAGGTGGACTTGCACTTAACTGCTTTTTAAACTGGGTATTGATATATGGCAGACTTGGTTTACCACAGATGGGTATAGAAGGGGCTGCAACTGCCAATGGCATATCAAGAATGCTAATGACCGTGGCTATACTTTATTATATATGGCAGGACAAACAGGTAAAAGCTTTACGCCTTGAATTTACCAAACATATAGAGCCTGCACTTAGCTATGTAAAGCCTATACTGATAATAGGTATACCTGCCGGCTTACAGTTTTTTTGGGAAGTGGCTGCCTTTAACGCCGGGCAAATAATGAGTGGCTGGATAAGCACAACTGCCGAAGCTGCACATATGATTGCTATAGGATTAGCCTCTATTACGTTTATGGTACTTACCGGCATTTCGGCGGCAGGTACTATTATGACAGGCTATGCATTAGGCGCAGAAGATAAAGAAGGCATACGTACTGCCGGCGTAACCGTATTAATACTTACCCTGATTATTGAAACGGTATTTGCCCTTATGTTCCTGTGTTTTAACCGCCAGCTACCATGGTTATACACCGAACATACCGAAGTAATTGAACTGGCCTCGTATATGCTACTGTTTGCAGCGGTCTTTCAGATAAGTGATGGGCTACAGGCGGTAGCTGCGGGCGTATTACGGGGTATACAGGATGTAAAATACCCTGCCATTTTTGCGTTTATATCTTACTGGCTGATAATGATACCGGCCTGCTACTTACTTACTTTTAAATTCAACCTGGGCCTTAAAGGCATTTGGATTGGCTTTATTATTGGGCTTAGCGTGGCGGCAGTATTACAACTTCTACGGTTTTGGTATGTACTACGTACTATCAGGTTTGAAACAAGAGCTAACGAAACTGATTAACGAGTTTATCCCAACCTGACAGTTTACCTGTAATAGTTACAAAACCATGCAATAAACTCATTATAAACGGAGATGGAATAGTAGAAAATGGTTTTAACCCCAAACGAGGGTAGATATAAAAGTACCTCATCATATTTACTGCGCTTCCGGGGCTTTTTGTATTAAGCTCAGTGAGTATTTCGAACATACGGTGCACATCGGCACATGGTGTGTAGGTTACCCGCAATGCTATCTGGCTACCAGTAGTATTGACAATACTATGTGGAATACCTTTAGGTACGAATAACTCATCACCCGACTTTTTTACAATAAACTTACCGCCTACTTTAAAACTTACAATACCCTTTGTTACAACAAAGTGCTCGTCGGAGTATTCGTGTATATGCTCGGGCACTTTACCGGCAGCCTCCATTGTCCAGTCCATTACAAATTTATCGGCATTGTACTCAATTGGAGTGAATGACTCTTTACCCAATATAACTGTATGAAATATGCCTGTTTTCATAACGTAGCCATTAAGCTGATGCAGCAATAGTTTGTTTGAGAGAGCTTGATGAAATTAACTTATATCCATTAATGAATAACAACTCTCCTCAAAGTATTACCATTAAGAGCACTCAGTTGAAGAATGTACACCCCAGCGCTTAGGCTTGTGTTAAAGTTAACAGAGCTTAATCCATCTACATTTTGCGTAGCTACCACAGCACCCTGCATTGTATAAAGTGATGCATTCAAAAATTTCTGATCATTCTCTATATAAACAATAAACTTGCCTGAAGATGGGTTTGGGAAAACAGATATAGCCCCATCAGTAGCTTCATTTATACCTATGCAATTTTCTACTACCGCATTTACATAGGCAGTATCGCGACAGCCACCTGCTGTAACTGTATATTGCAAAAGGTACGTTCCGGGGCCGGCCAATGAAGGATTTACAGTAGTAACCACCTGATTGTTTACCCCCCACACACCACCAGCGGGCGAACCATAAGGCGCAAGTGTTATAGCACCCTGGTTATCGCAAAAAGTATCAGAGGGTAAATTAATGCCAGCCAGCACTTCTGCATCTACATAAAAAGTATCGCTGGCTATGGCCGTACCACAATTATTAGATATGCTGTATGCAACCACATGCGGCCCAACACCCGATGCAGTTACATCAAACACACCGTTACTTACAAAATTACCTGAATATACTCCCCCCTGGGGGCTACCACCTACCAGCGATAAATTGATTGGATTATCGGTAACACAAAAGCGATTAGTAACTGAATTAAAACTAACAGATGGCGGGCTGCTGGCAACTGTAACCGGTATAGCAGCAGGCTGTGCAATACAATTACCGGTAGAAGTTTGCACGGTTACGGTGCAGGTATAGTTATCGGCTGCCGATACATAAACAGAAGCGGTAGTTGCTCCATTACTCCATAAATACGATGTACCACCCGTAGCAACAAGCAATACCGAATCGCCCGAACACAACTGTGTACCGCCTGCTGCACTTAAAGTTACACCACTGTTAAGTATTACGGTAACACTGCCTGCGGTATTACATGATACTATATCTGTAAAGCCATCGTAGTTAAAATCAAAAAAAGCTGCATCGGTAGGCCGATAATCGGTATCATAAGTAGATAGTGCCCCAAATGTACCATTACCGTTATTCAGCAACACAGCCACATTGTTCTTTAGATATTGCGACACTATCAGATCGGGGAAAATATCATTATTGAAGTACCCTGTAGCAACTGTTGATATGCTGGAGGAAGTTGTAACCGGATATGCAGCCGCAGCAGCAAAGCTTCCGTTTCCATTATTTAGTATCACAGTTACGTTATCAGCATTATTGTTGGCTGTTACAATATCCGGATAAGTATCGTTATTAAAATCAGCTACAGCTACCGTGCGGGGGCCTGCCCCACATGCCAGGTTTACCGCCTGCTGAAATGTGCCAGTGCCAGTGCCATAAAAAATACTTACATTGTTTGATATATCATTAGGTACTACTATATCAGGATAAGCATCGTTATTAAGCAAAGCCAGTTTAACATCAAATGGCCGATCGCCGGTAGCATACCCTACCCCTTGAACAAAAGTACCGTTACCATTACCAATCATTACGAATACGCTATCCAGGTTTGCAGAAGTAGCAACAATATCGTTGTACGTATCATCATTAAGGTCGCCGGCTGCAATCGCCCAATCTCCTCCTGCTCCCGGAAGCGACTGCAGTACCGGCGTAGTGAAAGTTCCATCACCATTACCTAATGCTATACTAACATTCCCGTTATTAGCCATAGCAATATCTGTTTTGCCATCGTTATTAAAATGTGCAAGTACCAAATCGTGTATTCCATTTCCGCTGGTGTCTTGTATAGAAGGTTGAAACGAACCATCTCCATTACCAACCATTACACTAATTGTATTTGAGCGATAATCGGCGGTAACTATATCGGGTATAGTATCGCTATTCACAAGGCCTATGGCAAACCTTTCAGGTTCATTACCTGCCCGCAGGCTTAGTGGCCCAAACGACCCATCGGTCTGGCCTTTTAAAAAAGAAATATTTCCCTGAGCTCCGTTTACAGTTACCACATCTTCGTTCCCATCCGAATCGAAATCGGCCACAACTGCATCGCCGGCCGAACCATACGAGCTTCCATTATACGAGGTAGCAAACGTACCATTACCATTACCAAGTGCAGAACCAACTATATACCCCTGACTATTTAAAAATGCAACATCCCTTTTCGTATCATTGTTCCAGTCGCCGACCATAATTTTGTTAGCTGTAGCTGCTATGTAACCGTTATTGTACCCTGCGGCAAAGGTTCCGTTACCATTACCTTTTACAAAACGCACATAAGCCGAGTAGCTGTTAACCAAATCATTATTACCATCACCATCTATATCTGCAATGGCTATACCACCGTAGCCGGCCCCTCCGGCAATAGTAGCGGGTGCGCTAAAACCACCACTGCCGTTATTCATAAAAACAGATACAGAGTCATAACTCAAATCGTTGTAGTTACATACTATATCGGCCCGGTTATCGGCATTCAGGTCGCCAACTGCAATATTCAAAGGTTTATATGTGGTAGTTAACATAGCCAGTTGCGTAAGCGTGTTATTACCATAGTTTTTGTACACGTAAATTTTGTAGCCATCATAATCGTTCACTACAACATCTTTCAGATTGTCACCATCCACATCAGCTACCTCAATAGCTCCGGGGCTTTGAGCATTGCCAGCCTGTATAGTAGTAGTTAACATTAATACCTGCGATACTCCGTTAAAATTATTGTTGGTGTATATACTCAGCGATTTAGTTCCTGAGGGAGGGTTATCAAATGATATAATATCCGGCTTATTATCGCTATTAAAATCGGCAATACGCATTTTACCACTGCTTTGGCCGTTTGAACTGTAAGAAACAGGTGCATCGAAACTACCATCTCCGTTACCATTAAGTATCAATATATCAGCCATGTTTACTATCACATCTTCATCGCCATCGTTATTCATATCGGCGGCCGCAATACTGGAGGATGCATATTGGCCATAATAGGTTTTGAAATCGGCAAAAGGTGCGAAACAGCTATTTTGCGCATATACTGCTGTGCATGTAACTAATAATACAGATAGGGTATTGATTATTTTTTGCATGGTGTCTTACTTGTTTGCAATACGAAAATGACTTAACCCACCACCTATCCCAAATCAAAATAAGTGTACTTTTTAGGCCAGTAACCATGTATTTAAAAACAACAAAAAATACCTAAAACCCTTGCTGGTAAAGGGTTTTAGCAAAACAAAAAACGTTGATTATATTTAGGTTTCTATGGCCTATTCCGACCAGTTACACCAACTTATACACTCGCTTAGCAAAACCGAGAAAAAGTACTTTAAAGAACAAAGTGGGGGACAGAACTATGTTAAGCTGTTCGATGCGATAAATGCGCAACTCGAATACGATGAAGAAAAGCTTAAGAAAAAGTTTAAAGGCGAAGCGTTTACAAACAATTTTTCTGCAGCCAAAACTTACCTGCAGGAAGCAATTTTACGCTCTATGCGGAGCTTCAACTCGGGCAAATTGATGGATGATGTAAGCTACGAGAGATTACAGAACCTTAAAATATTCCACGAAAAAGGAATGACGGCAGTAGTTGAAAAACAACTTCCGAAGCTGAAGCAGTTTTGTTATGAATACGAGCAGTTTACCCGGTTGCTGGAGGTACTAAGTTTTGAAGCCGCTTTTAACAATACCCTAATAAAATCGAACGCATCTGTATTTGAAGAGCGCAAACGGGTAATAAAAATAATATCGAATACCACAGATCTGAACGCCATTTACAATGAACTGATAACTATGGCCACCAACCGTGGCCATGAACAGGCAAAAGAAAAGGAACGAATAGAAGCGTTGATGCAGCATCCGATATTGAAGCGGGAAAACCTTTGCGGAGAAAGCGATGAATTGTATGCCCTGTTGAATGTAGAGTTTGTATATCATTACCTTACAGGCAATTTCCTAAAAGCATACCAGGCCAAAAAAGAGCAATACGAATTATCGCTGCGTAATGACGTACTACTGAAAACGCGACCTAAAAACTACCTGTTGCTGGTGGGTAATCTGGTATCGCTGGCATATAACATAGCCGACCTAAAAGAATACCAGTATGCTTATGGTGAAATGCAAAAAGCACACGATTTAGTGCAGGGCTTTGAGGGGCTTAAGTTTGAACAACGTTCAAATTTTGGGCTGTTGTATTTTAAACTCAGCAGCAGCTATGTAAACCTGCCCGAACACACCGCATATGTGGAGGAAGGGTTAAAAAAACACAGGCATGAAATAACCCTTGTACGCGAAATGGACCTCTGTTTCAATATAGCTGTTGGGTTCTTTCGTAAAAAAGATTTTTCGAGTTCGATTGACTGGCTAAATAAAATATTAAACCACGAACGTATTGAAGAACGGCAACAAGTACACAGGTACGCACGCCAACTTGAGTTACTGGTTCATTACGAGTTAGGAAACCATGATTTACTCGACTACAAAATTACCAATACACAGCGCTTTCTTGCCAAACGTAAGTTAGGCGATGACTTTGACCATCTGCTGTTGGATGGATTTAAAAAAGTACTTAAAGCTGGCGGCAAAAAGGAAAAGCAACTGGCGTTTGCCGACATGTATACAGCGCTGATGAAAATAGCAGGCAAAGGCGACCAACAAACAGTTAACGGTCAATTTGAGTATCAAAAATGGATTGAAACAAAAATGAAATAAAAACCCCGCACAATAAATTGATGCGGGGCCTACCCACAGATTCCTTCAATCTATCGGTATAAAAAATTTCATCCACTTAATCCTGATCCCATTTGCGGTCTACCTTGTTCTTTATTTTAGGTACTGTTTGTAAATATGCGTAGATAGATTTTATCTCCGTTTCTGTCATACCATTATATGGCAACATTGGATCGCGTAGCGCATGTCCGTCTTTACTCTTCGAGCTAATCATTGCATTTCTGAAATCATCGAGTGTCCAACGGCCTATACCAGTTTCTTCATCAAATGTAATATTAGCAGTAAGGCGTTCTTTACCATCCAGCGATACCATTTTATTTCCACCACCCAAAAAGCCACCTGATAACTCCGGCTGTGCCTGGTTAAGGGTTTTAAAATCGGCAGAGTGACAAGGGTAGCAATCATACCGGCCCACCACCAGGTACTTGCCAAACTCTACAGCATTTGAGGTATCTGGTTCAGGAATAGCCGTAGCAGGGTATGGAATTTCTTTAAAAGCCACTAAACACAAAAATTTAGTAAGAAACGATGGCTTGCTTGGTATTTTAGCAATTTCTGATGGTTGTACAACGGGTGTTCCTGAACGTAGGAAAGCAATTACGCACTTCAAATCATACTCGCTCATGTGGGGAAACTTAGGCATATAAGCCGGTAAAAACTGGCCATCGGGTTTCACACCAGTGCGCAATAAATATGCAATCTGCTCGTCAGTCCAGTTACCAATTCCCTTTTCTTTGTTTTGAGTAATATTAGCAGAGTGAATTTCGCCAAAATCGGGAGGGAGTTCATTTAATAAGCGGCCTGACAACTTACCGTCGCTGCCACGGTGGCATACCACACATTGCACCGAAGCAATCTTCTGGCCGTGGGCTATCATTGCCGAATCGTACTGTACTTGAGGGTAATCAATCTTTTTTACTTCGTACTTAGGTATTCCGCGCAGCTGTATAAAGCCCACAAAACCTACCAATACTACTACTACCATTATAACGAGGTAGAGAAAAATGCGTAATACAGTTTTCATAATTAAGGGGTTAATGGTTATTAAAATGTGTGCCGCAAAATACAACTAGCTTTCATCAAAAAGAAATTGCGCTACAATAACTTCATCTGTTACTTTTAAAACCAATATGCATTACACATAAGTATATGTTTAAACAACTTTTTGTTCTATTTGCTTTATTACTAACAAGCTGTGCCGGATTTTGCCAGGGTACAGAACTTGATTTCCGTATCAAAAAACCATTGAAAGATAAACCTGAATCTTATGTAATAAGTTATCTGGTTAACGACTACAACCGTCAATCTAATAGTAACACTTCTGATACTTTTAAACTTTATGTATTACCCGACTCAAAAAAATTTTGGCATAGGCCACAAAAACCATTAATGTGGAAAGGAGGAGGTTTGCCCGATTTTGAGTATAGTAACATCGACTTTTACAAGACTGACAGCCTGATATATTTTGTAAGTATTGACAGCACTTTGGGAGAGCAATCTTTTGTACTTGGTAGCACAACACTAAACCAGCGAACGTACAAAATCTATAACTGGTATTATCTGGCAACGGGCAGCATTATAAAATATGACAACTACTCAATTTGTACCGACACCAATGCAGTGATAAGCATAGGCAACAACAGTATACCTTGTTACAAAATTGAAGGCTACTATAAAACACCACGGCGATTAGGCATGTATCGCGAAGAGCGCCACACAACTACTTTTATTGCCAAAACAAGTTTACTGCCTGTAAAAATGATTGAAGAATCCAGCGTATTGCAAATGCATATGGCTATCCATTATTCAGCAGCGGAACGCAGATCGTTTAAACAAAAAAAAACACGTTCGGCTTGTGCATTAAGTTACCATACTGATTTTTGACTACCTTCTTAGCATTATCAAGTGGGGGATACCATCTTCCAGGTACGGTTCATTTAAATCTACAAAACCCAAAGATTCGTAAAATTTTTTGAGATACGCCTGTGCTCCTATACGTATAGGCACCTTACCATAAACATACTCTATCTGGCTGATAGCCTCGTTCATTAGCTCAATACCATAACCGCCACGGCGATACTTAGGTGATGTAACAACCCGACCAATAGAAACTTCCTGATAACTAACTCCGGGCTTTACTAATCTGGCATATGCAACCAGGTTTCCGTCCATACTTCCCATTAAATGGTGCGATTTAAAATCCTTCCCATCCGGATCAAGGTAAGGGCAGTTCTGTTCAACAATAAACACCTCGCAGCGCAGCTGAAGTATGTGATATAACTCGGTAACCGTTAACTCGTCAAAAGTTTTTAATTGCCAGTTTAGCATGGGTTGAAAATAAAAAAAGCCGCCTTACAGGGCAGCTTTTAAAATGGCTGGTATTTTAAACTAGCGGATTAGCAACCAGTTTGAACCGTTGCTTTGCAGCATAATAGATGAGTTTGCGGGAATAGTGGTAGTATTTGAGTTTGAAAAATTCTTGTATGTGCTGATAGTACGCGAACCTGATGTTTGATTTACTATAATGTAGATACGACCAGTGTGCGAACTTGCCGATGGCAAGGTAACCTGCGGAGAGCTACCTGTTAATACAACAGTATAGTGGCTGCTGCCTAATGTAATGTTACTGCTGGTTGAAGTAATAGGAGCAGACATACCTGCATCCAGAGTAAGATCTCCCACCTCTGTAGCGCCAGCAATTGTTGCAGTACCACTCACAATGGCATTACCGCTTATAGTTGTATTACCGCTTACTGTGGCATTACCGCCTATTGATGCATTGCCACTAATGGTACCATTGCTGGCAACCGATAAAGTTCCTCCTATAGTGCCATTACCACCAATATTAAAGTTGGCGCCGCTTTGCGCAGAGGTACCATTATTAATATAGCTACCACCACCACTTGCTGTTGACCACGACAAAGTACCAGAACCGTTGGTCGTCAATACCTGACCGTTGCTGCCATCGGCAGCAGGCAGAGTATATACTATGTTGGCGCTCTGTGCCTGTGCTTTAAAACCGGTATAGTTGCTACCAGAGCCGGCTGGTTCCTGCAAACGTAGCTGGCCGGCAGTACCTGTATTAGATATCAGCACATTACCATCCAACACTTCTATTTTCTGAGTAGGGTCGGAAGTACCTATACCAAAGTATCCATCTATATCTAAACGGGCAGCTTCAGTAGAGCCCTCGATATAGAATACCAGAGGAGCATAACTTGCACTGGCTACGCCCAGGTGTATTTTACCATCCCACGATTCGTACTTACCTTCCACTCCGTCGGTATTGTTCTTCACATAAAAACCGCCGCCGCCTGTAAAGCAGGCTCCAAAACCGTTACCTGCACTGTTAAAGGTAGGGCTGGCAACGTTAGAAGCTACAATCCATTTATTGTTTGGTACTGTTGAACAACCAATACCCACAAGTCCGTTAGACTGAATACGCATTTTTTCGGTACCATTGGTTTTAAATACCAGATCACGACTATCAGTAGTACCGATAAAGTTGGTGCCGGCAGTAGTACCGCTGTTTCCTGTTAAACCCCAGCCGTTGGTACCAGCAGGGCCAGTTGGGCCAGTAGCACCAATAGACCCCGCAGCACCTGTAGGACCTGTTGCACCGGCGGATCCGGTAGCACCAGTGGTACCTTTCAGGCTACCCTGGTTGGCCCAGGTAGAGGCTCCTGTTTTTTTGTAGTATGTGCCGTTAGATGATGACAGATAAAAATCGTTTAATGCGCCCAGGCCACCGGTAGGTGCCGATGAACCTGTTAGCCAGGTAGAACCGTTAGAACCGGCAGCACCTACCGCACCTGTTGGGCCGGTAGCGCCAACAGAACCCGCTGC
>CAYREY010000011.1:34545-48197 GCA_964423405.1 uncultured Chitinophaga sp. | reverse complement strand
AACCGGCAGCACCTACCGCACCTGTTGGGCCGGTAGCGCCAACAGAACCCGCTGCGCCGGTAGCACCTGTTGATCCTGTAGCGCCAGTAGAACCTTTCAGGCTACCCTGGTTGGTCCAGGTGGAGGCTCCTGTTTTTCTGTAGTATGTGCCGTTAGATGATGACAGATAAAAATCGTTTAATGCGCCCAGGCCACCGGTAGGTGCCGATGAACCTGTTAGCCAGGTAGAACCGTTAGAACCGGCAGCACCTACCGCACCTGTTGGGCCGGTAGCGCCAACAGAACCCGCTGCACCGGTGGCACCTGTAGAACCTTTCAGGCTACCCTGATTGGTCCAGGTAGAAGCACCTGTTTTCTTATAATATGTACCGTTTGAAGATGCTAAATAAAAATCGTTTACAGTTCCCTGGCCACCGGTAGGTGCCGATGAACCATTTAACCAGGTAGCACCGTTGGTTCCGGCAGTACCCGCTGCGCCTGTAGGGCCGGTTGCCCCGGCTGTTCCTGCTACCCCGGCTGCTCCGGTAGGTCCCGTTGCGCCGGCTACTCCTGCCAATGTACCCTGCTGGGTCCAGGTAGATGCGCCGGTTTTTCTGAAATAAGCACCATTTGCTGTGTTCAAATAAAAATCGTTCAATACTCCCTGGCCACCTGTAGGAGCAACAGCACCCGATAACCATGCAGTACCTGCTGAACCAGTAGGGCCAGTAGCGCCTACAGCTCCGGCGGCTCCAGTGGGGCCTGCGGCACCTGCTGCGCCGGTGGGGCCGGTAACACCCACACCACTAGGACCCGTAGGGCCGGTGGCACCAGCATCGCCTACCAGGCTAATTCGCCAGTTGCTTAGCAAACCACTTCCATTAACGCGTGTTACATTTACAGTTAACAGGTTTGCCGCATAAGCTGTAACAACACCTTCCATATAGTTCGTGCTGCTGTTTGAAATACGTACACGGTCATCTACCTGCCATGCCTGGTTGGTTTGAGTAGTAAAAATTTTAGTGCCTGTACCAATTAAAGTAGGTGTGGTTGAGGTTGAGCCATAGCCTTCGCCTGCAGGGCCGGTAGGGCCTGGAACGCCGCCACCCAATAAACCGCCAAGTAACGAAGTACCATTTGCTCCGGTTATGTTGGTTACTACGTTATTTATCTGATCTATTGCCGGAAAATTCAACCAGCCGGTGCCGTTATGGAAAAAGAGGGTATTAGAATCGGCATCAAACACCATTAACCCCTTTTGTGGGTTGGTTATAGCCAAACGTTGTGCTTTGGTTAGTTTAGGCATTACTATACCTTTTCCGCTATTCCCCATATCAAGTATTGAGTTGGGATCGGGAAGTGCCGTACCTAAGCCCAGCGTGCCTTCTACAATCATACCTCCGGTAGGGGCAGTAAGACCTGAAAAGTTGGTACCTACACTTAAGTTACCTTTTACCGACAGCTTACTAGCGGGATTGGGCTCGCCTATACCAGTATTCTGCGCCGATAATTTCAGGTTAAGCAACACGGCCAGGGTTGTTGCTGCTATCAGAATTTGCTTCTTCATGGGTTGTTTTTCTGTTATTTAACAAATTGATATCTGCAACTGTTAACGAGCCTGCAACTTGTAAGGTTACTTTTACAGGCAGTAGTTAACATATTAAGGCTTGTATTATGCAAAAAACCAGCAACTGCTTGTAGGTTACTGCTAGTAATTTGCACTAAAAGACAACATATACCATTATAAGATGACTATTGTGTGTAGAAAAACGCTATTGCACCTATAGAAAATACAGCTTACATATTGGCTCTACCAGGAAAGTTTTTTAGGTCAGGTAACCATGCTAGTGTTATAAAAACTACTCAGGCCTATACAAGGGCACAGATGTATATCTGTATACCAATGTATAAGCCTGAACTGAATAGTTAGCCTGAAACGACTACTGAATCATGTTTGAGCATTGTTTGTTAAAGGGTAGAGTCTGCACCCTCCCTTTTCTCTTTTTACGATTAACCTGACGGGCAGGCATCGTAACAGTTAAAATTCTTTTAGAATTTTAACGCTGTCTGTAATTAATTTTCCACCCTTTGTCATAATGGTTAAGTGTACGATTAACCTATTTGGGGGTTACACAAAACTACGCCCAAAATAACAATACCCGCTTTGTTTATCAGTCACTTATGAAGCCTCCGACTCATGTAGTAGCTTATGGATAAACACAGCACTTAGTGCGCCAGCAAAAGGAGCAGTAAGGTACACCCATATTGCATTCATATTTCCGGTAACAATTGCCGGCGCTAGTGAGCGGGTCGGGTTAAGGCTGGTACCACAAACAGGGCCACCAAACAATACCAACAAGCACACGGTGCCGCCTATAGCAATACCTGCCGTTATACCTTTTTCTTTAGCGCCTACGCTAACGCGCAGTATCACTATCATCAAAATAAATGTCATAATAAGCTCCATAACAAACGCCTGGCTCTCGGCCCCTGAAGGCTGGGTAATACCCAGTTGAGTATCGTTAGGAAAAAGCAGGTGTAAAGCAAGGCTACCTGCCAACGCCCCTATAAGTTGTGAGCCCAAATATGGGAGCACCTCTTTCCACTCAAATCGTTTGTCTACGGCAAATGCAATAGTTACAGCCGGGTTAAGATGTGTACCTGATATATCGCCAAAGGCGTAGATAAGCGCGATTATTAATAAACCCCATACAGCAGCAATGCCCGGCAGCCCCAAAGCGCCACCAGTTTGAGAGTTTACTATAACGCATCCTGTTCCTGCAAAAATGAGAATAAACGTACCCAGCGCTTCGGAGAGGTATTTTTTCATGGCGGCTTATTTACTGGCTGAAAGTAATTAACAATCTTACGGCTACCAAATATCAGCGATTATCGGGTACTACACATAAGACAATACTACCTAATGCATAATAATTTAGGTATTGGGAATCGGTTTAGCCGATTATTCTTTTATACATTTGTACCCGCTTTGATACTATATGAACTCTTTATACAGAGGCAACTACATTTTTCACTTCTTACTTTTCTCCACTTACAACTATATAATAGCAACCAATCATGGGGCATAGCAAAAGTAGCCACGGACACCCATTGTCTGCCGCAGGCGTATTAATTACATTAGGTATCATATTCGGCGATATCGGAACCTCCCCTATTTATGTAATGAATGCCATTTTAAGTGGCCATAACATATCTAAAGAACTGGTGCTGGGAGGGCTTAGCTGTGTGTTCTGGACACTACTTATCATTACCACGGTAAAATATGTATTTCTTGCGCTAAACGCCGACAACCGTGGTGAAGGTGGAATATTTGCGTTATATGCATTGGTACGCCGATACAAAGTAACCTGGACCATTTTTCCGGCTATCATTGGTTGTGCATCGCTCATTGCCGATGGATTCATTACTCCTCCAATCTCTATTTCATCGGCTATAGAAGGTTTAAAAATACTGAACCCGGATATACCTACAGTTCCTATTGTATTAACCATATTGGTAGGGCTTTTTCTTTTTCAACAGTTTGGCACCCGTATAGTGGGTGGCATTTTTGGCCCGGTTATGCTTATTTGGTTTACCATGATTGGTGTGCTGGGCATAATACAGATACTTAAATACCCTCAAATAGCTGCGGCGCTCAACCCCTTTTATGCTATTAATTTGCTCATTAATTATCCAGGTGGTTTCTGGTTGCTTGGGGCTGTGTTTCTATGCACCACCGGAGGAGAGGCCCTTTATTCTGACCTGGGTCATTGTGGCAAATCAAATATACGAGTAAGCTGGGTGTATGTGATAGGTATGCTGGTGCTATGCTATTTTGGGCAGGGCGCTATGCTGCTAAGCCAATTTGACGGCCAGCACTGGCCGGAAGGTAAATCAACTTTTTACGCTATGATGCCATCATGGTTCCTGCCTATCGGTATCACGGTTGCTACATTAGCAACAATTATCGCATCGCAGGCATTGATTACCGGCTGCTTTACACTGGTAAACGAAGCTATGAAACTGCGCCTGTGGCCCAACCTAAAAGTAATATACCCCACCACCCATCAGGGCCAAATGTATATACCAGGTATTAACTGGTTTCTATTACTGGGATGTATATCCGTAGTACTGGTTTTCGAACAATCAAGCAACATGGAGGCTGCCTACGGATTAGCTATTACCATTAACATGTTAATGACCACGCTACTATTAACATACCTTATGTATGTACAGCGACGTAACCCTCTTATTACGTGGGGCATTCCTATTCTGTTTATTACTATAGAAACGGCATTCTTCGTATCGAACCTGCTAAAATTTAGCCACGGTGGCTGGTTTACTTTTATGATTGCTGTAGTACTGTTTTTCGGGATGTGGGTATTTTATCAGGCTCGCCTTATGCGCAAAAAACATATAGAGTTTGTAGAAATTAAAGACTACATAGCGCCACTGAAAGAGTTGATGCAGGATGATACCATACCTAAAGAGGCAAATAACCTGGTATACCTTTCTATGGCTAACGACAAAAGCCATATTGACTCCAACATTATTTATTCTATTTTCCGCAAACGCCCCAAGCGTGCCGATATTTACTGGTTTGTACACGTTGATATTACCAACGATCCGTTTGGAGCCACTTATTCAGTAGAAGCAGTAGTACCTCGCCGTATATTTTTTGTACGCCTTAATTTCGGCTTTAAGGTTGAGCATAAGGTTAACCTTATGTTTAACAAAATAGTTGAGGAGATGGTAAAAAACGGAGAGGTAGATGAATTATCACACTATCCTTCGTTGCGTAAGTACAACATGCCTGCCGACTTTAAATTTATTCTGCTTAACAGCCGGGTAGCTATTGATGATGCACTCTCACCTTTTGAACAGTTTATTGTAAAGGGGTATCGTTTCATTAAAACGTTATCGCTATCTACAGCCGAAGATTTTGGTTTGGAATTAACCAACGTAGAAGAGGAAACGGTACCTATTCGTGTTGCACCATCCAGCAAAATAGAGTTACATCGTTTAAAGTAGCTTTGGCTACTACTACTGTTTCGTAAACCTTATGGCTTTAGTTGCTGCGGCAGCTATAACACGTAACACATAAACCCCTGCCGGCATATCTGCTATATCAACTGTCGTATTCAGTTGCCCGTTATTCGTAGTAAGCTCCATCTGGCGGCTTATGTTACCATCGGCGCTGTATATAACTGCCGTACAGCCATCTGTATTTAACCCATTGGCTTTTATCATCAATAAGTTATCTGCCGGGTTAGGATAAACAGTAAATACAACCTCGCTTTGTTCTGTTAAGCCGCTTACCACCACCTGCACAGGTTCTGAAAGAGATGAACAGCCATTTTGTGTAACCTGTAAACTATAGTTACCAGTTTGGCCTACTAAAAAAGTACCTTGAGTAGCACCATTTACAGGAGAGCCATCCTGATACCACTGGTATGTTGCACCGGTAGCAACAGCGGTTAACAAGGCCGCATCTACTGTAAATGAAGCATCGGGCAATAGCGTGCCCGTGGCATTAATTGATGAGGATGCTGTGCCACAGCTGCCGTTTTGCGAAACCGTAACACTGTACTGGCCGGTCTCACCGCTTACCGTGGCACCGGTTGAACCATCGGACCATAGATATGTGCTATAAGCCTGGTTTAGTGAAATTGTAACTGTATCGCCTGCACAGACTGATGTATTGTAGGATAATACAGGCGCCGCAACATCTTGTGCAGCTACAATTTCAACGGTATCAGCCCCGGTAGAATTACACTGGCCGTTATTTACCACCACATTTACAATATACGTACCCGCAGCATTAACCTGAACAGACTGGCTGGTACTGTTGCCGGGCAACCAGTTATAGGATGTGAACCCCTGACCGGCGTCAAGTGTAACCACATCGCCGGGACAAATAAACAGCTGCGAAACCTGAATATTTACTGCAGCATTACCGGTGCCGGCAGTAGATACTAAAACAACATCTGAGGTATCGGAACATCCGGCTACTGTAACTATGGCACTATAGTTACCATTAGTATTTACCGTTAAGTCAGAGGCATTTTGACCCGCAAGTACACTACCGTTATCAAGCCATACATATGATGCACCAGCCGGTGTAGCTGTTATTGTTTGCGATGAACCGTTACACAGCAACACTGGGCCTACAGAACTTAACTGTGCATTAGGCAACGGATTAGCCGTTACTGTTTGTGCTGCAGATACTGCACTATCGCAAGCGTTATATACCGTAACCCTGTAAGTGCCGCTCTGCGAAACAGTAATAGATGATGCCGTAGAACCATTAGACCATTTGTAGGTATAACCTGAACCCGGTTGAGCAGTTAAAGTAACATTGCCGGGTGTACAAAAGGTAAGTGGACCATTTGCAGACACATTTGCTACGGGCAAAGGTATCTGTTGCAGATTAATGCTTGCTGTACCAGTACAGCCTGTTGCATTGGTAACGGTAACTACGTATGTACCAGCCTGATTAATTGAAATGGTTTGGCTATTGCTGTTGTTACTCCAGGCATAGGTATTGAAGTTACCCGGATTAAGCGTTACACTGGTTGTACCGCATATGTAAGGAGCCGAACTTGTAATGGAAGGGGTCGGATTGGTGCCCTGTTGAATAGCTTTGGTGGCGGTAGCAGAACAGCCATTGGCATCGGTAGTTGTTAAGTTGTAAGAGCCGCCAGCAGTAACCAGTATGCTAGATGAGTTGCCTCCTGTACTCCAGCTATAGCTATTAAAACCACTTGAGGATAACGTTACAGACTCACCCGGGCATACCGTTCCGGCTGTGCTGTTAATTACCGGTATTGAAGGGGTGAATACATTCACATTAACAGCATCGGTAGCTGTTTGGCCATTATTTGTAACAGTTACTGTATAAGTAGTATTGGCCGATGGCGAAGCGACAGGGTTAGCACAAGTAGTACAGCTTAGGCCGGTTGGAGGAGACCATGAATAGCTGGTACCAGCTGTGCTGGAGGCTACGGCCTGTAATTGAGTTGAACTGCCAGCGCAAATAGAAGCATCATTACCAACAAACACTGAAAGCGCGGCCGCTGTTACAACATACTGCTGATGAAAAATAGAGTCGCCGGATGAAGTACCGAGAGCATTACTTTTGTTAACTGCACTGTAAAATGTAATGTTTCCTACGTTAGTGGCCGGAGCAGTCCAGTTAAAACTCCAGGTATTATTAGAGTTGGCGCTTTTATGGCCTATGTAGCTAATGCCACTTTGTGAAAGCAGGCTGGTATTGGTTGAATTGGTAACCGCAAATGTACCCGCGTTGGCATTTCCGGATGTGAGCGCCGACATAGAAAACCCCGGTTTTGAAGAATTGGGCACGGTAAAATTTATAACATAGGCTGTGCCAGGAGTATACTGAAAACCACTTATAGGTACCTGATTAAGAGATGTAGTACCTATAGTAACAGTGGCTCGGTTAGCATTGAAAAAACCAAAAGTGCCATGGCACCCGGAACGGGCACAAGACTGATTATTAACAGGGTCTTTTGTATTGCCTGCATCTGGCTGGCCGGTTCGTGAAGATGCCGTTTGGAATGATAGGGTATAAACCAAAAAAAGTAAAAACGAGAAACTAAGTACGTATTTACGCATGGGCTGATGTTATTATCATAAAACAATCAAACACATAAAGTGTTCTTTAATGATAAATATACCCCTTGATATTCAAAAAAGGATGTGTGATTTACAATATCAGATAAGATAAATTGTAAAGTGTGAACGACAGCCCGCTAAGAGAAATGCTTAAGGTTACGCACTTCTTCTTCCGACAAAAATCTCCAGCGGCCGCGGGGGAGGTCTTTTTTTGTAAGACCGGCAAAGAATACCCGGTCCAGCTTTTCTACTTCATAGCCCAACGCCTCGAATAAACGGCGTATAAAGCGATTTTTGCCTGTATGTATCTGCACGCCTACCTCTGCCTTGTTCTTTGCATTCGGATAGGCTATTTCATCAACCTCTGCGATGCCATCTTCTAGCACTACTCCACCTTCTGCTATTTTATCAAAATCCTCTTTACGCAAATTTTTGTTTAACAGTACATGATATACTTTGCTTACTTCTGTGCTGGGGTGAGTTAGCTTTTGTGCCAGCTCGCCATCATTGGTTATAAGCAATACACCGGTTGTGTTGCGATCTAACCGGCCTACCGGGTACAAACGTGGTTTCTTTATAGACTCCATTTTTTCATATGCCCCACGCAGCAACTCCATAACTGTTTTACGGTTGCTTTCATCTTTAACGGTGGTAATGTAATCTTTGGGTTTATTTAAAAGTATATAGTATTTACGCTCGAGAGAAAGTAGTTTACCATCAAACTCTACTTTATCTTTCACTTTCACTTTATGGCCCATCTCACGAACCACTTCGCCATTTACTCTTACACGCCCCTCTTTAATCAACTCGTCAGCCGCACGGCGCGATGCAACCCCTGCATGAGCCAGATATTTATTTAAACGAACCTCCTCGGTAAATTTAGCTGAAGGCGAATAAACTTCTACAATTTCAACTTCCTCATCATGCTTTTTGCGGGGACTAAACTTCTTGGCGGCTGCTTTCTTTGCTGGCTTCTTTGCATCTTCATCCTTTACAGCATCGCTTTTTTGCTTAGAAGCAACTGTGCGGTCAAACATTTTCTTAGCGGCTGCTTCTAATACAGAACTACCTTTCTTCTTCTTGTCCCACTTTTTATATGGAATAGAAGATGTTTTGTTTTCCCGCTTGGGGGCACTATCGTTATTTTTTTTCTGCACGTGGTAAACCTAAACCATTCTTAGGATAATACAAACAAAATACAGCACTTACTTACATAGCAAGCTATGCTTTGTATGTACTTAATTATTTCAATTCTATAGTCAGTATTTCTACCCTGCGTTCTATTGCAGCATCGGGGTGATAGACAGAGTTGCGCTTATCTAATCTATTGTCGCTTATAGTTCGGGCTGCAGTTTCTTCACCAAACGACTCATTCTTAATAGTAAGTTGGCCACTTGCTATGTAATTAAGCAACTGCCCCTCGCGGTAGTGGTAAAAATAATTGCGCAGTGAAGCTACACGCCTGTAACCAAGCCTGATGTTATACTCGTTTACATTAAGCGGCGAACAAAAACCTTTAACTGTAACCTCAATTTTATTACCAGCCTGCAACAGATTGAGCAGCTGAGCACTAAATGCTACCAAATCGTAATAGCCTTTATCGACTTTAGTTGAGAAAAACTCCTGTATTTCCTTTCGTGCATTTTCTTTCTCCTCTCCTTTCAAGCTTTTTGAGTACTCACGCTCATACTCAAACCGGCGTGCATAGTAAGCCTCATATGTTTGCCGGTAGTCTAAGCTGGTAGTATCGCTTGTGGTACGCGCATCGGGTTCATCGTTATGAAAAAACAACTGCACTCCCACTTTCTGCTTCACCTGTTTTAGCTTGCTGTTTACAAAAATTTCGGGTGTTACAGGTTTTGTATCAGCCAATACAGGAGTAAGCTCTGGCATGGTAACAGGATGATCATGTTTTATAACAGTGACAGTAGTATCGTGCTCAACAATTGTAGGTGTATCAATAGCAACTACAAGCGGAGTGTCGGGCGTTACGGTTACTGGTGGTTTTGGCCGATCTATCCGCTTGCCGGTATTGTAGGCATAAATATCGTTACAGCAGGTTTCAGCCTCTATAAAGTATGAGCCTTTACGGTTTGAGGTGATATAGGCCCTGGAGTCGTCAGTAGCACGGGAGTAATACAAATCGTTTTGTGGGGTATTTACCGGCTGTAGTAAATTAACAGGCTCTGCCCAGGTGCTCCCCTCGCCTGTTGTTTCAAAAATATCAAAGCCTCCAAACCCGTAATGCCAGTCGCTACTAAAAAAGAGTTTCTTATTATTTATATCGTAAAACGGAGTAACCTCATTACCCGGCGTATTAACTACATCGCCGGCATTTACAGCGGGGGAATACGTGCCATCGGGATTTAGTTTGCTCACCCATATGTCCATGTTGCCCTGTCCGCCTTCGCGGTTAGATGCAAAAAACACATACTCACTACCAGCCTTATCATAACCAATTGAAGGATGCGTATTGCTGGCACCCGGTGCGTTTACCTGCTCTCCCAGTTTAACGGCTGGCGTCCATTTGAAATCGACAAATGTTGTCAGGTAAATATCGCACCTGGAGGTGGCTTTATTTACAGATTCACACTGAGTAAACACAAACCTCTTTGAATCGGGTGAGTAGTTTCCGTTGCCTATATTCAGCTCAGCATTAGCACCTTCCGGCATATATGTTACAGCAGGGTTAGGCTGTTGATTATAGATACGTACGAGATATTTTTCATTTTTCTTATCAGTAGAAATATTACGAAGTGCAGAAAACTGAAGTCTGTCGGGATATACATGTATAGCATTAAACTCAGACTGAGGGGTGTTTACCTCTTTACCCAAATGTTCTATCTTGACCGAATCATTTTTCTTTGCGTGGTCTCGCACCCAGCCACAAGCTTCTATCTCCTGTTGGGCCTTATTAAAGTAATAGTCTTTTTTACGATACTTAGATTGAAAACGATGTAGCAGCTTTAAAGCTTCCTCGCATTTACATTCGCAGCTGTTACGCAACACTTGTGCCTGCCAGAAAAAAGCCATGGGGTATCGGTTACTTTTATCCAGCTTAATAGTAGCCTTGTAACCCTTGCCTGCACCCTCCAGATCATTAAACATACGGCAGGCTTCGGCATACTTATAATTCAACTCTATATTCTCTTCATCTTTAAGCAATGCATCGCTGTAATACTGCGATGCAGCATAGTAATCGCCCTCTTCGGCTTTTTTATCGCCTGCTTTGGTTAACTGCAATACAGTCTGAGCGTTACTTATTACCGATAAGCACAACCACATGAAAACAAAGCCGTATTTTATACTATGCCCCCTCATAAAAATGCCGGGCATACCGCTCCGGGTTTATTTATCTTTTTCACCTTGGCCAATATATAAATCACACTTACCTCAAAGCCCCCATTATACCTGCTGGCATTACGAAGTTTAGAGAAATTAATGTCGTAACTAAGATTAACCTGCAGGTTGTCATAATCTACACCGGCCAATAACCAGCCTGCCTCTGCCGAGCGGGCATAAGCACCAAGATTTAGAGCAACCGTATGCGTAGATTGCATTACGTAGTACTTAGCATGAGCGCCGTAACTTACTTCATACTTGCTATCCTGCATTTGAAACTGAACCTCAGGAACTATATCGGCTTTTTTTGCAACCTTAATCTGCGCTCTTGTATGCAGCGTAAACCTTGGGTTTAGCTTAACAGCGTTATCATTGTAAAAAGTCTGCCGGGGTTGAGTAAGATGGACCGCACTAAAACCAATTGTAAAATTTGTACGCTCGGTTTTGGCATAGCGGTATGCCACCCCTACCCCTAAATCGAAATAGTTAAATCTGGTTCGAATAAAATTTTCATCAACTCCAATATTGGGGTCGTACACATCGCCATTCCACTGATTATCGAAATTAAGCTTGCTATAATTGATATTACGGTTTACCAATCCAAATTGCATGCCTCCACTCAATAAATGCCTGCGCTTTTTATCCAGCGTTTTAATATACGAAACAGACAAAGCCGTATTAAGCGAAGTAAAACGTGAATCGCCCGCCCTGTCGAAAAAGAAGACTAAACCGCCACCTATCCGGTCGCCGTTTTTAAGTGTAGCAAAATTCATTTCAGCAGATGCTGAAAACGTATTGTAACGAACCGGTACCGATGGCCACTGGTTGCGGTAGTTGCCTACAAACCTAAAATCTCCATCAAACAGATTGGTATTTGCCGGGTTCTGATTGAGCGGAGAAAAATTAAACTGCGAGAAGTGAATATCCTGTGCCTGTACAACACAAACCATCGACCCAAGACCATAGATAAATACAAGCACCAGAAACAATTTTCTGTAACCTGTATTAATATATGTGTAGTGGTTTTTCATAACCAATTCTTACAATCGTTTTGTTTATCTTATCAGTGTTACGTTGCCTTTCAATTCAAATTTTTTGCCGCCATCGCATAAACCTTCGGCATACCAACCAAACACGGCGGGGTCTATCTGCTTACCCTTAAAAGTACCATCCCATCCTTTGGTTATATCCCTGGTTTCGAACATACGCTGCCCCCAGCGGTCGTACACAGCAAAGTAAAGCTGCGTTACATTGTTAGCCCGCACGTAAAGCACGTCGTTTTTCCCATCGGCATTAGGCGAAAAAGCATTAGGCACATATACACTGCTCTGTTCGCAAGGAGTAGCTTCTATATATATCCAAACCGTATCTGTTTTAGCACAGTTATTTTCATCGCGTACTTCTACTACATAGTATTGCGTACGACGTGGCCTGGCAACAGGGTCAACTATACTTAAGGCACTTAATGTACTATCGGGTAACCACATTAGCCAAGTAGCATTTGATGAGTCAGCAAATAACTGCGATGTTTGACCGAACCGAATTGTATCAGGCTCTGCGGTGGCTATAACGTTGGGTTGTGAAGGAAAAAAGGCGACCTCCACAGAATCTGTATAAGTACAGCCAAAAGAGTTGGTTGCAGTAACTATCAGTATGGCAGGTTGCGTGGCATTTACTACCGGTGTTGCGGTAGTATCGCCGCTTAGTATCAAAGCATCGGGGCTCCAGTTATATTGTAGCGGCACCGCTGTATTAGTATGACTGGCAGACAAACGCACCACACTACCGGCACATACCAGTGTATCTGGCCCGGCATACAACAAATCTTTTACAACATTCACCTGCTGATAAATTGAATCGCTGCAAATACCGTTTGATACAACCAGTAAGTACAATGTAGTATCTGTTGGCGTAGCCACGGGATTAGCAATAGTACTGTTACTGAGCGTTGCAGGCGGCTGCCACTGAAAAGTTAAGCTGGTATCGGATGAAACAAAGCCTATTTGCACCGATGAACCGAAACAAACAGTTGCAGCCGGCAATACCAGGGTACTGTCGTTTAAAAGTACCAATTGCTTAGTAACCGTATCGGCTTTGTTGCACGAATTATTATCGCGCACAATTAATGTAACATCATACAGCCCGCCAGCTACGTAAGTATGCTGTGGGTTTTGCTGCAATGAGGTGGCCCCATCGCCAAAACTCCACTCGTAAGTAGCACCCGGGCCGGCAGTGCTTGAATTTACAAACTGAGCCGTATAAGGCGCACAGCCGGAAGGGGGAAGGTCAAAACCGGCCACAACATTAGCGCCACCGGCAACAGTAACCAGCAATGAATCGGTAAATACACAATTTTGCTGCGTAGTAACGGTAACTGTAAATACTGTAGCAGAAGAAATAACTGCCAAAGGATTAGCTGTAGAAGCACCGGCTACAATTAAACCTGCCGGTGCCCAGTTGTATGTTGCAAAAGAGTTTCCAGCGCTACTTGCTACACTAAGTACTATTGTATCGCCTACACAAGCTGTGCCGGTAGAAGTAAGAAGCAAATCATCTGTACTGACTACTACCCGTTGAATAAATGTATCGGTACAAACACCATTACCTAGCAGTAACTGATATTGTGTTGTTTGAGCAGGCGATGCAAACGGATTAGATACGTTTGTCTCACTTAGACCTGAAGAAGGGCTCCA
>CAYREY010000011.1:6073-34445 GCA_964423405.1 uncultured Chitinophaga sp. | reverse complement strand
GCGATGCAAACGGATTAGATACGTTTGTCTCACTTAGACCTGAAGAAGGGCTCCAGAAATAAGTAACACTTGAATCTGAAGCGGGTGGCACTCCAATCTGTACGCTTTGCCCGCTACATATGGTAACCGGAGGGATAGTATTGGTACCGCCGCTGGCCAACACTAGTACCTGCTTTTCGGTTGTATCGCTGAAATTGCAGGTGCCCGGGTCGCTTACAATTAGCCTGACTGTATAAATACCTGACTGGGTATAGGTGTGTTGTGGGTTTTGCTGCGATGAAATAACACCATCGCCAAATACCCAGCTGTATGAAGCATTATTACTGGCCTGGCTGTTATTATCAAATACAGCGGCAATGTTAGTGCAGGTAGTATTCACGTCAAAATCGGCCAGTACAATAGGCAGGTTAAAATCGAATTTAAAAACCCCGTTATTGCAATTAGGCGAATTATTGGTTTGCGATACCACTCCCGTAGTTGTAGGGAAATCGCTGTTGCCACCACATCCGGCACATACACTTTGATACACCACTCCTCCTCTATCGAAACGCGAGGTACCACCATCTACGTGCTCCAGACTAACCGGGCCACCAAAAAAAGTACCGTAGGAAAGAGCCGATGCATCGTCCTCCATAACCATTAAATAAAAATCGCTGTTATCGGTAGTGCTTTGATAGGCATCGCTGGTAACCGGCAAACCACTGGTACCACCAAATCCGTTTACGTTTCCACCCCAACCAGCTACATATACTTTATTGCATAAGTCTACCAAAAACGCCGTTGGCGATATATCTGGTATACCAGTTGGTTTACCCAGCGATGTACTCCATATAATACTGTCCAGTGCCGGCTCAATTTTGGTAATATACAATCCGCCGTTAGGTACATTATACTGTGCGTTCTTAATATACTCACTTGCGCTGCTTTCTGCCTGGCCCAACAAAAACACCTCATTGTAGCGATTGGCCTCAATAAAAAATGCCTGATCATAATCGCCGTAGCCATAATAGCTGGAATGAAGCACCTGCTGCCCGGTAGAACTAACATGGGCTACAAAACCATCGCAGCGCCCGCCACCATTAGCCGGCTGTACAACACCCGCCGTAACAGGAAAATTGAGCGATCGGGTACCACCGGATATGTATAAATCATCATTCCTGTCTATAGAAACCGAGTAAGCAGCATCAGCATCGGAGCCGCCCAGATATGAAGCCCACACCATGTTGGTGAGGTTGTTATTCATTTTAATAATTACTCCATCCAGCGTACCGCCACCATAAACAGGTTGAAAAGAATTAGTGGTTACCGGAAAATTATTCGAGCCTGTGCAGGTTACCACATATACGTTATTCTGATCATCAATATCAATTTCACCACGTACCTGGTCGGCATAATTATATACCAACTGGTTAGAAATATTAACCCCATCGTTGCCGGTGCCTCCTACATAAGTAGATGCAAGAAGCTGTGTACCATCGCTGCTCAGGCGGGTTATTATTATATCGCTGCCAAACTCGTAATGCACGCCCAGCCCGTTAAACGCTCCGGGGTTAGGCCCGCCGGCAAATGTACGGTCATACGCATTAGGTGTGGTTGGAAAATTACTAGAGGATGTAGTGCCAAAAATAAAAAGCTCATCGTTACCATTCACAATTAACGAATGCGGTAACTCATCTGACAGGCCACCCAGATATGTAGAGTAAATTCGGGTCGTTCCATCTGCCGAGTACTTCGTAATACCAATATCAGTTCCGCTTAATGTACCAGCCCCGGAACCACCAGCCCAGGTGGTTTGAAAAGCACCTAATGTAGTAGGATAACCACCCAATGGCTGATTTACAAAAACACTACCGGCAGCATAGGCATTCTTATGGCTATCGTACGTAGCGCTGTAACCAAAATTATCGGCAAACGAGCCACTAAAAGTACTGAATATAAGTGTGGGATCAATTACAAGAGCAAACTCTTTGTTATACCCCTCTGGTAAAGAAAAAGAAACTTCGCTACCGGTAAGTATATAGCGGCATGGCACCTCCTTTTTTACGCCATTAATTATCTGGTATGCATACGGGGGTTGTTCGATAGCTTTACCCAACGAGGTGGTAATCTCCAGTGCATTACCGGCACTGGCTATGCCATCTACCCCATCGTACTTAAGCACTATATCCGACACATTGGCACCGGGGGTTACAACAAAATCGTACTTCACATTTGCTTCATGCGAGTACACATCCAATGATATGCCCTTGTAGAGTCCGGTGTAGCTTACTTTATTAAAGCCTGGTACGCGTGATGCCCATTTGGAGGGGTCGTTGCCTATAAAGTAGTTGAAGTATTCATCAATTACCTCATCGCCTTTTACCGCACAATAAGAAGATGCGCCCTTAAACGAAACCCTGAATGCGTGACAATGGAATGTTTTATCAAAAGAAGGCTTGTAGGTATGCTTGTGGTGTTGGTCGCCACGAATACGCTTTAAATCATCGAGCGAAAAGAGGCTGTAGGTTATTGCATTCTTTTCCAGTAGTACATTACCACCCTGCATATCGGCATTAAACAACACCCTGCTATCGGCCTGCCCCTTATTTTGTTTGTAAACTAGCTTAGTGCAGGCCCGGCAGGCTTCGCCAGCCGTGACACTTAACGAGAACAAAAAGAAAAGTAAAATGGGTAAAAGCTCCCTCATCTTGGCTACATCCAAAATAAAAAAAGTATTTCAATAAAAGTGATTGAACCTGATTAAAACCAATATTCTGGTAGTTGACGGATAGACGGGCTTACTGGTTGCTTTCAGCTATATCCTCATTATTATCACCTGTAGGTTGATCTGTAGCAGGCTCATCTTCTGTAGAAGGCAGGTCAGATACTACCTCCGGCACCTGACCTACGGTATTGGTATCGGGTTGAGGTAATACATCTTTCAATTTAGGCAACTCATCGGTTGAGTTAATACCGAAATAATCGAGAAAGTTTTGGGTAACCCGGTATATAATGGGCTTGCCGGGAGAATCTTCCATACGGCCGCTAATCTCAATCAATTCTTTTTCCAGCAGTTTCTCTATAGAATAGTTACAATCTACCCCACGAATTTTTTCGCATTCTACTTTGGTTATCGGGCCACGGTAAGCAATAATAGATAGAGTTTCGAGTGCCGCTGTAGAAAGGCGCTTTTTCTCTTTCTGGCCAATAAGTGCCGCCACGGTATCGTAATAAGCCGGCTTGGTAAAAAACTGATAGCCCCCGCCTATTACCCTCAATTCGAAGGCATAAATATCACTGCGGAATTTCTCCTGTAAATCATTTAAAACAGAATCTACAATCTGATTATCGAGCACAATACCCGAAGTAATCTTAGTCAACACCGTAATGATATCCTCTTTGGTAACAGCGGTTTCGCTGCTAAAAATAAGGGCTTCGATATGTTGATGAAGGTTCTCCACGTAGTAATTATTACCGTAAAACTAAAGTAAAAATTAGCCTTTTTCTTCCAATGCAGCAGCACCACCCACAATCTCCAGAATCTCTTTGGTAATAGCAGCCTGGCGCTCGCGGTTGTATAGAATTTTAAGACTACGGATCAAGTCGTTGGCGTTATTGGTAGCAGCCTCCATGGCCACCATACGTGCACCATGCTCAGAGGCATTGGTATCCAGCACGGCTTTAAAAAACTGGGTGTTAAGTATTTTAGGAACCAGCTCCTGCAAAAGCTTTTCTTTCTCTGGTTCAAAAATATAATCGGCTTTGGTTTTGCTGGTTTTAGTGTTAGACGAAGGAGCCACAGGTAGAAAACGCTCTACCATAAAGTTTTGCGTAGCAGCGTTTACAAACTTTGCATATACTATCTCTACTACATCGTACTTTTCACTTGCAAAAGCCTCCATTAAGCTTTCAGATACAGCTTTTGATTTTTCAAAAGTAACACCCTGCATCAGGCTAATGTGGTTATCTATAAAGTTAAGATCCTTATCTTTTTTAAAGAAATCGTGACCTTTTTTGCCTATTGAAAGCAAAGTTACGTTACCTTTTCTTTTCTGCTCGGCGTACGTTTCGTTAACCAGTCTACGGGCAGTTTTTATAAGGTTAGAGTTGAAACCACCAGCCAAACCTTTGTCAGATGTCATTAATACAATCAGCACGTTTTTAGGGTCGCGCTTTTTGTTGAACGCCAGCGAACCACTGTCTTCCATACCGCTCATTATATTGCTTAGTATTTCGTTCAGTTTCTCTGAGTAAGGGCGCATTTGCAAAATACGATCCTGGGCGCGCTTAAGTTTTGAAGCGGCTACCAGTTTCATTGCTTTGGTAATCTGCTGTGTAGTATTTACACTGGCTATGCGTACTCGTACTTCTTTTAGGTTGGCCATATCTTTCGTTACAGTTTAGCCCGTAAGGCTTTTTAATTGCGCGGCAAAAATAGAAGAATACGGCATAGATACAAGCTAATTTTAACCATTGCAGAACCAACCCCAACAATCAGACAATCAACAACTTACAACAACGAAGCCGCATAATCATCTAAAATTTGGCCCAATATGTTGGCAAAAGCATAGTGATGGCGCTCATTCAGGTCAATTCCTTTCAGGTATTGCCCCTCATACAAGGTAAGATTGGAAGCCGCGTACGGCACATGAGCCACATATACATATTTCATATTTGGGCGGCTCTCTGTATGGCTCTCAACTGTTTTATAAAGGCGATAGTCGGTCAGCGTAACATCTAACTCTTCCTTAACTTCGCGCACCAAAGCCTGTTCGGGTGTTTCGCCGGGCTCTACCATACCGCCAAACAAATCCCAATAGCCAGGATAAGAAATACCTGGCTTGTTATCGCGCAGGTATATGAGAAGCTGGTTATTGCAATCGAATAATATAGCTGTAGCCACTTGCTGCATAAGCCATACGAATAACTATAAATAAATGCACACTTAGTACAGAAAAATGATGTAATTCGTACAAAACAACAACCCATGCGCTTACTGTTACTGTTGCTACTACCACTAGTATCATTTGCCCAGAAAGATTACACCAGCTATGTTGACCCTTTTGTAGGTACCGGTGGGCATGGCCACACTTTTCCGGGGGCAACAGTGCCGTTTGGCATGGTACAGGCCAGCCCCGATACACGCCTAAAAGGTTGGGACGGTTGCTCGGGTTACCATTACAGCGATAATAAAATATACGGGTTTTCGCATACGCACCTGAGCGGTACCGGTTGTTCTGATTACGGCGATATACTACTAATGCCTACCACTGGCAAGGTACAGTTTAACAACAAAAAATATGCCTCGGTATTTAAGAAAGAAAATGAGATAGCCGGAGCAGGCTACTATGCGGTATATCTGGATAAACCAAAAGTAAAAGTAGAAATTACAGCTACCACCCGCACCGCATTACACAAGTACACTTTTCCTCAGTCGTCATCGGCAAATGTGATACTTGACCTGGTGCACCGCGACCTGGTAAAACAGGGCGAAATTACCATTAGCGGCGACAATGAAATATCGGGCAAGCGGGTTAGCCATGCATGGGCCAATAACCAGATATTGTATTTCGTTATTCAGTTTTCTAAACCCTTTAAAAAAGCGGGTATAGCCAAGGCAAATGCGGTGAATTACAGTAGCAGGCACGATACCGGCTCACTGCTGAAAGCAGTAGCCACCTTCGAAACTACCGATGGCGAAATTATATACGCCCGCATAGCACTTAGCGCTGTTAGTGTAGAGGGCGCGCGCAAAAACCTGCAAGCCGAACAACCTAGCTATGATTTTGAAAAAACCTTGAATGATGCCCGTAAAGCCTGGAATAATGAGCTAGGTAAAATTGATTTTGAGAGTAACGATGTAGCCACCTTGCGCACTTTTTACACTGCTTTATACCATACAATGGTAGCTCCTAATACGTATAGCGATGTTGACGGGCAATACCGGGGCCGTGATTTTAAAGTACACGAAGCTAAAGGCTATACCTACTACACGGTTTTTTCGCTATGGGATACCTACCGTGCATTACACCCGCTACTTGCCTTACTTGACCGCCGCCGCACCGGCGATTTTGTAAACACCTTTGTGGCACAATACGAACAAGGCGGCCGCTTGCCTGTGTGGGAACTTAGCAGTTGCGAAACCTGGTGTATGATTGGTTACCACGCCATACCGGTTATAAGCGAGGCCTACCTGCGCGATATACAAGGCTTTGATATGAACAAGGCTTTTGAAGCCATGAAGTTTAGCGCTATGGAAGACCGTAATGGCTTGAAAAGCTATAAAGACAATGGCTACATTAAATACATGGGTGATGGAGAAAACGTATCGCGCACGCTGGAGTATGCCTACGATGATTGGTGTATAGCTATGGCGGCTAAAAAGTTGGGGAAAACAGAAGACTACAACTACTTTATTAAACGGGCACAGAATTATAAAAACCTGTACGATGCAAGCACTGGTTTTATGCGCCCTAAACAAGATGCATTTATGACCCCGTTCGACCCGTACATGGTGGACCATAACTACACAGAAGCCAACGCCTGGCAATATTCGTTTTATGTGCCGCAGGATATTAGCGGACATATACAACTGTTGGGAGGTAAAGATAAACTGGCCGCATTCCTGGACTCCATATTTAACACCAGCAGTAAACTAACCGGTAAAAAACAACCTGATATAAGCGGTATGATTGGCCAGTATGTGCACGGCAACGAACCCAGCCACCAGATAGCTTATGAATACAATTATGCCGGCCAGCCGTGGAAAACGCAAAGTATGGTGCGCCGGATAATGAACGAAATGTACCACGATAAACCTGACGGGCTATCGGGTAATGAAGATTGCGGACAAATGAGCGCCTGGTATATTTTTAGCGCATTAGGCTTTTACCCGGTATGCCCAGGCAGCAACCATTACGCCATTGGCTCACCGCTGGGCAATAAAGCAACTGTGCACTTAGAAAACGGAAAAACATTTACAGTAATTGCTACAGGCAATACAGGCACCACAGTATATATAAACAGCGCTAAACTTAATGGCGCCCCTTACAATAAAAGCTACCTTACCTATACCGATATTGCCAATGGCGGCACGCTGGAACTAACCATGAGCGCAACGCCTAACACCAGTTGGGGCAGTGCAGATGGCGAGGTGCCGGTTACAGAGATTAAGTAATTAGCATACACCTGCCTGTTAACCGTTGAAAACTGTCAACTAACCTGACGGGTCTTTTTTACATATTCGATATATAAACCACACCACTCTATGTCCAATAAATCATCTAACTCAGGTACTTTTGCTGCGGTAGTTTCTATTTTCTTTTTCTGGGGCTTTATGGCTGCCAGCAATGGTATATTTATACCGTTTTGTAAAGATCATTTTCATCTGTCGCAGTTTCAAAGCCAGCTGATAGATTCTACTTTTTATGGTGGGTATTTTATAGGCTCTATAGTGTTGTTCGCTTACACCTACCTGTACAAAAAAGATTTTGTGCTGGAGCAAGGCTACCCCAAATCGTTTGCCATAGGCCTGGTTATTTCGGCGCTTGGTGCAGCGTGTATGATACCCAGCCTGCACATAGGCAGCTATGGGTTAATCCTTACATCATTTTTTATTATAGCATTGGGCTTTAGCTTACAGCAAACTGCGGCCAACCCCTTTGTGGTATTGCTGGGCGAACAGCGCACCGGTGCGCACCGCCTTAGCCTGGCAGGCGGTGTAAACTCGGTAGGCACTACTATAGGACCACTTATAGTTGCCTATTTCTTATTTGGCAGTATAACCGGTAGCGGCAGCGCACCGGTAGAGCTTAAAAGTGTAGATATTCTTTACATAGGCCTTATTGTTTTGTTTTTGGCTTTAGCACTAATAGCTTACCGTATTAAAATGGATAAACCGGCCGATAGCAACCAGTCGTTCTCGTTCGATGCACTTAAATACCCCCAACTGCGCCTGGGCATGATAGCCATATTTGTATATGTAGGTGTAGAGGTAACCATACAAAGCAATATGGGGGCACTTGTTAAACTGCCGGAGTATGGTGGCATAACCAACGAATTTCTATTTCCGTTCATATCTCTGTACTGGGGCAGCTTAATGATTGGCCGCTGGACAGGATCTGCCGAAGCGCTTACTGACAACAAAGGCACGAAAAAAATATTGATGGTAGTGTTGCCGCTGCTGGCCTTTGCGTTGGTGTATGTAGTCAACTATATTAAGGCAAACGCTATACCTCAAATTGACCTGAATACATTGTTTATACCGTATATAGGGTTTGTATTGTTTATGGTAGCGGTAGCGTTCTTTACTATAGAAAACTCGGCGGTTATGCTACTGGCATTTTCCCTTTCGGCTATGGCTTGCATGGTTGGTGGCTTGCTAACTACGGGCAACCTTTCGGTACTTTTTTTTATGAGCGGCGGGCTGTGGTGCTCTGTACTGTGGCCTTGTATTTTCTCAAACGCTATTAAAAATCTGGGTAGCTATACTTCTCAGGCATCGGCCTTTCTTATTATGATGATATTGGGCGGAGCGGTTATCCCTCCTTTTCAGGGCTGGCTGGCAGATAAAACCGATATTAAAACATCGTACATAATAGCGCCGCTATGCTTTGCATATCTTGCTTTTTATGGCTGGAAAATGATGGGAATAAAGGCTGAAGGAGAAAGCACCAAAGTAACAAGCCATTAAAAAACCACTGGTGCTGCCAGTGGTTTGTATCATTATAATTAGATGTGCCTTGAATTAACGAAGCCTGTCTAAGCTACGTATAGTTTCTTCGTCTTTACGTATAAAGTAAATAGCCAGAATTTCGAATAATACGGCCCCCAATGCCATAATATTCCATTTACGGAAAATAACATCACCGGGAAAAACACGGGTTTGCCATTTATAAAACACAAACCCAACAGCCGAAACGATAAGTATAACCGAAAACCAGCAAAGTAGCATTTGCAGGCTGCGTTTTTTATATAAAAATATGGCTATAAGCGATAACAAAGCTGCAGAACCAACAATAATTGCATTGACAAATACCTTGTAAGGCTGCCCTGAAATAACTACCGACTGGCCTATCTCGAAACCGCTGGTGCTGTCTAAAAAATTATTGGTTTCTACCGCTAATAATGGCAGTGCTAAAAACAAGGCAAGGCAAATTATTGCCAGTAATAAAAAAACAGTTTGTATTCTTTGTATCATACGGAACGGTTGAAAAATTATTTTTGACGCGGTAAACCTAAATTTTTTCGCGAAATGAATGCATATATAATAGACGCACTACGTACCCCTATAGGTAAATTTAACGGAACGCTAAGCAATATCCGTCCGGATGACCTGGCCGCCCACGTAATAAAAAAACTGGTTGAACGGAACGCTCATTGGCTTGACACCAACCAGATTGAAGAAGTAATACTTGGTGCTGCTAACCAAAGCGGTGAAGATAACCGCAACGTAGCCCGTATGGCAGCCTTGCTTGCCGGGCTACCGGTGCAGGTTGCTGGTGTTACAGTAAACCGTTTGTGCGCCTCGGGCCTACAGGCAATAGGCGATGCCGCTCGCGCTATCAAGCTGGGCGAGGGAGATATTTATATAGCTGGTGGGGTAGAAAGTATGACAAGGGCGCCTTATGTATTGGCGAAGGCAAGCACTGGCTTTGACCGTACCCAACAAATGTACGATACGGTGCTGGGATGGCGTTTTACCAACAAAAATTTCTCGAAGGAAACTACCTATAGCATGGGCGAAACCGCCGAAAATGTGGCTAAAAAATGGGGTATAAGCCGCGAAGAGCAAGACACGTTTGCCCATTCATCGCAACTTAAATACCAACTGGCACATGAGGCAGGAAAATTTACCGAAGAGATTGTGGGTATAGAGATAGATAAAGGTAAAGGGCAATCCATATTTTTTGAAAAAGATGAACACGCCCGCCTCAGTTCGGTTGAGGACCTGGCAAAGCTAAAACCGGCGTTTGCCAAAGATGGCAGTGTAACAGCCGGTAACTCATCTGGCATAAATGATGGAGCGGCTGCTACATTAATAGTTAGCGAAAATATAGTAAAGCAATATAACCTTAAGCCGTTGGCCCGCGTAGTATCGGTAGCGGCTGCGGGGGTAGAACCCGCTTACATGGGGGTAGGGCCCGTACCGGCGGTACGTAAAGCACTGCAACGTGCCGGTATTACTGTTGCCGACCTGGAGCTTGTAGAGTTAAACGAAGCATTTGCCTCGCAAAGTATAGCCTGCATGCGCGACTTAGGGCTAAATCCCGGTATTGTAAACGTAAACGGCGGCGCTATTGCGCTTGGCCACCCACTGGGTTGTTCGGGGGCCCGTATAACCACCACCCTACTGCACGAAATGAAACGGCGCAATTTACGCTATGGTTTAGCAACCATGTGCATTGGTGTAGGGCAGGGTTTTGCAATTGTATACGAACGCATTATATAAATAAATGCTATATTATAAAAAAGCTGGGCCGGTAAACCGGCCCAGCTTTTTTATGCAGAATAATTTAGTTAAAGGTTACGATTAATTCATCTACCCATGCGGCATCCTGTCCGCTTGATTGTGATACATCCTTTTCATAAGCCCAATCAAGTTGCAAAGTACCCGAGCCCCCCACATGAGTGTAGGTTTTTACATCCCAATCCTGCTCGCCAGACCATGAGTCGCGAACGCTACCATTTATTTTAAATTTAAGATAATCATATCCACTCTCGCTACTCACTTTTCGTTTAAACGATATTTGCACAGTAGAACTACCATTGGGTACGTTAATTACAGCGCTCATCACCGATGTGCCGTAGTTTACCAACGATGGTGCTGAACGGAACGATGGTGCAGGCGAACCAGCTACAACATCACTATACCAGGTACCGGTGCTCCATGTTACATACGAGTTATTAGATGGCAAGCTATTAAAATTTTCTACCACACCGGTAGGTTGTGCTACCACGTTTACCTGAACGGTAGTACTAAGCGAATTAGCGTTATCGGTAATAGTAAGCGAAAAAGACTGTCCAACTGTGTTACTGGCACCGTTTATTGTGGCAGTAGTATTACCCGAGCCCGATATAGCCATTGACGTTATTGATGGATTTGATGAAACCCAGTTATAGTTGGGTGTGTTGTTGCCTAGAATAGTTTGTGCATTGAGTTCCAGTACACTACCGGCAACCAGCTCAAAGGTCGTTCTACCGCCGTTAATATATACCCCTTGAGTAGCGCTATAAAAACCATTGCTGTTAAAATCGCCACTAATAATGCTACCAGTGGGGCAGTTATTTTTAAGGCGCAGGGTAAGCTGGTGGGTATTGTTACCACGTTTGGGTGAAAGATAATTTACCCAATAAAAACTATTGGCAAACTTCCTGATATCATCCTGTATTTCATCAAATTTTGAAGCAAGCTGATTAACATCGGTAATCTGG
Organism: uncultured Chitinophaga sp.; assembly: GCA_964423405.1. Taxonomy (GTDB): domain Bacteria; phylum Bacteroidota; class Bacteroidia; order Chitinophagales; family LD1; genus Bog-950. Next base: position 23,033 of record CAYREY010000011.1, on the reverse strand, counting down.
AAAAAACCAGAGTTACCAATAGTTTTAAGTGCGTTCTGATCTATTTCGCTACCCAAACCAATTGTGTAAACTTTTTTGCCGGTAGTTGCGGTGCGGGCCTCTTCCAATGTACGTGAACCCTGGGTATCACTTCCATCTGAAAGCACTACTAAAAAGCCCTGTTCAATAGCCGAGATACTGTAAATATCTGTCCATGCCGATACACCAGTAATAACAGCACCATACAGGTTCGTTGAACTAGCACCGCGTTGTATGCTGTTAATAGCTGTAGTAAGTGCCGAAATATCTGAAGTAAAGCCCTGCACTTCTTCAACAAACTCCGAAAATTTATAGATAGCAAACACCTGATTATTTTCCTTGGTATTTACCAATGCAATAGCGGCCTGTTTAATTTTATCTAGGTCGGACTGTGATAAACTTAAACTGTTATCAAGCAACAAAACTGTTTTAATTGTATAAGGAAGCTCATCGGCCTTGCGTATTCGCAAATCAGATTCGGTTGGTGAAATATCACCGTTGTTTTCCTGTAGTGTAAAATCATCAACAGTCAGGTCGGTTACACCTTTACCGTTATCGTCGGTTACCTGAAAAAATACATTTACATAGCTTGGAGTTTGCGTTTCTAAAAGATACTTTTTCAACTCAAAACAAGGCTCTTTTTCCTTTTTACAGCCTGATGCTAACAGTAGTAAAACAAGAATAGCAAAACAGGCAGCATTTTTAATCAACTTCATAGTTGTGGCGTTTTAAGGGGTGATCAATAGGTGCGAATAAACATTTTTTATATCAAAATAGTGTGCCTGCTAGCAAAATTATATAAAAACGCCGGTACGGAAACTCAGCTACGAACCGCACCGGCAGGGATTTAAAAAGAACGATAGTTTTCAGGTTCAGTTGGTCATCTTAGTATGTTATTGCGAAATCCGTATGCCATTGCCTGTGCTGCATTTTTTGCATCAATCTTTCGGTATATGTTTTTGCGATGCGTTTCAACAGTATCTTCGCTAATACCTAAGACAGTTGCAATTACTCTGCTGGACAGGCCATCGGCCATGTGTTGCAGTATTTCAGTTTCGCGATCACTGAGTTTATCGGCTGTACTGTTCTGCTTAATAGTCATTACCAGTATGTTTACCACACAAGAATAAAATGACAGGCTGGCGGCCGCAAGTACATAAACGCCACGGTTTTCCGGTAAAGTGAGTCATTTTAGCCTATACCAGAAAACCGTTATAGGCTAAAAGACCTGCTGGCAAAGGGTTTGAAGAGAGTATAAGCCCATCAATGATTTCCGGCAAAAAATAGTTTTTTTAGTATTCCGAACCCTACAGCAGTTAACATTATCATGCATTTACAAAAATTAATCTCTCATCTAAAGAAACTTGACAAAGCACACCTGAAACGATTTACAGACTATGTGTACTCGCCCTATTTTAAGGTCCCGGCTTCGTCGATAGCATTATTCAATTATCTGGAAACACTTTACCCCGGGTTTGATGAAAAGAAATTTACCCCTGCCCGGATAGCTCAAAAAGTAAAAGACCTGCCATCGGAAAACAAACAAGCCAAAGCTGGCAGCGAACTGATTAAGGCATTAGAAAAATTTTTAGCAATAGAGCGCTGGCATACAAATGACAGGGCTGTGTTGATTGAAACCATGTGGCAGGAAATAGAACTACATTGGGACATACTGGCAGCCGACAACATGGATAAGCTCCAGGAAAAGCTGGAATTAGATAAAGACAAAAACATAGACTATTTCTATGACAGGCATGTTGCGGCTACCATAGAAAAGAGTGGATTTAGCGCAAAGAGTATCCGCAATCATAACAACGATATCTCCCCTGCAATAAAAACACTGGATGAGTACTATGCCATAAAAAAGCTTCGTTACCACTGCGAATTGCTTAGCAGGGCTGCTTTTTTGGGCACCCCCTATAAAAAAGAAAATATAGAGGACCTACTAAACATACTGGCTCCTTATAACAATAACTCGTTTGTATATGCGCATATATTTATAAATATATATCAGCTATTTAGCACAACAACATATGAAGAAGGGCGGGATAGCTATCAAAAACTAAAATCTTATCTCACAGAAATAGAAAAAAACACTATAACACAATCGGCTGTAGAATGTATCGACTATCTGACCAGCTATAACCTCAACTGGTTTAACAAAGGAAATGTTGATGCCGGCATAGAATCTCTTTGGTGTATTGATGTAAAGATAAAGCACAACATTCTGCTGGAAAGAGGAAAAATACAGCCTATTACTTTCCGTAACGCAGTTTCGTTAGCTGTATTAACCGGCAAAGAGCCAATCTGGATTGAAAAATTTATAGATACTTATTCACCATGCCTGCATGGTGATAATGCTGCTACTGAACTTGCTTTCGCCAAAGGACTGTACCACTATTACATAAAAGAATATGAAAAAGCCATGCCGCTATATCAGCAGGCACAGGTGAAAGAAGAACCGGTATTTAACCTAACTGTAAGGCGTTGGCAATTTATGTGCATTTATGAGCGAAACAATGGCGATACGGGTGTATTAATAGACTACCTGAATGCTTTTAACCAATACATAAAACGAAACGCAGAAACGCTACATCATGTAAAACCGTTGTTTAGCCGTTTTATTAGTTATTGCAAAAAACTACTCTCTATAACGGGTAAAGATGAGATACGGTATATGTTAACGCAACTGGAGAACGATTCGCATTTTGCAGGCAAACCATGGATAAAAGAACAACTTAAAAACAAACTTAAGCCTTTAAAATAAGCAAGGCCAGCCTGCACCATACCTCTATCGAACACAATGGCAAAACCCTTACTCAGATTAGTGTTGCCTTAGCAAAAAAAGAGTTGACATGGTACTTAATTTACTGAGTCCGACGATTAATTTGCCAATACAAGTTACATTTGAGCCGTGCGTTATATTTTACACCTAAGTTACGATGGCACCAATTACTGCGGCTGGCAGGTACAGGCTAATTCGCCCAGTGTGCAACAAACCATAAACCTGGCCCTGCAAAAGCTGTTGGGCCAACACATTAAAAGCATGGGGTGTGGCCGTACCGATACCGGCGTACATGCCAAAGATTTTTACATGCATTTTGACAGCGAACGCGAAATAACCGATAAGAAGGATTTTCTGTTTCGCCTGAACTGTGTTTTACCCGAGGACATTACCATTTTCCGGATTTTTGATGCAGCAGACAATGCTAACGTACGTTTTGATGCTACCGAAAGAACCTATGAATATTATGTTCACTTCGACAAATCGTCTTTTATTAAGCGTTTTAGTTTTTACCAGGGTTTTTACCAAATAGACTGGGAGAAAGTACTGGAAGCCACCGAGTTTATTAAAACCATACAGGATTTTACCTCGCTATGCCTGCCCAGCGAAGATTTCAAAACCAATATCTGTTATATAAAGCAGGCCAAATGGGATATACTCCCCTCGCAACACCTGATACTGAAACCGTACGATTACCCCGATACAGCCAGCTCCATTGAGTTACCATTACATCTACAACCTGGGCAAATGCTGCGGTTTACAGTAACCTCTAACCGTTTCCTGAGAGGAATGATACGCAAGATAGTTGGTACCGTGTTAATGGTTGGTAAAGGCCGTATATCGGTAGATGAGTTTAAGGATACCGTGGCCAACAAAAAAGACTTCCGCATTCATTACCTGGCACCACCAAACGGGCTTTTTCTATCTAAAATAAGGTACCCCTACATTGATTAACAGGGGTATTAAATACCGTTAATTCTACCACGCCAAAATCCGGCAATTAGGTTTACATTCGCAACCTGTGAAAAATAATGAGAAGAAGCCTTTTCTGGATTTCGACCTGCTGAAACGGATTATTAGTCTTGCCGACCCATATCAAAATACGTTTTATGGATCGATGATAATGTCGGTTATACTGGCTGTATTATCAATTGGCCGCCCGCTGATAATTATTTATGCCACCGACCATTATATAAGTAACGATTACTTTAATAAACAGGGTTTACAGAATGCTGTACTGTTAATGGTAGTATTACTTGTTGCCGAGTCGATAATGCGCTATGTATTTAATTATACTACCGCATGGCTTGGACAAAGTATTGTGAAAGATATGCGGGTAAAGGTGTACAGCCACCTGATACACTCGCGGTTAAAATACTTTGATACAAACCCGATAGGCACCTCTACTACGAGAACCATTTCGGATATTGAAGCAATAAACGATACGTTTAGCGAAGGTTTAATAAGTATAGTAGCTGATATACTTACCATAATTACAGTTTTAGCTGCTATGTTATATGTAAACTGGAAAGTTGCAGTAGCCAGTATAGTTGTATTACCTGTGTTGCTATGGTTTACGCGTTGGTTTCAGGAGGGGGTAAAAAAATCATTTCAGGATGAACGCACACAAATAGGCCGGCTAAATGCTTTTTTACAGGAGCATATTACCGGCATGCGTATTATCCAGATTTTTGCAGTAGAAGAAAAAGAGAAACAAAAATTTGAAGAGATAAATGCGCAATTGCGCAATGCTAACATAAAGGGTATCTGGTACTACTCTTTGTTTTTCCCGGCGGTAGAGGTTTGCCTGGCTGTAGCCATAGGATGCATGGTATGGATGGCGAGCCATGAAATGCTGCGCCATGCCACCTTTAATGCAAACCTGCTTGATATCAGAGGCGTTGGTATTATATCCGGCTTTTTGTTGCTAATAAATATGCTTTTCCGCCCGTTGCGGTTTATTGCCGATAAAGTGAATGTAATACAAAGAGGAATAGTTGCAGCAGACAGGGTATTTAAGCTATTGGATACAGATGAGTTTATACCCAATAAAGGTAAACACAGCCCTGTAACTATACAGGGCAAAATAGATTTTGAAAACGTATGGTTTGCTTACAGCGGAGATAACTATATACTTAAAAATGTATCGTTTTCGCTAAATGCGGGTGAAACGCTGGCTATTGTAGGAGCTACCGGCAGTGGCAAAACCTCCACCATATCTATACTTGGCAGATTCTACGACATACAAAAAGGCTCCATTAAAATAGATGGGATAGATACACAGGAGTATGAACTTGCTGCGCTCCGGTCGAAAATGAGTGTGGTTTTACAGGATGTATTTTTATTTGCCGGTAGTGTATTTGAAAATATTACCCTGCGTAATGAAAACATTACCCGCGAGCAGGTGATACATGCCGCTAAACTGGTAGGTGCACATAACTTTATCAGCCGCCTGCCGGGCGGGTACGATTATATGGTAATGGAGCGTGGAGCTACCCTATCAATGGGCCAGCGACAACTTATCTCTTTTGTAAGAGCATTGGTATATAATCCGGGAGTATTGATACTGGACGAAGCCACATCGAGCATTGACAGCGAAAGTGAGCACCTGATACAAAACGCTATAGAAACACTGGTAAAAGGCCGCACCAGTATAGTTATTGCCCACCGGCTATCTACCATACGCCATGCACACAAAATAATGGTGCTTGATAAAGGCGAGCTTAAAGAATTTGGTACGCACGAAGAATTGCTGGAGCTAAATGGCTACTATAAAAAACTGTATGATATGCAGTTTATGAAAAAGAAAGCCGATGCCCCGGTAGCAGATAACTAACCACACCGGTTGGTAAGCCAACTTACTATCAGCCTTTAAAATCTATAATAGCTTCACATAGCGCGTCTACACCGCTCTCGGGCATAGCATTATAAATTGAAGCCCGGAAGCCACCTACGCTACGATGCCCTTTAAGGCCAACTATATCACGCGCCTGTGTAAATTGTATAAATTTTTCTTCCAGAGTTTTATCCTCCACAGTAAAGCATACATTCATTATTGAACGGTCCTCTTTAGCTATAGGGCAGTTAAACAGGTGGCTGGCATCTATAGTATCGTATAATTTTTTAGCCTTGCGCAGGTTGCGGGCTTCTATAGTATCTATCCCTTCGCTTTTAACCCATTGCAGGGTTAGGTATGCCACATATATTGGGAACACCGACGGGGTATTCAACATGCTTTCTTTCTCTATATGTTGTCGATAATCGAGCATACGCGGAATACGGCGGTTAACGTGGCCAAGTGTGTTTTTATTTACTGCCACCAATGTTGTACCCGAAGGTCCCAGGTTTTTCTGCGCTGCTGCATACACCAGACCGAACTGATTATAATCTACCTTGCGCGAAAAAATATCGCTGCTCATATCGCATACTACCGGCACACCGGCTGGTGGGTTTAGTGGCAACTGTAGCTGCGTACCATATATGGTATTGTTGCTGGTAATATGCAGGTATTTAGAACCGGGAGCTACACTATACTGCTTTGGCACGTAGGTGTAGTTTTTATCTTTAGATGAACAGGCTATATGTACATTACCAAATAACTTAGCCTCGGTAAGTGCCCCATGCGCCCAGGTGCCGGTATCGAAATAACTGGCCGTTTCGTTTTCATTAAGCAGGTTCATAGGCACCATGTGAAACTGCGATAGGCCGCCTCCATGCAGAAAAATAACCTCGTAGTTATCGTTTAGCCCCATCAGCTCTTTTGCAAGCGCGCGGGCATTATCCATTACTTTTACAAACTCTTTACCGCGGTGCGATACCTCCAGTATGCTTAACCCTGTACCTTCGAAATTTTTAACGGCTGCCTGCGCCTGTTCTATAACCGAAGCCGGTAATATGGCCGGACCTGCATAAAAATTAATTTTACCCATGGGGCAAACATACCCCTAAATAACCTAACAGGTAGTTAAGAAGCAAAAAAATATTCTGTTTACTTTAGTGCTATATGACTACCGAAACCGCCCGCATAAAAAAACTACTTAGCCGCAACTGGGATGGCCCCATGTGGTACGGCAATAACCTGATGGAAACATTGAAAGGCGTAAGCTGGCAACAGGCTTTTACAAAACCTGCCGGCTTTAAGCACAATATATACGAGTACGTAATGCACCTTTACTGCTGGCGCAAATTTGTAACTGAATACCTGAAAGGAAACGATACCTATACCATAGAATTGAACAGCGAAACCGATTGGGTTAAAAACTATGAAGCAACCGAGGCAAACTGGTTGCAAGCCGTTGCGGACCTGCAAAACAGCCAGACAGCGCTTATAGCAGCCATGGAGCCATTTACCGACGATAGGCTGGATGAAACAGTACCCGGCAAGAAATTTAACTGGTATGTAATGCTGCACGGGCTGGTACATCACGACATTTACCATAGCGGACAGATTTCGCTGCTAAAACAACAATAGGTTAGCCTGAGGGCAGGTACCTAATGCAAGCAGCCACTACTTAGTAGTGGCTGCTTGTGTTTTACCCTTACAAGGGTAGTATTAGCTGTATTTTTTGATGTATGAATCGTCATCTACTATGCCGCGGTAGCCGTTAAGCTTACGCACAACACTGCTGTCTATCATTTTGTCGCCGTATTGTAGTATAAAGCCACCTATAATGCTCTCATCAACCACTTCCTTCAATTGTATGTCTCCCAATTGCTCTTTAGTTTTAAGCGAGGTAAGCATGGTTTGTACCAACCCGGCATCCAGCTTTACTGCAGAAGTAATAGTTACCGGAGTAATATTACGCAACACATTGTACTGCTCAATAAAGCTTACCACCATGTCGTGAAAATGTACTTCGCGGCCTTTCTTTATCATCAGCACTAAAAAGCGGTACAACAAATCGCTGATTTTACCTTCAAACAAGCGCTTAACTATGTTCAGCTTTTTATCAGAAGGGATAATAGGGCTTTTGAACATCAGCTTTAAATCGCGGCTGCTTTCAAAAGTGGTATCAAGGCTTTTGATATCGGCAAACACTTCGTTCAGCTGGCCCTTTTCTTCGGCTAGTTGAATAAGCGATTTGGCATATCTCGATGCTATTCTGTGTGAGCTCATCTTAGTTCAGGTTCGATTCTTTGGCTAACTTGTTTACGTACTCTACGTGCTCGGTATTGCTTTTCAGTTCTTTACGAATAACTTTCTCGGCAATTTCAAGCGCCATGTTACCTACAGTATTTTTAACCTCTACTATAGCGGCTTTCTTCTGTATTTCTATTTCGCGGAAAGCAGCCTGAATTTTCTCTTCGGCTTCTTTTTGAGCTTTAGTTACGATTTCGTTTTTCAGGCGATCGGCCGCTTCGCGGGCTTCATGCAATATTTTATTACGCTCTTCTTTAGCCAGGTTCAGTAGTTCTTCGTTTTTGGCAACCAGCTGGCTCATTTCGGCACGGGCTTTTTCAGCCTGACGAAGCGATTCTTCGATAGAGTTTTCACGCTCTTTAATACCGGCTAAAATTGGTTTCCATGCAAACTTGCTCAAAATGAAGAACAGGATGCCGAAGCCAACTACCATCCAAAATATCAATCCGAATTCCGGGGTTAACAGTCTCATGTTTTATATTGATTTAATTTCTTTTACAAAAATCAGGCAGCTATGCCAACCGCTTTCGCTGCCTGAATTAGCTTTTAGCGATACTATTACTTAATGAATAGTACCAGCATACCTACCAGGATAGCCACGATAGCAGCACCTTCTACAAGGGCCGCAGTCAGGATCATGTTGGCGCGGATATCGTTAACGGCTTCTGGCTGACGAGCGATAGACTCAAGAGCAGCTTTACCAATTTGACCGATACCAACACCGGCACCCATAGCGGCAAGACCTGCACCTACTGCAGCTACACCACTACCTAGTTCGGCTAATAATACTGTGTTAAGCATAAAAAATGGTTTAAAAAATGAAAAAAAGCGTTTATAAATATGTTTAATGATGTGCCTCTTCGTGGTGATGCCCCTCTTCTACAGCCGAGCCAAAGTAAATAGCTGATAGCAGAGTAAATACATACGCCTGTAGGAAAGCAACCAGCAACTCCAGTAACGACATAAAAATAACCAGCAGCATAGAGAAGATAGAAGCGCCATAACCGGCACCCGCATTCATTGAACCGAATACAAAAATCAACGACACAAACGACAGGATTACAATGTGGCCTGCAGTAATGTTAGCGAACAAACGCATCATTAATACGAACGGACGGATAACAAAGCCCAATATTTCGATAGGTGTAAGAATAAGAAGTACAGGCTTAGGTACACCCGGCATGGCCAGCATGTGTGTCCAGAAATGCTTGTTAGATGATAGAATGATAATGACTAAAACTATACCCGCCAATGTTAACGGAATAGCTATGTTACCGGTAACGTTAGCGCCACCCGGAAAAAATGGGATAAGGCCCAACAGGTTATTGGTAAGCAGAAAGAAAAACACTGTCAACAGGAACGGCAGGAATTTTTCGTATTTCTTTTTACCAATGTTAGGTATAGCAATATCGTTAATAATAAACAGGATAATAGGCTCCAGTAACGATTGCATACCCGATGGGGCGCGATTGGGGTTTTTCTGGTACTTTTTTGCAATTGGCAGAAAAACAAAAATGATAAGCACCACGCTGAACAGAATGGCAAACGCATTTTTGGTAATAGATATATCCCAAAGTTTGGCGGTAGCAGCTTCGTTTACAGTTACCTCATGTTCGCCGGTAGGCTCTACTATCTGTACTTTGCCGGTTTCTTCATTTATTTTATAGGCATAATGCTCGCCCATGGCAATATGGCCTTCGCTGTAAAAGCGGCTTGACATAAACACATCCAGCCCCTTGTCGGTATATAATATAACAGGCAGTGGAATGTAAATGGGGTGATGGTGGCTTCCGGCAATATGCCAGTCGTGCGAATCGAGAATGTGGTCGAAAATAAGCTTACCAATGTTAAGTTCTTCACCTTTTTCAGTTTCGCCGGCATTACCGGTTTGTTCAGTATGGGTAGCAGCAGGTGTATGCTCACCGTGTTCCTGGGCAAAAGCACCAGCTGAAAAAGTAACCAAAAAAGCGGCGAAAACCGCTGTGGATATATGTTTCAGGTATGTTTTAAGGGTATTGTTCATGACCGTTTTTGAAAAAGCGGTGCAAACATAAAAGAATATGGCAATTGTAGAAATGAGAAACAGTAAAAAATGGGGATAAAACAGGGTAAAACAGTGCTTAGCGGCACACAATACACTAAGTTGCTGATATACAGGGCAATTCAATGTATATTATGAACTAGAAATTGCAGGTTTAGGATTGCCGTTTACTTTTCTCGAGTTCGGTGTACAAAAAACCAACCTCCAACACAGTAAATACCACATAATAGAACAGAAAATGCATAATAAGCACCCGCTTATCAAATTTAGATAGCAGCAGTACAAAAACCAGCATCAGTATGTAAAACATAAACTTTATAACCGTGCTGGCCAGGTACCTTCTTACAAATGCCTGCCCATCGCCTTTTGCCGCACTCATTAAAAAAAGATGAATAAGTGTAACGGTTACCGAAAAAAAGCCCAGCAGAAAATACCCGGCAGGAAACTGTAGCGCCGGTGCCGCCTGTGTGTTCCAAAGCATTTGACCAGCAGCACACAAAACAGTAACCAGTAGTATAGTTATTAAAAACTTAGCAGAACCTTTCATGACTGATAATTATACAGGACAAAAATAAACTACCGGTAGTAATATGATAGTATTTTTATTAACCACCACACCTGCGCTTGCTATATTTGCACTAACCAAACCGGTAGTATATGAATAAGCGTTTACTATTAATACCAGCCATACTTATTTTATTTACGGGGCTTGTAAAGGCTCAGTTTTTTACCGGGCTACGCAGCAGCCCTTATGGTGGGGTAACCAATGTTAACTGGAACCCGGCTATTGCCGATAGCCGTTTTATTGCAGATGTAAATCTGTTTAGCGCAGGTGTAAACGTTGGCAACAACTACGTTGGGGTTGATAGAAATACATTTTTGAAAAAAGGGTATGTACAATCTGGCGTAAACTTTCAGGACACCTATTTAAAAGAACGCCTGAACGGCCGCAATAAAGCTGCGTATGTAGGTATGCAGATACAAGGCCCGCTATCGTTTATGTGTAGCTGGGGCAAAGGCGAAAACAAGAATAAAAATGCCTTTGCGTTTTCGTATAACTTTAACTACGTTTTTAATCTGGACAAGGTGGATCAGACTTTTGCCCGGATAGCTTATCTGGGTGTAGGTAATAAAGCACAAGATGCACTCGGCTTTTTGGGTAAAGGCCTTACCAACGCTAATATTAATACCCGTACCAATGCCTGGATAGATTATGGTTTCACCTACTCGCGTGTAGCCTACGATAAAGGCGAGCACATGGTAAAAGTAGGTGGTACACTAAAACTGTTACAGGGCCTTGCCGGTGGGTATGCTTATGTAAAAGACCTGAATTACCGTTGGGAGAATTTTGATTCGATATCTATTTTCAAAGCCGAGGCGCAGTATGCCTACTCAGAGGGGCTGGTAACATCCAAAGGCTACGCTGCCGAAAACATACCTGACTATGCCAAAAATTTATTCAACTTTTCTAACGCGCCACCTTCAGTAGGTGTTGACTTTGGTGCGATATATGAATGGCGCCCTAATAAAGACAAGTACAAATATCAAATGGACTGCAAAGATGAATGGCGCTTTGACCAGAACCGCTATACCCTTGCTGCCGGCTTTAGTGTGATTGACCTGGGTGGTATCCGTTACAAACGTGGCCAATACAGCGGCAACTTTACTGCCGATATTGAAAACTGGAAAGTTAGCGATGCTAAATTTCCGGATGGGCTGCAAAGTATAGACGACACCATAAAGGCCCGGTTTATTTTTAAAGAAGATAATAAGAAAACCTTTACCATGTGGTTGCCCACCCGTATTAACCTGTTTCTGGACTATAACATAGCCTATGGTTTCGGGGTTAACCTGTCGGGCGTAATATCGCCTAACATGGCGCCTAACCGCAACATGGTGCATCATACCTCATCTGTAACCCTTACCCCTAAATACGACCATGCCTGGTTTGGCGCCTACATACCTATGACCTATGATGCGCTGGGCAATTTCAGCTTGGGAACAACCCTGCGCATGGGGCCGCTAACTGTTGGTACACAGGATTTACTGGGGCTGTTTGCCAAAAAATTTGTGTACAACGCCGATGTGCACGTTGCACTTAAAGTAACTATACCATACCAGAAAAAACGCGACCGCGACAAAGACGGTGTAAGCAACAAAAAAGACCTGTGCAAAAAAGAAAAAGGCACCTGTGCCTCGCAAGGTTGCCCCGACCGTGACGGCGACGGCATTACAGATACCGAAGACCAATGCCCTGACAACCCCGGCCCTGCCGAGTACAAAGGTTGCCCGGACACCGATGGTGATGGTGTGATAGATATGCGCGACTCGTGCGTAACCGAAAAAGGACTGGCCGAGTTTTACGGTTGCCCCGACCGTGACAGCGACCGCATAGCCGATAAGCTGGACGAGTGCCCCGATACGCCGGGTGTACCTGAGTTTAATGGCTGCCCTGACCGCGATAAAGATGGAACCCCTGATAAAACCGATTTATGCCCCGATGTACCCGGCGATAAAGACCACTTTGGCTGCCCCGACACTGATGGCGATGGGGTGTATGATAACGAAGACAAGTGCATACAAACCAAAGGTGATAAAGAAAACATGGGTTGCCCATGGGCCGACAAAGACAGCGATGGGGTCTTTGACAAAGACGATGCCTGCCCTACCATAGCCGGACTACCTGAAAACAAAGGCTGCCCTAAGCTGGAAAAGAAGGAACTGGAAACTATTAAATATGCTTTCGAAAATCTGGAATTTGAAACCGGAAAAGATGTGATACGGACCAGTTCTTATCCATCGCTTAACTCACTGGCTGCATTGCTGGTTAAAAAACCTAGCTATGGCTTAAAAATAGAAGGCCATACCGACAATGTAGGCAGCGATGAGAAGAATATGATACTATCGCAAAAACGAGCCGATGCTGTGAAAAAATACCTGGCCAATAAAGGTGTAAACACCACTTACCTGGATGCTTACGGCTACGGCGAAACAAAGCCAATAGCCACCAACGACACACCACAGGGCCGCCAGAAAAACAGACGGGTAGAAATGACGATTACGTTCCATTAATCAAAAAAACAATCAATAAAAAAGGCCGGTTTAACCGGCCTTTTTTTTATTGATACACTAAGTCATAAACCATAGAAGCCGGCAGGTAGTTATAAGTTGTAACAGATTTTTGTTAATACATTATGCTATGTATAATGAGAACCGGCACCGGTTACAAAAAAGCCGGTGTGTTACCGGTTTATGCTAAAAGCTGCGTATATTTATTGTTTATAATGGACACTGCCGATAATAAACTTGAACAACTACGAAAAACCGTACGTACCGGCAATACCGGCAGCGCAGTGCGTGCGTTATTACAACTGAGCGAACACCACAACCGCGAGCGCAACAAACAGGCGTTTACCTACGCCCGCAAAGCCCTGCAACTGGCTATAAAAACCGATGATAAAGCCATGATTGCAAAAGCACATTTGCAACTGGCTGTTTATTTCTGCCGGTTGCGTAATGACTATACCACCTCGCTAAACCACTGCGAGAAGGCTCTTTACTTCAAAAACACTTTCGAAAAGCAACGTGACCTCTCGGAGATATTTAAAACCATGGGGGTAAACTATTATTACCTTACCGAACTACAAAAATCGCAGGAGAGCTACAAAAATGCGCTTGATTTATTACTGGCTAATCCGGGCAAAAGCAACGAAGAATTAAAAGACATTGCCGACCTGTACTACAACCTGGCTATACTTAACCGGCGCCCTGAGAACATACACCTGCGTAAGGAGAATCTGGAAAAAGCAGTTGCATTTTATGAAGAAATAAACTACAGCAACGGTGTAGCGCGCTGCTATGATGGTATGGCTGTTTACTATTTCTACCAGAAAGACTATAAACAGGCGCTGGCCCGAATGAAAGCAGCCCTGGAGAAGTTTGAACAGATAAACGATACCGAGGGCATATACCTTACCTGCAACAATATAGGCACGCTTAAAATACAGCAGGGTAAATTTGAAGAAGGATTAAGCTACCTGCACCGCAGCCTCGATTTGCGCAAAAAGGGACGTAACCCGGTATCCATTGCCATATCGTACATTAACATAGGCAATGCACTTAGCGATAAGAAACGGTATAAGGAAGCACTTACCAACCTGAAACATGCCGAAAAAATACTGCGTAACACTAAAAGCAAGATAGAGCTGGCAACGCTGTTAAGCGCCATGAGCAAATGCTACGAACGTATGGAACAGTACGAAAAGGCCCTTGCCTGCCAAACCGAATACGCCGGCCTGCGCGAAGATTTGCACCGGCACGAAATGGAGAAAGCATACAACGACACTATAGTACGATATGATGTAGAACTGGCCGAAAAAAATGCAGTGATAGACCGGTTGCGTAACTTTGAACTGGCCAGTTATATTCATAGGTTCGAGATGTCGAATAACGAACTGAAACAGTTTGCACATGTTGCCTCGCACGATTTGAAAGAACCGCTGCGTACTATCAGCAGTTTTGTGAACCTGCTGGAGCGGCACCTGAAGAAAAACGCCGACCCTACCACCATTGAATACCTTAACTTTATTACCGGCGCTACCCACCGGCTGGATGGGCTGGTAAAAGATATGCTCAGCCTTTCTAAAATAGATTTTTCGGAAACGCCGCTTACCGAAGTTGAACTGAACAACACCTGCGCGGCTGTGGTAGAAAGCATTTCGGTATGGCTGAACGAGAGAAATGCCACTGTAAAAACCGGTAAGCTACCGGTAATTATTGCCGACCGGATGCAGATGTTTCAGTTGTTTCAGAACCTGATAGTAAATGCCGTAAAATATAACGAGAGCAAAGACCCGCTTGTAAAAATAAGTGCCCGCAAAAACAAAAAGCAGGTGCACCTATCGTTTGCCGATAACGGCATAGGCATACCCGATGAATACCATAAAAAGGTTTTTGAACTGTTTCAGCGCCTGCACCCGCGCGAAAAGTACAGTGGCACCGGCCTGGGGCTAACACTCAGCAAAAAAATTGTAACCCGCCACCGGGGCAAAATATGGGTAGAGAAGAATAAACCCGGCGGCACTGTGTTTCATGTAACTATACCGCAGTAGGTAGCTTATTTGTACACCTGCCTGCGCAATATGGCATACAGCCATATTACGAAAAAGCCGCCGGCTACACTGTAGCCCATAAAACTCCATTTATTAATGCCGTAAACAAACTTCATCTCCTCGGGGTAATTGCCCAACAAGGCGATAGATGAGCCTATAATAAGCGCACAGATAATATTAACCAGCGATTGACGCGTACTTACACTATCCCACTTCTTTAGGGCATAACCATAGCCCTGTAATTCTACCTCGCTATGTAACTTACCTTTACTTATTTGCTGTAAAATACCGCGTACCTCTACCGGAAAACTATTAAGAAAACTGGTGAGGTTAGAAAAACGCTGCGAAGCCTCCGAGGCCAGGTTTTCGGGCTTAAGCTGATCGGTAAGTAGCTTTTGCCCATAGGGGCGTATAAACTCGTAGGTTTTAAAGTTAGGGTGTAGTTTTTTGCCAATGCCCTCCAGTATGGCAAATGCCCGGAAAATAAGAAACACACCACCGGGTACGGTAATGTGGTAATCGTACATAATTTTTTGCAGGCGCTGTATCACGTCCTGTATCGAACTTTCGCTTACATCCAGGTGGGCGTAATCCTCTATCAGGTCGTTCAGGTCGTACACAAACTGGCGCATATCGGTTATGTTATCCTCTACCGCCAACTTGCGCAGCTGGTTAGCCATTTCGCGGGCATCAAACCGGCTCATAGCTATAAATATACCGGCAAAGGCATACTTATCCTTTTTCATCAGTTGCCCTACCATACCAAAGTCCAGTAGTATTATCTTACCATCGGGGTTTACCAATACGTTGCCCGGGTGCGGGTCGCCGTGGAAATAGCCAAACTCAAATATCTGCGAGAGGTATATGTCCATGCCTTTCTCTACAATACGGGCGGGGCTTATGTTCCAGGCCCGTAACTGATCTACATCGGTAATTTTACAACCTCTGGCAAATTCCATTATCAATATCTTACCCGTGCTAAACTCGCGGTAGGCTTTAGGCACATAAAAATCGGTACGGTGGCGGTAGGTAGCCCTGAAACGATCGATGTTGCGGGCCTCGTTCAGGTAGTCCAGCTCTTTGGTAATGGCACGTTCAAATACGCGTACCACCTCCTCTCCGTTCAGTACCCCTTGCTTTTTCATGTAGCGGTCCATACGGCGCACCGCCTCTTTAATAATGCTAAGGTCCTGCTCTATAATATCGGCCACATTGGGGCGCTGTACTTTCACTACTACTTCCTCGCCGGTACGCAGCTTGGCTTTATACACCTGCCCTATACTGGCCGAGGCCATGGGCTTTTCGGCAAACTCTTCAAACAGCTCTTCCAGCTTGCGGCCTGTTTCACGCTCTATAATCTCTTTAGCCTGAGGAAAAGGCACCGGCGGCACGCGGTCCTGTAGTTTTTCAAACTCCTTTACCAGCCCCTCGGGTATAATATCGGGGCGGTTGCTTAGTACCTGCGCCAGCTTAATAAAGGTGGGACCCAACTCCTCGGCAGCCATACGTACCCGCTCAAAACGGGTGTACTCCATTACCGGTTTTTCGGCACGCTGCCAGCTAATACGCATACTCTCGGTTACAAGGTTGCGCAGGGTACTGTTGGCTATAAAATCTTCGAAACCGTATTTAATTAATATACCCAGTATTTCTCGGGTACGGTTAAGGTTCCGGAAGGTCTGATTAAACATAATTTCGGACTAAATATATAAACTTAAAAATGATTACAGCCTCCGGCCTTTGATTACACGGATAAAATTCGTGATTACTCCGATAAATGCAGCGATACATAGCAGAGTAGTATTACTTAAAAAGAAAATGCCGCCCTGTAAAACAGAGCGGCATTGTATATATAGAGGAACTAT
>CAYREY010000011.1:0-5973 GCA_964423405.1 uncultured Chitinophaga sp. | reverse complement strand
AAAAGAAAATGCCGCCCTGTAAAACAGAGCGGCATTGTATATATAGAGGAACTATTGTAACTCTAATTAAGCTTGGGTAGTAGGCTCGGCAGCAGCAGCCGGTTTAGCAGCTGGTTTTGCTTTTTTCTTTACTACTTTCTTTTTGGCTACAGCTTTAGGGGCAGCAGCTTTAGGAGCAGAAGCACCTTTTACTTTCAGCTGGCCTTCCAGTTTCTCAATTCTTTTCTGAAGTTTAGATACTTCGGCAGTAGTAAGTTTCACAAATTTGTGAACTGCCTCGTTGTATTTGGCTTCAATTTCAGGGCGGCGGGCCTCTACTTTTTTAATAGCTTCGCCTACCAGCTTTTTGCCGTCAGCCTCGCTAACTTTGCCTTTTTTTACTAATTCGTTTACACCCTTCTGAACTACCTCTGCTGTGTGAGAAGCCAGTCCAACACCTGAGTAGAAATACTTCTTCAGGTTTTCCTGCAAATTGTTTGTTGCCATTTTCCTTTTTTTAATTGGTTTATTAATGTTTACCGTGTTGTCAGATATAATGCCAACCCGTAATTTTTCGTTTGCAAAAATACTGCTGTTTTTATCAAAACATCAAATTCTGTGTTAACTAAATGCAAATAAAACCCAATACCGGCGCGGGTTTTAATGATGCTGCTCATATCTCAAAAAAATTTTCATCAGCATTTTATCCCCAAAAACGCATGGGCAAATATGTCAGCACATTATGACCGATTGTACCCAATTTGGCAGAATGACTGGTAGTGCCGGCATTTCTACTGCGCTAATTATTTACCTTTGGCAGTAAACATACCCGCCATGCCAACCATACTAGCTGTACTATACCTGCTTATAGCCATAGTTGAAATTTTTTCTGAGGCCACCGATAACCGTACCCTGTGCCTTATTACCAAACCCCTGCTAATGCCGGTGCTTATAGCCTTTTTTATAAGCGCAGCAGGCAAGGTAACCCGTATCCATAAGCTAATGGTCGTAGCCTTCTTTTTTTCGTGGATAGGCGATGTAGCCCTGATGTTTACAAACGTAAACCCCAACTATTTTCTACTGGGGCTGGTAGGCTTTCTTATCACCCATATTTTATACATAGTAGCCTTTGCGGCAGTAAACAACAAAAACATACCCGGCGTACTGCCGCGCCGCGCATGGGTGCTTACACCGCTGGTACTGTACCTTGTTGGCCTGCTATCGGTGCTGCTGCCTTCTATTAACAACAACCCGCAAACCAAACCGGTACTGGTACCCGTAATAGTGTATACCACCGCCATTGGCACCATGGTAGTGTATGCCATAAACCGCTACAAGCGGGTGAGCGATAACAGCTTTGCCCTGGTGTTTGGCGGGGCCCTGCTGTTTATGATATCCGACTCATTTATTGCCATCAGCCGGTTTATACAACCCGTGCCTATGGCCCGTATTATTATAATGGTGCTGTACATAGCCGGCCAATACCTGATAGCCAAAGGTATAGTAGTACAGTACTTACAAACCCGCCACAGCGAATAGCCGCCGGGTTACCTTGTACCACACAGCCCGCGCAAGGTTATTTAAAAGCCATTGGCTATATACAGCCTGCCACCTTTAAAAAATGGTAACGCTGCCGCAACATCTCACAATTTTTACACGTCAAAAGCGTCTATATACGTGGTTTAGAGCATTTTTTGAAAATAAATGTGCCCCAACCTATTGCTTTTTAGTGCTTTCGATATTACATTGCTATGGTTTAGATAATAAAATGTATTTTCGCGTTCGCTCTAAAAATACCCTGCCTAAATTTTAACAAAAAGGAGATAATAAATGAGACAGTTAAAGATTTCGAAATCCATTACCAACCGCGAAAGCCAGTCGATTGAGAAGTACCTGCAGGAGATTGGTAAAGAAGACCTGTTGACCCCCGAAGAAGAGGTGCAACTGGCGCGGAGGATTCGTGCCGGAGACCAGGCGGCCCTGGAGAAACTGACACGTGCCAACCTGCGTTTCGTGGTATCGGTAGCCAAACAGTACCAGAACAACTCACTATCGCTTAACGACCTTATAAACGAAGGTAACCTGGGCCTGGTTAAAGCCGCCCAGAAATTTGACGAAACCCGTGGTTTCAAATTTATATCGTACGCTGTGTGGTGGATCCGTCAGTCAATCATTCAGGCACTTGCCGAGCACAGCCGTATGGTACGCCTGCCGCTTAACAAAGTAGGCTCGCTTACCAAAATAAATAAAGTGTTTAGCGAACTGGAGCAAAAATACCAGCGCGAACCAACCCCGGAGGAAGTAGCCATGGTGCTTGAAATAACCGTAGAGGAAGTAGAAGCTACCTTGGGCATAAGCGCCCGCCACGTAAGTATGGATGCGCCTTTTACCGATGGTGAAAGCAACGCCCTGATAGACGTACTGGAAAACTTTAACGCCGATAAAACCGATAGCCACTTAGATTATAAAGACTCGCTGCGTATAGAAACCGAGCGCACACTGGCCTCGCTTACCGAGCGCGAGAAAGAAGTAATTAAACTGTTCTTCGGTATAGGTGTAGAGCACCCAATGACCCTGGAAGATATAGGCGAGCAACTGGGTATTACCCGCGAGCGTATCCGCCAGATTAAAGACAAGGCTATTACCAAACTGCGCTCACAAAGCCGCAGCAAGGCCCTTAAAGCTTACTTAGGCCAGTAACATATACTGCTTACAAATACAAAAGCGCCCCGCCTTACAGCGGGGCGCTTTTTTTATGCCCTGTGTGCTGATAGCCCCTCAAAAAATGTTAACCCACCCCACCAATAAACAACTAACTATCAGCTTTTTATAGAAATCCGATGTTAACCCCTACTAACACATTAAATATAAATTAAATATATAAGCTTCGGGTTTATCATCAGACGTGGTTGGTGTTTAGTTTCCGTAAAAACATAGCAGAGTTACCAACCACTAAATACCCTAAATAGTTTCTATATCTTGCTATTGAACCCCGGCACGAGAAGCTCGGCTCAATCCATGGCTTCATTCCCGCGCCAAACAGGGGCATTTAGATTTGTCAACTTTTAAAAAGTTGACAAATCTATAAACATAAATTCGGTTACATTTATCCTATACAAACGCACACATGCAAGCAGAAAACAAACTAACTACCGTAGGCCCTACAGATGGCCCCTGCCTGGCCATAGGCGGTGGCAACTACCGCATTGTACTAAGCGGCGAACAAACCGGCGGTGCCTATGCCGTAATAGATATGGTAGTGCCACCCGGTGGCGGCCCCGGCCCACATGCCCATGCCGGTTTTCAGGAGTCGTTTCATATACTGGAGGGCGAGGTAGAGGTAAGCAGCGAAGAAGGAACGTACACGGCCGTAACGGGCTCGTTTATTAATATACCCCGGGGCGGCATGGTGCATGGTTTTAAAAACAAGAGCAACCAGGTAGCCCGCCTGTGGTGTGTAGTAGTACCCGCCGGGTTAGATGCCTTTTTTGCAGAAATAGGTAAACCTATACAGCAGGGCGAGTTTCCGGTTATGCAACCACCTACCCCCGAGGCCATGCAGCGGTTAATAGCTATAGGTGAAAAATACGGGCAAAAATTTTACCCGCCCGATTACTTTAATCAAACTAAATAAAATATAGTGAGGGGCGCAGGCATGCAATATTATTGACTGAAGCTTTACCTGGCTGTTTTTTCTCCTACTTACGCCGCCGCACGGCGTGCATTCAAGGAGGCGCTGGTCGAGCAAAGCGAGAAGAGGTGGTGCTTAACGTAATTACATTGTGTTATCAGTAGGAACTTCCAGCCGTGCTTGGTGCTTGGTGCTTAGCTTTATTAATAAATACACATAGCTGCATTACCAGTTACTTAGCCCACGCCTGTTCTCAACTTAATAAATAAACCTGGCTTTTACATGGGCACGGCTGCGGGCCCATTCTTCAAAGTTGATGTTATCGCAAATGTAGGTAAGCTTACCTGCCTCAATAGCTGCCAGTAGTTTTTGCCAGGCGCTTTTATGTGCTGCTGCATTGTTTGGTTTTACCACAGCTGCCAATAGGCTAAACAGCAGTTCATCTTCTTTATCAAGCACCCCCCTGCGTTTTACCCATAGCTTGCTCGATTTTACCATATGCGGAAGAATTGAGTAATTGCCTAAATCGTACTGGGCCATTATCATCATGGTACGTACAATCCCCATCAGTTCGGGGTTTATATCATTACCCAGGTTAAGTATCTCTTCCAGCTTATCTACCGCATCGGCAGGGCGTTGCAGCAACAGCAATGCCGATGCCTGGCAAATAAGATACATAAACTGGTAACTGGGGCGGCGTGCGTAACTCATCTTTATGGCTACGTCAAGTACATTTTGGTGTTGCTGCAGGCCGTTAAATGCCAGTAGCTGCATGCAGTCGGCATAATCGGCATAATACTGTTGCTGTGCGTTACTTATTTTAATAGCAGGACCTTTTATCTCCTGTTTCAGCTGCAAGGCCAGCTGCTGCATCAGCTTAAAATTTTTAACGGCATACGCTGCATTTATGCGGCGCGTAAACATTAGTATGTATATCTGCGGAAAGTTGCGTTTTATATCCGGGTGCTTCTGGTAGTACTTCCACTCATTTACACTTGCTTTGTATATATCCTCTCTCGCCGACCTTGTAGAGTAGTATCTGTGTTTTACAGTAAACCATTCTGCACGGGCCAGTTCACCGGTAAGTTGCTCTGCCCGTTTTTGCATTAGTTCGTGCTGCATTAGTTTTTCAAATGTTCCTGCTTTGCCATGGCGGGCAATGGTGTAATCTGCCGCCATACCGGTTATCCAGCGCATTTCATTTCGCTCGGCACTAAGTATAGCCAACTGCCGGCACTCTTCTCCTATAGTATGCATACGCGCATAGTTTTGCAGGTGGTTGTAGCAGGTATGCAGTAGTGTTAGCAGGCCATACATTAAATCAAAATGCTCGCCTTTGCGGGCCCGTATAAGTATCGCTTCGCCGGTTTCGGCGGCATAAGCATATAAGCCGCGCCGTAGCAAATGGCGGGCATCTTCAAAATCACTATATAAAATATCGCTTTCTGTTTCAAGCGGCACGTTGCTGCGCAGGTTGCTTAGCAACACCCGGGTAAGGTAGTGCTTGTCGTCGGCCAACTGTTTGGTAGTAAGGTTTAACTGCCGGCATAGTATGCCGGCGTTGTAATTTGTATTGCCGTCCAGCGTATCAAACAACTGCAGGTAGCGTTTATCGCCGGGCATTATGCTGCAGGTAAGTTTAAAATGCCGTTTCTCGGCTGGGCTCATGCTGTTAATCAATTGCAGTAAGTTGTCCTTTTTGGCCATATAGCAGAAGGGTGGTTGTTATGCAAATAATAAAAAAATGTGGCCACATATACAATTCGGGTGTTCGAAAACCGGGCTTATTTGTCGCGCCGCCGCAATTGCAGGCATGTAGTTTTGCAATACAAAAATTATGGTATGCAAACAACTACACCACATTTAAGGTTTAAAGCAACAAGCATTGGCTGCTTTCTTACTGCTGTTACAGTGCTTGTTATTGCATTTAGCAACAGTGCGCTGGCGCAGGTACCACAGGGTGTAAATTATCAATCGGTGGTACGTAATGCTCAGGGCCAGACAGTGCCGCAGGGCACAAACGTATCCATACGTTTTTACATACACGATGGCAGCCCCAATGGCCCGGTAATTTTCCAGGAAACAACAACAGCTACAACCAATCAGTTTGGGCTTATTAACTACGTACTGGGCAGCCAGACAAACCTGGCTACAGTAAACTGGGGTAGTGGCAGTAAATATCTGCAGGTACAAATAGATATAAACGGCGGTAGTAATTATACGGATATGGGCACATCGCAACTAATGAGCGTACCATATGCATTGTATGCTGCAAATGCCCCCAATGGTGCTACCGGCCCCACCGGCCCACAAGGTGCTACCGGTGCCGATGGAGTAAACGGAGCACAGGGTGTTACAGGGCC